>CAZSBG010000020.1:0-62126 GCA_964605145.1 uncultured Cytophagia bacterium | reverse complement strand
GTCGTAGTGAAATAAAATATATGTCACCGAATTTATGAAATAGACCACTTAGTCAAATTAAAAAATGTCTCAAAATGCAAGGCAATATTCCACTATTGTTGTCATTCCCGCATGTTTTTAGGGAATCTCCTCATGATTTAGAATGAGATTCCTGTAAAAAATATACAGGCGACCGAAGGCGACCAACGGAAGTACCCCGGGTAAAGTCCAGAGGAAATGACAGAAAAAAGGTAATCTGACTATGTCGTATTAGATATATTTCTTTAAAAATTAATACAATAAAACGTCGAAACAAATAGTTGTTGATTCAGGTACTTTACCTTTCGAGTTATTGGTATTTTTTATCTGTGCAAATCTGTTCAATCAGTGCCTTATTATTTATTTTTGAAGTTCACTTGACTATACTTTTAATGAAGCTCAATCCCCAGCGTCTCCAGCGTTTTTGTTTTGGGAATCCCGTTTTCATCGTAGCCTCGATGCCGGTAATACTGCGCTAACATTTTTTCCAGCGGCACGGTCCACTTTGTTTTATCATCTGCGCGACTTTCTTTCAGCAACCGCTTCGGCAGTGTATCGTCTTTGCGGGAAATATTCTCTCGTGTGTTCATGTAACGTTCGAGAATATGGATTCGTTGCCCGGCTTTTATCATTTTTTTCTGAGTCATCTGAATACCGGTAATCGCCTCATAATAATTGCTTAGAATTCGAACATCGATGAATTTTAACGCAATGCCCGGCAAACTCCGCATGGCGAGTTTCAAAAGAAATTTGGGCGTATATTTGATAATGAATGGCTCGAGCACGTAGGCATACGATGTAAACAAACAGGTGTACAATGAGTTGAAGGTGCAGTAGAGATCCTCAAAAAAACTGACAAATCTGGCTTTGGCATGAACCGAATTTGGCTGAATAAATCCAAGAAAAACTTCCAGCGCAAACATGGTTGATGAGAGATGGCAGCCGCCGCGATTGGCCACAGCGTATGACAGACCCTGGCCCCACGATCCGCGCGGATCGTAGGCTGCCAATTCCATTCCTTTCACGTGCATGGCAAATTCTTGCCCTCCATATTTCTCAGAAAGCCAGCGACTGCCATTGGCCAATTCATCTCCAAAACCACGCCGGAGAGCGATGGACTGGAGCATCGTTTCAACGCCCCGGGCTGAACCGAATTTCAGATCGGATTCAATCAATCCTCTTTCGCTCGCTTCCATGACGTAGCTGATGGTAACTCCTGCTGAAATTGTATCCAGCCCCAAATCTCCACACAGGTCATTCCAGCGAATGACCTGGTCCGAATCAAAAATTTCCAGATTCGGTCCCATCAGTGCGGCGGTTTCGTACTCCGGGATTTTATGGGTTGATCCGTCGTTCACTGAACCTTTGTGCCCGCATAATATAGAACAGGGAATGCAGGTGCTTGGTTTGGAATTGTATTTATCCGCCATGGTTTCGCCGGATACGGCATCGACCCGTGAATCGCTTCCCCGTTGAAAATTCCGCACCGGCAAAATGCCGCCATCGTTGCAGTAATTGAAATTTGCCGCCGTGCCGTATCGCCGGTACAACTTCGATGTAAAAATATTGGTGTTGATCTGTTTGAGGGCTTTCTTTTTTATTCGTGAAAATTTATCAGGATTATGCGGAATGATTTTGAACGCATTCCCACGCGCCACCACGGCTTTGAGATTTTTCGAACCCATGACCGCGCCGAATCCACCGCGGCCAAAATACCTGTCCCCGGATCGGATATTTGCGTAAAGCACTTTGTTTTCCCCGGCCGGGCCAATGACCAGCGCGCCGTGTTTCTTTTGCAAATCAAAGAATGCTTGCGTTTCAGTGGTATCTTTGCCCTGAATTTCAGATGCATCTTCAATTCGAATGTTCTGTGAATCAATGATAAGAAACGACGGGTTATCCGTTTGGCCGGAAATGACAAGCCCATCGTAGCCTGCAGTTTTAAGCGCCATGCCAAACGGTCCGCCGCAGGAAGAAGATGCGAAAATCCCGGTCAGGGGGGACTTTGTCGCTGCTGCAAATCGACCGCTGCATTGCGCGCCGGTTCCCATAAAAACTCCCAGCATGAAAACAAGAATGTTGTCTGCCGAAAACGGATCAACACCCGGTTTCATGCGTTCGTGGAGATATTTCAGCGCCAGTCCTTTTCCGCCTAAATACATCTCCCGATCTTTTTGAGAGATAGTGAATTGAGTAACTTTTTTCGTGGTCAGATCGATTTCCAGAACGCGGTTGCTGGTTCCGATAATTTCTTTCATTCAATTCCTTAGTCAGCTAAATGCTATGCGTCGTTTTCAGGCATAATCCGGTACATATTCAGCACGTTTTATTTTGTTTGTCGGCGTTTTTTGAAATGGTTCTTTCTGTTCGATTATTTTGTGAATCTTTGATGCTGATGGAAGCTGCCTATTCACGTCGGTTCGAACGTTATTCAAAATCGTTTCGATATCTGAAGCGATGGTTGGTTCATCTTTCCCGGCTTCGAGGCTCTGAATGTACACATAATCCGGGTAAATTCGCGCGATCAGTTGATTTTCTGTCTGATAAACAAGCACTTCCTCGGCGAATAACGATTCCAGAAATTTGCTTTCGATAATCTCCGGGTAGATATTTTCCCCGGACGGCCCAACGATAACGTTTTTGGAACGCCCGGTAATGAACAAAAATCCATCTTCATCCAGATAACCGCGATCCCCGGTAATGAACCAGCCGTCCTCTGTAAATACCTTTTTTGTTTCCGCTTCGTTTTTGAAATAGCCCTTCATCACATTGGGGCCTTTCACCAGTATTTCGCCGATGCCGGTGGCCGGGTCTTTTTCGATGATTTTAACCGAAACATCGGTGATGGCGTGACCCACAGAACCGATTTTCGCTGCTTCCATGGAACAAAACGTGACCAGCGGCGAACACTCGCTCAGGCCATAGCCTAACGCGTAGGGAATGTTGCCTTCGCGCAGAAAAATTTCAACCTCGTGACTCAAGCTGGCGCCGCCAATGATGGCACAATCCAGTCGTCCGCCGAACGAGCGAAGTATTTTTTTGCCAATTATTTTATAAAGTATTTTTCGCAGGCGAGGCCGGGCGGACAGTCGGCGCAGGAATTTGTTGCTGCTGAAAACAGGGAGAACTCTTTTGTGATAGATCTTTTCGAATATCAGGGGCACGCCGCCAATGATGGTCGGCCTGACTCGCTGCATGGAATCAACCAACACTTTTGGCGATGGACGTCTGTTGAGAAAATGAATGCACGCGCCGCAGTAAATTATGGATAGAAAACCGGACGTGGAACCAAAGGCATGCGCCATGGGAAGAAAAGAAAGCACCACGCTCTGCTCGTGAATGACGCCCAATAAATCCGGCCCTTCGAATAAATTGCTGACCAGATTTCTATGGGTCAGCATGACGCCTTTGGAATGGCCGGTTGTGCCTGAGGTGTATAGAATTTCGGCCAGGTCGTCTTCTTCAATACCAGATTGTTCTTGAACCTGTCCTGTAGATAATTCTTTTTCGAATATTTTCAGTAACCGTTCCGGTAAATCGTGGATTTGATTCCAAAGTTTGATGAGATGCAGCTCGCTGGAAAGGAGTGAAAGATCGTCCAGGTTCAGGACAATCTGATTTTTATTCAGCGTTGTGAGCGTTAAATCCTGGTACAGGTTTTCGGTGATAAAAATGGCTTTTACATCGGCATGATGGATGATGTGGTCAATATCGGCTTCCGGGAATTCTTCCATAATGGGCACAGCCACAGCGCCCATGGTCATAATTGCCATGAATGCGGTTGCCCAGTTTGGCGAAGACCGTCCCAGAATGGCAATTCTGGCATTCTTTTTGAGTCCCAATTTTTTTAAATTTTGCCTCAGCAATTCGACTCGGTGGCCAAATTGCGCGTAGGTTATCGGTTCATCGTCCATGATGGACAGGGCCGGTCGTGCCCCGTATTTTTCGACCACTTTTACGAAAAAGCGGTCGAGCGTGTATTTTGTGAGTTCAAATTTCATATTGTTTGTGGTTTGGTTTTCAGTCATTTTTCTTAATCTTAGTCATAATCTAAATCAAAAGCAGATTATGATTATGAGTAGGATTAAGATTAAGAGAATACAATTTTTTTATTCAAAACAATTACAATAACGTCTGCTCCAACTCCACTTGGGATTTGGGCGATAGTTTCCTGTAATTTGTGATTCTAAACCGGCATTTGTCAATATCTGAAATGGTGATAAAGCCGGTCTCCCGAATGATGATGTTCTCTTTGATATCCCGGACGAGAAATGTTTTGTCTCCTTTGTCCGTAACGACATCCCACTGGTCGACGCCATACTGGGACGTGATTTTTTTGATATCGGTAATTTCCGGGCTGAAATAGCGAAACTCGATTTCTTCGCGAACAAGCGCCTGTTGCTGCTTTTTCAATGCTTTGAGATTCTTGAGAATCCCCAACTCTATGATTTCGCCATTGCTGCGGCTCGTCACAGAAATGTATCGATCCGGCCGGGAAAGCGGAAAAAGCGGGGCGCATTCCACTGTTTCGAAAGTTTCGCCATCCTTTTTTTCTAATCGAAGAAATCCATTTTTCGTGCGTTTGAATGTGATTTCATCGGGATTTAATAGAATAACCATTTAGTCGCTCACTGCAATTATTTTCGAAAGTTTACTCTGCATATTTACCAGGTTATAAAAAACACCTTTCTTTGCCATCAGGTCCCGGTGAGTGCCAAACTCCACCAGTTTTCCCTCATCAAGCACGAGAAGTCGGTTACAATTACGCAGCGTGGAAAGCCTGTGGGCGATGGCGATTGTCGTGCGTCCCCGGGTGAGATTGGTCAGCGCCTCCTGAATTTTGCTCTCGGTTTCTGTATCCAGTGATGATGTTGCTTCATCCAAAATAAGAATTCTGGGATTCCGCAGGATTGCCCTGGCAATGGCAATGCGCTGTTTCTCTCCGCCTGAAAGTCTGTCACCCCGTTCTCCGACATCCGTATCATACCCATCCGGCTTTTTCATGATGAATTCGTGGGCATTTGCCGCGATGGACGCTTCAATGACCTCCTCAGTGCTTGCTTCCGGCCGGGCGTAGGCAATATTTTCATAAATCGTGCCGATGAACAAAAACGTTTCCTGAAGCACCACGCCAATCTGACTGCGCAAATCTGCATATTTTATGTTTTTGATATTTTCGTCATCGATGAGAATTTTGCCTTTATTCACATCGTAAAGCCTTCCCACCAGGTTTATGAACGTGCTTTTGCCGGCCCCGCTTTTACCCACCAAACCAATGATTTCATTGGGCTCGATAGTCAGATTCAAATCTTTTATTACAGGTTTATACTTGTCGTATCCGAATGTAACATTTTTGAATTCAATTTTGCCTTGAATGTCCGGCCTGGAAACCGGCTCGGGAGCGTCCTTGATCTGGGACTCCGTATCAATAACATCAAATACGCGCTCCGCCGCGCTCAAAGCGCTGGTGATCCGTTCCACCATCCGCGTGAGAATAAAAATCGGCCGATAGAACATCATCAAGTAGCCGGTGTATGCAACCACATCTCCCAGCGACATTTTTCCGCTGACAACCAGATTCCCGCCAACGAGCCAGACCAGCACAGTACCGGACATGATAAGCAATTGCAGCGTCGGGAAGTAAACGCTCCACTTTTTTTCAAGATCAATTCCCGCATCCCGAAAGGAACCGCTTTTTATGTCAAATTTTTTCAGTTCTTCTTTTTCCTGGCCAAACGATTTGATAACACGCATGCCGGAGAGAGAATCGCCCACCAGTGCGCTGAGCCTCGACCGTCGATGATAATAGCGGCGAAAGTAAATACGAACTTTTGGGAAGACTTTCATCAAAAATGCGACAGTGGCGATGATGGGGATAAAAATAAACAGGGTGAGCTGCCAGCTCAAAATCGAGAGAAACACCCCAACGCCGATCAGGATGAAAAGACTTTCCAGCGTTAACGGGATGAAGTCGACCAGCAGGTATTGAAGCTCCCGCGTGTCCTGATTCACGCGCGCCATAATGGCGCCAGTCTGGTGTTTGTCGAAATACGAGAGAGACAATTCCTGGAGTTTCGCGTAAATTTTAGCCCGCACATCGTACACGGTGCGATGCCCCATGTAGGCGGCAAGCCGCATGTGAAGGCTCCCGAAGAAATTCTGCACCGAATAGGCAATGAGCAATGCCAGCGCTGCAAAAGGAATCCATCGGGCAAATTCGTAAATCCCGGTATCAGTGGTGGGTTTCAAAATAACGTCGATGAATAATTTGCTGATATATGGTGTAATCAGGCCAAAGCACGTTCCGCTGATTAGCGTGATAAAAATCAAAAACAGCAGCCGGAGATGCGGTTTTGTGAATGCCAAAATTCGGCGGAATGTTTTGCTTTTATTGGTGCACCGGGGACATTTGTTCAAATCCTCGGGAATTGGCAGTTTGCAAATCTCACAATACTTTTTCCCGGTTTCTTCCTCTACCCTTAATTCAGAAATAAGATTATCCTTAAGCGCTCGAATATTTTCCACGGCCAGGGCAAAATCGGCATTTTTGGCATTTGAAAAATAGATGAGACGATGAAGCTTACTATCGATCTCAATTTCAACGAAACCGCTCCCTGTAAGATTCACCGTATCAATTGCGGATATCGCCGCGAGATTATGGCTTGAAAGCAATTCAGGCTGGCCATTATTGATCGAAAAAGCATACAGTCGCTTATCAGTCGCAACAAGCCATTCTTCCCCATACTTCAGCCGATTGGTCAAATCGGAAACAACGTGATAACGGACAATTTCATCGGGGGTGGTGTTACTTAACTCGTTTTTTATTGAATCGGGTAAATCGAATTTTTCCATGGATATAGTTTTGTTGAGGGTTGTAAGAAATCAACATTTGGATTAGCCAGAATGACTCAGGTAAGCATACTTGAAGCAAAAAAGTATTCTTAACCTCGATTATTCACATTATATTGCTAAAGGTATCGAGATAACCTGAATGGTGCTGAATTAAGAGATTCGTACATTTTTACGTCTAAAACTGACTTTTAAATGAATTGATCATTCAATTTGATAATAATCAGGTAATTGAATCAATTTTATTATTACATGAATAATTCAGGTTAAAAAATGTGATACTGGCGAAAAAATAATAACATTAATGTAAAATTTTTATATCAAAATATCAATATAAAAATGAAGAATTTTTGGGGTGGCGGGCCCGCGGAACACGCTGAAGAACACGAAAAAAAAGCTCATTCAGAGAATTTCTCGCGCCGATAAAAATTTAATTTATTGTTAACCGAACTCATTTCTCAATCTCAACCTTTACCTCTACCTGCTTTAAATATCTTCGTAATCTGTTTCTTCGCAATATGAAAGACAAACGGCCGCATGCGCCCTTTTTCTCTTAGAATGGACTGAAACATCGAACGCTTCGTTTTTGGCGGAGCGATGTAACCCCTTCTTGGAATGAGCGAAATTGCGCCCTTTGAGCAAGCCGAAATGCACGCGCCGCAGCCGAGACAGACTTTTTCATCGACAGCACTGACGCGCCGGGATTCCGAAGCGTTTTTATCCCGCGCAATCGCCCGCACGTTACACGCTGTGAAACATTCGCCGCAGTAGTCACATTTCTCCGGGTCGATGACCGCGATGTAGCTGGTTTTACCCACACCATCATAATAGCCCATTTTAATGCCTGTCATAATTTCGCAGCAGCATCCGCAGCAATTGCAGATGAACGTGGGCCGATTCCGGATATTGTCCGTGATATGCGTGAGATTGTGGGCATGGGCCATATTGATGATTTCCAGCAGTTCCTCTGTGGTCTTTTCCACGGCAAATCCACGGCGTGCTAAAAATCGAGCGCCGTTGTTGAATGAAATGCAGGTGCCTTCCACCGGCACGCCTTTTTTGCACGATTTGCCTTCGTGTTCCCGCTTGTGCCGGCAATAGCACATGCCGGCTGCGCCGAATTCCGCATTCTTGATAATGTCCCGGGCGCTCTCGTAAGAAACGATTTCGCTGGAAACCGGGATGTGTTCTTCGTAGACCAGCGAACGGGTCAACTGGGTTTTGCTGCCAAAGAATTCTTTTGCCTGACCGTTTTCCGGGTCGTGGTGAAAATAGTCGGTCATCATCTTCGCCAGCTTGTCCATGGGCAGGTCGGTTCGGTTTTTCATGAAAGTGAATTCGATGAAGCCAATCACCCCGGGCATGAGCAGGTAATACACGTCGTCGCCATAAGGCATGTCCATAATAATTCCTTTGTCAGCCATGGTGTTGAGCAGCGGCAGCAATTCTTCCTCGCTCATTTTGGTCGAGCCGGACAGCTCCGAAATGGTCGCTTCCATGAGCGGGAATTTCGAGGCAACGTACGCCTCGGTTTCAGTGAAAAGAATGGAGAGCATTTCGCGAAGAATTTCATTGTCCACCAGCCCGATGGGGTATTTGTTCAACCGGTCGATGAGAGGAACGAGTGAGCGTTTGGCGTGTTCGATGTGACCCATTGTTTTTCCTGTTTTTGGTGTATAGGTGATTGATTTATTGAAATAGCAAACTTCAAATTCTAAAAATCAAATAAATTCCAATATCAAAAAAAAGGGTTCTAATAATATTCGTGTGGGTAAAAATGATTTACCGCAAGGGCGCAATGGGAAGCAAAGATCGCAAAAGAAAAAAACGAATTAAAAAGGGTAAGCTCAACTTTATATTTTTAATAACCTGATCCTCACTCATTTAAAAAGATGTTATGGTTGAATCTTTACAGTTCGGAAAAACCGTTATCTTTTCGATCAATAAATTATTGTCACAAAGCTTTTAAAATTAATAAAACTCTGGGAACTCTGTGCATTCTCCGGGCGCTCTGTGGTTAGTTATTGACTGATTTAAAATTGCCCACACAATTTAGAATAGAAACAAAAAAATAAATGCTTTATTCTTTAGTCGGCTTCGCATATTTGAAAATTTGCCCCAGCTTCCGCAGTAGCGTATACGCGATGATAGCACAAAGGACCAGAATCGAAAAGTAGAGCAGATTGCTCCCAACCATTTCCCGCGTGGTTGTGATTTTGTTTTCGTCCACATCGAATAAAAATCTCAGCGAATAGCCGGCAAGATTGGCGATAAAGTGGATGAATATACACGGCAGCAGTGATCTCGTTTTCAAATAAACATAACCGATGAGCAGTCCCAAGACAAAGGCCACGATGAATTGCCAGGGATTCATGTGCGCCACAGCAAAAAATAGGCTGGACCAGAAAATGGATTTCCGCGCGGAATAGTTTTTCAAAAAGCCATCCAGAAATATTCCGCGAAAAAGAATTTCTTCCAGCAGCGGCGCGGCGACCACCATCATCACAAACGTGGTCCAACTTCGGTCGGACATCAGTTCCAGGAACATTTTATAGAAAAAATCCGGCATGGGAATCAGATCGGTGATGGGATCGAGAATCGCCTGAAGCACGAGCGTGAGCACAATCAAAATCGGGTAGATACCGAAGGGGGCCTTTGAGAATGAAAACAGGGCGCTCTCCGGAGAGTCTTCCTTTTTTTGAACAGCGCCAATAATGATAGTGATGGTAAAAGTGATGGCATAGGTTAGAAGCAGATTCGCCGATTGAGAGAGTATTTTCCCTGTTGTAGCAGACGTTGCCAAAGCCACTATAAAATTGAAAAAAACAAAAATCAGGAACAATATAAACGCGCGTATGACTGTCGGATAATAGTGATTTTGGAATTGTGGTTGCATGTTTCCGCCTTGATAATTAGGACGAATTTCATCCGGAGAATTATTCGTATATGTCTGGTCGAATTATTCAAAACAAAAATTCAACGAAGTTCTTTTAGGCAGGTGAAAATTACAAATTGAAATCATTTTCAAAATACAAAGATTTGTCAATAATGTCAATATCTTTTTATTTAACCTGGAATAAATTGTAAACATAAGAAACCTTTTTTCGATTTGGCATGTCTAATAGATGAAGGAAAAAAAGAAGGTTTAGATAAAGGCAGAGACATAGAGAAAAAAAGCTTTGCCTACACCTTAATCATAATCTTAATCATAATTCTAATCTTAATCTTCTCTTATTATCACCCGCGCTTTCGCTAAAACTTCAAGGAGGAAAATAATTCAATGAAGAAACTTGTGTTGACGTTGATTTTGATTGTTTTTTCGCGCTCTATTCTCTGGAGTCAATCCCAACCACTTGCTCAAGATCCCGAAATCGCCGCAAAAATTAAGTTATTTGAAGTGTGGACTATCGCGCAAATGGACTATTACGACCTGCCAGGCTTGGCTGTTGCGATTGTCTATGACCAGGATATGATTTATGCAAACGGATTTGGTCTTGCCGATGTGAAAAACAAAACACCCATGACGTCATCGACCATTTTTCGCATTGCGTCCATTACGAAAACTTTTACATCCACAGCCATTTTGCAGCTACGTGATGCAGGCAAGCTTCACCTGGACGATCCCATCGCAAAATACCTGCCCTGGTTCGACATCAAACATCGCTTCCCGGAAGCGCCGGAAATAACCATTCGACATATATTGACGCACACCTCCGGGCTGCCGCGCGAGGCGGCTTTCCCGTACTGGACCGATCACAAATTCCCCACGCTGGAGCAAATAAAGGCTACATTGCCGGACCAGGAAACCACCTATCCCTCGGAAACAAAATATAAATATTCCAACCTGGGCATGGCGCTGTTGGGACAAATCGTTGTGGCAGCTTCGGGGGAAGAGTACGAAACTTATATTCAAAAGCATATTCTTGAGCCGCTGGGGATGTCGAGCACCAGCGTGAATTTGTCCAAAGACCACTTCAAACGCCTGGCCGTGGGCTATGGCCGAAGACTGGAGAATGGCAAGCGGAAAGTCATGGACTTCACCGATTCCAAAGGCTTAACGCCGGCAGCGAACATGTCTTCCACGGTGGAGGATTTGGCGCGGTTCATCTCGCTGCAATTTCGCGATGGCAAGCCTGGCGGGGCGCAGATTTTGAAAGGCAGCACGCTCAAAGAAATGCAGCGCGTTCACTGGCTCAATTCGAGTTGGAAAAGCGGCAGGGGACTGGGCTTCAGCATCAGTCAACAGGGAAGTCGAACGTTGGTCGGACATGGCGGCTGGGTTGCCGGGTATCGCACGCAAATACTGTTTTGCCCGGATGAAAAAATCGGCGTTGTTGTGATGTCCAATGCCGAAGATGGTTCGCCTTCCATGTTTGCGAATCGCGTATTTGATGTAGTGGCCCCGGCGATCACCAAAGCCGTGACACCTTCGAAAACCCCAGCTAAAGCAGATCCTGTGTGGCAGAAATACGTCGGCCGATACGCGGATCCCACAGACTGGGAATATCAGGTGATGATTCTGAACGAAAAACTGGTGTTATACGGTTTTGACTATCCTCCTGAAGAAAATCCGGAATATAGCTTAATCGAGTTGACGCCGGTGGCCGAACATACATTTCGCATGACCGGTGAAAACGGAAATGGCGAGCTGCTTGTTTTCGAAATTAACAAAAAAGGTGAAGTAGAACGAATTAAGAAAGGAGAGAATTATATTTATCCAGTGAATTAGCTATTCGGCGCTCTTGATTGATTATTGGAATTTCGCTATATCACTAAAAAAATCCCAATACAAAAACAACAAATAACAAATAAATTCCAAAAACAAAATTCAAAAAAACGAAACTGTTTGGTTATTGTTTTTTTGAAATTGGGAGTTATTTGTAATTTGGAAATTGCGATTTGAAATTTTCTATCCTGATTGAAAAAAGTTAGTTTTTCATAATGTCAAAAGGAGGTATCATGTCGAAAGAAAAATTACCCAAACGCTATTTGCTCATCAAAGCGAAGCACGAAAAATACATGCAGGCTGTGGAAGAGTTGGGCAAAACCGTGAAGCAGGAAGGCCCGTTGGATGAAAAGAGCATTCTGCTCATTCAGCTTGGCGCTGCGGCGACCATTCGGTCCGAAGGTTCGGTGCACAGTCATGTGCGGCGGCTGCTGGAGCTTGGAGTTTCACCCAAAGAAATTTACCACGCGATTATTGTGCTGACCTGTGTGATCGGTTACCCTGCAGTCGCGGCTGCGCTTAGCTGGGCGGATGATATCATTGGGATGAAATAATCCTGTCATTCGTTTCGAAAATTTTTACCTGCACTCGCTGCGAGATTTATTGAAATTATTTTTTACCTGAACGTTAGCAGGGATTTTACGTTATTTGGTATAGGTAATTTTTTCATATAATGTTTTGAGGAGTGTTAAAAATGAAGGATACATTCAAGAAAATTGGTTTCTTTCTGGTTACGATTGCCATTACGGCTGTGATCGTCTGGGCGCTTTTTCTGGATAAAGAATCCCAACAGGACACGCTCAGCTATTCTCTGAATTTATTGGGAGATAGACTTATGGCCATGGTTCCGGAAAGTAACGACAAAGCGTCCGTCCAGGAGTTGTACGATAAATTTGTGACCCAGGCGAAACAGCAGGAAGTGCCGCCTGAAAAAATTGAAACTGTTGCTGCCAATATTTTAAATGTCAGCAATATGGAGGAAGAAATCACTTCAGAGCAAGCCAAAGCGTTGTTGGAGGTTTCATTATCCAATCCGGTGAAAATCGAACGGGGCACGACGGATTCAATAGAAATTCAGGTGATGGCGAAAACATCTCCTGTGATTGTAATTCCACCGCCTCCTGAAAAGGTTAAAGCACAGGTAGGTGACTATCAAAAATTGGGAGACCGTTTGGCCGTGGTTTGCGAAAGTAACAAAGAAATGAGGGAGGCCATGCGCGAGTATACGGAAAATATGAAAGTGCATCAAATGCATTATCGTATTGACAAAGATCTCCGATTGGTCATGGATGAAAAATTCAAAGAAAGACTGAAAGAAAAAAAGTTTCGTCGATTATCAAAGCAGCTTCAGGAAGCTGAACGAAAGAAAATTATCGTTTGGCACAAAGATTTCAATGAGAAATTTCAGAAAGACATGGAACGATTGAAAGTTGAACTTGAATCGCTTGAGAAACTGAAGCAATTGGAACAGCTTGAGAAATTGAAACAATTGAAAAATCTCGAAGCATTGAAATCCTTGCAATCATTGAAAAGCCTCGAAGCATTGAAATATGTGCCGGTGGTCAATTCAGACTCCATTCGGATTATCGTTGAAAAAGAACTCATGGATGCCGGTGTCATTCAGGAAAGCGGCAAAAAGAATTAACTGTAATTTATCGATATTTGTTCAAGCCCCTTTGGGTCAGGCGAATAACAATAGCAGGATTCGTTATTTGCCTGACCTTTTTCAAAATCAATTTCCCTTTCAATAATTTATACTGCAAGAATTTTACCCCCTGCCAATCGTGAAATGATTTTCTTCAGAATCTTTTTTCATCGTTTATCAAATGGAATTTTTCAAAAAGGAGCATCATCAGTCGTAGAATGAACTTCTCATTTTTATTGTAAAACCAGACAGTTGAGTGATCGTATCGTATGAATTTCTCTACAATGAGAAATTAAATAAATGAAAAAGTCCTTGACATATCATGTGAATTTTAGTATATTTTGGTTCTCTTACGAAAACGTTTAAGTAGCTTGAAGTAATATCAAATTAATCTTATTTTTACAATAAGATACTATCATTTATCTTTTTATACCTCGCTTATTATCACCAACGTGCACGTGTTCACGATGCGGTTACAAGCAAACAAGTAAAGGACGCTTATGTCAGATTTCCAGCGAGCTGCTTCATATTGCCAGGATTGTGGTCGATGTGAAGCTGCATCCAATGGCTCGGACAACGGATTAGATGATCAAATTGTGGATTTAATTGTTGATGAAGTCGTTCGGACAATTTCAGGGAAATCGGTCTCACGCGACGAAATCTCCCATCTGCCTCTCATCCCTTTAGGAGTTTCAAACCGTCACTGTCATTTAACGCAAGAAACTTTTCAAAAGCTGTTTGGCAGTGATGCCGAAATAGAACAATACCGTCCATTATATCAGCCTGGCGAGTTCGCAGCAAAGCAGACTATCACCATTGTCGGTTCAAAAATGCGAGCTATACAGAATGTTCGAATTTTGGCGCCGCTTCGGAAGTATGACCAGGTCGAGTTATCATTGACTGATGCTGTGACCATTGGGATCAATCCGCCTGTCCGAAATTCCGGAGACCTCAAAGGTGCAGCCCCGCTGACACTGGTCGGTCCTAAAGGCGCCGTTTTCCTCGAAGAATGTGCCATTATTGCCAATCGTCATATGCACACGCCAGGTGATATCGCAGCACAGTTTGGCGTAAAGGATGGCGACTATTGCAAAGTGCGCATTGGTGGGCAAAAGGGGACAGTGTTCGAAAATGTGCTGGTTCGAATTAACGACGCCTGGAAGCTGCAAATGCATTTGGATACTGACGACGCCAATGCAGCCAATGTTCGCTGCGAGACAAAAGTACAATTCATCGGAAAAATGTAGGGGATTTAATGAAGTTCGGAAAAGTGATCGGCCAAATTATTTCCACCCAAAAAGAGGGGAATGTGGACGGCCTGAAATTGCTGGTGGTTCGATATCTCAACGAAAAGCTGGAAGAGCACAGCAAAACGGCTGCGTGCGTGGATACGGTTAAGGCAAAACCGGGCGATATTGTGCTGCTCTGTTCGTCGTCATCCGCCCGAATGACAAAACTGACTCGCTACGTGTGCACAGATAATACCATCGTCGCCACTGTGGATACAATCTCCACCGGGAAAAAAGATACGTACAACAGTAATGATTAGGCTTGGCTCTAAAAGGAAACCGATTTGGAAATTACTCTGGAAAAATTAATCAATCTCGTCACAGCGGAAGTGGTGAAACAACTGAAGAAACAGGGCGTTCAGGTCGTTTCAGCCAGTGGAGAATCAGTACACTTCAATCCTGAACAGGCGCTTCGCTCAAAATCTGAAGAGATTGATATGAGCAAATACAAAACACCTGTTTTAACGGAGAACCACATTCGGCGGCTTCACGAATTGACCGGGGAGGTGATTGTGCCCAAAGGCACGGTCGTCACGCCCCGCGCAAAGGAGTTGATCAAGCAGAAGCAATTGACAGTGACGGTTAAAAATTCATAGGAGAGTTTCAATAATCAATATTGAACGCGGATGAAACAGGTCTCCACGGATTTTTTTTAATGAAAAAATAATTACGAATGATTTGGAAACTTATTTCAGGACGCTACAAATAAATCGAACATCGAATATCAAACATCGAGTAAAATCGAACAATGAACATCGAAAATAAAATAACCAAAGGAGAAGTTGCATGGCAAAGAAAGTCGCATTAGGATTCGTTGAGACGCGCGGAAATACCGGCAGCGTGCTTGCCATTGATGCAATGGTGAAAACAGCGTCGGTCGATCTTGTGAAACAGGTCGGGATTGGCGGCGGCTATGTTACAGCAATCGTCAGAGGCGAAGTCGGCGCCGTAAAATCATCCGTGGAAGCCGGCGCAGAGGCAGCAGCGCGGGTGGGCGAACTGGTGTGCGCCAATGTCATTCCATCGGCGCATGAGGATGTATTTGATTTGATTGGTATTAAAAAATAACCGGAGGATGAAAAATGCAAGAAGCTTTAGGCGTAATAGAAACATTGGGATTTGCAACAGCGATGGAAGCAGCCGATGCAGCCGTGAAAGCAGCGAATGTTCGCTTGGGCGATTGGCTGAGAGTTGGCGGCGGGAAAGTGAATGTCATTCTCAGGGGCGATGTCGCTGCTGTAAAAGCCGCTGTCGAGGCCGGCGTTGCGTCCGCATCACAGATTGGTGATGTACAGGGACAATCGATTATTCCGCGACCCTCGCAGAAACTGGATCCCACATTTCCCATTGAAGCGAAAAAGGCAAAAGAATAATTCTGCAACCCCAGCGCGGCAAAGCCGCAAATAATAATTTTTGTTGACCAATTCATATTTAATTATTTTGCACAAATTTGCAAAAGTTGCTGGGTAATAACATAGAGGGTAATTGTGAATATATCAAACGATGAAATTCAAGCCATCGTGAACAATGTGGTGAAAAATGTGATGATCCAGGACAAACCGGCCACCCCAAAAATCCAATCCAACGGCAATTGGGGTGTTTTCGAAGATATGAACGACGCTATTGAAGCCGCACACGAAGCGTTTCTGGAGTATCGGAAATTCGACCTTCAGTCCCGGAAAAAATTTACAGATGCGGTTCGGCGAATGACGCTGGATCACAAAGAGGAATTTTCCCGAATGGCTGTGGAAGAAACCAAAATGGGTCGGATCGATCACAAAATTAAAAAACACATTAACGCGGCAGAAAACAGTCCCGGCGTGGAATACCTTCAGCCTCAGTCATGGTCTGGTGAAATTGGTCTGGCCATTGATGAATATTCGCCTTACGGCGTTATCGGCAATATTTCGCCGAGCACGCACCCTGTTCCTACCATGGTGAACAACATCATCATTCAGCTTGCGGCTGGAAACACCATCGCTTTTAATCAACATCCGGCTGCGAAAAAAGTAAACGCGCTTTGCATTCGTCTGGCAAATCAATACATGACACAGGCTGGCGCGCCGCCTAACCTGGTAACCTGCGTGGTTGAACCCACGCTGGAAACCGCTGAAATTCTTTTCAGTCATCCCAGGGTGGAAATGCTTTCAGTGACCGGCGGCCCGATGATGGTGGATATGGCTATGAAATATCCCAAGAAAATAATTGCGGCCGGGCCGGGCAATCCACCGGTGCTCATCGATGAAACAGCCAATATCGAATTGGCGGCAAAGGAAATTACCACAAGCTCCAGTTTTGACAATAATATTCTGTGCATTGCGGAGAAAGAAATTTTTGTGGTGGACAGCGTGTATGAAAAATTCATGCGCGCATTTCAAAAGCAAGGCAATGTTCGGCTGACAACAACGCAAATGAATCTGCTGGGACAGAAGGCGCTCACCAAATCCGGCAAACACTGGATCACCCATCGCGATTATGTGGGCCGAAACGCCAACGTGCTGGCCAAAGCTTTGGGTATGAATATTTCCGAAGATGTGCCCATGCTGTTCGGTGAAACCGATCGCAGTCATCCCTGGGTGGTAGCCGAGCAGATGACGTCGTGTCTGCCAATCGTCCGAGTCCGCGATTACGAGGAAGGCGTACAGGCAGCGCTGAAAGCCGAGCATGGATTCAAACACACGGCCAGCATTTACACGCAGGACATGAACCGGGCAACCGATTTCACGCGCAGGCTGGATTGCGATGTCCACACAATCAATGGCGGCACATTGCGAGGTAATGGCAAGGCGTTCGGGGAAGGCTATTTTTCGCACACCATCGCCACACCGACCGGAGAAGGTATTTGCACGCCGGTGCACTTCACCCGGAAACGGCGCATTATGATAGTGGGAGCGATGCGGTTCGCGTGATTGGGGTTGGTATCATAAAAAATTAACCACAAATCACAGGGAAAAGCTGGGAAGCAGAAAATAGAAAATGGCACACAAGAATAATCGATATCTAATATTGAAAATCGAATATCTGTACATTCAATGATCTAAATTTACCATTCAAAAATAGCTTGAATTTACAATTTTATAAATTGAGAATAAAGTAAATCAAATAAATCGATTTTAAGGAGAAGAACATGGCTGAAGTGAAAGCGATAGGCGTTTTGGAAACCCGTGGATTTGTGCCGCTGATTGAAGGCGCAGATGCAGCAGTTAAATCAGCCGCCGTAGACCTGGTAGAGTGGCGGCAGAGTGGAAGCGGCTACGTTTCATTCGTCGTTGAAGGTGAAGTGGCAGCGGTTCGGTCTGCAATTGAAGCAGCCGTGGCAGCCGCAACGCGCGCTGGTGAAGTGATCTCCGAATTGGTGATCCCTCGCCCTGTGGACGAGCTGAATACGACCTTTAACAAAAAATCGCTGAGGAAAAAATGATTTTTGCAAAAGTGATTGGCATGGTGGTGTCCACCCAGAAAGATGAAAATCTCAAAGGGATGAAATTGCTGCTGTGCAAGGAAGTGGACCACAATGGGAAACCGCTGAATACCTACCACGTCGCTGTGGATGCGGTTCAGGCCGGCGAAGGAAGCTTTGTCTTGCTTTCGTATGGCTCTTCAGCGAGAATGACTGCGCTCACCCGCAACGCGCCGGTAGACGCCGTGGTCATGGCCATCATCGACGATGTGCAGATTACTGAATCAGTGAAAGAAAAAGTCCCTGCGAAAAAAAGGAGGGGGAAAAGCCGATGAAGTTAGGTAAAATAATCGGCAATGTGTGGGCCGATCGTAAAGTGGAGGAGCTCCACGGCTGCCGGCTGCACATCATCCAGCCGATTTCAGCGGATGGCGAGAACGTTGGCCAGCCCCTGGTGGTCGCCGATCCCCAAACCATTGCCGGTCCCGGGGATCTGGTCGTTTATGTCACCAGCACCGATGCAACCCAGGCGTTCGATTCCGGCGTTGCGCCGGTCAATGCCAGCGTCGTTGAGCTCGTTGACTCGATTGATTGACAGGCGACGAATGTCGCGTTTTGGATGCTCGAAATTCGATGTTAGATATTGGATTTTCGATGTTTGATATTGTTTGATCTTAGATATTTGATTCGTTGAAAAATCGAACATCCAACATCGAAGAACGAATATCAAGACCATTTTGCAGTAACTGTGTGGCAGATAGAATTACAAACAAAATTCACATTTTTGGGATGTAAAGCAAAATGTTTTTAGCCAGAGTGAAAAAAATAGTAACGTCCACGGAAAAGCACGCGGCGTATACGTCTAAAACCGTGTTTGTGGTGAAACCGGTGTACCCGGACGGCCGTGACAAAGGCGAAGGCAACGAATGGGTGGCAATCGATTACGTTGGCGCCGGCGTTGGCGATATGGTTGTGTGTGGTGGCGCGCCCGGGGTTGCGGCCCAGGTTTTCAATTTGCAGCGGGCTCCCATTCGAACCCTGATTATGGCGATTGTCGATAGAATTGATTATACTGATATTTAATTATGGATATTTTTGATATAGCGAAAAATGGTGTTGTCGGCGCCGGCGGCGCAGGTTTTCCCACGCATGTAAAGCTGGATTCGCGTCCGGATACACTGATTATGAACGCAGCCGAATGCGAGCCACTGCTTCACAAAGACATGGAAATGCTGCGCAATTTTGCGGATGAAATTCTCGATGGATTTAATATTGCCCTGAATTTGACCGGCGCATCCCAAGGAATCATCGGCATTAAAGGCAAACACCGCGATGTAGTGGAACGGCTTTCAACTAAAGCCAATGGCAGAATAAACGTCAAACCCATCGGAGATTTTTACCCGGCCGGCGATGAGATCACACTAATTTATCTGACCACCGGTCGGGTTGTGCAGCCTGGCGAACTTCCCATTTCAGCCGGCTGTGTGGTTCAAAATGTGGAAACGCTCTACAATATCGCAATGGCCAGGCCGGTCGTTGAAAAGTTTATTTCCATTGCCGGCGCAGTGAGCGAACCGGTGACTGTTAAAGTGCCCATTGGAATCTCCTTTGCAGATGTGCTATCCAGGGTCAATATTACCAGCCGAAATTATTCAGTTCGTTCCGGCGGATTAATGATGGGCGAGCTGGAAAAAAATTTGAACCAGGTTGTTGATAAGCGAACCAGCGCGCTCATCGTGTTGCCATCCGACCATTATTGCGTGACCATGTACGAGCGATTTGCCACGCCGCACGATACGGATCGGATCGCCAAAGCCGGCTGCGATCAATGCGTGTTTTGCACGGAATTCTGCCCGAGGTATTTACTGGGTCACCCGGTCCGCCCTGAAACTGCCATGCGCAATCGCATGTTCACCCGCGAGGATGAACCCATGGTGGATCTCGGTTCAGCATTTTGCTGCGAATGCAATTTATGTACATTCTATGCCTGCCCGGAAAGTCTTGATCCCAAAGGCGCTACTGTCATCGAAAAAAGATTTGTGATGCAGAATAAAATGAAGTGGGAAGGATTGCCGGTCAAGCCGCATCCTATGATGGAATTCCGAAAAGTCCCCACTAAAAAGTTAATGCAGCGCCTTGATGTACTGAAATTTAAGGACGAAGGACCGTTAACCGCCATTGATTTTTCTCCCAAAACTGTCAGGCTTTCATTGCGTCAACACATCGGAGCGCCGGCAGAACCGGTCGTGAAAAAAGGTGATGTGGTGCAAAAATACGATCTCATCGCGGAGGCCAATGGGAAAATTTCAGCGAATATTCATGCGTCAATCGATGGGAAAATCGCTGAAGTGACACAACAAGAAATTGTTATTCAGAGGAACTGATGGAATCAAAGAACTCAATTGGAATTGTCGAACTGGCGAGCATTTATAAAGGCTATGAGGTTCAGGATGCTGTGCTGAAAGTCGCCGATGTGGAAAAAATTATCGCCCGCACCATTTGCTCCGGCAAATACCTCATAATAATCCGAGGCGAACTCGCTGACGTTGAAACATGTATCGACACCGCAAACGAAGTGGGGGGCTTCGCCATTGTTAATGCGGTCGTTATTCCTCGGGTGGATGAACGTGTATTTCCGGCCATTGCCGGTTCCAATACATTGAGTGCCGAAGAGAAAGTGGACGGATTGCTGGTGATGGAGACGTTTTCTGTCGCTTCCGCCATTAAAGCAGCTGATTTTGCAGTGAAAGAAGCCGATCTGGAATTGATGCGCATACATGTCGCGATGGCGGTGGGAGGAAAAGGTTTTGTAGTTATCACCGGCGATATGGAAGCGTTGAAATCCGCCGTGGTTCCGGCAATCGAATACATCAAAGAGGATGGTATGCTGGCCGGGTACAGTTTAATCAGCCATCCCCATGAAGAAGTGTTGAAAGAATTGATATAATTTACTTTGGAGGCAAATTTCATGAATTTTTATACAGGGTCAGGGGAATTCGAATTGAAGCGAATGATTTGCGAGATTGGCAAACGAATCTGGACACGGGGGTACGTTGCTGCCAACGATGGTAACATTACCATCAAACTGAATGACAAAGAGGTGCTGACCACACCAACCGGGGTGAGCAAGGGATTTATGACGCCGGACATGATCATCAAAGTGAATATGGAGGGAAAGGTGCTTTCCGGCAATTCAAAATTCCGTCCCTCCAGCGAGGCAAAAATGCACATCCAGGTGTACCAGCAGAGAAGCGACGTGAATTCGGTCATCCATGCTCATCCGCCTTATTGCACGAGTTTTGCCGTTGCCGGCATTCCGCTCAACAAATGCGTACTGCCGGAAGCGATCCTCGTTCTGGGCGCAGTGCCCATCGCCAAATATGGTTTGCCCTCCACCAAAGAAATCCCGGATGCCATTCGTCCCCACGTGGAAACATCGGATGCCATTCTGCTGGAAAACCACGGCGCGCTCACGCTTGGGCCGGATATCGTTTCAGCCTATCATCGCATGGAAACGCTGGAACATACCGCCCAGATCGTTCATTTGTCGCGACAACTGGGCAATGTCAATGTGCTGCCCAAACATGAAGTGGATCGACTGATGGATTTACGGGAACAATTCAATATTCCCGGCCGAATCGCAACCTGCGAAGCTGCCGGTTCGTGCTCAGTTTCCAATGATGAAAAAGCGCCCCCGAGCGACCTGATTCAGGACATCACCAAAAAAGTGATGGATCGATTGAAGAATCAGTAAGTTGTAAAAATCCCAAATTGCAAATGACTTATTTTTTATGCTGCAGATAATCACCTAAAAAATAGCAGGCCGAAAATATGAAAATTCTCATAGCAAATCCGGGAAGTACATCATATAAATGCAAATTGTTTGACATGTCAGATATGTCGGTTCTGTTTCAGGCCGGGGTGGAGCGCATTGGCGATGAGATGGGAATTTATACATACCGGTTTCCCAGCGGAGAAAAAGTTACGAAGAATATGGAATTCCCCGATTTTACAGCGGCTGTTAATCAAACGCTGGACACGCTTCAATCCACTTTTACTATCGAAGATATTTCCGCTGTCGGATTCAAAACGGTTCATGCAAAAGGCGTGACCGGCTGCGTCCAACTCACCGATGACGTACTCACTGCAATGGAAGACTATCTGCCTTTGGCGCCGGTTCATAATCGCGTTTATTTGACGGCGATTTCCGTATTCAAAAATTTGCTTCCGAGAACGCCCCTTGTTGGATTGTTCGAAACAGCTTTCCATTCTCAGATTCCACACGAGGCATATCTTTACGGCATTCCCTATGAATATTATGAAAAACATGGCATCCGGAAATACGGTTTTCACGGCGCATCGCATCGTTTTATCGGCCAGCGTGCACAAGAGTTGTTTTTCCGAAATGCAAAATCGTGCAAGGTCATATCCTGTCATTTGGGTGGAAGCTCGTCAGTGAGCGCCATTAAAGACGGCGTGTCCGTGGATACATCCATGGGAATGAGCCCGCAGAGCGGTTTGCTCAACGCCACACGAACCGGCGACCTGGATTGTTTCGCGCTGATGTATTTGATGGAAAAAGAAAAGCTTTCCATTGAAGAAACGAGAAAGATGTTGATATCTAATGGCGGTGTACTGGGCATTTCCGGTTCCAGCGCTGACTTCCGCGATGTGGAAGCAAATATGAAAAAAGGCAGCGCGCGCGATGAGCTGGCCTTCAAAACTTTTGCCTATTATGTGAAACGATACATCGGCGAATATTTGGCCGTATTAAATGGCGCGGATATCATTGCGTTCACAGGCGGGGCAGGTCAAAATGCGCCGAGTCTGCGTAAAGCCATTCTGCAGAATATGGAAAATCTTGGTGTCATTTTGGACGAGGGGAAAAACGAGTCCAATCCCAAGGAGGGCCTCATTTCTTCGGACCAATCAACCGTGAAAATAGCGGTTATTCCGACCAATGAAGAATTTATTGTTGCCAAAGAAGTTGAAAAAGTGATTCAACACAAATAATAATTCTGATTGGTTTTGAATCCACGATTAGAACTTTCAAGAAACTTGAATTTTTCTCCGATGTCATGCCCGTATCAAAGGCACGAAGGTGATCGAAGGAAATCCAGCAAAAATGACAGAAAAAAGGTAATCTGACTGAGTAGTATTCGAGTCGATTCAAAATAAAGAAATGAAAAAACGAAAAAAAGCCACTCTGAAAAGCATTGCCGATGCCATCGGGGTTACACCGGCAACTGTGTCCAAAGCGCTTCGGGACAGTACGGATATTTCCGAAGAGACGCGCGGGAAAATCAAGGGTCTCGCACGGGAATTGGGTTATCGTCCCAATCTCATGGCCCGAACGCTCATCAACCGGCACAGTAACTTGCTTGGCGTCATCATTCCTGATCTTCGTATTTCTTTCATTTCCGAAGCCACACGGGGCATCTATGAACAGGCGCGGCAGAGAGGCTATGTGGCGATTCTGATGGTCAATGATGACAAAGCCGAAAACGAACTGAAAAATCTTGAGTTTTTATCGGACTTGCGGGTAGATGGAATTTTACTCAATCCCGTTCCCGGGAAAAACAATTATGCCATTTACAGGGAACTCATCGAAGAAGAGATACCTGTCGTATGTTATGATCGTAAGCTCGAAGGATTTGATTTTCCATCCGTGACCATAGATGACCACGAAGCCGCGTTCAAATTGACGTCCCGAATAATACAGGAGGGGCGATCGAAAATTATGTATCTCGGGCCCACTGAGGAATTTTCAGTGGCGGTCAACAGGTTTCAGGGATATGTGGATGCACTAAACGCACATAATATTTCATTTGATGCGGACTATGTGGTGAATGCGGAAATCGATATTCACAGCAGTTACGAGATAACAAAAGGAACGCTGACGCGAGGATTGGAGGTCGACGCCATGGTGTGCATCGGTGGACTTGTGGCGTACGGCGCCGGCCAGGCAGTGCTGGAATCAGGACGTTCCATCCCTGATGATGTCATTTTTGGAGAGTTTGGGGACAACAATATCGTGGCACGATTGGGAGTCCCATTTTACACCATTAATCAGAATCCATATTTAATGGGCCAGACCGCGGTGGACTTGCTTTTGGATACGGTTGAAAATGTAGCGACATCAAATTCGTCCAAAAATATAATTATTGAAACCCAACTTATCCATCGCAATATTGGAGAGTTTCGGGAAAATTGAACAGAATTGTAACCAGGAGACAAATATTGGAGTCACAAAAAACACCAGGAGCTTTTTAAGCAACATTTTTTTTTGCTCGGTGGTTTTTGTGCAATCTCTGTGTACTCGTGGTTTGTTTTTAAAAGTAGAGAAATGGAAACAATTATGAAAATTAAAATAGATTACGGCAGAGAGGGATGCTGGATTGACGTCCCGGTTGAAAACCTGGTAAAAGTCCTTGCGATGAAAGAATCGAAGCCGTTCGAAGATCCGGAAGCAAGCGTGGAACAGGCGTTGAAGCAGCCCATCGGTTCTCCGCCATTATCCGAAATTGCCCGTGATAAAAAAACAGCCTGCATTGTCATTTGCGACATCACGCGGCCCGTGCCCAATAAAATTATTCTTCCGCCGATATTGAATACCCTGGAATCCAGCGGAATCCCGCGCGAGAATATCACCATTCTCATCGCTACCGGCATTCATCGCCCGAACCTGGGCGAGGAGTTGGTTGCGCTGGTTGGCGAAGAGATTGCTGAAAATTATCGGGTCGTCAATCATTACGCGAAAGAACGGGATACCCATACCCATCTCGGTCAAACTTCGCGGGGAACCGGGGTGCTCATCGACTCAACTTATATAAACGCGGATCTGAAAATAACGACAGGCTTCATCGAACCGCACCTCATGGCCGGCTTTTCCGGAGGGAGGAAATTGATTTGTCCCGGCATTGCCAGTCTGGACACGGTGAAGGTAATGCACGGTCCGAAAATTCTGGAGCACCCTAATTCCAGTGAGGGTGTGATTGAAGGAAATCCGTTTCACGAGGAGTCGCTGGAGATCGCCAGAATGGCCGGCGTGGATTTCATCGTCAATGTGGCCCTGGACGAGAAAAAGCACATGACCGGGATTTTTGCCGGGGATTTGGAAAAAGCGCACGAAGCCGGCATCGCATCCGTAAAGAATCACGTGGTGGATACTGTTTCAGAACCGGTTGATATCGTCATTACCACATCGGCCGGCTATCCGCTGGATGCCACATTTTACCAATCCATCAAAGGAATGACTGCGGCGCTTCCCATCGTGAAAGAGGGCGGTACTGTCATCATCGCGGCTGAATGCAAGGAAGGACTGGGCAGCGAAGAGTTCGCCCAACTCGTACGGGAAACGACGGATATGGATGCGTTCATGAAAAACATTTTCCGCGACGACTATTTTGTGGTGGACCAGTGGCAGTTTGAGGAGTTGGCCAAAGTACTCCGTAAAGCGGATGTTTATTTATTTGCCAAAGGAGTGAGTCAGGAGGACTGTCAGCGGATGATCCCGACTTGCATCGCTTCGGTGGAGGAAGGCATCGATATGGCGCTGGAACGACACGGCCCGGATGCCACCATTGCCGTGATTCCCAAAGGGCCGTATATTTTGGCTAAATTGAAAAAAGATCAAAATCGATGAAAAAAATCGGGGAACTGGAATGAAATCTCATTATTACATCGGAATCGATTTAGGGGCTTCGAGTGGGAGGACAGTACTTGGAACGCTAAAAAATAACATTCTGACTGTAAAAGAATTGAACCGTTTTCACAACGGCGCTGTCAATTTGAATGGCAGTCTGCACTGGAATGTTGTGGAGCTGTTCGAACAAATGAAAAAGGGACTGGTCGTAAGCGCGATAGAAAACCCCTCCGGACCGGACAGTATGGCCGTGGACACCTGGGGGGTGGATTACGGACTGTTAGCGGAAGACGGCAGTCTCGCAGGGCTGCCGTACGCCTACCGCGACAGTCGGACCAACGATGCCATGGAGCAGTTTTTTCAAAGAATACCCAGAGATCGGGTGTACGCGCTGACCGGCAACCAGTTTTTGCAATTCAATACCCTGTTTCAATTGTTCGCCATGGTGCGCGACAACAGCCCCTTCGTAAAAGTTGTCTCCGATGTGCTGTTCATGCCGGATCTTTTCAATTATCTGTTCACCGGTGTGAAAAAATCGGAGTTCACTATTTCCACGACATCCCAGATTTATAATCCTCTGAAAAAAGACTGGGACTCGGAGCTGTTGAACGCGCTGGGTCTTCCCAAATCCATCATGCAGGAAATTGTGCAGCCGGGCACGGTGATCGGCAAGCTTTCGGATGCAGTGTGCCAGGAACTGCGAATCGATCCCATACCCGTTATTGCAACGGCCAGTCACGATACCGGTTCCGCGGTTGCAGCCGTGCCGGCCGGCAGCGATGAAAACTGGGCTTACATCAGTTCCGGTACGTGGTCGCTCATGGGTGTGGAATCGCCTGAGCCAATAATCAATGAGAAGACCCTGGAATTCAATTTTACCAATGAGGGTGGAATTCAGGGCACATTCCGCTTTCTGAAAAATGTGGCCGGCCTGTGGCTGGTTCAGGAATGCCGGCGCATCTGGGCAAAAGACAGGGATTACTCGTTCGGAGAACTCACTGAAATGGCTGCTGCAGCCGAGCCGTTTCAGGCTGTCATCGATCCAGATCACCAGGATTTTTTAGCGCCGGTGGATATGCCGGAGGCCATTCGAAATTACGTCAAACAAACCGGGCAGAAAATCGCTGGTAATCCAGGAGACATAATCCGCGTGGCCCTAGAAAGCCTGGCGCTGAAATATCGCTATGTGCTGGATCAGCTCAAACAGGTTTGCCCGAAAAATATCGAGAGAATCCACATCATTGGCGGGGGCACAAAAAATAAATTATTATCCCAGTTTACGGCCGATGCGACCGGCCTGCCTGTCATTGCCGGCCCTGTGGAAGCGACCGCCATCGGTAATATTTTGACCCAGGCATTGGGATTGGGTCATATAAAAAGCCATGCCGAGATTCGGGAGATCATTCGTAATTCTTTCTTGTTGGAAAAGTACGAACCCCAAAACACCGATCAATGGGAAAGGGCGTATGATCGGTTTCGCGAAATAGTTTAGCCTGAATTATTCACAGATTTCAACCTAAACATATATAAATAAATGTTATTAAAAAGATTAACGAGATGTGTGAAATTTAACAGAGTTTGATATAACGAATTCTGAATTAAGCACCATTCATGCTATCTGGATTCCTGAATGAATTACAATGAATAATCCAGGTTAGAGAAGTTAATAGAAAAATAATGACTGATAACAAAAACCCCGGTTGTCTGAGCGCAGCAAGGACACCGGGTGTTTCTGATCCTAATTATAAAAGAAATGCCTACCAGATTTTTTCCGCAAATTGATATCAGATGCTACCACACTGAAAAATGAAATGCTAAACTCCCAGAATGTTTTGTTGTTTATGAAATTGAAAGGAAAAAGTAATATGAATCTGCACCCGCCAGTAAATCTAAAATGCGAATACTTAGACAATCCGTTGGGAGTCGATACACCATCACCACGATTTTTCTGGATTGTGGATACAAGTCAGCGAAGCGTATTCCAGTCCGCATGCCAGATTTTGGTCGCGACCGACGAACAATTGCTGCACATTCAAAAAGCTGATGTTTGGGATAGCGGAAAGATTGAAACGGACAAGAATTTTAACATTCCATACAACGGGAAAAAATTAGAGAGTGGACAACGTTATTTCTGGTGTGTGCGCTGGTGGGACAAAAGTGGAAAGGCCAGTGAATTCAGTGCGCCAGCTTTTTTCGAAATGGGATTGTTGAATCCGGATGAATGGCAGGCGAAATGGATCACAAAAAAAGAATTTAAAGAATTTAGCATCACACCGAACGAGCCAATTGTAAAATATTTGGGGGATTTCACTCATGTACACGCCGCATATTTTCGAACGGAGTTCACTGCGAAAAAGTCGATCAAAAAAGCGCGCGTTCATGTATGCGGACTCGGTTATTATGAGCTTCGAATCAATGGGAATAAAGTTGGTGATCATGTGTTAGATCCGGCTCAGACCGATTATTTCAAAATTGCATTGTATGCAACCTATGATATTACCGCGGTACTTCAGCAGAAAAATGCAGTGGGTGCTATTTTGGGCAACGGCAGGCATGTCAAAAATTATCGCTATTCCAATCCAAAACTGATCCTGCAAATTCATCTGGAATATGAAGATGGCGATTCAGAAATTTTTGTTTCCGATGAGAGCTGGAAGGTCTCATACGGTCCGTTAATGGAGAATGGCATTTACTACGGTGAAACATACGATGCCCGGCTGGACATGCCTGGCTGGGATGCTCCTGACTTTGATGGCGCCGATTGGGAAGGTGCAGTTGCAACTACCGGCCCGGCTTTGGCAGCCCAGATGTTGCCGCCAATCCGCGTCACCGATACATTGAATCCTGCCACCATAACCAGCCCGCGGCCTGGAACCTACATTTTTGATTTCGAACAAAATTTTACCGGCTGGGTGAAGCTCCACGTGAGGGGACCTCGGGGAACGGAAGTTAAATTTCGGTTTTCCGAGCTGCTCGATGAGAAGGGTGATTTGAATACTGCCACAAACAGTCATGCGGAAGCCACGGATGTTTACATCCTCAGCGGTGATGGCGATGAAACCTATGAGCCACGGTTCACTTATCACGGATTTCGCTATGTGGAAGTCACCGGTTTCCCCGGGGTTCCAACCCTGAAAAATCTTCATGGCTGTTTTGTTCATTCCGATGTTGAAGCCGCCGGGGACTTCATGTGCTCCCATCAATTGATCAACAAAATTCATCACAATACGATTTGGGGTCAGCTTTGCAATTTGATGAGTATTCCCACGGATTGTCCCCAGCGGGATGAACGCCACGGCTGGATGGGCGATGCTCAAATCGTGGCGGAAGAAGCCATCCTAAATTTTGATATGGCCACGTTCTTTTCCAATTTCCTGCGCCAGATTCAGTTCGCCCAATCAGATGACGGCGCGCTGCCGGATGTGGTGCCGCCGTACTGGTCTTTTCTGCACCCGGCCGATCCGGCCTGGGGAACAGCCTATATCACCATTGCCTGGTATGTGTATTTTTATTATGGCGACACGCGAATTCTATCCCGGCATTATGAGTCCATGCGCCGCTATGTTGATTTTCTCGTTGAGCGTTCCGATGGCCACATTCAACGCGATCTTGGCAAATATGGCGACTGGTGCCCTCCGGGCAGCATCATTCCGAAAAAAACGCCGGTGGAATTGACATCAACCTGGTATTATTATTCGGATGTCGTGCATCTCGCGAAGATTGCCTCTATTTTGGAGAATCATGAGGAGCACGATTATTTATCAAAGCTCGGCGAGGAAATTAAAGACGCGTTTAATCACGAATTTCTGAAAGAGGATCAGTATGCAGCGCACCGCGTCAGTCCTGTGGATTTCTTCCCCAATCAAACAGCGAACACCCTGCCGCTTTATCTGAATATGGTTCCTGAGGATAAAAAAGAAAAAATTATCGAGAAATTGCTCTACAGCATCGTTTTTGATCAGGATTATCACCTGGACACCGGCATCCTCGGCACGCGATTCATTCTCGACGTCTTATCTCAAAATGGGCGCGAAGACGTTGCCTGGAAAGTAATGACGCAGGAGTCCTATCCTTCACTGGGGTTCATGATCGCACATGGCGCCACGACGCTATGGGAACGCTGGGAGGAAATTTGCGGTGGCGGCATGAATTCGCACAACCACATTATGTTGGGCAGCGTGGACGCGTGGTTTTACAAAAATGTGGCAGGTATACAATGTGCTGCCCCGGCGTGGGAACGTGTGGCCTTTAAACCGATTATTGAGAAAGACTTGAATTACGCAACGGCGCGAATAAAAACTGTCAAAGGTGAATTTTACATTTCATGGCTGAAGGAAGAAGACCGCTTCAAATTAACTGCATCGATTCCTGTGGGTGTTGCTGCCGAAGTATACCTTCCCAGACTGTGGCAGAATTCTCGGGTTCTCGAAGGAGAAAATCTAATCCGCGAAAATGGAAAAAATGAATTATCATCTGACGGGATCCGCTTCAAAAGCGAAAATGAAAAATATTTGATTTACGAGGTCGGAAGCGGCTATTATCAGTTCAACGTGGAAATGGTTTGACACAGATTCGATTCTGAAAAATTGTATTTCAATTATTCAGCGGAAAAAATTATAATGAAAATGAACGATGACATAAAATTTGTCTACGACTATATTAGAGAAAACTGGCAAAACACGATTCGATATGAAACTGCGGACAGGGGCACGCTGTTAGGTCTGCCTTTCCCGTATACGGTCCCATGCAAAATAGAAAAAACCATGCAGAATTATTTTTATTGGGATATGTATTTTACGAATGCCGGACTGCTGAAGCAGGGTTTTGTGGATTTGGCAAAAAACAACACGGATAATCTCCTATTCCATCTCAAAAAATATGGTTTTGTGCCCAATGGAAACCGAACCTATTTCCTCGATCGATCCCAGCCCCCCTATCTGACGTTGATGGTCAGAGATATTTTTGAAATCACTCAGGACAAGTCATGGCTACGCGAGGCATTTGAAACGCTGAAAATCGAATACGATTTCTGGGAAAAAAATCGAAAAACGCCCATCGGCCTCAATCGGCATTTGCATCACGCTTCCGATGACGATCTGGTGAAATTTTTTGATGAAGAATTGAAAGGAAGAATCGAATTCTTCCCAAAAGACCGAAGCGAGAAAATTCACATCGCCAACCATTATCTGGCTGAGGGGGAAACCGGCTGGGATTTTACACCAAAATTCGAAGGCCATGCTGCCGATTTTGCCAAAATCGATTTGAACAGTGTGTTGTACCAGGTTGAGATCAATTTCGCTCATTTCAGCCGGGTGCTCGAACAAAGCGAGGAACCACACTGGTCTGCGCTGGCCGAAAAAAGGCAAACTATCTTTTCCAAATTTTTCTGGAATGAAGAAATCGGATTTTTTTATGATTATGATTTTGTGAACAATCGGCAGAGCCCCATCGCCTCGCTGGCCGGCTTTCATCCGCTGTGGACGAATATGGCAACCCAGGACCAGGCCCGGGCAGTGAAAAATAATTTGACCAGATTTGAATATGATTTCGGCGTTGCCGTCTGTGAAAACAGCAATCAGGAAATTATTTATCAATGGGATTTTCCCAATGGCTGGCCTCCACTGTTTTATATTGTGATCAATGGAATGAAGAATTACGGCTTTGAGGACGATGCCCGTCGAATCGCCCAAAAATATGTGGATGTAGTGGTTCGCAATTTCCAATCGACCGGCGATTTATGGGAAAAGTACAATGTCGTCGAAGGCTCCATTCGCGTCAATAACGAATACGAAATGCCGGCAATGATGGGCTGGACAGCCGGCGTATTTATTTTCTGCGTTCATTTTTTAAATGATCGTTAAAAATAATAAGCAGTCTACAATCAAAAAGGAGAATGCTATGTCACACAAAAAAGGAGTTTTGTTTTCAGCTTTTTCTATCTCATTAATTTTTGCATTGGCATTTTTTCTGAATTGCTCCGGCCCCAAACTGGACATGGAGGGCTGGAAAGTCGTGCCAAATCTGAAAAACGAAACGCTGGAAATCAGCCAGGTCAAGCTCGGTTTGGTTTTGACTGAAGCGAAATTGAAGCTGGAGCAGAGCGGTAAAGAAACTGAATGTAACGGCTGGGAGGTTCAGAAAGAAAACGAATCGCTGGTCATCAAAACAACCGAGCCGGTGCAGGCAACATGGACGATTACAGCATCGCCGCAAGGACTGAATATCGAATGCAGCGAGGAAAATGGTGCGATCGCCGGCAGCGCGCCCGCTTCTAAGGACAGAATTCCGGCGCGCACTGAAAATCAGGACAATGGCATTATGTACACTTCGCTGGGCATGGTGACAGCGACCAACATTCATAGCTTATTCGATCGGAATACGGATGTGATGATCCGGTTTCCGCAGGCGAGTCAATTGGTCCGTTGCGCTGACAACCCGGAACTAATGAATGTGATGTCGCCTCTGCTTGACGGAGATGAAATAACACTCATTCAGGATTATTATATTAACGAGCTTGGCCTGAAATTTTACAAGCCCAAACCCACGCGCTACGAAACCGCGCCTGTTGCGTGGAGTAGCTGGTATTGTTATTACATGGGCACTACAGAGGAAGACATGGTCACCGAGACGAACGCGCTGGCAAAACATTTGGCGCCATACGGCCTGGAATATGTGCAATTGGATGCATGTTATACGCGGGGCGCGGAAGCCAACTATCTTGAATGGACAAAAGAGACTTTCCCGAAGGGCGGTAAGTGGCTGTTTGATTATATCAGCAGCAAGGGATTGAAACCTGCGCTTTGGGTGAACATTTACGGTTCCAATTACGAAAAGGCCGAATGTGCGGACAAGTATCCTGAAAATTATTATTTGCGCGATGTTAATGGCAAATTGTCCAGCGCATGTTGTACGGCCGATACAACCGTGGTTCGGCTCGACTATAGCAATCCTGATGTGATAGAAAATCATTTAAAACCCATGTTCCGAATTTTGAAAGACCAATGGGGAATGAAATATCTTAAAGATGCCGGCTGGGGTACGTGGATGGATTATTATGAGAAAAATAAGTCCATGGCATTTGATTCCTCCCGGGACAGCCGCGAGGTTTACCTCGATGCGCAGCGAGCGCTTCGGGAAACGCTGGGCGATGATGTTTACATTGGCGGATGCGCCATGCACGAGGTCGGTTTAGGCTTCGGTATTTTCGACGGCTCCCGAATCGGCGGCGATGACAAAGCGCTGTGGTATCCCCCGAGGGAAGGCGGCATGTCCATGCAGACCTATTTTCATTCACTCTTTGGCGCCAATTATTTGAACAACATCACCTGGCACTGCGATCCGGATGCGGCCATGGTGCGCAATCCATTGAGTCAGGAAGAGGGCCGAACCGTGGTGACTGCGATTGCGCTCACCGGTCAGCTTTACATGGCCAGCGATTTCATGGCCCGGTTGCCGCATAGAAAGCTTGAGTTGTATCAGAAAACAATTCCAACAACGCCCATCGTACCCATTGATCTCTATCCTTATAAAGTGGAAAAGAACAAACGCGATGGCGTCGTTTGGTGCTGCCCGCATTTAAAGGAATTCCCGCGAGCCATCGATCTGAAAGTGAACAACGTAACCGGCAATTATGATGTTGTGGCGATGTTCAACTGGGATGATGAACCAGGTGATAAGACCATTCAACTTGGTCAGGATTTGGGACTGGACGCGGGTAAGGAATATGTGGTGTTCGATTTTTGGGAACAGAAAATGCCTGGAAAAACCGGCGATAAAATCACCGAGTGGGTTCCGGCACATGGCACAAAAGCGTATGTCATTCGCGAGGTTGCAGCCCACCCGCAATTCCTGGCAAATTCGCGTCACATCACAGGGGCGGTTAGCATGAAGGATTTAAAATGGGATGATTCAGTGACGACGTTGAGCGGCACATCGGAAGTTGTGAAGGGCGCGCCCTATTCAATTTTTATCCATGTTCCAACCGGTCAGGAAGTGAAAAACGTAACAGCGGACGTGGAAGTGCTATATCACAACTTGACAAATGAAATTCTGGAAGTGAAGCTGAGCGGCGATTTGAAACCGGATCAGCCGAACGCAGTGAACTGGTCCGTGAAATTTTAATTTTGATTTTGCTCAAAAGGCACGTGGTTGGAAAATCGAAACAAAACAACCCGCGCCTCTTTTTAATATTTTGAGGATTATCACGAATGAAAAAAGTGCGTGCTGTTTTTTTGATTTGTATATTTTTTATTCCGTTTTATTTGAGCTCCGCCGGTACTTTGAAAGTCAATAAAACCCAATTCGATTTTGGGACCATTCGGGAAGGGCAAAATGCGTTGGTCAGTTTTACGGTGACAAACGCCACGGCGGAGAAAATCGCTATAAAGGAAATCCGCACGTTTGCTGCCTGTGTGGAATCCAAACCACTGCCGAAGCGGGAACTGGCTCCCGGGGAATCGCTGGAGCTCAGCTATGTTTTCGAAAGTCTCGGATACGGCGGGATTGAGGTGAATAAAATAATCGAAATCTATCACAATGAAAAAGACGTGCTGAAGCTCAATGTGAAAGGCACAGTCCTTGCGCTGGAAAAATACCAGGCTCCGATTGGCGAACTGGTTTACAATTTTTTCGCCCTGATCGATATCCGTTCCCGTCAATCATTTTTGAACGAACACTTACTTGGCGCCATTCATGTGCCTCATGCTGAATTGATTGATTGGGTCATGCAAATTTCTAAAAATCTCTCCAATGAGACCATCATTTATCTGTACTGTGAAGATGGGAAAAAAAGCGATGCAGTCGTGCAAAAACTGCAAAATTCGGGATACGCTCAGTTCGTCAGTCTTGTCGGTGGTTTGAGAGAGTGGAAGAAACAGAATGGGGATAAATTGTTGGTTCCCGGCGAGAGGTGAAAAACAGGTGTTAGCGATTGATAATTCAAATTCCGACCATCATTGGTTGAAAAATCACAAAAAATAAAATCCAATGAGCCAGAGGACGCACAAACCTTTAGCTGATGTCAAATAAATCCCAGGTCCAAAAACTCAATCATCAAACCTTGTTAGAAATTGTAATAACTTAAAATCAGGCACGAGTTTGATTTTTTGGATTTTGAGATTGTGATTTATTTGGTTTTTGGTTGTTGAGGGTTGTAATTTTCGGTTTAGAAAATTCTCAGGTTGATCGTTCGAAATTAATGCATCAATTGTCCGATATTTAAAGCAGAAAATATGAAAAAAATTTCCATTTATTTTTTAATACTTCTTGCACTTTTGATCAGTTCTTCATCCCGCGCCCAGGAGCTTGTTTTCTTTCATGAAAAAGGCTGCCCGGAGTGCGCGCGCATTGAGGATTTTTTGGAGAAACGGATAGTTCCCAATTATTCAATTCAAATCACAAAAATCGAAATCCACGAGCCGGGCGTCGCGGAAAAAATGATGCGATTGGCGCAGATTTACCTATCAGATGAAATCATTCGAAAAGGCACGCCGGCGATTTTTGTTGGGGACAGCGCGTTCCACGGCAGCAGCCGGGCGGTGCAGCGGGAAATCGAGCAGGCAATCCGCACAGCGATTCGAACCCATGCGGATTCACCGTTCGCCCGGCTTGAATCGGAGAAACCGCAGAAATCATTGACTATGAAAATCACGCTGCCGGCAGTTATCAGCGCGGCCGTTGTGGATGCCATCAATCCATGCGCCTGCGCGGTGCTTGTGTTGCTTTTGGGGACAATCCTGTTAGCTTCGAAGCGAAAGCGAAGCGCGGTGTTGGGCGCCGGATTTGCCTTCACTGCCGCCTGCTACATTTCCTATTTTTTGATGGGAATCGGGCTGTTCTCTGTGGTTCAGGTCGCCGGCATTCAGCAGTATATTTATGTGACTGTCGCCATTTTAGCCTTGTTTATCGGTCTCTGGAATATGAAAGACTATTTCTGGCTGGGCCGCTGGTTCAGCATTGAGGTGCCCCAATCCTGGCAGCCGACATTGAAAAAGATCACGTCCAACATCACCTCTGTGCCCGGAGCGTTCGGCACGGGAATCGTGATCAGCCTGTTTTTGCTGCCGTGCACGTCCGGCCCGTACGTGGTGATCATCGGCATGCTCAGCAGTCTGGCCACACGGACGCAGGCCTTTTTCCTGCTTTTGCTCTATAATTTTATTTTTGTGCTGCCTTTTATTTTTATAACACTGGGGATTGCGTTTGGTTTTACAACAACGGCCAGAGTTGAAAGATGGCACCAAAAAAGCTTGCCGCGATTTCATTTTATCACCGGGCTTATTATGTTTTTGTTGGGCGCAGGCATGCTGGTTATGGTGAGTATTCGGGTGATTTAGTCATTGGTGGATTGGTGAGTGGTTGAGTAGCTTAGTGGTTGAGTTGTGAGTGGTTGTTTCATTAATAATTGAAACACGGACCTCCAAAAAAGGAGAAGCGCTTCGCATGATGGATGTCTATTTACTCATGGGCTGGATTGAATTTTTTTTGATCGCTGTGTTTGCAGCTTTATTTTTATTCACGACATTTTCCGAACGCCCGCGCCGCGCGTTCCGGCGGGGGATTTTTGTATTCCTCCCGCTGCTTGCGGTGTTCGTTGCAGTGCTTCTGCCAGAATACCCTTTGAAACGGTGGCTGCTGCTTTTCCTGTATATGGTTTCGGTAGTTGCCGCACAAGTGATTGTTTTTCGTCGGTCAAAGTCCAGGTCGATTCGTTTTCCCGGCGCGCAGCACCGAATCGATGAACGCGATGCGATCTTCCACCGGTTCTATCGTTTGTTGCCGGGAACGACTGATTTCCAAACGTACTATCAGCAGCATCCGGAGAAGAAGGAATTTGATGATGCGGTGCATGCCATGCCATCGTTGGCTGCGCCGGGCTCCAAATCATATCATCCGCTGGTTTCGCCATTCGTGGATGCCACGTTCGATGTGCTGGAAAAACTGACGCGCGACCTTGATTGGGGACCGCTTCCGAAAAATTCTGTGCCGGTGCAGGCCTCGGCCGGGGAATTCACACGTCGCGTCAAAGGATTTGCCCGATACCTGGGTGCGGATCTTGTCGGAGCGACACGGCTCAACCCTGCCTATGTGTACAGTCACATCGGGCGGTCGCCGGGAACATGGGGCGAGCCGATAACGCTGAATCATCCGTTTGCCCTTGCTTTTGCTGTGGAGATGCGCCACGATATGATCCGCCACGCGCCGGACACTCCGGAACTCATCGAAACCGCCCACAAATACCTCGATGCCGCGAAGATCGCTGTGGCCGTTGCCGGGTACATCCGCCGATTGGGCTACGAAGCACGCGCCCACGTGGACGGCAACTATCGCGTGCTGTGCGTACCCATCGCCGCGGATGCCGGCCTGGGTGAACTGGGCCGATTGGGATTGCTCATCACACCGCAATTCGGCCCGCGCATCCGACTCTCAGTTGTGACGACGACCATGCCGCTCGTTTCGGATAAACCGATTCGTTTCGGGGTGCAGCACTTTTGTGAGATTTGCAAAAAGTGCGCGGAAAACTGCCCGTCCGCTTCCATTGAAAGCGGCGAGAAGAAAATATATGCAGGCGTGGAAAAATGGCAGAGCGACCAGGAAAGCTGCTATCGTTTCTGGCGAAAGCAGGGAACCGATTGTGCGGTGTGCATCAATGTGTGCCCGTACTCCTATCCAAACACTGCCTTGCACAACATTATGCGCTGGTTCGTGCAGCGAAATAATCTCAGCAGGCGACTGGCTTTTCCGGGGGATTTATTTTTTTATGGGAGACGGCCAAAAAACACTCATGCTTTGCCAGACTGGCTTAGAACAGATTGAAGATTGCAATAAAAAAAGCAGGTACCGAAGATACCTGCTTTTCACTTATTTATCAGGTGCTAAAGTTTTGGGCTCATTTTCCCTTTCGAATGAATATGTCTCCATTGAACGTTTTGAATAGAACTTCCGGGCCGCCGCCATTTATTTTCACTTTTATGCCTGACTCGAAACTGATTCGATACTTACCGCCTTCCTTGCGTTTATCCTCTTTCAGAAAATCTTTAACAACTTCCTGCTGGGAAATATCAAAATCACTGTAAATATCTCCCTGGGTTGACTTCAATTTCGCCGTTGCTTTGAAGTCATTCGGAAATGTGATATCGATGTCGCCGTTCAAAGAACTGAAGGACATTATTTTTGTTGGATCAACACGATTAAAGGTAACAATGACATCCTTGTTAAGCGCGTGCGCCACAACAGAGCCGGATATGTTTTTCAGTTTGATTGCCCCATTGGTGTTATTCACTTCGATATCGCCGTCAACATTTTCCACGTTGATGTTTCCGTTATTCACGCAGCTTAAATTCAATGATGTTTTTGTCGGGACTTTAATCGTCAGGTCGATGGCCCGTTTCCATGATTCCACACTAATTTCCATCTCATTGTTGTCTTCTTCAACTGTCAGCCCGGTCGATGTGACCTGAATTCTTTTCATCCCTTTTGCTTTTTCATCGATTTCGATTTTATCACCGGTCAGTTTTTTTGTTCTTGCAACTGCTTCAATGATAACATCCTTGCCGTTATGACCAGTGACGGTAATCCCCCCTGAAATCAGACCGACTTCAAGCGTGCCGGGTTTAGAAGGATCGCTAAAGGCAACGGACAGACGCTCCATAATCGGCTCCTGGGCCAGAGAAGCGAATGCGAATAATGCAATGAACAATACTGTAATGACTGTTAATTTTTTCATTTTGAACCTCCGATAGTATTTTATTTGATTAGCGTTCCAATATTCGAATGTCGCCATTAAATCCGTCCAGTTCGATTACAGGACCGCCGTTTCCAACACGCAGAGAAGTTGTCCTTTCGGCTTTATAAACAAATTTTCCATTTTCCTTCTTTTGAACCGAGGTCGCTTGTGGCAAATACGACATGGGAAAATCTGTGTATGCATCTCCATTGAACGTTTTGATCTTAAAATCCGCAGAAAGTCCCGGAAGGAAAGAAACATCCACATTCCCGTTCAAGGAACCGAAATAACAGTCGCCTGTTGGATTTTTGCGAAAAACAACGCGCGTATCTTCATTCAGGGCGTATGCTCTGCCCGAACCTGAAATTTCCTTCATAGTGACCGCGCCGTTGATATTGTTTATTTCAAAATTCCCGCGAATGTTGGAAACTTTTATATCGCCGTTGTTGATGGTTTTTAAAACGAGATCGGTGTCATACGGCACGTTGATTTCATAGTCAAACGTCACGCTGTAACCGTAGTGTTTCCATCCGCGATAATTGATGGAGCCGTTGGGCTTGCGATAGGGCGCATCCACATACAGGTAAATTAAATTATTTTTTTCTGAAATGTCGAGAATGATTTCTTCCTCCGCCGCTTTGATTTTACCCTTCGAAATCGCTTCGATTTTTTTGTGAACCAGAATTTCGACATCATCTCTGCATTGACCGGTCACAGTAATGGAACCGTTGATGTTATCAATTTCAAGTTCCTTTGTGCCGGAAGGATTGGAGAATTTCATTTTTTTTTATCTCGTCCTTTTTTTCAACATCGCCGGCGTATGCATTGACGGCGAATATAAAAAATACGAGAAATAAAATTGTCCAATTAAATTTTTTCATGAGTGCCTCCATTAGAGTAACTGCCTGAGACCTGTTTCTGCCCGCTCTTTTACATTCAGGTTAAGATTGTTTTCCTGAATTAATTGCCTGAGAGCTTCAATGGATTTTTCTTCACGAATTTCTGTGAGTAGGTCAATCAATGCAATCTGGACCAGTGGCGAAGTCTGCCTGCTTAACGATTCGATGAGGCCCTGTCGCACCTGCGTTTTGTTTCGGAACAAATAGAGTGCGTCCACGGCGGCTAACCGAACGTTCACGTTGGGATCGTTGTTGAGCGTTTGCAGAAGGGACTGCAATACTTTGTCGCCCGGCTGTTCGACTTTGGCGCCGATGCTTATTCCATGCAAGCGTTCGCTCGGTGAATCCTGGCTCATAAGCGAGATCGCGGTCAGCTGGCGCATTTTTTCTAATTCATTTTGAAGGGAATGAATCCGGCTACCTCCCGGTTCCGAAGAACGAAACTGAAAACCGATCAACAAGCCAACAATCAAAAACGCTGCTGCCGAAGCAAATTGAATTAGCGGCTGACGCGGCCACCACTTTTCGAGCCAGATGTTGAGTCGCTCGCGAATGGTAATTTTTGGTGTCGCGTGCTGCATTCCCTGTTTGTAGGTGGCCAGCATAGCGTCGAAGCGCGGGCGCATATTGGGACCCGGTTTCTCTGCCGGCAGCGATCCCAATTCCGACCAGAGCTTGCGGAGATTCTCAACCTCGGCCCGGCATGCCTGGCATTCCAGTAAATGGTTCTGAACCGCAGCGTCTTTTTTATGATCCAGATCTCCGGTCAATAGATCGGGCAGAAGTAATTGTACGTCTTTACATTTCATGACACACTCTCACCGGATAATTCGTTGTAAATAATTCTTAATTCCTTCAAAGCTCGGTGCACCCGGGCTTTGATAGTTCCCACCTGACATTTCATGACGTCGGCGATGTCGTCGTATTTCATGTCGTGAAATCGGCTCAAAACCAAAACCTCACGTTTCTCGCTCGGCAATTTATTGAGCGCCTGCTGCAGGAGTAGGTGATCCTGATTTTGCTCCAGCGCTTCACTAGGGTGCAGATCGTCCGACGCTACATCGAAATGTTCATTGTCAACGATTTTTTCCCTGTCCTTTTTCCTGTAAAAATCGATCTGCGTGTTGCGCGCAATGTGAAACATCCAACTGGTGAATTTCCCGTCACCCCTGTAGGTGCGGCGGTATTTCAGCATGCGCAGAAACACTTCCTGGACAAGATCTTCGCTGGTTGTTTTACATTTGGACATCCGAACGAAAAAATTGTAAAGCACAACATGGTACCTGTCGAACAATAATCCAAGCTTGTCGACATCGCCATCACGCACCTGAAGCATCAGATGGTTATCAGATTGTGAATTCACGTAGGGTAACCTTTTCCCGGATATGGAAAATGAAAAAATAATCGATTGCTTAATTGCAGGTTTCTGCTATTGTTTTCCAGTCCAGTAATGTAAACTGGAATTTCAAAAAAAGGTTACACAGAAGAGGGAAATTTTTTTGAAAGCACGTTTATAAGTTGATGCAGCTCGCGTTGGGAATAGAGGAAAAATTGTCCGCATGTTTTACATCCTTTGAAATTGACGGGTAAATCCACGAGCACAATTTTGGTTACCGGGGAGTGTCTGAATTTCTTTTTCCCGCGCCCTTTTTTTGAACGCTCTGTATCGATAAAGCAGTTTATTCCGAATCGCTTGCCGCGATATTTCACAACAAAATCGATGCCGTATTCAATGTCAATTTTTGGATGGTATTTCACTTCATCAAAACGTTTTGATTCTTTCAGAATGTAATAGAAATGAATATCGCGCACAAATGAGGGAAACGCGCGCATACAGCGCGCTTTCAGGAGTGTAATATTTTTTTTGATATATTCTGAGAAATTATTTCGGTTTTGCGTATAATAAAAACCCCAGTATTCCAGTTGTTTTGGAATACGGTTATTTTCCGCCACAAAGTTGTAAAATGCATAGATGAACGGCGGGGGCTTGGTTTTCCATTCCATGACATTGTCTTTTTCGGAGGAAAATTGCAGATTCATCCGGCATATTTGGGATTCGATGGATTGAGAGGAGAGATTAATTTTTTCCATGAAATTTGGAAGCATCGTTTCCTTTTTCGACTGAATGAGAATTAGTATCGGACTGATTGGTGGGTATGAACATAACATATTAATTTTTCAAAAAAATGTCAAGATGAATTTTTCCAAATCATTAGAATATATTTCCCGAATGGGACGCAGAGGTCGGGCAAAGAGTTCAAAGAAAATTTAAAACCTCTGTGAGGTCGTTCATAATTTATAGAAAAAAAATGAATAAAATAAATTTTTTACTTGACTCTCCCCCAGGGGCAGGCCTTATATTAGTGCACGAGGTTTGGCCAGACCTTTTTAACCTGAATTATTCATGTAATTATAATAAAATTGATTCAATTATTTGATTATTATCAAATTGAATAATCAATTTATTTAAAACTCAGTTTTAGCCGTAAAAATGTACTACTCTCTATATTCAGCACCATTCAGGTTATCTCGATACCTTTAGCAATATAATGTGAATAATCAAGGTTAATTAAACTCGAAGGGAAATCAGAATGTACAGTATTGGTGAATTTTCAAAGATCACTTCACTCACGGTGAAAACATTGCGTCTGTATCACGAGAAAGAACTGCTGGTTCCGGCAAAGGTTGATGACTTTACCGGCTATCGCTATTACAATGACACAAATTTTGAAACAGCTCGATCCATTAAAATCCTCAGGGATTTTGATTTCACTCTTGCGGAAATCAAAGAAATCCTTGATGAGTGCGAAGCCGAAGAAGATATACTCGGCCAACTGGAGCTTAAGTTAAAACATGTAAAAAATCAAATAGACCGGTACAATGAGATTTCCCAATCGTTGGAATCAATAATCAAATTAGAAAAGGAAAACGTCATGGAAAAATTTGATCAATTCGATATTGAAGAAAAAGAAGTTGAAACCTGTCTCATTGCCGGTCACCGCATGATAGGGAAATACGCTGATATGGGAAAAGGTTTCGGATTACTGTTTAAAAAAGTGGGCCGCCATGCGAACGGCAAACCGCTTGCCCTGTATTATGATGGTGAATACAAAGAAGACGGAGCAGATTTTGAGCCATGCGTTCCTGTCCGTAAAGGCCAGTCAGATGACCGCATAACTGTCCACGAATTAAAAGGTGGAAAATGCGTGGCGCTCATTCACAAGGGACCCTATGATACACTGAGTAATTCCTACAAAAAGATTTACAATTACATCAATGAAAAAGGATATGAGGTCATTCTGCCGACAAGAGAGGTGTATTTAAAGGGGCCAGGTATGATATTCAAGGGGAATCCCAAAAATTATTTGACTGAAATTCAATTGATAATCGGATGATATAATACTTCGATTTCACAATGAAAGTCTATTTAGTGATGAGAGCCATTTCATTGCCTCGCGAAATGCAGCGCATGAAATGGCTTTTCATTTTCTGTCCGATTTGCAAATCTTGAACAGCAATGAAGATTTGTATTACAACTTCGGCCATCATGGCAGAGATGACAAAGATGTGCGAAAATATGACAGATAGCAGAACAATGTGAGTAGATTGTGATATGTGATGATTATGTTTGTTAAGAATTAATAATACAACCACTTATGTGTGTTATGCTGAAAATGGCACAGGGTTTGCATATTTCAAGAGCAAATGAAAAAAATAAAACGTTGTACGAATAAACTAATAGAGGAGGAATGAATCATGAAACTGACACGATATTATCCACGAAGAAATTTGGTTGCGCTGCCAAATGAAATTGATAAATTTTTTGGTGATTTTGGACTTGATTTTTGGAATACAGACAGTGTATGGAATCCTTCAGTAGATATTACTGAATCCAAGGATGGTTTTGAATTAAAGGCAGAAATTCCCGGATTGAATAAGGATGACATTAAAATTTCTTTTGAAGATGAAATGTTGAAATTGTCCGGTGAGAAAAAATTTGAAGACGAAAAGAAAGATAAAAATTATCACCGGATTGAAAGACGATATGGAAAATTCGAACGTATGTTCTATCTGCCCAAAAATGTAAAAGCACATGATATTAAAGCAAATTATAAAGATGGCATACTGACACTACATATTCCAAAAAGCGAAGAAGCGAAACCAAAAGAAATCGAAATTAAGTAATAATTAAGTGACAACACGTTTGAGACAAAACCCCGGCTGTATAGCCGGGGTTTTATCTTTCAAGTCATCCCAGTTTATTTTTCAGTGATGTATCAAACACGTTGAATGCTGAATTGTCGTAAAGGCAAAATATCACGTGTTCCAATCCTGTTTCTTTTCGCAGGTAACTGATCGTCGTTTCTAACATAATATCGGCGCATCGATCGATGGGAAATCCGAAAATTCCTGTACTGATTGCAGGGAAAGCAATCGATTTTAAACTGTGTTCATCTGCTACTTTCAGGCTATTCAGGGTCGCATTTCTCAGTTTTACCTCTTCATTTCCCTCGCCCATTCGCGGCCCAACAGCATGAATCACATATTTGGCTTTTAGCTTTCCGCCGGTGGTTAATACCGCGCCGCCGACAAATGTGCCGCCCAATTCATCGCATTCCGCCTGGATAGCCGGGCCGCCTTTGCGTCGAATTGCGCCGGCAACGCCGCCGCCCAATTGCAATTGGGCGTTGGCCGCATTAACGATGGCGTCGCTATCCAATTCGGTAATATCCCCCTGTATTAATTCAATCACAGATTGATTGATATTTTCGGTCACCATGTAAGGCCTCCTTTTGTCTGCGATCTCATCTGCATGTGATGGCGATTGGCTTGCGGTTGTCATCAACGGCGACGTAGGTGATTTCCGCTGTTGTCACCTGAACCACATGAGATGGATTGTCATATCGACTCGCCTTCACATCCACTTCGATGGTGATGGATGTTTTTCCCAGGCGAATCGTTTTTGTGTAAAAAGATACCTGATCTCCCACAAATACAGGCTTGTGAAATTCCACTTTATTCATTGCAATGGTCACGAAATTTAAAGCGGCAGTTTTTCTTGCTTCCAAAACGCCTGCAATATCGAGATAGGAGAGAATGACTCCCCCAAAAACAGTGCCATATCGATTTGTATCTTTGGGCATGGGCATTACACGAAGAACAGGATCCTGATTGGTCATTGCTTTCTTTTCCCCTGAATAAATTGTTCTGCCAGATCGACTTCTTTTTTATTGCCGATAATCAGTGGCGTACGTTGATGCAGTTCTTTAGGTTTAATTTTGAGAATGTCTTGATACCCATCGCTGGCTCGTCCCCCGGCTTGTTCAAAGATGTAAGCCATTGGGGAGGCTTCATATAAAAGACGCAACTTACCAGCCGGTTTGGCCGGATCTTTATAGTCCATGGGATACATAAAAACGCCCCCATACAGAAGTGTCCGATGGAGGTCGCTGACCATGGAACCGATATATCGCATGGAGTAGGGTTTCCCGCGATGATTATTTTTGCTTTTCAGGTAGTTGACAAAATTCTTGGTGCCATCGTCTCAGTATTCATAGTTCCCTTCATTCACGCTGTAAATTCCACCATTTTCCGGAATTCGAATGTTTATGTGCGAAAGCAGGAATTCTCCAACGCTTGGATCGAGCGTGAAACCATGCACTCCCTGGCCTGTGGAGTAAACCAGCATGGTGGAAGAACCGTACACCACGTAAGCGGCGCCTGCCTGTTTGTAGCCCTCCTGAAGGCAATCGTCCATGTTGCCCCTGTGTGCATCGGTGATTTTACGATGAATGGAAAAAATCGAACCAATGCTCACATTGGCATCGATATTCGAGGAGCCATCCAGTGGATCGAAAAGCAAAATATATCGACCGCATTTGTATTCCTTGGGAACAAGGATGACATCTTCCACCTCCTCCGAAGCCATCGCGCACACTCGACCGGTGTGATCCATGGTTTTCAAAATGACATCATTTGCAAATTCGTCAAGTTTTTGAACTTTTTCTCCCTGAACGTTTTCATCCCCGGTGAGTCCCAGAATTTCCACCAAACCTGCCTTGTTCACTTCGCGCGAAATAATTTTAGCAGCAAATGTAATGTCGTACAACAATTGTGTAAAATCGCCTTTGGCCTCCGGATATCCTTTTTGCTGGCGTTCCAGAATATGGCGCTCGATAGTGATTAGATTGTCCATTCGTCTTTCCCTGGTCGATTGTTCAATTCTTAAAAATTGAATATTTCTCTGATATAATTCAGGCAGTTTTTCGTTTCATCAAGATGATTTGAGAAAATGAAATTACTTTAATTGAAAAATCTGTTCCAACGTGAGATAATATATGAAAATTCTACTTCAGCCCAAAAGGCGATAATGCCTGAAACTCCAGATAATTTCCTTTGTCAATACCTGGGCAACAGCAAAAATTGGCACAGCCACCAGCATGCCTAAAATTCCTCCGACCTGGCTGCCGATTAAAATAACGATGATCACCGCAAGCGGGTGAATGTGAACACTTTTCGAGACGATAAGCGGCGAGACAAGAATATTATCCAAAAGCTGAATGATGGCAAAAGCAATAATTACGCCGACGACAGGCCCAAAAGAACCCGTCTCAATAATTACTACAAGCACAGCCGGCAGCGCACCCACAATTGGACCGAAGTAGGGAATCATATTTGCCAGGCCGGCAACAATGCCAATGATGAAAAAATAGGGTACATTCAGCGAGTACAAGGCAATTATTGCCAAGCTGCCAATGACAAAAGACACCATGAGTTGCCCTCGGATGTAATTCCCCAACTGTTTATTCGTTTTGTAAATCAAATTCAATGACATTTCAAAATAACGGTTTGGGACCTTTTGAATGAGAAATTTTTTCAATTGCTGTCCATCTTTTAAAAGGAAAAATGTGATAAATGGCAGCGTAATAATCATGGTAAACGAAGAAAGAATCGTTAGCGCCATGCTCAAACTTTTTTGTAGCAACGATGTAAATAAATCGTGCAATTTCGTGCTAAAGTAATTCGCGAGTTCAGGATTATCCAGTATAGGGATTTGCTGGGCAAGAATGATTTGTAATTTATTAATCAGCGTATCGGAATTTTGCGATTGCAGTGTGGAAGATATGGACGATATTTCCCTCGAAATAGATGGGATGAAATAATTCAGAACCAGGATGACCACTCCGGCAATGAACAAAAACAGTAGTGCGATGGCCGGGCCGCGGTTGACACCAAGATTCTCAATACGATCGACGATTGGTGCCAGGAGGAAAGCCAGTAAAAACGAAATTCCAATGGATGGAAAAATTGACTTCGCAAATGAGAGAAATTTGAAACAAATGTAGATGCAAAAAATGACCAGTATAAATTTCAGGATTTTTTTCCCGGTATCTCTGTTTAAAACGAAAATGACCTGTTCTTCTAATTGTTTTGAATTATTATCTTTATGATGGACAGGTTGTGTGGTCATCGAATGATCTCTTCGGTTTCTAAATTTTGTTTGGCTTGCTGCAGCTCCATATTGGTGAGTCGCAACCGTTCCGCGACCATTTGAGCTAACTTGAGAAGAATTTTATTTCCCAATCGTGGCTTTCGTTCCAATAATCCAAATAAATCGGGACGGAACAGACCGAGCAGGTGGGTGTTTTCCAGGGCAACTGCCGTGGCTGAACGGGGAGAGTCGTCCAATAACGCCATTTCACCAATGAAGTCACCGGTTTTTAAAACAGCCAACTCTTCCTTTCCTTCGCCTTCATAATCCTTGAAAATACCGATGGTGCCAGTTTCAATAATATACATGCCCACGCCGGGTTCTTCTTCATAAAAAATTATTTCATCCTTTTTGAAATAACGATGGTGAATTATTTTTTTGAACTCCCTCAATTCACCTTTTTTTAAATCCTTGAAAATGGGAACCTGCCGCAACACTGTAAAAAAATTGAGCTGCTGATTCCCGTTCTTTTCAAAGACGTTGTTCCAATAGCTGTTCGCCATTTATTGCCTTTTCGACTTATATTAAGTGGACGTCCGACATGAATGTTAAATCGCTATATAATATAACAATATCGGTTTTATTAGTCAAGCCAATTTTGAATGAACCATAAATTTAATTTTTCTATTGATTTTATCTATTAAATCATTTATTTTATAAGCTATCTTATATGATAGAATTGCCCGATCGGCAGGGTGCCAGAAATATATCTTAACAAACTATTTTTTAATCAATTAAACTTTTTTCGAAATTCAATTTCAATTTAGGTTCGTGAATATTTCAGTCCATGAAATTTTTAAATCAACATAAAATTATTATCTTAACTTGCCTGGTGCTGGTTGCCATATTGCCAGCGCAGAACGGCAATAAAGCAGATAATAGAAATCAACTGGAACGACTGCGCCAGGAAATTAACGAGTACCGCAGAAAAGTGCAGGATGAAAAACAAAAGGAAACCCGTTTGCTGGACACAATTTCCCGATTGGACAGGGAAATTGATATGACCCACAAGCTTGTTACCGAATTAAAAAAGGAAGACAAAAATAAATCCCGGCGGATCGTTAAAATTGGCCGAAGTCTGAAAAAAACAGAAGAGGAACTGGTACGCTTGCAGAAAATCTATGCGAAGCGAATGGTAAATTTCTATAAATATGGCAGAATGAAGGATATAGAACTGTTAATGTTATCCAAATCGTTCAATCAAACACTTACGTGGCTGAAATTCCAGAAACTGGTGGCTGACAATGATCAACGCAACTATAAAAATATTTTAGAGAAAAAGAGGAAAATTGAAAACGCAAAAAACAAGCTTAAATTAGAGATCATTGAGAAACGGAATATTTTGAACGAAAAGGTAGAGGAAGAAAAAATTTTAAAAAACCGAAGCAAACAAAGAAATGAACTGTTGGCACAGGTTCAACAAAATAAGCAGGTGTATCTGAAAAAATTAAAGGAATATGAAAATTCAGCCCGGGAAATTCAGCGTTTGATCAACAAGGAGGAGAACAAGCGACTATCCCTCGAAAAAGAGGGCATTATTCAGGCAACTGATTTCCCGAAGCTTAAAGGCCGAATGATCTGGCCAACAAATGGAAAAGTTATCAATCATTTTGGGCTTTATAAGCATCCAAAATGGCGGGACGTTGTAACCGAAAATATTGGTATTGATATACAGGCCGATCATGGCGAAGAAGTTCGCTCCGTCGCTAAGGGCATTGTCACCGGCATTACATGGATGCGAGGAAGAGGGAATATTATTCTTATCAATCATCTCGGTGGATACTTTACCGCGTATACGCATCTTTCCGAAATACTGGTCCAGCTCGATGAGGCTGTCAGTGAAGGCCAGGTCATCGGCAGGGTGGGGGATACCGGCTCGCTCCGAGGTTCCATGCTTCATTTTGAGATATACAAGAACAAGGAACTGTTGAATCCCGAAGCGTGGTTGAGTAAGTATTAATCTTTAAAAAATTGGATATTCAGCGAAGAATCGCGCGTGGTGATATTTATTCAAATTTTGGAAAGATATGAGTTTCGAAAATATAATTGGTCAAAAGCGGGTTGTTTCAATTCTAAAACGAGCCATCACCAGCAAGCGCATGCCGCATGCGCTGTTGTTTCATGGCGATGAAGGATTGGGCAAAGAAGCCGTGGCAATTGAGCTTGCAAAGGCGTTATTCTGTCAGCAGGATGATATTTATTGTGATGTTTGTAGCGATTGCAAAAGAGTGAAGCAATTATCGCATCCGGATTTGATGTTGATTTATCCATCGCCCAAGCAGCCAAAGCCGGAAGAAGTGCAGACTATTCGAAAAAGTATTATGGAAAATCCCTATTTCCGTGCGAAGCTATGGTCGAATCCTTCGATTTTGATAGATACAATCCGGGGATTGAAAAAAACTGTTGCCATGACGTCGTATGAAAATAAAGGCCGGGTTGTCATTCTTATGGATGCACACAGAATGACCACTGAAGCGGCGAATTCTCTGCTCAAAATATTAGAGGAACCGCCGGGAAAATTAACCATGATTCTCATTTCCTCACAGTCCAATTTACTGCTGCCAACAATTGTGTCACGGTGTCAGAAAATGCGGTTCGATCCTATTGCCTGGGAAGATATTGAGAACGCTATGATTGAAAGAAGGTCAATTCCTGAAGATCGGGCGAAAATACTGGCTCGAATGAGTTTCGGCAGTTTTCGTCGCGCTCTTGAGCTTTTGGATGAAGACTTGAATGAAAAACAGGAATTGATGATCGAGGTGCTGCGTAAATTACTGGCCACAGATTTGGACGTGGCCATGACTGTGGAATATCTTGTCAATAATGAAGATAAAAAGTCCATCAAGGAATTGATAGGTTTAATGATGGTATGGTTTCGTGATGCCATGGTTATGAATGTGGCATCAGGCGACGATAATTCCACCGGGGCAATTATAAATTATGATCGCATGGAAACACTGGAAAAATTTGTGCAAAATTTGGAACCAATTGATTTTCAACTGGTTATTTCAAACATTGAAAAAGCAATTGAACTGATTGACAGGAATGTATATTTAAATTTAGTTCTCCTGCAATTATTTTTTAAATTAAAGGAGAATTTGAGGAGAAAATAGATGTACGATAATATAGAAGTTGTGTTCAAGGGTGAGCGTAAGGAAATTTACGCCAATCCCCAGCAATTCCCTTTCAAAGTTGGGGATTACGTGATTGTCGAAGCGGATAAGGGAGAGGACCTGGGGGAAGTCAACCAGGTGGGCGCCTTGCTTTCGATGAAAAAAAGCGACTCCAAATTAAAAGCTATTTTAAGAAAACCGGACAAAGAGGATGTTAAAAAATTAGAGGAAAACCGTGAAAAAGAACTCAAGGCGTTTGTCGTGTGCAAGGAAAAAGTTGAGAAACACGGTTTAAATATGAAAATGGTGGATGTGGAATACCAGTTCGATGGAAACAAAATCACATTTTATTTTACCGCAGAACGCCGCGTGGATTTCAGAGAATTAGTGAAAGACCTTGCTGCCCAGTACAAGGTTCGCATAGAACTGAGGCAGATTGGTGTACGCGACGAGGCCAGAAGGTATGGCGGATACGGGGTGTGCGGCAGGAAATTGTGTTGCTCGTCATTCCTGAAAGAATTTGAGCCCATCACCACGCAGTGTGCCAAGGAGCAAAATCTGCCACTGAATCCACAAAAGTTATCCGGCGTATGCGGTCGCCTCATGTGCTGCTTGAATTATGAGCGTCAATTTTATCTCGACGCGATAGATAAATTTCCAGCCATGGAAACTATTATTAAAACACCAAAAGGCCAGGCGATCGTCGACAAAATAGATGTGTTCAAATGTGAGGTGTTGTTGAAGTATGGCGAAAATGAATACGAGAAATTGAGTCTCGAGGAAATTAATAAGCTGCGTTTCGATAAAAAATGAAAATCAGAGATTTTGTTCCATTCAAATTGTAGGTGTTTGTGGGTGCTGAAATTAGCTTCCCCCCAAAGTTATTGTGGATAAATTTTGGAGAAAAATTTCCCCGATAATTTGGTCCTTTTCCGCAATAATTCTTGATTGTATTTCCCATTATTGTAAACTTTGGAATGAGATAGTGTTTTTCTTCGTGAGAAATTTTTGGAAAGGAATTTGAGATTGGAAGAACAAAAGAAAAAAATACTTGTGACCAGTGCATTGCCCTATGCCAATGGCCCAATTCACCTGGGACATGTGGCCGGCGCTTACCTGCCAGCCGATATTTACGTTCGATATCAGCGGTTGCAACATAACGATGTAATTTACATTTGTGGGTCGGATGAACATGGGGTGCCCATTACCATTAAAGCGGAGCGGGAAGGAATTTCACCGCAGCAGGTGGTTGACAAATATTACAAAATTCACAAAGAATCGTTTGAAAAAGTTGGCATGAGTTTCGACAACTTTTCCCGAACATCGCTGCCGATTCATCATAAAAATTCACAGGAATTTTTTCTGACACTCCATGAAAAAGGGTATCTCAGCGAAAAGACAGTAGTGCAGTTTTTCTGTGAACACTGCGATCGGTTTTTGGCGGATCGCTATGTGGAAGGAACATGCCCGGTGTGCCACGCCGAAGGCGCCCGGGGCGACCAGTGCGATACGTGCGGTCGGTCGCTGGATCAAACGAGCCTGATCGATCCTGTCTGCGTGACGTGCGGAAACAAGCCGGTCATTCGGGAAACGCGCCACTGGTTCCTCAACTTAAAACAATTGCAGCCAAAAATCAAGGGATGGCTGGATACCAAAACGCACTGGAAAGAGAACGTGCGAAATTTCTGCGAAGGCTGGTTCAAGACCGGGCTGGAAGATCGGGCGGTGACCCGCGATTTGCGCTGGGGGGTGCCGGTACCGTTGAAAGGCTACGAAAACAAAGTGCTCTACGTCTGGTTCGATGCGCCAATCGGGTACATTTCATCGACCGTTGAATGGTCCCAAAAAATCGGACAATCGGACAAATGGAAAGACTACTGGCTGGACAAATCTACGAAAATGGTACATTTTATGGCAAAGGACAATATCGTTTTTCATGCCATTATCTGGCCGCTCATTTTAATGGGGCATAGTGATTATGTGCTGCCGGCTGAAATTCCGGCCAACGAATATCTCACGCTTGAAGGAGAAAAGATTTCCACCAGTAAGAATTACGCTGTGTGGCTGGATGAATTTTTGCATGTTTTCCCGCCGGATCCGTTGCGATATTGCCTCGCAATTAACGCGCCGGAAACCAGGGACGCTGATTTTTCGTGGCGCGATTTTCAGCAGCGGAATAACAATGAACTGGCCGACATTCTGGGCAACTTTGTCAATCGAACCCTTACTTTCCTGAAGAAGAATTTTGATAATACAGTTCCTCAGCCCGGCGAACTTGACTCGCTGGATAATGAAATGCTCTCGCGCTTGAACGAAGCGCCGGAGAAAATTGGAAGCCTCTTTGAGAAATTCGAAGTCCGCAAAGCAGTTACGGCTTTCATGGATCTGGCCCGGTTCGCCAATAAATATTTCAATGATCAGCAACCGTGGATCACTGTAAAGGAGGCCCCTGAAAAATGTGCGACAACGTTCTATGTATGCGTTCAGGTGCTCAAAGGACTGGCCATACTGATGGAACCGGTGCTGCCATTTTCCGCACGAAAATTGTGGAATATGGTGAACCTGCCGGCTTCTCTAAAAGATCAACGCTGGGCCACTGCCGGAAATGCGGATGTGCCGGTGGGACATCAATTGGCCAAAGCTAAAATTTTATTCAGAAAAATTGAAGACGATGTGATTGAAGAACAGATAAAGAAATTGAAGAACGTTACTGCCAAAGCAGAGGACGTTGAGGAGGACAAAGAAGTGAGCGAAAAAATTCCCTATGAAGATTTCCAAAAAGTGCAGCTTCGAATAGCGAAAATTTTAGAAGCTGAAAAAGTTGAAAAAACTGATAAACTAATGAAAATGCAAATCGATCTGGGATCAGAGCAGCGACAGATCATTGCCGGCATTGCCATGAAATATTCACCGGAAGATTTGGTGGGAAAACAAATTGTCGTGGTCGCAAATCTCGAGCCGGCAAAAATTCGCGGCGTGGAATCAAACGGTATGCTTCTGGCTGCCTCCAATGAAGACGGCGATCTGGCCCTGCTTATTCCAGACAAAGAGATTGAGAATGGATCAAAAATCAAATAAACCTGTTTTTGTCGATACTCACGCTCATCTTGATTTTGACTCGTTCGACAATGATCGGGATGCAGTCATTGAAAACGCCCGGCTCGCAAACCTGGGTGCAGTTATCAATATCGGCATCAACCTAAAGACCAGCAAGAAGTCCATTGCACTGGCGGAAAATCATGATTTGATTTACGCCTCTGTTGGCGTTCATCCACATGATGCCGATGAAATGCAGGAGGAATGGTGGTCTGAAATCATCGGGCTCTACAGTCATCCCCGCGTGGTTGCGATTGGAGAAATTGGCCTGGATTATTATCGCGATTATTCGCCACACGATGTGCAGCGGAAAATCCTTTTGCGCCAACTGGATCTGGCGGTCGAACGCGGGCTGCCGGTGATTATTCACACGCGAAGCGCATGGCCGGATATTTTGCCCATCGTCTCATCCGATGACTATCGCCATAAGCTGCGGGGTGTTTTCCACTGTTTTTCCGGGTCGAAAGAGCAAGCAAAGGCCGTGCTAAATTTGGGGTATCACATTTCATTCACAGGCGTGGTAACGTTTAAAAATGCTTCCGCGTTGACTATTGCCGCGGATTGTGTGCCGATGGATCGCTTGTTACTGGAGACGGATTGTCCGTTCATGGCGCCTGTGCCGTATCGGGGAAAACGGTGCGAACCGGCCTATGTACCGGCCATTGCTGAAAAAATCGCTGACGCCAAAAATATAAGCGTATCACATCTGGCAAACCTGACGACCGCGAATGCTGAGAATTTGTTTGGCGTAAAAATTGTTGAATAAGATGAAGGCGAAATACCTAAGCCGGATAAACCGGAAATTACAAAAAACAATAACCAAATTCCAAAAAATCAAACTCGGACAGGACTGGTTGGTTCTACATATTCGAATAACGTTTGAAAATTAAACTTTTGTATTTGGAATTTATTTCACATAAGCTAAAGGCTTGTTCGTCCTCTGGCGCATTGAATTTTGTTTTTTGTGATTTTCTGCCAAGAATGTTCAGAATTCTTGATGTACTAATGTTACATGTACGTAGACAAAAATAATGGAAAATCGAATTCGCCCCAAAAAATCTCTGGGTCAAAATTTTCTCAAAGATGAAAATGTGGCGCACAAAATTATATCTTCCCTGCATTTGACCGGGGAAGACAAGGTGCTGGAAATTGGTCCTGGCACAGGGGTGTTGACAAAATATATCGTCGGGAATGCTGTCAAAGTTATTGCTGTTGAAATCGACAACAATCTGGCCCATCAACTGCGGGATCAATTTTCGGATCTCGCCGGATTTACGCTGCTTCACCGGGATGTGCTGAAAATTTCATTCCCGGAAATATTCGATCGTGTAAATGACTGGCGTGTGGTTGCGAATTTACCGTATCACATTACCAGTCCGGTGCTTTTCAAATTATTTGAAAACAGGTTTTCGTTTCGTGATGCAACTTTTATGGTTCAGAAAGAAGTGGCGCAACGAATTGTCGCCGCCCCCGGCTCGAAAACGTACGGCATTTTGTCGGTGTTCAGTCAGTTTTATGCGGACGTGAAAATATTATTTGACGTATCAAAAAATGTGTTCTATCCAGTGCCTGAGGTTGATTCTGCGGTGGTTTACTTTAAATTCAGGAAAGAGCAGCAACTGAACGAAACGGAAGAGGCTTTGTTTCGAAAGGTTGTGAAAGGAGTATTTGCCCAGCGAAGAAAGATGCTCCGCAATTCTCTGAAATCTATTCAGGATTTAAATATTGATGTTTCGAGACTCAATGTCAATTTAAAAGAACGGCCGGAGCAATTAACGGTGGAAAATTTTATCGACCTAATCCGGCAAATTTTGTCTTTGCATACAAAAAAAATTAGAGGTGATGATGGAAGAAAAGGATCTGAAAGAGATAATGGATAATATTTCCTATCTTGTGCAAGAAAAAGATGCTGCCATGATCCGAAACTTTTTTGTTGGAATGCACGCAGCAGACCAGGCGGAAATATTGCATCACCTTGATGAGGATGTCAGTAGTTATGTGTTCAGCTTGTTTGATGCAGAGACTGCTTCCGACATTATCAATGAAATGGATGATGTTTCGCGGGATCAGCTTTTGGAAGAACTCGATGAAGAGCGAATTTCTCAGATTGTCGATGAAATGGATTCGGATGATGCCACCGACCTTGTCTCTGAATTGCCTAAAGAACTTGCCCAAAAGGTTCTGGAAAGCATCGATAAAGAAGATTCTGATGAGGTCATCGAGCTGTTATCCCATGAAGAGGATACAGCCGGCGGCATTATGGCCAAGGAATTTGTCGCTGTAAATCAGAAGTTTACGGTGGATCAGGTTATTAAAAAAATCCGGTCAAAATCTGAAGAAGTGGAAGATATTTATTATGTTTACGTAATAGATGATAAGCAACGTCTTGTTGGAATTTTATCATTAAAAGAACTCATTCTGGCAACCCGGAACACAAAAATTTCGGACATTATGTCCCGTGAAGTGGTCGCAGTGAAAACCGGAATGGACCAGGAAGAGGTTGCCAATATTGCCAAACGATACGATATGGTCGCAATACCGGTTGTTGAAGAAGACGGGAAACTGGTTGGTCGCATTACATTCGATGATGTCGCTGATGTTATGGAGGAAGAAGCGTCGGAAGATATTCAGCGAATGGCGGGTATTACTGATGAAGAAGAATTCCGGGAAACATCCGTTCTGCGGATATCACAGGTAAGGCTTCCCTGGCTGCTGGTGGGATTTGCCGGCCAGATGATATGTGCATTTATTTTGAGCAAATTCGAAGCATCATTGCAACAGATAATTGCTGCTGCATTTTTCATCCCGATCATTATGGCAATGGGGGGGAATTCAGGTATTCAATCGTCGACAATCATGGTTCGAGGTATGGCCACCGGCGAAATTGGTCTCTATGACATTCGAAAACGCTTGTTTCGCGAATTATTGGTATCAATTTTGAATGGGGTCATTTGTGGAATTTTATTATTTATCATCATAAGTCTATGGTTTGATCAGCCAATATTTGGATTATTGTTAGGGTCTGTGCTGGTGTTTGTTATTCTCAATGCATCTGTCATTGGCGCGTTTATTCCCGTACTTTTAAAAAAGATTAATGTGGATCCGGCAATAGCGACCGGGCCGTTCATCACAACATCAAACGATGTTTTGGGTTTGTTGATTTATCTGGGTTTAATTACAATATTTTTGCCCTACTTATAATTTCCAATTTTCATGTAAGATAGTTATACAAAATTTTAAACCTTAGATTTGCATGCCAATTCAGAAAACAGAAGCAGTTGTGTTGAAAACACAACGACTCGGCGAGACGAGCAAAATAATTACAATGTATTCTCGTCATTATGGAAAGATAAAAGTAGTGGCAAAGGGCGCACGCGGTCAAAAAAGTCGTTTTTTCGGCACACTGGAACCCTTGAATCACATTGCCATGGTGTACTATTTCAAGGAAACGCGCGAATTACAATTGATAAGCCAGGCTGATATTATACACCCATTTCAAGGTATCAGGAAGGATTTAATAAAAATTTCCCTGGGATCGGTCTGCTGTGAACTCATAAACCGGACCCAACTGGAGCAGGCAAATTATGCGTTATTCACTGCGTTGATCGAGACATTAGGCGGAGTTGACAAGGCCGAGAAAAATTATCACAATTATTATTACTGGTTTCTGTTGAAGTTTTTGCACATCAGTGGATTTCAGCCGCATTTCGAAATGTGCGGAATATGCAGAGCAAAAGAATTGGAAGGGCAATTTCGGTTCTCCATTGTCAATGGAAATTATTCATGCCAGAAATGCACCGTCCCTGAACCGAGTGCTGTTTCGGTGAGCGCGCGTGCTTTGTGGTTTCTACGAAAATTTCAGTGGATGGATGTTCGCGAATTGAAAAATCTGCCCGATACAGCGCCCAAAGATTGTGAAACCCTGCTCATTTCATTCTTGCAATATCATGTTGAAGAAACAAAATATTTGAAATCATTGTTGTTTCTAAGGGCAATTTGAAAGTAACACTAAAATTTACAGCTTGTTGTACAAGAAAAAAAGTAACCGATCACAGGGTATGCTTATTGACTAACTCCGCCTTTCAAGGCGGAACCCAACGATAAAAAGGTTTTCGAGCTTTAGCCCAGCATCTTCGAGCAAAGTGTAAAAGTTAAAGGGCCGCCGCCCGGCGTACTGGACTTTGGCACCTCCGCTCTGAAGCACGGAGTTAGTCAGGCGTTTTTCTCTCCCGTGAACGGTTACGAAAAAAAGTTTATTGAAGAAAAATTCCGGTATCGTTTCGAATGCGATATCAACAGCTATTATTGTATCTGAAATAAAAAGTAAAAGGAACGGACATGAAAGTTGCTAAAAACGATTTAATGGAAAAAATTGTCTCATTGTGCAAACGTCGAGGGTACATATTTCAATCGAGTGAAATTTATGGTGGAATAACAAGTTGTTATGATTATGGCCCACTGGGAATTGAGATGAAGCGTAATCTGAAAGACTTATGGTGGCGCAGCATGGTGCAGTATCGGGATGATGTGGAAGGTTTGGACGCCGCAATTTTAATGCATCCGCGGGTTTGGGAAGCATCCGGTCACGTAGAGGGCTTTACTGATCCATTGGTAGATTGTAAAAAGTGCAAACACCGGTTTCGCTCGGATCAGCTCGAAGATAAAACCACCTGCCCGGATTGCGGCGGGGAATTGACTGAAGAACGCCAGTTCAATCTCATGTTTAAAACGCACATGGGCCCGTTGGAAGATAAGGCGTCGGTCATCTATTTGCGGCCCGAGACAGCGCAGGGAATTTATGTGAATTTCCTCAATGTGCAAAAATCAGGGCGGCAGAAAGTGCCGTTTGGAATCGCACAGATTGGCAAAGCATTCCGAAACGAGATCACTCCCGGAAACTTTACATTTCGAACGCGGGAATTCGAACAGGCTGAAATGCAGTTTTTCGTGAAACCCGGAACAGATACGGAATGGTTCGATTACTGGCGGGAAGAGCGAATGAAATGGTACCACAAAATCGGTATCACCAAAGACAAGCTTCGTTTCCATCCGCACGGAAAAGACGAATTGGCCCATTATGCGTCCGATGCGTATGACATTGAATACCAGTTTCCATTTGGAACCATGGAATTGGAGGGTATTCACAACCGAACAGATTTTGATTTGAAACGCCACACCGAATATTCCGGCAAGGACATGTCCTATTTTGATGACCAGACGCGTGAACGGTATATTCCGTATATCATTGAAACTTCGGCCGGGGTTGATCGAACGCTGCTCACCTGCCTTGTGGATGCATACGAAGAGCAGCAACTGGAAAAAGATACGCGCGTTGTGCTTCATCTTTCACCGAAACTTGCTCCTATCAAAGCCGGTGTTTTTCCCCTCGTGAAACGCGACGGCATGCCTGAAATGGCGATGAACATCGTGGAAAAGCTGCGCATTCATCATAACGTATTTTACGATGCCGGTGGTGCTGTGGGAAGACGATACCGCCGCATGGATGAAGCCGGAACGCCATTCGGGATAACCGTGGACTCGCAATCACTGGTAGACCAGACGGTTACCGTCCGAGACCGTGATTCCATGCAACAGGAACGCGTGGCTATTGACCAGCTCAAGGCTTTCCTGGATGATAAAATTTGGGCCGATGAATGATACTTTTTAAAAGTTAACAGGTCTGTATTTTATTTAAAATCGAGCAAAAGGCAAAGGCGTTTATTTAATTCGAACAATATGCTTTGGATTACAATTGTCTTTGCCTTTTTTCTTTTAGTTATATCGTACCAGTTAAACAGGCAATTATTGAATTTAAAGATGGTAAATTATAAATGATGAAATTTTACCATATTTTAATTGGTAACTTCATCATTTTTTTTGTATTTTCCTGGAGTGATTTTTATTAAATTGCATCAGGTCACAAAAAAAATATTTAAGTGATGGTATATTCAGATAATTTCGAAATTTTACCTTATCGATTATGATGATTATCGTTTGAGAACAATAGGAAAAATTCATTTTGTCTGAATCTAATACAATCATTGAGATGACCAAAGGAGGACAGCTATGAAAAATTTGAGTCGAGTTTCGAGCACTGCATTACCGCGTTCTTTTGCATTATTCTTTTTTCTTTCCGTTTTATTGATTTTTGGCGCTACTTCTGCAATTGTGCAGCCAGCGTTAAACGGCGTCTACACAATTGGTCCCGAAGCGAATTATGAAACGTTTGCCGATGCAATAGCTGATTTGCATTCAAACGGCATTTCAGGGCCGGTCACTTTCTTCGTAAATCCTGGGACTTACAACGAGCAATTCGTTCTAAAAGAAGTCGATGGAGCAAGCGAAACAGATACCATCAAATTTGTGTCCGCAACCGGTTCTGCCGGCGATGTGGTTCTCACCTATACGGCCACATCCGGGGAAAATAATTACATCGTTCAATTGGACAGCGCAGACTATTTCATATTCGAAAAAATGACCTTCACTGCCGATGCAGCCGAGTACTGCACAATTTTCGATATTATGAATGGCGCCAAACACATCAAAATTCTGGACAATGTTCTTAATGGCGGCAACTCGACCACCACAGATTTCAGTGCAAGTTTAATTCATTGTGACCAATATTCAACCGATCTTCATCAAAACCCGGACTCCATTTTGGTGTCTGGAAATACATTCAACAATGGCGGTGTGGGAATTTATGTGCATGGATATTCCTTGTCCGGGGCAAGGATTGATGACTTCAACGTAATCAAAAACATGTTTAACAATCAATATCACAGGGCAATTTATTTGCGAGCCGTGAGCAACGCCGCGATAAAAGGCAATGTTATTTCTGCTGCAACTTCAGGTGCAAATTACTTTGGGATACATGTTTCTGAAGGCGATGACAAATGGTTTGTCTCAGAAAATTCCATAAATATTACTTCAAATGGAGATACCCGCGGGATGCGAATTGATAACGCAGATGCTTCAATTGCAGCGGATAGTATTGTGGTCGCTAACAATATGGTCACCGCATCAGGTACAACAGATGTCCATGGAATTGAAACGTTCAACTGTCGGGGAATATATTTTTTCCATAACACGCTCGTCACCAGTGGCGGTTCTGTAAATTATACCTTTGCTGAACAGTCTCACATTTCGAATGCCGGACCGGTGGAAATTATTAATAATATTTTCATCAATGAGAGTGAGAGTTACGCGTTTTATGTGGGACAGGATCAGGGCGATGCTGCTTATATGGGCACTGTTGATTATAACAATTATGTGACCTCCGGCTCCAATGTTGCCCTGTGGGGAACAACGCCGGCAGCGGATATTACTGCATTGCAGGCTCTTAATGGGAAGGACGTGCATTCGATTTCGAAACCAGTGAATTTTGTTTCGTCGACGGATTTGCATCTTACTGGCAGTTCCCTGGGCGATACCGATTTGATTGGTCTCCCTTTGGCCTGCATTCAAACCGATTTTGATGGTGAATCTCGCAGCGCAAGCCTTCCCTATATGGGAGCTGATGAGAATCCTGAATATCCCCTGCCGGTCGAGCTTGTTTCGTTTACAGCCGTGTTCGCAAACAATGCGGTCGAACTGAAATGGGCCACTGCTTCGGAGACCAATAATTTTGGATTCGATATCGAACGGCGCGAAACCGGGAAAGAGTGGCAGACGCTGGCTTTTGTGGAAGGATTCGGGACTTCGTCCGCGCCGCACTTTTATTCTTACATCGATAATACCATCGTGAATTCCAGGTATGAGTATCGGCTGAAACAAATCGATTTTGGGGGAATGTTCTTTTATTCGAAGATCATTGAAGTTTCGGTTTCCATATTTCCTGCGGAATTTGGCCTGGCGCAAAATTATCCCAATCCATTCAATTCATCGACGACTATTTCCTATTCACTTCGTGAGGCAGGGAAAATTCAGCTTTCTGTTTACGACGCTACGGGCCGATTGGTGCGATCGCTGGTCAATAGAAATCAGCCAGCCGGGAAACATGTTGTTTTCTGGGATGGAAAAGATAAAGAAGGGAATTCGGTTTCGAGCGGAGTTTATTTTTATCAACTGCGCACCGGAGAAAACGCCTTACTTTCAAAACAGATGATTCTGCTGAAGTAGCTTTTTTTGAGCAAAGAAAAAAAACGATCTGAATAAAAAATATTTGCAATATAAAAATAATTTTCTTACCTTTCTATTAAATCAAATTACCAGATCGCGGAGTTATGAAAATTAAGCTCATGGATATTGTTCTTTTAACCTGTCAATTTTCAAAGTCGATTATTGGTAAAAATAATCACCCTTTATGAAGGAGTAAAAATTGAATATTTATGTTGGTAATCTGCCAAAATCCATTTCAGAGGACATTGTCCGGGGGCTTTTTGAAGAATATGGAGAAGTCTCTGATGTGAAGTTAATTAAGGATAAGTTTTCCGGAGAACTTCGCGGTTTCGGATTTGTCGAAATGCCCGCAAAAGCAGACGCTCAAAAAGCTATTGCAGAAATCGATGAAACTGAAATTGATGGACAAAAAATTATTGTGAATGAAGCGCGTCCCCGTAAAGATCGCCCCGGTGGCGGTGGCCGAAGAGGTCCCGGCAGTGGGGGAGGCGGACGCAGGGGCGGCTTCAGTGGCAGTGGTGGTGGCCGCGGTTCACGTTCCCGATCCTGGTAAATATGTCGCTATCACTCACTCAAATTTTGTGCCTTGTATTGAAAGATGCAGGGCATTTTTTATTTTATCGAATGTAGGTGCATTGCCTCCAAGACTCAACGCCTCGAAGCTAACAAATTTTGAATTCGGGAAAAATCCGAACACTTATTTATCAAGAGTACTAATTGAGTTAAATGGAAAAATACATCATCCTAAGCCGGATAAACCGGAAATTTTCAAAAATCAATAACCATCCCGCAAGGCGAAAACAAGCAAATTACAAAACCAAATTCCAAAAAATCAAACTCGGACAGGATCGTTTGGTTGTTCATTCTCGAATAAAGTTTGAAAATTGAACCTTTGTATTTGAAATTTATTTGGCATCAGCTAAAGGCTTGTGCGTCCTCTGGCGCATTGAATTTTGTTTTTTGTGATTTTCTGCCAAAAACGTTCAGAATTTTATTCTTAACCTGAATTATTCACAAATTTCAAACAAAAGATATTTAACTTAATGTTAAGAATAAGATTAATCAGATATATGAAATTTAACAAAGTTAGATATACTGAATTCGGAATTAAG
>CAZSBG010000019.1:0-62591 GCA_964605145.1 uncultured Cytophagia bacterium | reverse complement strand
TGACGACTGAAAAATATCTCCTTCTTTTTTGAAGGGTGCGGAATGTAAAATTAAATATTGCAGTTTCAAAAATATTATTACCTTTAATTATTTTGCCAAAGGTTTGAATTAACTTTCCTGTCTCATCATATTTAAAAAATTTAAAATCAGAATGTCCATTCTCTAAAACGATAATATTGCCATTTGAATCTACAATAAAATCAATAGGCCTATGTTTGGGCCTAAAGGAATTAATAAAGTCTCCGAATTGACTAAATTTGCTGACTCTCATAGTTCTATCATCTAAGACATAGATAAACAATTCATTTGAAACAAATAATTCAATAGGATTGGTAAATTCACCTGGACCTTCTCCTTCTTTTCCTATAGTCATTAAATAGTTACCGTTTTTATCAAACTTTTGTACTCGTTTGTTTCCTCGTTCTAAAACATATATATTACCCCTTGAGTCCACTTTAACGTCACTTATTCTGTAAAACATTTTATTCTCATCCCCCTCTAACATGCCAATTTCTATGTCTTTTTCAAGTTCAATTCTTTTTTCTTGCTTGTTATCCCAAATTCCTTTTTCGCCATTCTGAACGATTTTAACCTCTTTGTTTTGTGAGGCTTTATGTTGACCTTGTACTAATGATACCATTGAAAAAATTATAATTATATAAATTTTTGCTAGAATGATTTTTTTCATGATTGCCCTCAATTTAGATTTTTAATCAATTTCATCATTTTTAATTCTTTTCCAAATTTATAAATTTCATCAGTAATATATTTACAAGAAATTGTAGCCCCAGTAATATTTATTACTTTCTCATGAGATATTAAATCACTAGAATATAATCCTTGAAATTGATCTATAAATTTTTTTTCTCTTTTTTTATTAATTGGCTTACCATATAAATCTATTCGATTTAGAAAAACGATATTAACAACACGTCCTAAAGTATCCAAACCACAGATAAACCTAAGGTCTTTGCAATCTGAACATGGGATGTCTTTTTCTATGATTTTAGCAAATCCAATTAACTTTCTGTTTTTATAAACATAATTAAAGTCAATATTATTTTGAAAATAATTTCTAAAATTATCAGCCCCAGGAAAAGTGCTCTTTATATATTTGTTCAAGTCTCTTTTTAATATTGGTGAAAAAGGAAATTCTGGGGAATAATATGAGACATTCCCAAAAAAAGTTTTGTTCAATTTCAAAAGTAATACTAAAGATATAGATAATATTATTGCCCATACAGCATAATCGATCAATTTTCTAATAGTTTTATCTGTCATATTTATTTAATAAATAAACCTTGATCTGTTGTAATTTTTCGTAAGGTGGTGTAAAATCATATATTCGGTTATTAATAAATATAGGTTGATAAAGATTGGCGCCTTTTAAAATAACTTTTCTTATAAAACGACCTTCTTTATCAAATTCATCGAACATAGTGTTATTATTCGGCTGATCAACTATTGTTTTAATCCAAAGTGTATTTTCATTGCTGATGTATATGCCAGATATTAGGGGTTTATAAAATGGTAATGCAAATGGCTGAATAAATTTCTGAAATCTCGATTCGCCAAAAATTTGAATTTTATTTTTTTCCCACTTTATTTTTTCATCAAAAGTATAAGGAATCTTAGAGGCAACTTTACTAATCTTTGATAAGAGTTTTCCTTGTAAATCATAAACCTCAATTTGATAATTTGAAGTGTCAATTAAATTGGCAAGATATAGATGATCATAATTATCAATAACCCCATCAAATAACATTGGATTAATTGTTCGAATATTTTGTGGTACTTTTTTATCACAAATCGTATGTAAAAAACTTCCATCTTCATCATATAATTTAAATTCTGTTCCTTTTACTCCATTTTCAAATTGTATATATGAATTAGCTAATACAATGTTATCTTTTGAATCAATAAATAAATCCGTTAAAAATGCACATTGTATGCTAAAATTTTTTATAAAATTTCCTTCTTTACTAAAAATTTGAACCAGCAAACTACCCTCATCTCCCACAATAAGTTTGCCTTTATGATTGATTGCAATAGCGACAGGATTTTTTAAATTTTTTCCATTTTCGAACTCAAAGTTAATGGTTTGAATATGTTTTCCAGAGGAGTTGTACTTCCTAATATTCTTTTTTCCATAATCTAAGACATATATATTATCTAAATCATCAACCTCTAGATCCACAATACATGAAAAAAAATTATTAGAGTCTTCGTTTACTTCACCAATACTAAATACCTCCTCCAAGTAATATTCCGAAATTCCATTAATAGGAGTAGCTGGGTTAGTAATTATTTTATCTTGATTTAACTTTAAAAAATTTTTAGGTGAGGATGAAGAGATAATAATGAAGTGACTAATAAAAAATATCATTACATTTACAATTTTAAAAAAATTAGTATGCATTAACTTTATCTCCAAGATATTATTAATTAATTGCTTTAATATCTATTTGTTTATTACTTTATTGTCCTCCTTCAGCATGAAAAATTTTGACATTTTTTGAATTTAATCTAGCTTCGAATTTATTTTTTAATAAACATAAATCCTACCTGAATATTAAAAAAAACACTATCGATATTAAATTGCGGTACTTGAGTCGCATCAGAGCATTGTCGCGGTTTTTTCCAACAATTATCAGTAATCGACGTAGCTACGCCACCTTCTATTCCAATAATAAAGTGACCAGGTCATTTTTTTATATTTATTCAATATTTCAATAGTAACATTGCTGCTTGGAAAGATGCAATTTGTTGTAACATCATAAATGTATCGGTTTCCATTTGTTGTTTCAAATTCTACGATAAATGGTTCGTTAGTATTCATTATTTATTGATCCTTTGCAGTTTTATCAATTTTAAGTTTAATAAGCCAGGGGAAACCGTCTTCCATAAAATCTACAAAATAGAGATGACCATTCTTCTGCACAAAGCAACGGGGCGTATTACCGCAAAATGGCACTTTTGTCATGAATTTTCCATCTTCATTAAATACATCAAATGAGTATTTAGAATATTTATCATCCGCGTTATTAGATCGCTGTTTTAAATTATAACTACTGTTGGTACAAGATTCTTTTGATAGATAAGATTCATTCGTCAAAATCCATAAATTATTCTGATCATCACAAAACATACCTCTGGAGCTCTGGAACTGATTGTAGATGATTGGCTTATATTTTAATGTAATCCATCTCAAATTTTGTCCTAAACTCCGCCGATGTTCCATAAACTTCTTGCTTTGCTTGAAATCTGCATTATACTTTCGTTTAGATTTTAAAGGCAACTCGAATTCTCGTTTTAGAATACGAATAATTTTTCCCTTTTTATTATATACCTCTACTCTATAGTCATAGATATCATCGATCAAGTATATATTACCTTTATAGTCATGGCACCACGGTGTGTCAAGCAACATTTGTGCATTTTGAACTTTAACGTTGCTAAAAGTTGGCTCGACTTTCTTTTTAACAATAATTTCTGAGCCTTGATGTCTCTTTGTGTCATATAACCAGATGGAATGTACTATATATTTCATTTGTTCGATGAATTCTGTGTAGAGTAACAAACTATCTCCACAATAGTGCTTTGCAAAAAATATCATCCTTTTGGAATATAAATATTCTAACTCCCTTTTATTATTATCAGTTAAGTTACTAAAATTTATCAGGCTCTCATTAAATCCGTCCAAATAATTACCCTTCAGATCAAAATAGTTAAATCGTGAAGTACTAAAATCTATGACTAAAATTTTATTTTTCGGAATAAATATCAAAGAACGGGGAGAACTAAATTCTCCTGGCCCCTGTCCCTCTCGACCAAATGAAAAAAGATAATTTCCGGATTCGGAAAAAACCTTTACGTTTTTTTCTAAAACATCTGTTACATAGATGTTTCCATTATCATCAACATCAATCCCAGTAATACTATTAAAAATAAATCCAGGATCTTCACCGCCTACTTGCCATTCTTTTTTAAAATGAAATGTTCCATTATCTTGTGCAGGATATGAAGGGTTTGATATCGTAAGAATACCCTTAACATATTTTTTTTCGTAATCCCATTTCATCTGGCTTAATGTGCTAGTTGATATTATCAAAATTAATATTAGAGAAAAAATTATTCGATTTCTTTTCATGATGTAAACCTTTTTTTGTTATGCTGTTCAATAACCATCTGGTATTATATCAAGTTATAACTAAAATAGGGAGACATTTTTGATTCTTATTGGAGATTATTCTATTTGGTACTTTATTAGCCAGGGAAATCCATCCTCTTTATAATCCACAAAATGCAAAAAGCCATTCTTGTAAACAAAACAACGTGGTTCATTAGCATCAAAAGGTAATTTTTGTAAATATTGTCCATTATAATCAAACACATCGAAAGAAAAACGATATTTATTTTTGCTTGTTTTTGCTTTGGAGAATGATTCATTTGTCAAAACCCACAATTGATTTTTATCATCACAGAACATACTTCTCGAACAGGGATATAAGTTAAAGATTATTGAATGGTATTTTAGGGCGTTATAAGTTATTTTTTTCCCGATCCTGCGTTTTCGTTCAGTATATTTTTCAGCCTCCTTTCGATCTTTATCATATTCATCATCTGATTTTTGAGGGAACTCAAAATCTCTGCTTATAGTCCGAAGCTTATTTCCATTAGAATCATAAACATCTATTTTATAATTATAAATATCATCAATAAAATAGATGTTTCCATTTTTATCATTGCACCATTGCGTATTAATAAACATTTTATCATTTAAACTCTTCTTTCCAGAAAATTCTGGATATATCCTTTTCCTATGTATAATTCTTTTTGCATAATGCGCTTTAAAATCATACATCCATAGGGAATTCGCCTTGTATTTTAAATTTATTCTATTTTCCGTATATAAGATCAAACTATTATCATTAAACAACTGACTATAATAAATTCGGGGCATTGCTAATATTTCTGTTCTGTCTATAATTTTATGATTTGATCCAAACTCATTTTTTACTAAATTATCCCTATAACCTTCAATATAATCTCCCTTAATGCTGAAGAATTTAAAAAATGGGATAATTGAACCTCCTCCAATATCAATAACCAACACTAGATTATTTGGCAAAATAGTTAAACAACGAGGGGATTGAAATTCCCCAGGACCCTGTCCCTGTCTACCAAAAGTAAAAAGAAGAACTCCTGAACTTGAAAATACTTTTACATTTTTTTCCAGAACATCAGTTACATAGACCCGGCTGCTGTCATCGACATCTATTGCAGTAATATTATTAAAAATGAAGCCGGGATATTCACCGCCAACCTCCCATTGCTTGTTTAATTTTATTGTGGGATTCACATAAATTGGTTTGTCAGAATTTACAATGAGAGGAATTCCGTTGTAGTCTTCTATTTTGCCATTCCAACCATTTTGTGAGAATAAATTTATAACAGAAATAAGAAATAGTATTATTACCAAATAAAATCTGCAACTATTCATCCTTCATACCTTTTTGCGATTTTAATAATTTTAATGGAGAACATTTTTAATTGATTGATTTAATGGATAGTTACTTCTTACTAATCTTGTATTTGAATAACCACGGAAATCCATCATTTCTCAAATCAGCAAAATATAGATAACCTTTCTTATAGACTAAACACCTGGGTTGATCACCATTGAAAGGGACTTTCATTAAATATTTTCCTTCCCGAGAAAAAACATCAAAGGAAAATCGCATATCACTTGAGAATGATTCATTGGTTAAAATCCACAGGCGATTTTGATCGTCACAAAACATGCATCTTGTAATAGCTAAGGGATTGAAGATAATGGGCTTTTCTTTTAATAGCTCCCAAACTACGCTTTTTCCGATTTTTTGATAAAACTTTTTAACTTGTTCTGCTTTTTCCATTTCTTCTTTGTACTCTTCCCTTGTTTTTTTTGGCAACTCAAATTCTCTACTAATTACAGATTTTAAGCATCCGCTACTATCAAATAAATTGATTTTATAATCGTAGGTATCTTCCAATAAATATATATTGCTGTTTTTGTCATTGCACCATTGGCAATTTAAAAACATTCGATCGTTTTGTTTTTCTATGAATGTTAAACGAGGACTTAATTTTTTCAACGTAATTATGTTATTCGCTTCCCGATTATTAATAGAAAATATCCAGAGAGATTTTACCTGATATTTCATATTTTGCGTCGAATATGTAAATAGAATTAAACTATTTTTTGAGAAAAGGTTACAGATATCAATTTTATGCCTCGATAGTAAAGATTCCCGATTCTCAACATCAATTGCTTCTGAATATTCATTGAACTTTAAATCGAGATTGAAGGCATCTATAAAACTTCCATTATAATTAAATAAACTGAACTTATTGAGGGGATAAACAATGCGAGGATCTATAACTAAAAGTTGCATATTCGGAAGAATGCTAACAGCTTGTGGTGACTTAAATTCCCCGGGCCCCTGACCCTGTCTGCCAAACGTAAATAACAATTCGCCTTCGGATGAAAAAACTTTGATGTTTTTTTCTGAAACATCTGATACATAAAGACGACCTCTATCATCGACGTCAATACAAGAGATGACATTCATTATGAAGCCTGGATCCTCACCCCCAACCTGCCAGACCTTTTCTAGTTTCAAATTTGGGATTGAATAAATCGGTTTATCAGGATTACTGACATGAGTGACGTCATTAATCTTTTTTATTTTTCCATTCCATTCAGTCTGAGGGAAACCTATAAAACTCATTGAAAAGAAAAACATAATCAAAATACTTACTTTTAGCATAATTTTACAATCCACAAAATGTGACTGAATAATTAAAATTAGGCTCTAATCCAAGAAGGTTGAAAGCCCTACTTATTAAATAGCTATACTATAGCTCCCCGTGAATTATCAGGATGGTGCTAGTCAAATCAAAAAACTTGCATAAAATGCCTGACTATCTTCCCTGGTTATAGCGAAGAAAGTAAGTATAAGCCTCTATTACCAAGCTCAATTGGTTATTATTGGATACACTCTTAAATATTATTTGAAATGGCGACCAAAAAAATAAGTAAAAATGTTCAACTGTTTTTTTCAGCCGCCTTCTGACGAAAATCAATTTATCCAATTTTCTAAATGTTCAATGTAAAAATCCCGTGCTAAAGTATATTGTTCCGTTTTGTTAACCATACCAGGACATTGACATTGATCATGGCAGTCCCCAAAAGAACAGCCAGGAACATCAAATTTTGCTCCAGGAATTTCGATAGAATGAAATTCGTTTTCCTTTGTGATTTTTTTTATTTTTTTTCCTTAAAGATTAATATTTTTCTTGTATGCAACTAACTCCATATTTGCCTATGATCACAATAGTAATTCATAGCGTAAGTAAATTGAAGTGAACTATCTGGATTGCCATGTGGGAGTGGATATTGACATGTACATTGTAGATCGCAGGTTGTATCGTCGCAGGCTACTGGTTCATCAAATTTAGCTCCCTGAATTTCATAGGCTGAATTGCTTTTCTGATTTGAAACTTTTTTAATCATTTTTTTGCTCCTGTGTTTAATTAATATTCCTGCTTTTTGAATTTCCCAGTTCAGTGATTTACCAATCACCTCCTTTCATTTTGTATGAGTGGAACCAAAAAACCCAAACCACAATCCATAACAAACCTGTGGACTGTAATTTGGGTTTTCAAAAATATTCCATTCGTAATTCGCTGCGCTATTGGGGGGGGTAACTAATTTCAGCAAAAATAAAACCATCCATGGTCGCGTTCATAAATAATGTCTCCATTATTTTGAAAGAATAAACGTTTAAAATAGTTTTGTCTATATAAATCCTTGTTTTTCACATTGTGGCAGTTTGTTCTCTCCGGTGGGGCTTTTCATTGGTTGGTGTGGTATTATTATAATAAATTAAATTCAATTTGTCAAGCAAAAAATTAATTATTTTGATTATTTATTGCAGGCAACAGTCCGCATTCACTGTAAAGTCAGGAAAAACAAATTTCTGTTTTTTGTTATTGTAGTTTGCGTGTGCCCGCTTTGCAGAATGGTTTTGGGTTTTGCTATTTTCGGTTTACACGATTTAGGCACATAAATAATATTCTTGTATTTTTTGGCTCAAAATTTTATTGGACACTGATGACGCTGATGATCCGCCTAAAAGATGGCGGACGTTCCGCACGGGTCATGCCAAAGGCAGACGCGTCCTTCGGCGTATTTATGCAGCTGTGCTGATTAATAATCTGTTTAGATCTGCGTAATCAGCGTCCTATTTCTTTTTGGTTCTGGTTTGGTCAGGTTATGATGTAATTTGGACAAATTTCCCCGCTAAAAATCCTTGATTTATTTCTTTGTTTTATTTATATTAATGAGTCTGCTCTACCCTGGATTCCTTAATGCATTACAATGAATAATCCAGGTTAGCGTCGTTGCGGTGAATCTTTGAAAAAGATTTTTAAATGACACAATGATTTTATAAAATAATCAAGCAAAATGGAGGATAGAAAATGGCCGGTTTCGAAGGAATTAAATGGGCTTCTTCTCAAATGCGCTATGTGCTGAAAGACAAATCGTTCGACATGATGGGTTCCGACGGGAAAGTGTTTGCGGTTTCCCGCTCCATTCATTATGGATTATTTTTGGCATTCGAAGGTATTCGTTTTTTTTGCACGAAAGAAAAAAATGGCTCGCTGCGCGTGAATTTTTTAAATCTGGAAAGCAATCTCGGTCGGTTCAAAAAGGGCATTGCTTTCAACCTGAGTTCGGCGCAACAAAGTATGGTTCCTTCCCTCGATGAACTGTTGGATGTTTTTATGAAGTATTTCCGGGAACCGTCCATGGCGGACTTCTTCGAGGAAATGGCGGAATTGGGCGCACAGGGTTATTTGCGGCCGTTCACCATCGATGAGGAGCAGTCCATTGGCGTCACATTTCCGGGCAACCCGGCCATTCGCGCGGTTGTGTGCCGGTACGATCGCTATTTGGGGGAACCATTCGCCGGCGTGGTAGTTCCCAATATGGTGCGCGCCGTGGATGTGAACGGCACCGGCTGTTTGAAGCTGGGCATCAATTATTTGATGAGCGTTAAAGCAGTGGACGCAGCCAGGAAAATCCTGCCCGGCGCCGGCTCGGCCCTGTTTTTGGATGACCGTCCCTGGGACGCCCTGGAATCGCGCAAAGTGACAGAGTGGGATTCCTCCTGCTGCCTGTTCGCGCTCAGCGAAGGCACGGTGGTGAAAATCCCGGAGAGCAATCTGATTTTGCCGTCGGTGACCATCCAGGGAATTTGCACCATTCTCAAACATACGGGCGTGAATGTGGTGGAGCGCGACATGACCTACGGCGAGCTGATCGAGCGTTCGAAAAACAAGGAAGTCGTGGCTATTTGCAGCATTGGCACGGCCGGCATCCTCAATCGCGCGGACAAGCTTCTGTTGGTGGATGAAGCAGGCAAAACCATTGCGGAGCAGAAAGCTGAGCCTGCTCATGAGCTCTACAAAAAATTGGGCGAAGCGCGCGCTTATTACTGGGATATTTACCAGGAAAAAGTCCCGGTGCCGGATGGGATGATGTTAAATAGCTATACATTATAGTTCTATTTTAATACGAGAATGTAGGGCAAGTATAAAACATCGAAAGTTTTAATGAAATTGTCAGGAATCAATCAAAATTCATTTTAGTCAAAATGAAAGTAGTGCAGGTATAAATATATTTTTAATATGAATGACCAGTCAAAAAAATAGTCCTTTATATTTATCTGTGTAGTGGACGCATATATGCGTCCAATACAGACATGACTTTAATAAAAATTATATAAGAAATATTTCAACCAGTCATCCATATTAATGATTGGAAACTAAAAAATAGCAACTGATTTAAAATCTATTTTCAAGGAGAAACTGGATGAACAAACGCGCTGCAATGTTGACGATGTTAAACGTAACGGCGATGGCCGATGGCAAAGTGACCGAAGAAGAAAAGAAAATGATTTTCGAAGTGCTTCAAAACGAACTGGATTGTTCGGAAGAGGAAATTGTTCGGGGTTTGGACGAAAATACACAATTACTCAAAGATAATACCACGGAAATGATCAAAGAAGCTGTGCTGGTTTTGCGAAATGAATGCACCATCAATGAAATGAAAAAATTGATTCAATTGATAAAAGATTTGACAACGGTGGATAAAGACCTTGACCGCAGGGAAATTCTCATGGTGGAATTACTGACGCAGTTGACCAGCTAAGGAATTGAATGAGCCGATGAGCAATAGTTTTGGACAAATTTTTAGAATCACAACCTGGGGCGAGTCCCACGGAAACAGCATTGGCGTTGTGATCGATGGGTGTCCTCCCGGCATAAAAATTTCGCTGGAATTCATTCAGCGGGAATTGAACCGGCGCCGGCCCGGCCAGAGCGAAGTGTCCACGCCGAGAAATGAGCGGGACAAGGTGTACCTGCGTTCCGGCGTGATAGACAATATCTCGACCGGCATGCCCATCACATTGGAAATTTTCAATGAAGACGCGGACAGCTCGCAATACGAACCGTTCCGCGATAAATTCCGTCCCGGCCACGCTGATTTTACATTCGAAAAAAAGTATGGCATTCGCGATTACCGCGGTTCCGGGCGTTCGTCTGGCCGGGAAACCGCCGCGCGCGTTGCTGCCGGCGCGGTTGCCAAATTAGCGCTGAAAAAAATCGATGTGGATATTTTCGCCTTCACGCGGGCGATCGGCGACATCGAAGTGGAGAAGATGGATCGGGATGAAATAGAGCGAAATGCAGTGCGCACGCCGGACAAGGACACGGCGCTGCGCATGATTGAACTTGTCAAAAGCGTCAAGGAAAAGAAAGATTCCATCGGCGGTATTGTGGAGCTTCGGATTCTGGGCTTGCCGGCCGGTTTGGGTGACCCGGTGTTCAACAAATTCGATGCTGCCATTGCCGGCGCGATATTCGGCCTGGGCGCTGTGAAAGGCGTGGAGATTGGCGACGGATTTGCGGTTGCCCGCGCCACTGGTTCAGCAAACAATGATGTCTTCGTCAAAAAAGGAAACAGAATCGGCACTACGACCAATCATTGCGGCGGTGTTTTGGGCGGCATCACAACCGGCGAGGAATTTGTGCTGCGCGCCGCGGTGAAACCCCCGGCATCCATTGGCCTGAAGCAGAATTCCGTCGACAAAAACGGACACGACACTTCCATTGAAATAAATGGCCGGCACGATCCGACCATCGTTCCGCGCATCGTCCCGGTTGTGGAAAGCATGGCCGCTGTTGTTTGCCTGGATTTCATTTTGCGGCAGGAGGCCATTCGGTCATTCTTCCCCAATCCCTGAAATTATCAAAATATGTATTTTCCTGCCCTGGCATTGTTAGAACAGTGTTCAGGGCTTTTTTTTGCAGAACAATACTTCCCGCAGCCTCAATTCACCAGTTTAACCTTTCTGAATTTTCATTCAAGTCAGTAATTTTTTACAATTTCCTTCCGATTAAATATATGGGAAATGCCTCATTAAATCTTAGCATCAAATAAGACATTCCAACAAAACAAAAGATAATGTTATTGGCTAAGTGTCTGAAATATTACAGTTAACAAAAAATATATTATGACGATAATAATATTTAAAGTTGAAGAGAAATTATTTGGCCTGAGCAGCACAGAAGTTGTTGAAGTCTTGCCGATTCTGGAATTATCCATTGCAGGAGAACAAGCAGGAAAATATGACGCTGTGTTTAATTTGCGGGGAGAAATAATTCCGGCGTTGAATGTGAGAAGATTGCTTGGATTTGCACGTGCATCTTATAAGCTCTGGAATAATATTATTGTGGTTGAATATTTAAATGAAAAATATGGCCTTATCGTGGATAAAGTTGTAGATGTAATTATGATTGATCCGGTGCAGAAAAATACAGAATTCAATTGGACGAAATTGGACAAAACGGAAATTTTTTATTGGAAAGAATCAATCGTCACAATGCTGGATTTGAACAGAGAACTTAAAAAATCGAAAGTTCGAACAAAAATGGAGGCGATGTGATTCAAAATTCTGAATCGTTATATCAGCGGCTGCAGGATTTAATTTCCGGCAAAATTGGGCTGAAGATTAATGACAGAAAAGTGGACGAACTGGAGCAGGCACTTCTTCGGGGGTTTGCCGGTTCCCAGTATTCAAGCTTGCAGGAATACATGATGTGGTTGACGAAAATCCCAATTTCCAGCCCTGACTGGCGTTGCCTGATTGAAATACTAACGATCAATGAAACGTATTTTTTTCGCAATGCGCCTCAAATGGAAGCGCTTCGATCTGAGATTTTTCCTTCATTAATTGATATTAAACGCCGGCAAAACAAAAAGGAACTTCGAATCTGGAGCGCCGGCTGCGCCACCGGGGAGGAGCCATATTCATTAGCCATTTTATTGAGCGAAATTCTGCCGGATTTCAAAAAATGGAGTATTTTTATTCTTGGCACAGATATCAATCATGCCTCTTTGGAAAAAGCGCGCAAAGGATTTTATCGCGAATGGTCGTTCAGAGATGTTCCGCAGCGAATTAAAGCCGAATATTTCACAGCTCAGGATGGCGGTTTTGTCATCCGGCCGGATATTCGAAATATGGTCACATATTCCTATTTGAATCTTGTTGAGAATTGTTATCCTTCTTTTTACAACCAGACTACCGATATCGACATGCTCATTTGTCGCAATGTGGTGATTTACTTTTCAAACAAAACCACAGAACAAATCATGGATGGTTTTTTTCAAACGCTGGACAAAGACGGCTGGTTGGTTGTGGGGCATTCAGAACCAATGACCACCATTCGTCACGACTTCCAGCCGGTAAATATTCAGAATGCATTGTTTTATCGTAAACCACAGAGTGATCCGGTTGATATAACAACCAAAATTAAATCTGGCTCGGTTCAAAAAAAGCAATTCACGCAGAATCCGTTTCTGAAAAATCCTCGTATTATAACGCGCCAGGGAAAATCGATTCGCACGATACGATCGACATCGTATCGAAAAGTAGGGAAAAAACCTGTTCGCCAGGATTTGAATTTCAAATCCGAAATGCAATCCTTAATTAACTCGGGTCGATGGAAAAATGCGGTAGAAGAAATCTTGCACAAAATAAAAAAGAAACCGGATGTGGTGGATTATTATCTGGATGTTGCCAAAATTTATGCGGACCAGAAGATGCTGGATGACGCCCTCCATTGGTGCAATAAAGCATTGAAACTGGATCGGACCTATTTGCCATCGTATTTTATGGTGTCCCTCATATATCAGGAATTAAATCGGCTGGACGATGCTGAAAAGCTTTTGAAGCAGGCGATCTACGTCAATCCTGATTTTTTGTACGGGCATTTTCACCTGGCGATGATCTATCAGAAATCCGGCGATTTGAAAAAGGCTGAAAAAACATTCACAAATCTCAAACGACAATTGGCGGATTTGTCTGCTTCTGATAAATTAATTCACAGCGACGGTATGTCAGTGGAGCAAATGTCAAAACTTGTCACAACTTATTTGCAGAATTTGAATCGAAATTATTAATCAATATGGTTCAGGATGCGATTGAATAAACCCAAATCTCAGATTCTTACAAAACCAGAAGAGGAACAACTGGTCGAAAAAACGATTTTACGGCAGCGAGCATTGAATTATTCTCAACTCAAAAAAGCCGTGGAAAAGCCATCTCCCGGCACTGTGCAGATCGTTCTGGTTTCTTTTGGTGATGAAAAATATGGATTTGAAGTCCGATATGTGAAAGAGGTTGTTGCAATTCGGCAGCTAACACAGGTTCCGTGTACGCCAGATTTTGTGGCAGGCATCATCAATGTGCGTGGAACCATTATATCAACGATTGATATGCGTAAATTTTTCAATTTGAAAATGACAGGTCTCACTGATATGACCAAAGTAATCATTGTGAAGCATGGTGAATTTGAAATGGGTATTCTGGCGGTTGAAGTGTCTGAAGTGAAAAACATTTTTATAGAAGATTTGCATCCGGCGGCAGCGTGTCTCACGGAGATCGATCCTGAATATGTCAAAGGCGTGTCCGGAAATATGGAGGTTATTCTCGATATTCGTAAACTAATTGAAGATGAAGTATTTGTGATCAATGAAGAAGTTGATTGATATTTTAGGGAAAATGTCAACGTCCAGCAAAAAATATGGATTTTTAAATGGAAAACAATGGTCAGCGCAAAATATTGTTAGTGGATGATAGTCTCACCCAGTTAACCAAAGTTAAATTTGGACTTGAAGATGAAGGTTTCCGGGTTATCACCGCATCTGATGGAGTTGATGGGGTGAGTCGCGTTTACGAGCACAACCCGGATATTGTCGTCTCTGATATTGAAATGCCGGAACTGGATGGCTATCAATTGTGCCGGTTAATCAAAAATGATCCTGAACTGGACCATATTCCGGTCATTCTGTTGACGCACCGAGGGCAGCAACACGATAAGTTTTGGGGACGCGAAGCCGGTGCTGATTTTTATGTGGTAAAAGAAAAAGACCTGTCCCCGCTGTTTGAAACGCTTCAGAAATCCATTGAATTGTCGCGAATGAAAACCAAAGGAAAATCAATTCCACCCAAACGCGAATCAATGACCGGAGATAAGTTAAGGCACAAAGTGACAGAGTTGCTGGATGACCTTTTGCTGGAATCTACCATTGCCGGTCGCATCCGGGAAATTTCCAGGTTTGCCTATGATACTGATGAATTGATGGAGAATCTTTTTACGTTGTTTTCAGATTTGCTTGATTCGTCTGTCGCGTGCCTTGCCATGGAAGAAGGGGATTTTATCACCTTGCACATGAAATGTCTGAAGAATTATGATGAGCGCGTTATCGAAAAAGTGAAACAGGATGTGTTGAATGCCTATTCCGGAGTGGAGAGAAAACTCAGGATAAAGTATTATGGCAAAATCTGTGAAGAATGGGGGAGGAACAGCGCAACCCTCGAGTCGAAATTGATTTTTCCTTTTCAGGTGAAAGAGGATATGCGAGCGGTCATGGCTTTATTCGACGAGAGAAATGAGATGTATCGTGGCAAAGCCCTGCGTATCGTGAAAAAGGTCTGCGCTGAATTGGATATGCTGATTAAATACATGGCCAAATTGAATGAAATAGAAAAAATTAAGGCTGATTTCACGTCGATGATTGTCCATGATTTGCGTTCTCCATTGGCTGGTGTATTTGGATTGCTGAAACTCATGCGGAAAGATCGCCTGGGTAAAGTGAATGAAAAACAAAAGCAAACACTTTCACAAATTCTCGGAACCATAAATAAATTATTGAACCTCGTGAACGACATGCTTGACGTTTCCAAACTGGAGTCCGGGCATTTGGATGTGTTCCCGAAAAAAGTTGGCTTCAACGAGATTATGGAAGAAGCGCTGCACAATATCGAGATTTTAGCTGAAGAAAAAAGCATTGAGATATGCGTGAATGAGGTTTCAAATCCGATTTATGTTTCAGGCGATGCGCTGCGATTGGAACAGGTGCTCATCAATTTATTGTCAAACGCGATTAAGTTCTCAAATGAAAACAGCAAAATAATTGTGAGCGTGGAAAAAGATGAAAATCCAAATTACCAGCAAAGATGGTTAAAAGTGAGTGTTCAGGATTTTGGCATCGGGATTGACGAGGAAAGTCTTGATATCATATTTGATAAATATCGGCAGACAAAAAAAGGAACCATAAAGGCGACTAAAGGCACTGGCCTTGGTCTGGCGATTTGCAAAATGATTGTTGAAGCGCACGATGGGAAAATCTGGGCAACCAGCAAAGAAAAGCAGGGCAGCATTTTTTCGTTTACGCTGCCGCTGGCAAATGGATAAAAATATCGAGGTAAAAGATGAAGGAATATGTAACGCTGTTTTTTGTATTGTTGACCAGTTATAGCTTTCTGACCATAGCGGTTTACAAATTTTACAAGTGGCGGCTCATAACCAAGTTTACAATTGCCACCATGCCGGCAGTCGGAATAACTGTGTTGCTGTCATATATGTTTGGCAGAAGTGGTCTTAGCTGGTGGAGCGGGCCCACGCTGCCCCTCATGGGCGTATCGTGCTGGATGCTGGCCATCTGGATTATGGTGCGAAATATATCCATTCCGCTTCAAAAAATAAAGGACGCTGCCCAAAAAGCAGCGGACGGCGATTTGAATGTCCAATTGCAAATTCAGGGAAATGATGAGAGCAGCGAACTGGCCGACGCCTTCAACAGGATGGCGGAAAATATTCGCAATATGGTGGAAGTGGAGCGGCGTGTCCGTGAACACCTCGAGGAAACCGTGAAGCGATATGTGGATTTTGTCGCCGAGGTGGGGAAGGGCAATCTTGAAATTGAATTGGATATCACAGCAACGGATGATTTGGGATTACTCGGGGAACATCTGAACCAAATGGTTTTGAAGTTGCGGGATTACACGGCGGAAATTGAACACGTTGGCAGTGTGGAACGGGAAAATAAAGAGAAACTGCAGTCGACCATTGATGAATATTTGCATTTCATCGAACGGGTATCCAAAGGGGATTTGCGGGGAAAAGTTGATATATCAGGGTTGAATGGCCTGTCGGAAATGGGGAGTTATCTGAATAACATGGTTTCAAATCTCAAAGAATTGGCCATGCAAAATCAACTGGCAGCCACTGAGCTGGCGCGGGCCACAGGCGAAATTACATCCGCGGCATCAGAACAGGTGAGCAGCGCCAATGAGCAAATGGCGTCTGTCAATGAAACGTCAACCTCGGTGGATCAATTGAAACAATCCGTGCAGCAATCCGCAGATCGAGCTATGATGGTCTCGGACCTTGCCAAGAAATCCACAGAAATTTCAGAGAATGGGCGCACTGCTGTGGATAAAACGGTAGAGAGTATGGAAAAAATACAGGAACAGATGGAAACGATAAATGAAACGATATTAAGTCTCAGCGAGCAAAGTCAGCAAATCGGCGATATCATATCATCGGTGAATGAGATTGCCGAGCAGTCCAATTTGCTGGCCCTCAACGCTGCTATAGAAGCGGCGCGGGCCGGGGAACACGGAAAAGGTTTCTCTGTGGTGGCAGCAGAGGTGAAGAATTTGGCTGAGCAGTCCAAGGAAGCCACCATTCAGATTCGTTCCATTTTGAGTGATATTCATAAAAATAGTGAACGCGCTGTGCTGGTCACGGATAAGGGCAGTCATCTCGCTCAGGAAGGGGTGGAAATGGTGCATCAGGCCGGGGCAACCATTCAACACCTGGCTGAAACGATTTCTCAGTCTGCACAGGTCACTTTGCAAATTGTTTCGTCAAGCGGCCAGCAAGCCCGCGGGATCGATCAGATTTCAATCGCAATGGAGCAAATCAATCAGGCGACCAACCAAAATGTTGTGAGTGTCAGTGAAATGGAGAAAGCAGCCGAGAATTTGAACCAGTTGGGAAAACGATTGCACGAACTTGTGAAAATGTATCAGATCAATTAGTCACGAAAATACCGGCGTTCATTTTGAATCGGTCGCGTAATATGCGATTCCTGGTATCATTGAATTACATTCATAAAGCGAATACTACATAGTCAAATTAAAAATGGATTCAAAATAAAAGGCAATATTTCCCTATTGTTGTCATTCCCGCATGTTTTTAGCGGGAATCTCCTCGCGATATAGAATGAGATTCCTGTCCTCCAAAAAGATGGCGGATCTACGACAAAAAACGCGCAGGAATGACAGAAAAAGGATAATCTGACTAAGTAGTACTAATTACTATCAGAATTAGATGCTATTGAATCAAAAAGATAATTTTATTGAAAACATATGGATTCAATCCAGTTCCAACAAATATTAACAATCTTCAAGGCAGAAGCCGAAGAACATCTTCAGAAACTGAATGATAATCTTCTGTTGTTAGAAGACGAAGCAGATGAGAATCAGAGGCAGGCGCTGTTTCAGGAAATATTCCGGGAAGCCCATAATTTGAAAGGCGCTGCGCGCGCCGTGGATTTTCGATTGGTTGAGGAAATTGCCCACAAAGTGGAAACACTTCTCACTGCCTTGAAACACAAGCACGTGGAACTGACCGAACCCCTCATCAATCTGATCTACAATTCACTGGATGTGGTTGGCAGGCTGGTTGAACTGAACTTGAAAGAGGATGCAGAAAATACCGAAATTTTTAGCGTCCAGCAACTTTTACAGGCGCTGGAAAATGGATCGCAGGGAAAGCCGTTTGATCTCGACCCGGATAAAATGCAAATGGAAATTCAACCAGTTATAAAGGAGAAATCAAACAGATCAGAGAAAAAGAAAGAGAAGAAATCTCGCATAAAAGAAGAAAAAAAAACCGATGTTGAAATACCCGGGCCCGGTTACAAAACCATCAATAAACAAGGCAGGGTAAAGTCGATTCCGGAAATCGAAGAGACAATTCGTGTGAGCACCCCGAAGCTCAATAAATTAATGGCGCGCGCCAGTGAGTTGATGGAGAAAAAAATTGAGATCGAGCAGCGTGTCGTCGAGTTGAAATTGATTTGGGAGGAGATAGAACAACTGAGCCGAGATGGGGTAAAAACCGATCAGCCGAATACGAATTTTGAATTGCACTCACTGGAAAGTCATTTTTATCCGACAATGTATCGGAATTCATGGGTGAAGAGCAGGCTGCAAAGTATCGTCACACAAATGGATGATTATTACAGAAAATTCGCCAAAGATATAAAAGAATTATCCGGGACAACGCGTGGTTTGCAGGAGGAGATTAAACAGGTCCGCATGCTGCCGCTGTCCATGATCCTTTCCCCATTTAAACGAATGATTCGCGATCTGTCCGCCGGTACCAATAAAAAGGTGAATGTTACTTTTTCCGGAATCGAAACAGAGGTCGATAAAAAAATCCTGGAAGAACTGAAAGATCCGCTGATTCATCTATTCAGGAATGCGTTGGCGCATGGCATTGAAAGCGTTGAAGAGAGAAAAAAAATGAAGAAGCCGGAAACTGGAACTATTAGTTTCAGAGTGCTTCAAAAGGGCAATCAGCTTGTTCTGGAATTGGCTGATGACGGCGCCGGGATCAATATTGAAAAGTTAAAAGAAGAAGCTAAAGCCAGGCAGTTGGTCACAGATGACGAATTGAAGGAAATGAAAACCCATGAATTAATTGACCTGATTTTTAAACCCGGGTTTTCAACCAATTCAATTATCACGGATTTATCCGGTCGCGGCGTGGGCCTCGATGTGGTGAGGCAGTCCATCGAGAAATTGCACGGCGTGGTCCATGTAAAATCCGAAGCCGGGAAGGGGACGTCATTCACGCTGAAACTTCCCTTCTCGCTGGTTACGCTTCAATGTGTTCTCATGGATGTTGCCGGAAAAACGTTTGCTATTCCCACCCTGGCAGTGGATCGAATCATCAGAGTTGGGTATGATGAAATTCAATACGCTTCCGGCAGAGAAATGATAGAATTGGAAGGGCGCCCGGTTGCTGTGGTATCACTGGCTAAAATACTGGAATTGCCTGAAAGCACAACGACCAGGCCCAATGAAGATAAAATTTCACTGGTTGTTGTTACGGTCAATGAGAAACTCATTGCGTTTGTGGTGGATCAGTTGATTGGCAATCAGGAAATCGTCATCAAAACACTGGGGAAACAACTGGTGCGTGTTCGAAATATTACGGCTGCGACAATCCTGGGGGACGGCAGGGTGGTAATGATGCTGAATGTGTCAGATCTGATCCGGTCTGCCATGCGACTGACCAATCCGAGATTGAAACCGAAGCAGGAAAATGCGGCAAATGATAAAAAACACATTCTCGTCGTGGATGATTCCATTACAACGCGCACATTCGAAAAAAATATCCTCGAAGTGGCCGGGTACGAGGTAACGACCGCGAGTGATGGTGAGGATGGAATGCGGATGCTTGGACGGTATGATTTCGACGCCGTTGTAACTGATATTCAGATGCCTAATATGGATGGATTTGAATTAACTCGCAGAATAAAAGAAAATAGCAGATTCAAAAAAATACCAGTCATATTGGTAACGTCACTGGATTCAAAACATGACAAGGAACGCGGCATCGAAGTCGGCGCTGACGCATACATTGTGAAGAAAAGTTTCGACCAACGGACGCTGCTGGATACTCTGGAACAATTAGCTTGAGGAAGCGTTACAAGAAAATGATAAAGGTACTCATCGTTGATAACTCACCTGTTTCCAGGTTTGTAATCAGAAATGTGCTGGAAAGGGATGAAGAATTAAAAATCGTCGGGGAAGCGCGTAACGGAGCAGAGGCGCTGGAATTGGTTACGCACTTTAAACCCGATATTTTAACCATTGATGTCAGTCAACCGGACATGGAAGGTCTGGAGGCGACGAAAAAGATTATGCAGGAAAATCCTGTCCCCATTATTGCTGTTACCTCCCACCAAAACAACGGAGTCCAGAAGGCCATCCAGATTATCCAGGCAGGTGCACTTACCGTGGTAGAAAAACCCGATCAATTCATGCCGAACGAACCTGATGCGGTCGGAAAAAACCTGATCGATTCCATTAAATCATTATCTGAAGTAAAAGTTGTACGAAGATGGAATGATGAAAGATTGAAAAAAGCTGCCAGAAAGGTTGATGCAAAATCAGTCAAATCAGCAACTGAAATTATTGGCATAGCAACGTCGACTGGTGGACCCAATGCATTGGCAAAACTATTGAATCAATTGCCGGGTGGTTTTGACATACCAATTTTAGTCGTCCAGCATATTATGAGAGGATTCACAGGGAATTTTGTTACCTGGCTGGCCAATGTGTCTGAGCGTCATGTGAAATTAGCAGAACAACACGAGCTGATTCTTAAAGATCATATTTACATTGCGCCGGATGATTATCATCTTTCGGCAAATCGGTTCAACCGCCTGGTGCTTACCAAAGAAGAACCTGTTAAAGGACATCGCCCCTCTGCAGATTACTTGTTTTTCTCAATTGCAAGAAATTATAAAAATCGTGGCATGGGAATCATATTAACCGGCATGGGGGATGATGGCGCGGAAGGCATGAAAGCAATAAAAGACGCAGGAGGATTAACGATCGCTCAGAACAGGGATAGTTCAGTCATATTCGGAATGCCGAATGAAGCGATTAACCTCAATGCTGTGGATAAGGTCGTTTCCATCGATAAAATCGGTGAAGCGATTTTGGGTTTTATAAATTAGGAGAACGTGATGAAGAATGTATTGGTTGTAGAAGATGAAGAGGATGTGCTGAAAATATTTTCCGAGCAGCTAAAGCTTTGGGGTTACAATCCGGTTATTGCTAAAAACGGTGAAGATGGATTGAGCAAGTTCAAAGAAGCGCCGGTTGATCTCGTCATTTCTGACATCAAAATGCCGGGCATGGACGGTATTGCCTTATTGCATGAAATACTGAAATTAGACAAACAGGCTATTGTTATTTTAGTCACAGGCTATCCATCCATTGATACGGCAGTTCAATCGATGAAAGACGGGGCGTATGACTATCTGACCAAACCACTCCATATCGGCGAATTGAAAATCAGAATTGAACGTGCGCTCGAAAAGAAACGATTGCAAAAATCATTGTCTTTATGGAAAGGTGTCAACTGGTCATTGATTATCTCCGTGCCAATCTGGCTTTTGCTCGGAATTATTTTGGCAAGATTACTTTAAATGTTTCGCAGGGGGGATTCACGACAATTAGCTTAAACCCGTTCAAAAAACGATTGAAAGATTTTTTTCTGATTATTATTCGCCAAATAGCAATAGATGATTTTTTAGAAAAACTACCTAAACCGGATAAACCGGAAATTACAACTCACTACCGGACACTTTTTCCAAAATTACATTTTAGATCAAATTGTCATGCCCGAATGCCATGTCCAGCTTCCATTAAATTTATAAAGGATGACAGACTGGGCTTCTATCGGGCATCCATTTGACAAAATTTTATGAGATTCCCGCCAAAAACATGTGACCGAAGGGAATGCCTGTGGTACGGGAATGACAGCTCTACTGAACATAATTTGAAAAGTGTCCGGTAGTGAAAATTACAAAAATCAATAACCAAATAACAAGCAAATTACAAAACCAAATTCCAAAAAATCAAACTCGGACAGCGCCGTTCGGTTATACATTTTCGAATAAAGCGTGTAAATTGAAATTTTGTATTCAGAATTTATTTGGCATCAGCTAAAGGCTTGTGCGTCCTTTGGCGCATTGAATTTTGTTTTCTGTGATTTTATGCCAAAAATGGTCAGAATTTTATTCTTAAGGTACTCAATGATCATTGCCGTTCTAAGGGAGTCCTGAGCTCCCTTTCAGCTTTTAAAATACTCCTTCCGTGCCCCCATTTTTTCGATTATTGGATTAATCGTTCCGCAAGAAAAAAATTCCTATTAAACAGGACGAAAATTCCGCATTTGTATAATATAATATATTGATAATATTGTATATCTGAAAAGCAAAATAATTAATATTAATAAAAATAATAACTAAGATGGTTAATAAAAGTTCATCAATAGAAACATGTGCTGGTACAGGGTTTGCCATTAATGAAGTCTGATATATTTTCCCGCAAGGTACAGGAAAAGTGGTTCTACATCAGAAATGAACCGGTGGTTTCAGGGATTAAAAATGGAGGAGTTGACGTGTTTGGATTAAGATCAGAACAATCGAGACTGGTCGGCGATGTGCTCAGCAGCATGAATCGGATCAGCCCCTATAAATCAACCAATAAATGTACAGAGTCCATGTTTCATGCTCTTCTAACAAGACTAAAAACCACGGTGGATTATCAGTCAGCGAGTTTGTTTTTAATGAATCGCCGTAAACAACAGCTAATATCAGTTGCAGAACAGGGAGATGGTATCAATTTAATCGGAGCCATTAATTTCCCCATGGGATTTGGTTTATCCGCCTGGATTGCCCAGAAGAAAAAACTGATTCATTTGCCTGATATTCATAAAGGAACCCGGCACGGTCACAATCCTGTTCGGTCTTTTGTAGCGGTTCCAATTATTTATAATGAAGAAGTAATTGGTGTGTTGAATTTGGCGCATATCAAACCAAATGCGTTTGGTCCGGCAGAAGTGAAAAAATTACAATATCTTGCTCAGGCAATTGCAGTGAGAATGAATGATTTCACGATTGCATGTTACTTAAAGGAAGAATAAACATGATAACTGTGTTACTGATCGATGATGATCGAAACATGCATCACTATACCAGGACTGTTTTGGAATCTTCACGGCACCAGGTTTTTTCCGCTCATTCCGGACGTGAAGGCCTAAAGATGCTGACTAATTACCGACCTGATGTTGTGCTGTTAGATTACATGATGCCGGAGTTGGATGGTTACAAAGTTTTTGAAATCATTCTAAAAGATGAAAAATATCAGCAATTTCGTGATATTCCCATCATTATGCTGACGGCATTAGATGAACGGTCTGAAGTGAAAGACCACCTGCTTCAATTGGGGCTCGCTGCATATTTGAACAAACCTTTTGGCCACAAAGAATTAATTAACGTCATTGAAAATATTCTCTCCACGAACAAACGCTATTTAAGAAGCAAGAAGCTCAATGAGTCGATAAAAAATGCCAAAGATTTTCTGGAAAATATTATTGAGAGTTCTCCGGACGCATTTATCACAACAGATATGGAGGGATTCATTACCTCATTCAGTCGAAGTGCCGAATTATTGTTCGGCCATTCCGCTGGAAAAATTACCGGTCAAAAATTGGAAAGCTATTTTTCCGATGCAAATGAGATGTCCAAAATAGTCATGAATTTAAAAATCAGACAAATCATGCAGGACTACGAAACACAGATTTTGACGGCTGAAAATCAATATCGGCCGGTCAGTTTTTCGTTCTCACTTATAAAGAATAAAGAAAATCAGAATATCGGAATTTTAGGGATTGCCAAAGATCTGACCCGAATTAAGGAATTGGAAAACAAACTGATTGAGAAAGAACGTCTTGCGGCATTAACCGAAACCGCCGTTGCGGTAAATCACGAAATAAATAATCCATTGACGCCGATTTTGGGGAATATTCAACTTCTGCTGTTCAGACGCAATGAGATTGAAGACTGGGTTGTAGAAAAGTTGGAGGTGATCGAAAAAAATGCCTGGCGCATACAAAATACGATTCAAAAACTGAATCATATTACCCAACCTGTGAAAAAGCAGTATTGTGGTGAAACTCAAATGTTAGATATTGAACGATCAAAATAATTGGAATTATTTTGAAACTTAAGATGAATAAAATAAAAGTAATTTTATCAGGGCTGGCGCTATCCGCCATGTCACTTATCGCACTGAGCGGACAAGAAGCAGGTAAGTGCATTGAACTGAAATCTCAGACTTTTATTTTGGGACCAGTAATAAAATTGGGAGATGTTGCAGTAATCAATCTGGAAAATCCATATATTGTGGAAGAGTTAAGGGAGATAAATTTGGGATTGGCAGCTCCACCGGGAGAGGCAAAGGAGATGACTCGTTCATTCATTCGAGCGAAAATTCGTGAAACAAAATTTTTTGAATACGCAAAATGTGTGTACGGCCCAAGAATGGTAGCTGTAAATACAATACCCAACAAATTACAAAACTTGTTTATGCATGAAGGGATTGCGTGCGTTAACACAATATTTTATTTTGAATCTGATAAAAATTCCTGGGAGAATTAAAATGGAATATATTGTTTTTAGAACGCTGAGAATGATCGAACGGGAAATATCTCTTTATAGAGATTTATACGCATGCATGTGCAATCAACAAAAAATGATTTTGCAAGGTGATATTCTGGATTTATTAGTCGCCATGGTTGAACAGAAAGAGTTAATCCGTGAAATTAGGATGGTTGAGTATGATGTCATGGAAGAGTTAGCAGATCTTGCTGTTTTATTTGGCATGGAATTGCCTGAAAATAATGAGCTGAGAATTAGAGATGTCGTCCAATCATTGGAAGAATATTATGGCGAACTCGCGGAAATGATAAAAACAAGATGCTGGGTGTTAACAATTTTATTGAAAAAGTCGAAAGCGCAGCTGGATGAAAATATGGACTCGTTGCGCAATTGCCTGGAATTATGGAGGAAGCAGCCCTCGGTGATCGATTTGTGGTATGTAATGGATAAAAATTTTCTGACCGATGACTTATTATTGCAGAAAAAGCATGAAATTTTTGAGAATCAATTTGTACAGGAGACTGAGTATACAACCTTTCGAACCGGGTGATTATATTGACGCTAACATTTTGAAAGTCTTTATCCTGCATTATTCATAATATTTTTTAAGGATGCAGGATAACCTGAATGGTGCGCATTTTAAAAAACTGGTGATAGAATTAAGTTAATATTTTGATTTTAGAATAAACATATTATACTGAAAATATTAGTTCAATTTCATTCAATATTTGTACATAATTCAGGTTATGAATTTATGCAGCCTCAGCTAACTGAGGCTGTTTTTTTGATGTTATAATTCATATTGAGGAATAGAAAAGAAAAAATATTTTTGATGAGAATTAAAGAAAATTGCAGGACACGCATTCTGTCGCGAAAAAAAATCCCACTGGTGAACTATTAACTATTTGTCAAGAATAATAACGCAACTAACCTGGATTATTCATTGTAATTCATTAAGGAATCCAGATAGCCTGAATGGTGCTTAATTCAGAATTCGTTATATCAAACTCTGTTAAATTTCACACATCTTGTTAATATCATTAATAACAATTATATATATATTTTTTGGTTAAAATCTGTGAATAATTCAGGCTAAACATATCCTTATTTTTTATGATAAATTTGTTCTTTGTAATAATGTTGGCTGAGCATAAAATTAAAGTTTCAGATAAAAGTGACGATAATATTTTTAGCCATGATACTATTTTTAAAATTATCATGGATATATCACACATTCATTGCATGTGTGATTTCATGTCATGTTCGGTAAAGCCACGCAGGGGAAATAAACTCAGGTAGAAAACCAATGAAAGATAACTGCACAATTCGGGAATTGGAAGTAAAATTTCCAAAGGCGATACAAACTCAGATAAGAATGTTAGATAAATTGGGTTCGATGCTGCAGAAACAGAGAGAGTTAATTGAAAAAGGTGAATTCGAGCAATTGTTCTCAACTCGATGTGAAAAAGATGAGATTGTGAAGGAGATTAAAATTCAGGGAGACGGTATTGTCCAGTTGCAGCAGGAATGGCACAATCAGAAAAAACATATTCCAAAGTATGTCAATGAAAATTTGAACGAACTTGTGACAGAATTGAGTCAGATGATTCAGGGGATTTTGACACGTGAAAATCAAAATTACACCCTGCTTGAGCGAACGCAAAGCTGTCTGGAGTTCATGGAATCAGAATCGGAATGAATAAATTCTGACACGTATCACCGCATTGAAACTAAAAAATTCAATATCTAAAACAAACAAGAACTGGAGAATACCACATTGGATGATGATGGAAAATATTCCGATATTTACCAGACCACACCCAAAATAGATTTTGGTAATAAGACAGTAAAAAAGGTGAATACCATTTCTGATTACAAGAACCAGACAAAGACACATCTTGCAGCGATGCTCTATAATGAAGCGGTACGAAAAATAGCACTCGCACTCTACGATATAAGGAAATACGGTGATTTTAATGATGCTTGTGAAACGGCACAAAAAATGTTGAATTCAATGGAAAAGGATCCTCCTGTTCGAAAGGACAAGGTGGAATTAGCCAGGCAAAGAATGAAATCCGGATATTATAATGACGTGAAAGTCATTGAAAAGACTGCTGAAAATTTATTGAAATACATGGGACTGTAACGAGACAGAGTTTCCCTGCATCCTGGACACGAAAGTGATGATGATGATGATGAAATGAATGAGGAATGTCATAGGGTTGGTGATTTTGGATGATGAAGTGAAATATGACAGATGAATAGGGTCCCAGGACGTAGGTGAATAAAACGCCGCTTGAAAGAGCGGCGTTTTTTATTAATCAAAAAAATCATTTAAAATTCAAAGTCACAAGGTAAATTCCAACAACTTCAATGCGCTGTTTTTTCCTGTTTCCCCTATTTCCAGCACCGGCCCCACGCAGGATGGACACCCTGATTTACATTTGCAATCCAAAATATGCTGCCGCGCGGCTCTCAGCAAATCATCGTGCGCGTAAAATAATTTCCGGCTGTAGCCTACGCCGCCGGGATACACGTCGTAAATATAAATAGTCGCTCGTTTGGAAAAAGGCGATTTTACCATGGGAATTGCCCGAAGATCGCTGGGATCACCCATAACATAAAACGGCGCGACATTGGACAGCACATTGGCCACTGCTTTCAGCGCTTCGCCCAGCGCAGCTTCGGACATCCCAAGTTTTGTGGCGGTATCCTCCTCAAACTCCAGCCAGTACGACGTCGTGTGCATTTCCAGCTCCGGCAGATGAATTTTCCCCATGCCGATATTTTCATGCGTGTGAAATTTTATCTTTTTGTACGCCACAGCCAATGTGCGGACGCTCACCTCGCCGTAGGCTTTGCTCCCGCCCTTCACCGCTGATTCGTCGAACACGTCCAGCACTTGCAATTCGGTTTTGGTCTGGGCGTCCGTGTAATGGTCTGCGTCCACCTCGCGAACATAAGCCTTGCGGCGCTCCCAGTCCAGCTTGTCCACGTGAAACTGCTTGCTCTCGTGAATGTAAATCGCGTCTTCGAAAATCAGCATGGGCGCGCTGAAATAATCGACCTCGCCGATTACCCGGTCATCGTAGGTGGTATCGACAATTACAAAATTCTCCGGCGAAGCGCTGCGCAGGCTGATTTCCTGGGCCGGGTAAATTTCGCTTGTCCAGTGCCAGCGGTTATCCACATGGTGCAGCACGCCGTTTTCTTCGAGGTACGAAAGCATGTCGTGCGTAGCGTCGGTGCCGAATTGCTCGCCATCCTCGAACGGCAGCTCGAACGCGGCGCATTTCAAATGGCTCATCAAAATGATCAAATTGTTGGGATCGACAATGCCGGTTTCCGGGGATTTGCCGAAAAAATATTCCGGGTGATTGATGATGAACTGGTCGATGGGCGCACTGGATGAAACGAGAATGGCCACCGAAGTCTCCGATCGCCGGCCGGCGCGTCCCGCCTGCTGCCAACTGCTGGTGATGGTTCCCGGGTAGCCGGCCATGAGGCACACCGACAATTGCCCGATATCGATGCCAAGCTCCAGCGCATTGGTGCTGACCACGCCAAGAATCTCGCCGTTGCGCAGCCCTTTTTCGATGGCGCGCCGTTCCAGCGGCAAATACCCGCCGCGATACCCTCGAATGAGCTTCGGTGATTTTTTGAATTGCTGCATGATTTCTTTCAGATATGTCACCAAAATTTCCACGCGCAGCCGGCTTCGGGCGAAGACAATGGTTTGAATATTGGAGCCTAAAAATTTCTGGGCCAGTTTCTGCGTTTCGTTCACGACTGAGCGGCGAATGCCAAGCTCAAAATTTACCACCGGCGGATTGTACAGAATGAAATGCTTCTCCCCTCGCGGCGCGCCGTTGTTGTCGATGAGCTCGCACTCGTCTTCCAGTATTTTTTCTGCTAATTCCCTGGGATTGCCGATGGTCGCGGAACAGCAGATAAACAGGGGATCGCTGCCATAAAATTTGCAGATGCGTTTCAGCCGGCGAATGATGTTGGCGAGATGACTGCCAAACACGCCGCGGTAGTGATGAATTTCATCGATGACAACGTAGTTGAGATTTTCGAACAGCTTGATCCATTTTGTGTGATGCGGCAGAATGCCCTGGTGCAGCATATCCGGATTTGTGATGACAATGTGCCCGGCCGTGCGAATGGCCTTGCGCGCCGAAGCCGGTGTGTCGCCATCGAATGTGTATGTTTTTATGCTGCGATTCAGCGCGGATGAGATGGTGTAAAGTTCGTTCAATTGGTCCTGTGACAGGGCTTTTGTGGGAAAGAGAAAAAGCGCCCGGGATTCCGGATCTTCGATGAGTTTGTTGAGCACCGGCACGTTGTAGCACAGCGTTTTCCCGGAAGCGGTTGGCGTGACCACCACGATGTTATTCTCTTTTAGAATAGCATCGATGGAAGATGCCTGGTGGCTGTACAATTTTTTGATGCCGCGTTCCTGCAAAATTTTCACCAGGTCCGGATGAATGGAATCAGGGAACTCGCTGTAGATGGCATCTTTTTCCGGAATTTTTTGCCAGTGCGTGATATTGGCAACCATATCCGGATCGTTTCGGATCAAATCTAAAATTTGTTCTAACGTCATGATAGAAGGCCCTTTATGTGCAGTCAGTCATCGCTACGTGTTTGAGTGAATGTATTTTGGCTGGAAGAAAATGAGTTGAAAGTGTGGGTAATTTAACAAATAATTTTTAGAAATGCAAAGCTTTTTGGTGGGGGTGATTTGGAGCGGAAGCGAAAACCATTCAAATTTATTCTGGTTTTCTAAGGACTTGAACACGTCCTGTAACTGATTCAACATTCTTCGATTTCGCTATGTTTGGATTAATTTCTAAAATTAAATCTGTATAATAGCAGAGTAAATCCATTCGGTCTGTAAGTGATAACGACTGAAACCAGCGAGCTTTTGATTCTATTGACTCTTTTTCGAAGCTATGAGAAATATTTTTTTTCATAAATAAACCATTAATTTCATACACAATAAAAGACGAATTAATTTAACAAATAATAAAGAAATTATCAAGAAAAATATTACTCTGTTTTCTCTGCCAAACTGAATCGCTTGACCACGCGAAATTCATCCTCGGTTGTAGTGATACTGTATGCCTTCCCGCCTTTGAATTCGTAAACGGGATAATCGACGGACACCTGTTTCAGGTAAATCCCGTCAGGGGAAAACACATCGTAAACCGTTCCTTTGAAATCCGTGTCGTGATAAATATTGATCCATACATTTCCGTACTCATCGAATACCAGATTGCGTTTGAAGGCCGGCTTGAAATTAGGCAGGTTTGCATGATATTTTTCCAACAACCTTTTTTGTTCTGCTGTCCAGTTTGGATTGTTTTTTCTTTCGATTGTATTGGGAACCGGCGTGAATTCGCGCCCAAAGCGGAAAGCCAATTTTCCATTGGGATCGTACACATTTAGTTGATAATTTTCATTGTATCCCGCGTAGAGTCTGCCTGAAAAATCGATGCCCCACACTGTCGTGGGCATGTCGCGGGAGCGGATGGATATGCTCGATTTATCCCCGGTGCGAATCGCAATCTGCTTCTCGTTGATGAACTCGCCGAAATTCAAAATCTCTTTGCCATCCGAAGCAAAGCGCTGAATGCTGATTTTGCTGTTTATATCTTCCACATCCAGCGTGACGTTTTTCTGGAAATAGAGGTGGTTATTCCGGTCAGTTTTCATTTCCGAATGATAGCCATCCTCCAAACGAAATCCTGAAATAAATTTGCCCAGCGTATCCAGAATAGCCACGCGCAGGAGGCGGCTATCCATGATGTAGATTTTGCCATCGGATGAAAGATCGAAATACACCGGCACATCGAATTCGCCCGGGCCCTGGCCCTTACGTCCTATTGTTCTCAGGAATTTGCCAAATCTATCGTAGACTTTGATGTTGACATCGCCCCAGTCCAGAATGTAAATCGTTCCGTTTTCAGCGACTTTCACATCAAACGGGCGATTGAGGATGTAATTTTCATCGCCTTCCTCCAGCCCAATGGAAATTTCCTCTTTCATTGTATATGTGATTTTTCCATCCCTGGGAAAATCAGGATTGCTGACGACTTTCACGCTGTCGGTGGTTTCGATTTTGACCGGGTAGCTATTTTTGTTGTCCTGAGAAGAACACAAAAATAGGAGGGGAAGCGACAGTAGAGAGATCAAACTTTTATATTTTTTCAAAATCATGACTCCGAATCAAAATAATCTCAATTGATACTGAATTATTTTGGGATTGAGTTGTTCTTCTGTGTCTTCATCCCATTGTTCCACATAAAAGCTGTTCCCGCGAGTGTACATAATATTTTTGTCGAAAGGCAAGTCACCTGCCAAAAAGTTGCCTGCTGTATCATAAATTTCCAGATGCTTGTTTACCTTTGCCATAATCAGCCCTTTCTCCAAATAATAGGGCCCGTACACAATGATCGGTGACTCATTTTTTTCGGTCACAATTTTAAACAGACTGGTCTCTCTTGAAAACGAATTTAGCAATTTCCCATCAGGGGAATACTTTCGAATTTTGTAGAGCAACGGATTCATTTCAAAAATAAAATTTTCTTTATCTATCAAAACACCATTTTGCATTGCGGACATATTTACGTCAATCACTTCTTCGGGAAAAGGAGCAAATGTAACAATAGTATTCCCAGTTGAGTCCAACTTATGAATTGTGTCGTAAAGATCTTTTTGGAAAGGGTGTTTTGCGCCCGTATAAAGAAATAACTCATCAAGATGATTTATGTGGATGAAATGTTTAATTCGAGATTTTGGAATTATTGATCGCTTGAAAGCATAGCCCTTTCCATAAATGTTAATACGATTGTTGAGATAATCTACCACAAAAATATCACCGGCATTGTTCCGAGCAAGACTCACGGGCGTGCTGTATTCTCCCGGTCCCTGACCCTGCCTGCCTAATTCTTTTACGAATCGGCCGTCAGGCCCAAAGATAAAAACTGCTTTGGACTGCCATCCATCGGCGATAATGAAATTGCCGCTACTATCAATTTTCATGTCCGTTACCAGGGAAATGGCATGATCCGCACCTGTTGAGAGCTGCACTTCATTGGCTTTTTCAAAGATATCATCGATACATTTTGCAGCAGATATTTTCTTCCTTTCTGCCGCGGATAAAGGTGATTCGGTATTTGGTTTTTCTGTGGCACAACTGAGGAAAATTATAAGAGTGAGAAGCAGAAAGTATCTGTACATGAGGTCTCCTTTCATGCGTTTGCCTGTTTCAGGAAATCATTCTTTACTTATCACTACCGGCTGTTTTTAAGAAATTCATTTTCTTCAACATCAGTGCTTCACTTTCTCAACAGCTTTTTTAAAATCAAAATTTGGATCGCGTTCTGTGGTGTGGCAATTGGCGCAGGAATATTCTGAGATCGGGGCCAACATGGCCGCAGCCTGTTTTTTGTCACTCACTTTTTCTGCGGTTGAAACATGCAGTTTGCCAATGCCGTGGCAGGCTTCGCATTGGACATCCGCCATCTCCGGAGTTTCGTCGTAGGTGTAAAATCCGTTGTACCGGGCGAATCCTGTGGTGTGGCACGGCACGCATTCATAATTTATGTGCTGGTCATCTTTTTTCAGTCGTTCGAACGCACGCGCATGGCTGGATTTTTTCCACTGTTTGAATTGTGGCTCATGGCATTTTTTGCAGACTTCAGTGCCGGCGTACATATCCATATTTCTGCTGCGCTCGCGGTTGATTTTATAGCTGAGCTTCATTTCTTTTTCTTTGAAGTCCTTGATAAAATCAGTCATTTCCGGATCGTCTTTGAACTTATCATCCAGCGTGGCAACGTGCCCTTCATAATCAAAGACGCTCTTATTTTTTAGGATGAGCCGCAAATCACCCACGTACTGGCCCTTGTTGCCGCCGGCCAACGCAATGGATTCGTGGATTTTCATCGGTTCCATGCGCATGACCGGATCGTGCCCGGAAAGCAGCACATCCACTTCCGGCACGGCTTCGGCAAATGGCTGCAATTCATTGTAACGGAGATGGGCCAGGCACACGATGATATCGCACTTGTCCTTCATTTCAGCTACGACCTTTTTGGCCGCGTCAATGGGATCCCCAACCATCAGGTTCGGTTCGCCCTTTTCAAAAATGAGCTGATTTCTATAGAGCATCACACCGAAAATTCCAACCGAAACTTCGGGAATGGTGGTATCGCCGTGCCTGAATTTCTTCATTTTCTTAATGATGTATGGCGCGAATACCGGTTTATTGTTTTCTTCATAAAAAATATTTGCAGAGACAAATGGAAGAGTGAGTTCTTTTTGCATATCCAGCAGAAAATTAATGCCATGCAAAAAATCACGCTCGCCCAATGTGATGGCATCGTAATTCAATTTTGATAAGGCGCGAAGAAGGTATTCGGCTTTGAGTTTTTCCTTGTTTCCACGACCGCTATTAAAATCACCAGTGTCGAGAATGAGTGAATGTTCACCGGAATTATTGTTTTGACTGATGTATGTGGCTCGCCGAGCCAGTCCGCCATTGCGATTGGCGCCTCAGCCGCAGGGTTCTAAATATCCCATTAAATTGCTGGATGAAAAAATATGCAACGGATAGGTTTCGGCGATATCATTATTGTTCATGTTCGAAGCAAAAAAAAGCGGCAGGGTGAGCAGCAAAAAGAACAAAGAAAAACGGGTTGCACGCATGTTCACATCTCCAAAATTCCCTTTTTGACAGAAGTAATTATGTTAATTTACATGCAATTTTATTTGATTTGTTCCAGCTTGGACGCAAAAAGCTTAAAACAATTGAATCATTCAAAAATGTAACTAAACTGAAACTTTTAGTCAATGCTTTTTAAAAGTTTAATTATTTGTGTTGACTTTTTTAAAGAAATAAATTAGATTGAAATATGAAATTAAATAATAAATTCCACTTTGAGGAGAATGGGCCATGAAAAATATAAAGCTATTTTCGTTAATCTCCTTGCTTTTAATAAATGTCTTGATCGCTCAACCCGATGCAACGCTGACTCTCCCCTCTGATTTGTCATCCTCTCCCGGCAGCATCATTGAAACGCCGATTTTGTTATCGACCGATTCCCTTATTTCACAAGCACAACTCGCGCTGGATTATGACTCGACCAAACTGGCTTTCATTGAAGCGCTTCCCGGCAACGCGGTTTCAGGTTTTGCTGTGTCGAGCAATACGGATTTGATCTTTCCACCAGCCTCGCCCGGTAGCAACAAAAATGTGCAGGTCAGCCTCGTCGCAGAAAATTCAAATTTTATCAGCGGGGCGGAAATTGCAGTGATAAATGTTCGCTGGCAGGTGAGTGGGTACAACGGAAATGCATCCATTCAATTCGACGAGACCGGCGAGCGTTCAACACTGACATCAATTCATGGAACTGTATTCAGCGATGGAGAACTGGAATTCAACCAAGGTGCTGTTACTATCATTCCTGACACCACCGCACTGATGACGTTGGAAACAGATACCACCGATGTGCTTGAAAATACTCTGTTCGAAATACAGCTTGGGGTGAGAGATGTTACGGACCTCCATAATTACACCAGTTCAGTTTCTTTCGATCCGAATATCATCCGTGTGGATTCTGTGAAACCCGGCGCTTTTCTGAGCAATGCAGGCCAGGCAGAAACGACGTGGAACGCGCCTCAACTGGATAACACCAATGGGCTTATCACAAATATTCAGGCCGAACGGGCTGATACGTTCGGTGTGTTTGGCAACGGCATTTTGGCGGAGCTATATTTTCATGCGCTTGTCCCTGGAAAATCCAATGTGAATTTTGTTTCCACTGAAACGAACTTGAATGATCCGACAGATAACAACATTCCTGTTGCAGAATACCTTGATCTGGAATTGAATGTGTACCGTGAACCGGTTGCTGAACTGGCATTGCCGGATACATTTGCCGCTCAGAATCGTTATATCGATGTGCCCATTACTATTTCCGGCGTGGGGGATGTTGCAATTATTTCCGCGTTGATTGAAATCGAATTTGACACAACCTGTTTAAAGGGGATTGATGTGATCAATCAGGGCACACTCACGGAATCCTGGCAAACACCGGTGGTGAATAACCGGGACACCAGTTTCTATTTTGCGCTGGCCGGAGCAACGCCGCTGGCTGGGGATGGAATTCTGGCTTTTCTGAGATTTTATACCAATCCATTAGCGGCTGAGAATGATCAATGCGAAATGAATTTTGTCGATGTTCTGCTGAATGAGGGCGATCCTTCAACCATCACGCAGCCAGGCAGTTTTCGAGTGAGAGGATTACAGGTTGCCGGTTCCGTGGATTATCAGGGTACAGGATTGCCGGTTCCGTTTGTGGAGCTTCAAATGTCCGGCTACCAATTTATCACCAATCAAACTAATGAAAATGGCAACTTCAATTTCTCGCGCCTTCATTATGGCGATTATGTTTTGACGCCGAAAAAAAGCGGGGATCAGGGGCAGGCAGTTTCGCCATTTGATGCAGCGCTGATTTTGCAGCATGTTGTGGGGAGCAGTCAGTTGAGTCCGTATCAAAAAATTGCCGCCGATGTTTCCGGGGACAGTAGTGTCAGCGCCTTTGATGCGTCGTTCATCATGCGGTATGCCGTGGAATTGGAGGAGAAATTCCCGGTGATGGATGATGCCGATGATTTCTGGGGATTCGTGCCCGGCGCATTTGCCATTAACGACGATAACTGGTTTGCCCACCCGGATACTATTCCCTATTCGCCCCTGGAAAACGATGAATTCAATCAAAATTTTATTGGCGTCATTTACGGGGATGTGTCCCAAAATTGGACCAGCCCAAGCTTGCAGTCGACGATTTCAGAAAGCCCGAAGACAATTGCACGAATTCGGAGTGGGGCAATTCAGATATCAGACGTAAATCATGTGTCCCTGCCAATTATTCTTGAACCCGCTGAAGCGATTCATTCCGTTGAATTGGAAATTATCTTTCCGGATGATGAAATGGAAATTATGAACGTGGCTCGAAAGTTTGGCTCTGACCATTCTTTGCTGAGCTATCGAGCCAAAAATAACCGGCTAAAAATCGCTTTGGCTTCAGCATCGCCGCTGAAAGATGAGGGCGAAATCCTTTCAGTCCAATTTTTGATGAAAAACGCGACGTCATTTTCCTCAGGAGAAGAAATATATATCCAACAAGCGCGCCTGAATGATGAACCAATCCCGATTACTACCAGTGTTAACGGCGCAATAAATTCGACAGCGCCGACCCGACTGGTGCTGTCCCAGAATTATCCCAATCCGTTCAATCAGTCCACCATGTTTCGCGTGGACATCCCGCGCCTAAGAGATGTGGAGGAAGTGTCGCTGAGAATCTACAATATTACCGGCCAGCTTGTGCGAACATTGATGCAGGGGAATGCTCAGCCAGGCTCTCTTTCGGTGCACTGGAATGGAATGGACAACGCAAGTTCTCCTGTTTCTTCCGGTGAGTATTTTGCGGTACTCAAGGCAGGGGAGCATCGATTGGTTCAGCGATTTATTTTGTTGAGATAATATTTTAAGCAGAAAAATGAAAATGATTTACTGAAACCTCCCATGCATAAATGTCGGGAGGTTTTTTTACTGAACAAACGAAACTATTATATATGGATTATCTATTCATAAATCTTTTTCAAGAATTTTACTGTGAACTTTTAGTTTAGGCGAAAAAAGATCAGTACAAATTCAGTGATATCTGAATTCCATGCATGATTTGTTTGTAAGTTTACTTCACCAAAAATTCCTACCCCGCAGGATTCTCCGGCAAATTGATGGGCAGCGTCAGAGGCACCTCTTCGATGACGCGCATGGATTCCCATTTCCCCTGTAGAAATCTCACATAAAATACAATACCCAAACATGTGATGTAAAGTGTCACAAACCACCATGTCACGTAAATTCCCCAATTGTACACCACACTGGCGAAATATGCCGGAATAATCATGGTCACCCACGAAAGCGCCACACAAACCATCATCACAAATCGCGTGTCGCCGGCGCCTTTGAGAGCGTTCGCAAAAATGATGTTCATTGTATCAAAAATGGAATAGAGCGCGACGAACCGGAGCAGGACAATGGTCATTTCGCGCACAGGGGCAAATACAGCCGGGTCAGATTGACTGGCAAAGGGGAAGATGTAAATTTCCGGAATCAGAACGTAACTCAATGCCATGATGCTCATATAGAGAAAAGTCAGGTGAAGCGCAGAATAGGTTCCGAACCTGGCCAGCCCGGGATTATTTTCTCCCAATCGTTGTCCCACCGTAATTTCCACAGCGATACCCACACCGATCATTGGCATGAAGGCAAATGAATTGATGTTGAAAGCAATATTTGTGGCGGCCAACTCAAAGGTGCCAAAGCGGCCCACCAGCAAAATGAACATGGTAAATCCGAGCATATCCAGCATGAATTGAGCGCCGTTCGGCAGTCCGAACCGCATAAGCCGTTTGAACACATCCGGTTTGAAATGACGCCTCCGAAACGTGGCATATTTGTCCCTGAATTTTGGCCTGAGCATCCAGAAAAAAATAACGCCGGCACCGCTCCATGCAGAGGCGACCGTGGCGATGGCCGCGCCTTTCATGCCTAATTGTGGGAAGCCCAGATGTCCGAAGATCAGAAAATAATCGAGAATAATATTCACGCCGGTGGCAAAGAAATTCACCCACATGAGGGTCCAGGTTTCGCCGCGGCCGCCAAAGAAGCCGGAGATAGCGGCCATTAAAAAAACCGGCGTGGCGCCCAGGCATAATATCTTGAAATACTGAATCTCCAGGGCGCGAACTTCCGGCACATGGCCGGCAAGATTGAAAATCGGCGCGGCTAACGGGATGAATATCAGGAAAAAAATACCGGAGACGATGGCAAAATAAATGCCCTGCCAAACAGCCGGCGCGATGTTGTGGTACTGCTTTGCCCCGTAATACTGGGCCACGAACGTATTCACGTAAGCAGCGGTCCCAATGAAAAGGCACATCAGCGTAAAATTGACGATGCCGCCGGGCACGGTCGCGGCAATGGCTTCCGGCGAATACCACGTGAGGAACATGCGGTCGACAAAATGCTGGATGCTGGTGGAACCTGTACTCAAGATCAGCGGAAATGCCAGTTTCAGCAGCTCACGGTAGCCGCTGGGGGCGATCCAGCGGTTATGTATGGTTTTAAATGAAAACATTTTTGATTACCAACACATTGAAAACGCATGATTCGAGTAGTTTAAATTGACAGTATTAATATCCTGATTGCATTAAAATAAATCGCTTTGTAGACCAGTCAAAGAGTTCAATGAAGTTGAGTGGCTTTATTTGGTAATTTCAAATTCTATCTCATTCATAATTTCTGTATTTGAAACCTTGTCGTTAATTCGGATTGTGAGCTTATACAGTCCAGGTGGATAATCAGATAGCAAAATTGTTCTGTTTATATACTCATCACTTCTGTTACCAGAGTGGTCATTTTGAATCGACATTTTATATTCAGTTTCAGAATCCAAATTCACTATCTCTTTAAAGCTATTGAAAATATGAGAAATGGTGGAACGTTGTCTTTCTAATTGTGTAATATCTAGAATAAGTGAAAATCTTGTTGCATTGTCTTCATCGAATTCCAGATTGTAAATTTCGAAATAAACGACGATTGGTTCATTTACCTTGAAAATCCTGTTTATGTTAGGTACGAGAGTCTGCGACATCGAATCTGTTAATATTCGATTCATTAAGTCAGGATTGCTCGTGGTAAAATTTCCTAACATAATAGAAGTCAATTTTAATCCAGGCTTATAGCTTGATGGAATGGAAAGCCCGAACCGAACATGGCCTTCCATTGCATTTTGTGTATTTTTTAACCTTATGCCCACATAGTACGGTCCTGGTTCGAGTATGGAGCAATATTTTCTTTGATCATATTCAAATTCGTCAGTTAAAATATTAGGCGTCGAATCGATTGTTGTAAAACGTCGAACTTCTTGCCATAAAGAATTGAAGATCACAATTTCATGATGTAATAAATATGATTGTTTGATATTTTGGTCTGGCAAAGCTTCATCGGGGAGTTCGTAATAAATGTAAAATTTTTCTTTTTCCTCTTGACCCTTATAACTATAATAGCAAAAAGGAATTTCAAATAACTGAACCTCGGGCTCAAATTTGCTTGTCTCTGTAGATGTGGCCAGTGAAATGTTATTGATTGTTTCGTTAATTAACTGGCCCGATTTATGTGATGAAAAATATCGTGCATCTAAAGAAGCGGCTTCCTTGGGATATACAGGAGTCAGTCTCAGGCGCCAGCCATCTCCTCTTGATCCTCCTCTGCTATTTTCCCTTGCACCCGGTATATAAAAATTGAAAATCATTTTTGGACGATTGAATTTTTCAAAATAACAAACTGATAGGTTACTTTGAGCTGCTTGATCAATTAGAATCGCAAACGCATCGGGTTTCCCGTGTCTTATATAAATAATTCCCATATCATCAATTTCTTGTTGCACCTTAATTCCTTTTGTGGCGCCATATTGTGATATGACGGGGGGCAACAAACTGTTTCTTTCCTGTGGTTCTAAAAAATCGTTTAGAAAAAAATCAAGCGATTCGATTTCCGGGTAAATCCGATTATGTTTCCTGGCATACCGAAGACGATGAAAGTGCTCTGGAATTCTTTCATTGAATAGCGTCGTTAGGGTTAAGTCGCGACTTTTCCAAAAACGGTGAAAAAATTCTTTTTTCTCTGATAATTTTCCATGAATGAATCCATCGTACTCATCATTAGTTACGAGAAAAATCAGGTCAGAAAATATGTCATTCGCTTCTTCCTCGGTTGCGACAAGGTCAATTCCATTAAAATACAGGTTCGTAGCTAATGTATCCTGACCCAAGCCGAATCGAATTCTCGCTTCGTAAATTTTTTGAAGTGAAGTACAATATGCGGGATTAGATGCATTGAGTTGAGCAAGCATTTCAATTGCATCATCAAATTTGTTCCGACGATAAAGGATATTCACTAAATCCAGTTGAAATTGAGGTATAGCGTTGTCGAGCTTTAGCAATTTGGAATAAAAATTATTCATCCTTTTAAATTGATGAAATGCGATGCCAATCCTTTTGTAAATTTTATAGCTATCTTTGTAAAAGGGATCTATTAAAAGTAGGTCTTCCAATTTTTTAAGGCCGGCAACATAACCATTGTATTGCATGATTAATAACGCACGCTGGTAATAGGCTTCTTTAAAATGTTGATTAAATTTAACAGCCTTATCAAGCATACGTATTGCATCCTTTTTTTGGTAAGGGCCTTTCGTGTATAAAATTCCCAATTCAAAATAGGCATTGGCAAATTTATTATTAAATTCAATGGATTTTAAAAAGTAATTTTCAGCTAAATTGCGACAATTCTCTTTTTGAGAATAAATAATGCCTAATTGGTAATAAGCTAAGTAAGATTTTGGATTTAAATTTAGGAGGGTATCTAATTTAGATTCTGCTTCGTCGAATTGTGAATTTGCTATTAATTTCTTTGCTTCAACATAAAGGCGGTGATTATGAGATTGGTAAGAAATGGCATCATGATTTTGTGTATTTGATGTACTGTTTTCGATTGATATACAAAAGAAAACGAGCAAGACTAAAGAAGTACATCTACCAGGAAATGATAATTTTACTAATTTCATCGATTCAATGAATTTATAAATTTCCGCGCTAAAATTTCATCTGATCACCCGCACATTGATTGCTTTATCTCCCCGCATATCAGATCGAACATCAAAAGCAACTTTTTGGTCAACTTTCAAACGCTTGTCCTTTACTGTGATATCAAGATCATTGACATGGACAAAAAGTTCCTCATCATCTTCTGTGATGATGAATCCAAATCCTTTTGTTGAGTCCCATTTTTTTACATAACCATATTGCATAATTTTCCCCTTTCAAATGAATTGATTTGCCGGCGTAAAATGCAGAAAAAAAATAAACAAAAAAGTTCTTAAAATCAAGGAAAATATTCAGATTTTAACACACGTAAAATCAATCTGAAGATAAAAGTAGGTTAAATTTCGCTACGGAAATAATTGTGATAAAATCGTTCGCCCTTAACAGGACTGGATGTTCCGTGGCCGCTAATTTAATTTCAGGTTGAAAATAGAGGGATTTGGGCGATTCAGTGGTGTTTTTAAAGAGAAGCATTTGTTCCGCGGAAAGAGTAATCTGATGATTTGTGGTAGAGGCGGCCTTCACCTGACCGGTTTCATCGATTTGGCCTTTAGAAATGTCGAAAGGGCCAAGTAACAGAGATGGCGCAGTGTTCAATGAGGTCACTGTTTCACTGACGTTTATTTTCAATTGGGTTCCAACCGGGAAATGATTGTGGATGGTAAGTTGAATCTCACCACGCTGTAAGTTTTCCGTCAATTCTCCATCGATGGTGCTTTTCCCATTAAAATCGTTCGAGGGAAAATCTTTGGGAAGGATAATAATTTCGCTGGTATCCGGGTAGATGGTCTGTTCTTCAAAACTCATGTTGAACGGCGCTTCAATTTGGTAGTCGACAAAAATATAGTCGGACGAAGATACGGTGCCAATGCTGATGCCATCCCCGAATTCTGCGGTGCCTGTAATTTCGATCCGAGTAGGAAGATTATTGATGAAATCAACGATGGCGCTGTTGTTTTTATCCAGCGTGATCGTGGTTAAATTTTCGGTGTTTCTGCCGGATGGTTCGAGTGACACATCCACCGGCAGCGAAACGGCATTCCCATTGGCGTTGCTGCCTTTCAAAGCAATGGACAGATTTAGTGGAAAATCAATGCGGTTGTGAAAGTTCAGTGTTAAGCTGGCATTCTGAAATTGCAGCCTGTCCAGGTCTGACGGTAAATCCACGTGAGTTGTTGTGGATGGAATTTCAAGTGTGGTTGGCGCGACAATGCCCCTGAAATATCGAACAGAAAAGTTATTGATTTGAAAAGAGTACTCAATTTGGTCCTGATGTGATATCTCTGTAAAAGCTGAACCATTGTTTTCAAAACGAGCGTTCACCAATACGGTAAATTCCCGCGATTGCCGTGGCAATGAAATCCGAAAACCGCTCAAATCAAGTATTGAATTTATTTCTGAATTGGATGGTATTTCATAGGATTTTTTTAAATTCATGCCGATTTGTGTTGTAATTTCCGGGAATTCGAGCGAGAGAGAAATCGCCAAGGGGATGTTGTTTTTTAGTGTGATGTGTAATTCTCCTGATTTCACAATTGCAGAAGAAATGAAATAATCGTCCAATAATTCGATGGTTTCGCTGGTATAAATATTAATTGGTTCGATTCTGGCTTTGGCGCGGGAAATTGTGAGCTCGCCGAATGAAACCTGGAACAGAATATCATCTTCAGGATCGATAAGCACAGTTTCGCCGTTCGTCCCGACGGACTGTCCGCTGATTTCTGCCTCGAGTTCATTGCTTATTTGCATTCCTGCCAAATCCACGGTTTGAGAAGCAGTGCTTCCGCGTTCGATATTGTCCGTGAAATAAATTTGCGCGATCAGATTCTGGTTCGCATCCCGAACAAGGACATTCAGTGGACCAAGTGGAAAAGGGAATCGGTTGGTGATTGAAATTGTCGCCATACCGGATACAATGTCTATGTATTCAAATTCATCAAATGAAAGTTCATCAATTGTCATTTGATGAAAACTGAAAGCCGGTATGGGGATGACAGCGCCAGTGTTTTGTTGCGCCGGCGGCCAGACCAGCCCCAGGTTAATTGTTGAATCCCTGACTGTTTCGTCGATGTTGAGCGTGAAGTTCCCCACTTCAACTGAGGATGAAAAGCTTTTCTGGTTGGCAATGCTGAGATCATTGATGAAAACAGTATCGATCTGATCGTTGAGGGAAAAACCCAGGGTATTGTCGTAAAGTATTTTCAACTCGCTGAAATCGTCTGCTAAATCGGCAGCCGTATAGGTGGTGTTCGTGATAGGTATGTTGAGAGGGACTTCCCACTCCGGCGCCTGGGGTTTCTCAATGGTACAAAAAATGAATGTACCAAATATCAACAGGAAAAGAAAATTAGCCAGAAATTTTATCATTTTAAAGTCTGAGAACATGGTCGCTCACTTAAGATTAGGGACATTGGGAAAATACAGGGAAAATTTAAAGATAATTTACACGCAGATGGCGAGAATTCCAAGCTGTTTTTGAGGGAAACAGGGAAATAATAATTCAGCGAATGGCTGAGAATACAAATTCGTAATGAAAATGATGAGGATTGTTGTAACACCTGCTGATCGTGTATGATCAGTAAGTTATGGCTATTTAAAGAAATTGTTTTTTATGTAATTTACGGCGTTTTGAAAAATGGGGAGCCCATCAGCTTCTTTTTTTAGACCTTCACGGGTCCAGCGCGGATGATGTGTGGGATGGAAATGGCGCTCAGGGTGAGGCATTAAGCCAAATATCCGACCGGTCGAATCACAAATGCCGGCGATGTTTTCGACAGATCCATTGGGATTCCACGGGTAACCATCGAGGTTGCCATCCACATTGACGTACTGAAAAACGATCTGGTCATTTTTGCGCAGACTATCTAAGAGCTCGCTGTTTTTGGGTATAAACTTCCCTTCTGCATGAGCCACAGGAAAATGAACCTCCTTATCCATGTCCTGCGTGAACACGCACTTTTGGCTGATTGGTTTCAGGTAGACCCAGCGGTCTTCAAACTTACCGGAATCATTGTTGCTCAATGTGACCAATTGTTCGCCATTGGCCAGACTTGTGTCCGGCAGCAATCCGGCTTTAACGAGCACCTGGAATCCGTTGCAGATTCCCAGAATCAGTTTTCCGTCTCGAATGAATTGATCGATTTGGTTTTTCAATTTGTATTTCAATTCGTTGGCTAAAATTATTCCGGCAGAAATATCGTCGCCATAGGTGAATCCGCCGGGAATGGCCAGGATGTGAAAATCGGAGAGCGAGACCTTACCCGAAACAATGTGGTTTATATGGACGAGACTGACGTCGCTTCCCACGTGACGGAATGCATGCACTGTTTCGTAATCGCAGTTGGATCCGGCAGTTCGAATTACAATTGTTTTAACCATGTGTTACGATTCCTTCCCTCTGTGTTGTATCTGGATTTGCAAAAAATTTCTTAAAGGTTGTGAATTTGTTCAAAATGTTTTGAAGACTGCAGCTTTACCAGTCAAGCGTTTTCTGCCAGGCTTCTTTTAATTCGAAGATGTCCGCATTAATTACTGTGCGTCCATCGAGCCCTGTCACTTCGAATTGTGTGTCGGCAGTGACCTCGCCCATCAGACCGAAACTTTTTCCATTTAGCACGTCTTCGAATTTTTCCTTATTTTCCGGGGCAACTTCAACAATGAAGCGACTGTTGGATTCAGAAAATAATAATTTATCATTTCGGTCCAAATTGTCGGACGACGGGACGTTTTTCAGATCGAGTTTCATGCCCAGTCCGCCGGCAAATGCCATTTCCGCAGCAGCGACTGCAATGCCGCCTTCCGAGCAATCGTGGCAGGAGGCAACCACTCCGGCGGAAGTAGCGCGGCTCAGCACTTTCATCAATTTTTTGCCGTGCTGCGCATCTACCTGGGGCACGTAGTTGCTGTCAATGCCGTTGATCTCGTAATAATGCGATCCTCCCATTTCATCTTTGGTATCTCCCACAACATAGATTAAATTTTTCGCTTTTTTCGCATCCATGGAAATGGCTCGTGTTGTGTCGGGCATGATGGCGATTGCTGAAATGAGCAGGGTGGGAGGGATGGCGATGGATTCTTCGCCAACCTGGTATTCGTTATTGAGGCTGTCTTTTCCGGAAATGAATGGTGTTTCGTAAATTTTAGCCACATCGTAACAGGCCTGGGCAGCGCGGACCAATCCACCAAGGCGATCCGGTTTATCTGTATTGCCCCAGCAGAAGTTGTCCAGCAATGCAATCTGATCCATATTTCCACCTACGGCGATGATTTGCCGAATTGCCTCATCAATGGCAGATGCGGCCATGTGGTACGGATCGATGAGTCCATATTTGGGGTTGCAGCCGTTGGAAATAATGATGCCTTTTTGGGAATCCAGCACCGGCCGAATGATGGATGCATCGCCCGGCCCGTCGTTTTCAACCCCGACAAAAGGTTTGAGAACGCTGCCGCCCTGAACCTCGTGGTCGTATTGCCGAACCACCCATTCTTTGCTGCATACGTTCCAGGAGCCGAGAATTTTTTTGAGTGAATCAGTGAGGTCCTGCGGTTCCGGGAAATCTGCTTTTTCGAAAATATTGGGCGCCCAGTCCGCTTTGCGCGTTAGTCTGGGATTTCCTTCGTGCAGAAATTCCATTTCCAGATCGGCAACCGGATTGTTTTCATATTTCAAAACAAGATGATGCGAGTCTGTTACTGTGCCGATAATTGTTGCTTCCACGTTTTCGTTTTCAAAGATTTTGAGAATCTCGTCCCGATTTTCCGGCGGCACAATAATAACCATACGTTCCTGGGCTTCTGAAATCCAGATCTCCGTGTAACTCAAGCCCTGGTATTTCAGCGGTACTTTTTCCAGGTCAACTTCCACGCCGAAATCAGCGCAAATCTCTCCAACTGCAGAAGACAATCCACCGGCACCGCAATCGGTTATGGCGCGATATAATTTCCTGTCGCGAGCCTGCAGCAGGGTGTCCACCATTTTTTTCTCGGTAATGGGATTGCCAATTTGCACTGCCCCGCTGGAGACTTCCTCGGATTCGGTCGTTAATTCTCCTGAAGAAAAAGTTGCACCGTGAATTCCGTCACGCCCGGTTCTCCCTCCGACAACCACCACCAGGTCGCCAACGCGCACCTCCTTCTCCGTGGAGTTCTTTGGCATGAGTCCAACGTTGCCGCAAAAAACCAGCGGATTCCCCACATAGCGCTCGTCGAAAAAGATGGCGCCATTGGTTGTCGGAATGCCCATGCGGTTGCCATAGTCGCGCACCCCGGCATGGACGCCCAGAAAGACGCGCTTTGGATGCAGGGTTCCCGGAGGCAGCTTTTCTCTGGGATAATCAGGCGGAGCAAAACAGAAGACGTCCGTATTCACGATAGGTTTGGCGCCCAGGCCCGTGCCCAGCGGATCGCGAATCACGCCGCCGATGCCGGTGTTAGCGCCACCGTAGGGTTCTAAAGCCGATGGGTGATTGTGGGTTTCCACTTTGAAGCAGACATCATGTTTATCATCAAACGAAATAACCCCGGAATTGTCTTTAAATACCGACAGGCACCAGGGTTTGTTCAGTTCATTGGTCACGCGCATCACTGTGGTTTTGAGGAGATTATCAATAATCACGCCATTGTAGTCAATGAGTCCGCGAAATGTTTTATGCACGCAATGCTCAGACCAGGTCTGAGCCAGGGTTTCCAGCTCCACATCCGTTGGCTTTCGACCCAATTCAATGAAATACTGTTGAATCGTTTTCATCTCTTCAAGATTCAGAAAAAGCTGTCCCTCGCGGCTGATATTCATTAATTCCTGATCACTGGCATTCAGTAAATCGACTTCCACCAAATTGAATTGATAGCTTGAAGATTGCGCAAATATTTCTTCGGTCGGTTCAATGACATGCTGGATGACTTTATTGGCAAGAATTTTTTCAACGATGATTTTTTTCTCGCCCTGGGTTGGATCACCGAAAATATGGTATTTGCTGGCTGTTTTCACGCGCGACACCGAGTCAATTCCCAGGTCGCGGATCCCTTTGAGTGTGCTCTCTTCTACCGGATCCATGACACCTGCATTGTAGGTGATTTCAACATTCCAAAGTTGATCGTTTCCTTTTTCCAGCGGTTGGTTGACGGAATATGCCTGGGTAATTTGATCCACGAGCAGTGCGTTACATATTTTCTCAATATTCTCAGATGATAACTGGCCGAGCAAGTAAAAAACTTCAAAGTTCTTGATACCCGAAACCGAATTGATTCCCAGATCGTGAATCGCTTTCTCTATTCCCTGGCTGAACGGATTTTTAAGCTGTGGCTGAATTCCAATTTCGATTTTTGTGACCAAAATTGTCTCCTAATCATTTGTTCAATTTTTTTTCAAAAAAAATTCAACCTTCATTATACTGAATTCTATATTAAAAAGCAATAAAAAAACCTGACCAGTTAATTTCTGTTCAGGCTTTTGTTTTGATGCGTTGATGTTGATTGTTGTGCAAGAATTTTTTTAAATGTATCCGCTGAAATTATCAATTCGACGCTGAATTTATACTGAATTTATTTTTAAAGTATTCATCCGGAAAAAATGGCAGGGAATCATCAAACGGAATAAATTGGGGACGTGAATTTACGCGTGCGTTCACCGTGCCCTCAAAAATTTGATGTAAAATATTACCATCCAAATTATCAACATTGGAAATCCCCAATGTGAACAAAATTGTGGGAAGCATGTCGTAAATACTGGTATTTACAAGTTTTTCGCCGTGTTTAATCCGCGGACCACGAATGAAAAACACACCGCGCGGATCGTGATGGGCATGGACCGGGTAATCGTCAGAAGCAGACCCGATGAAAAGTCGACATGTTCGTTTTTCCGGGGAGAGGATATAATCGAATTTGTGCGGTTTAAAAATAATGTCCGGAGCTTCAGCCAGATGATCACCATAAAACAGATCTTCTTTTCGATAGACTTCGTCGACCACATTTTCCAGCGTGTAAGGATCACGTAATCTGTACAACTCACCAATAATTTGGTCACGAAGGGATTCGTATTCGTGCCCGGGATTAACAGTGCCAAAAGGTTCGCGTCCCTTTAAATTGATATTAATGCCCTGCGTATTTGTGGATACAAAATAGGCGTGTGTTTGGTCCCAAACAATATCCAGATATTCATAAGGGAATAATTTTCGAATGCTCCACGATGTCGCTCGTTTTAGGATTTCGCTGATGGCCTCCGGGAGCAGCTTTCGTATGTTATCTTTTGTGATCTTTGTTGCTGAAAGGATTTTTGTGATGGGATTTGTATTGTCATGTCCTGATCCGTAAATATAATCGTCAAGATCAGTGATTCGTGCGCGTTTCGTTGTGATTTTCTTTTGGAGTAAGTTCAATTCCCATAACCATTCATTGACAAAAAATTTCTTTGAGACCGATTTGAAACCATGGTTAGATGCAACCAATAAAGTGGTTTCATCTCCCACTACACGGTAAATATTTTCGAGAAATGAATCGAGGTGAAGATAAAGCGCCTCCAGTTTTTCCGGCTCTTCCCAAAAGGTGGCCTGGGCTCGCGCAATGCTATTGAATGTAATTGCAGCCAGATTCCATTGATTATTCGAGATAAGTTTCCGGAAAGAATTCTCCTGGCTGATTTGGGTTTTCATAATTTGATTGAAATATTCATCATCATCAAGATTGCGGGCGAAGCCGCTGTCCAGCCTGTAATCCTGATATTGAAGATCGCGAATTACATGATTTGGATAAAAATGAGGATGCTGGGAACCGGTGAGGAGTCCACTTGACATAATACCATTGATGGGTTCCGGCGACGAGTGCGTCGGAATATTGACCAGGATGGACCGCATGTTGTGTTTGTCTAAAATATTCCAGAGCAAACGCGATTTTATCGAATGGTTTGTGATTATTTCCGGTTGGGTTTTTGCATGATGATTGGTAAAATAATCGTAAATGTTGTGCTTGCCTGGATTTTTGCCTGAGAAAAATGAAGTCCACGAAGCCGCACCGTTTAACGGGCACCCCGAGATCAAATTTCCATAAGAGCCATTTTTCATGAGCTTTTCAAAAAAAGGCAGCGATTTATTCTTGAGCAGAGGTGTAATCTGATTGAAAGTAGCGCCCTCAATTCCAACGATAAGAAGACGTCGACCAAGACGGTCATTGATCATAGGTTTCCCCCCAGGAAGTCAAAAAGTTTTGTGAACCATTTCAAACTCAATTCCGCAGGATATTCTCGAGATTCAAATCAATTTCAGGATAGTATCAGCACGTCTCGATTTTAATATTATATTTACATACATCACAAAGGATTTGCGTAATTGAAATCTACGTGATGTTTCATTGTTGGCGAAAAATTACGGCACGATCAGGTTTAGTTTGCTATCAATGTTCAGTTTTTCATAGCTTTCAAATTTATCGCCGGTTTTTAGATTAAATAATTTCCCTAATTTATAAGCTTCAATGGGCATGGACTGATTTATTTGAATTTGCCTGGCTTTTAAGACGCCCTTGCCTGTTTGAATTAAAAGACCTTCCTGTCCAATTTCCAGGATTGTCCCTGGCTGATATAAATTATCAAATCGTGTTGATGAGATAATTTCAACAGGATGAAGGATGCTGATTTCCATTTCATGGATAAACGTTCGGGCAGACTCAAATCCGGGAAAAGTCAACGCCCTGATAAATCTATCGATTTCAGCGCCGGTTTTCTTCCAGTTGATAATTCGCTGTTCAGGATACCCATCCGCATGATAGGTTGCGAGCGCTTCATTCTGGGGTTTGCGAGGCGAGGTGCCTTTCAAGATTTTCGGAAAATTTGCCTTGAAGAGCTCCATCCCCATTTTCGTCAGCTTGGAATATATGGTGAAAGATGTGTCGTCATTTTGAATTGGGATTGATTTTTCAGCGATAATATCCCCGCCGTTAACCTGCTCGTTGACCCAGTGCATGGTAATGCCGGCTCTCCGTCCCTCAAGCATGGACCAGACCACAGGGAGAGAACCACGGTTTTTGGGGAGTGAGGAATAATGTAAATTGATTGCACCTAATCTCGGAATGGTTAAAATTTGGGGATCAAGGATTTTATCGTATTCAGCAGTCACAATTAAATCCGGACGATCGAGTTTCTGCAGATCATTGATGAATTGTAAATTGCGGGTTGATTTCGGTTGTATGAAAGGCAGCATTTTTTTCAGGCTCAATCGTGCAATGGATGCATTCCAAACGCGCGGTTCAATAATTGAACCATTGTCGTGGTAACTGCCTACTACCAGCATTACTTTGATATCCTTTGCCCGGATTAGATATCGAAGGGCAGTGCATCCCAGTAAATTACTGCCAAAAAAAACAATTTTGAATTTAGATTTGGACTTCATTCGCGTGAGTTCTCCGTTCCTGATAATTTCGGCGTTGGGAATTCAGATTATATGCAATCAGCTCTGGATTGAAGACTATAAATTTTGTACATTTGAGAAAGGGCAGAAAAGCTCAATTGTTGAATTTACTGGGAATACCTGCAAAATAGTGCGTTTGCGTAAAAGCAATACTATATATAGTAGCGAAATGTGAATATATTTTGAAGAAGCCATTGAAATTTTTATACTGGAGTCTGGTTTGCAGAAGGCATTTTTGACGGACATGGAAAAATGCATGTCAGAGTGGCGAATGGGGGGGGTAAAACGTTAGAGAGTTTTCTTGTTACGAATTATTTCTTCGTTAATTTGTTTGAGCAGGGCAGTGATTTCGTTTCGAAATAAAATTAGTGTTGTATGACTAAATATTCTCAATGCTTCTAATTTTGAAATCGTCATTAAAGAGAGAAACAGGGATCTTCGTGAACGTTTCAATGCAGCTAAAATCAGGCCCTGTTCCGCTTCAATTTTCGAATCCATGTCATCGTACCCGGCGCGGATGAGTTTGCTCATCGCCTCGAAGAGTCCAGTTTGAAAAATGACAAGTGGATGATCGCGATGACCAATGTTTATATGTTTGAGCATTTTCATGATTTTTAGAACAAGGTTGTAACAGGCTCTGAATAGTGGATGAGCGTTCTGTAGATGACCGTGATTTGAAATTTCATGTGACCATTCATCAATGTCATCGTCCAATATTTCATCTAAATTATCATTCAGGTCATCGTCAAAGTCTTCATCATCGTCGAAATTGAAGTCATCTAAATCTTCTTCTTCATCAACAAAATGATATCCCAGTTCTTCGAATGCGCGGCGAAGCCCTTCTTCGGTGAATCCATATTTGTCGAGCAATTCCTGAAGGCGGCGCTTTTGTTCATCTTCATGTTGAAAAAACGCTTCCCATTTATTTTCATCCCATTCTTCTTCAAAATCATCATTGAAGTCATCAAAATCAGAGTGGTCTGACATGTCAAAATCCTCCATAACATTCCCGGTTCAATTTAAATATACACGTTAATCATCTGGAAGGCAAGGAAAAATATCGGTTTTTTTATCGTTTTGATGAAATAGGCGGTAGCTGAAGTTAACGGCTGAAATAAAAAAAGCTCTTACCATGTTTAAAATTGAGTAAGAGCTTTTCAGGCAAATTTTATCAAAAAATTACATTTTCTTTTTCAGCATCATGATGTGGTAATCAGCATTCTTTTTCCACTTACGATCCTTGCCGGCAATCTGATAATATTTCAGAGCGTTGCTGAATTGGCCCATTTTTTCATACGCCGTGGCAGCTTCGAAAGCAGCAGGAGCGTAATTGTTTCTATGTTTCAGACTATTGAGTGCCGCGTCGAGTGCGTTTTGATGTTGACCAAGTTTGTTGTATAGTGACGCCATTCGAAAGTAAGCGGTGTAATAGTTATTCCTGATGTTTGTTGCTTTCACAAAGGCATCGATCGCTTCGTCGGTTTTGCCAATTTTTTCAAGCGCCACACCCTGTGCATTGAATGCGCGATAGTGATTTGGGTCTAATTTGCCAACCATCCCAAACGCTTCGGCAGCTTTTTCATAGTTTTTGCGTTTGTTATAGATATATCCCAATTCGTAATACGCTTTTTCTGAAGTGGAATCTGTTGATACCGCTTGATTGCATGCAGTTAGCGCCCCGTCAAGCCGATCCAATTGCCGATAGAGTTTTGCCAGGTTCAGCCATGCACTGGAATATAACGGGTTAATCTGAACAGCTTTATGATAAGCGGCCAACGATTCTTCATATCGTCTCAATTTGCTGAGCGCCACACCTTTACCGTAATACGCCTGAACAAGATTATTGTTATACTGCAGTGCAAGTTCATACGATTTTAGGGCTTCCTCATTCATGCCCTTTTTAAGGGCTGTATTCCCCTCATTGTATGCTTTCTTGGCTGCATTGGCCATTTTTTGGGCTTCAAGCTGTTTTTCTTTCAACCTGTTCGCCTCTTCAATCCGCTTTTTCTCTTTTTCGTATTCTTCTTTTTGTTTGAGATATTCAGACTGCGGATCCTGTGTATAACCTGTAGTAACCATTGTTAACACGCCCATTAAAAAAAGAAATGTTAACACAATGCTTACATGTTTTGAAAATAATTTCATAAAATCTCTCCTCCTTCCAGATAGAGATAAATTACCCTCCTTACGAATTGTTTTTAAAGATGGTGCCGAAGGCGGGATTCGAACCCGCACACCCGTTGGGCACTACCCCCTCAAGATAGCGTGTCTGCCAATTCCACCACTTCGGCTAATGTTATTTGCTCGTGTCAACTTGTGCCGGGCTGCCAGCCGGTGCAGTTTCACCGGGTGTTGTCTGCGCATCCTGCACTGTTGGCAGTACAGAAGCCGGCGAAGATAACCGTCGATTTTCCCATTCTTCAGCAACAACATTTTGATCGACTCGTTGTCCCTTGTCAACATAGCTGATCAGCAGAGCAAATCCTAAAAATATGGCAGCCAAAATGGTTGTGAGTTTGCTGAGGAATGACGCTGCTCCTCTTCCTCCAAAAACTGCGCCCATGCCGCCGCCACCGCCTCCAAAGACACCGGCCATGCCGCCGCCTTTACTTGATTGCAGTAAAATTACAATCATCAGAACTACGGACACCAAAAAATGTAAGATAATTAAAAATGTCATGATTTCCTCGATATAAAATAACTAAATTAAACAAGTCCCTCGGATATTTCAATCATTTCGGCAAATGAATCGACTTTCAGGCTTGCGCCACCAATGAGACCACCATCGATATTTTTTTGAGACAGTAATTCTTTGATATTCGATGGTTTTACGCTACCACCATACAGGATGTGTATGTTTTCGGCGATCTCTGGAGTGAACATTTCTTCGATTAACTCTCTGATAAAGTGGTGCACTTCTTCTGCCTGGTCCGGTGTCGCCGTAACACCCGTCCCAATCGCCCATACAGGTTCATAGGCTAATATTAAATTCGTCATCTGGTCATTCGACAGTCCTTCGAGTCCCTCGCGAATCTGGGCTTCAACAACAGCATTTGTATTTCCCTGTTCACGTTGCTCTAACGTTTCACCAACGCAGACAATCGGTACGAGAGCGCTGGTTAATACGCTTTTGATTTTCGCGTTCACCGTTTGATTGGTTTCACCAAATAATTGTCTTCTTTCTGAATGACCAATGATAACATGTGAACATCCTGCATCTTCAAGCATTTCTACTGATATTTCACCAGTAAATGCGCCGGAAGATTCCCAATGGACATTTTGTGCTCCCGTTCCAACGCGGGTTCCTGTCAGTAGTTCCGAGAAGGAATTCAACGCGGTATAGGGAGGACAGATGATAATTTCGGTTTTTGAAATATTTTGAATTTTTGGCTTCAGAGCCCTGGCAAATTCAACTGCCCGGGCTCCGGTTTTATTCATTTTCCAGTTGCCTGCTACAATTTTTTTTCGCATTGTTTTTATTATACCGATTTTAATGAATGAAAAGTTCCCGTTTCTATTAATTTAAAACATCTTTGCCATTAAATCAACGACGCGGCAGGAGTAACCCCATTCATTATCATACCATGAAATGACTTTGACCATATTACCGCCAATGACCATCGTTGACAGCGAATCAAAAATGCTTGAGTGGGAATTGCCGACTATGTCTATGGAAACGATGGGATCATCTGTATATTCCAAAATCCCTTTCATTGGACCTTCAGCGGCTTTTTTCATTGCATTGTTAATTTCTTCTGCTGTCGCCGGTTTTTTCAATTCTGCCACCAGATCGACAACTGAACCATCACTTGTGGGAACGCGCATGGCCATACCATCCAGTTTGCCGTTCAAATCAGGAATTACTTTGCCGACAGCTTTTGCAGCGCCGGTCGTCGTGGGAATAATCGACACGGCAGCAGCACGCGCACGTCGCAAGTCACTATGCGGCAAGTCCAGTATTCGCTGGTCATTTGTATAAGCATGCACGGTTGTCATTATGCCGCGTTCGAGGCCAAAATTGTCGTTCAATACTTTGGCTACCGGGGCAAGACAATTTGTTGTACACGATGCATTGGATACAATCTGGTGTTCCGGTTTTAAATCATCGTCATTCACGCCGAGCACGATCATTGCATCAATTTCATCTTTTGCCGGGACTGTTAAAACGATTTTTTTAGCGCCGGCAGAAATGTGTTTGGAGATTTCCGCTTTTTTTCGGAACACGCCTGTGGATTCAACAACTGCTTCAACGCCGAGTTTATCCCAGGGCAAATTTTCCGGATCACGTTCAGCAGAGATTTTAATCGTTTTTCCGTTCACTACAATTGAATCGTCTGTCGCTGATACTTCGCCATTAAATCTACCATGTACAGAGTCATATTTGAACAAATGAGCCAATACAGACGCGCTTGTAATGTCATTAATTTGCACGACTTCAAAATCATCTCTTTCCAAAATAGATCTCAGAACCAGTCGTCCGATTCTTCCAAATCCATTAATTCCAACTTTTATCGCCATAATTTCCTCCTCAGTCACCCTGATTTTTTGATATTAAAATTTATCTGTTTAATTAATTAGGCTTTATTTGCACAGCCCAAAATTTCAATTTTATTTTTCACAACTTCTTTTATCTCAGCCCTTCCGGCGCCAATAATTTTTCGCGGATCGAATAATTCCGGCTTGTTTGACAGAATTTCCCGAACCCCGGCAGTGAATGCCAAACGCAAGTCCGTGTCAATATTGACTTTTGTAATGCCCATGGAAATTGCTTTTTTGATATCTTCGACCGGCACACCTTTGGCTGCTCCCAAATTTGCGCCATACGTATTCGCTTTTGCTATGATTTCCGGAATAACGCTGGAAGCGCCGTGCAATACAAGCGGAATATCCAGTTTCTTTGAGATCACTTCCAGGCGGTCGAAAGCAAGTTTTGCGTCGCCTTTGAATTTATACGCGCCATGCGATGTGCCAATGGCGATCGCCAGGGTATCGCATCCGGATTCTTCTACAAACCTGACAGCTTCTTCAGGATCAGTAAGCCGAGCGTCTTTTTCATCAACAGCAATATTATCTTCAATGCCGCCTAATCGGCCCAATTCAGCTTCAACCGAAATACCGGCCGCATGACAAATGTCAACGATTTTTTTGGTCACAGCAATATTGCCTTCTAAAGATTCATGAGAACCATCAATCATAATAGAGGTCCAGCCGTTCCGAACACAATTTATAATCAAATCAAAGTCAGTACCATGATCCAGGTGAAGACTTACCGGTATCTTGGCGTTCATGGCCATCTGTCGTACAACACCTGAAATTACATCAATTCCACAATATTTAATCGCACTCGTCGATGTAGCAATAATAACAGGAGCATTCAGCTCTTCATGCGCTTCAATTATTGCCTGTGTTATTTCAATATTGCTCGTGTTAAAAGCGCCGACAGCATATTTCCCATTCTTTGCAGCTTGTTGCAGTTCTTTGTTAGTCGCTAACATATTCCACTCCAGTCTCAAAAAGTTTCTATGACAAATCCGTTTTCATTTAGTGCAGGTAGAAAAAAGTCAACCCGAAAAAAAGGTTGGCTAACTATAATAAAATAATAAATATATGCTGATAAAAGCAAAGTTGGTCGTAAAATTAACGTATATTATAAGAAAAAAATACTTAAATGTCAAGTTTTTTTATGATGGTTTTGTCACGCCTTTGCCGCTGATATAAGAATGATTTCTGAAGCGCCGCATTGGGCGAGCGCTTGAGCGCAAGCGTTCATGGTGGCGCCGGTGGTAATGACGTCGTCAACCAAAATTATGGTTTTTCCCTGAATGCTTTCGGCTGATTTGACCTGAAAGGCGTTAGCCACATTTTTTTGTCGTTTTGCTGCATTCAATTTCGTCTGGGACTGTGTATATCTGGTACGAACCAGTATTTTATCTGAATAATCAATGTTCAATTGAGATGAAATTGACATGCAGAGCAACAGGCTCTGGTTGAAGCCCCGCTCCCTGATCCGTGTTTTGTGGAGCGGAACAGGAATCAACATGAGCTGCTCCATGGGCAGGTTGAATTCGCGAATCATGGCAGCCATAAATTTACCCATCTGAAGCGTCACATTTCGAAAATTTTGATACTTGAGAAAATGAATAATGTTTTGAATGGGGCCGATGAAATGCCACACCGAATATGCTTGCGTAAAATAAATAGGCCCTTTTAATTTAGATTTTATTTCGGCGACAATATCATAGTTTTTATCTACCCTTGGGATTTGCTTCCAGCAATTTTCGCAGACGATTGATTTTTCCTCTTTGGGGGGAGAATGGCAAATCGGACAGTAAGGGGGATAGAAAAAATCAACAAAAAACCGTAATATCTCTAAAAGCTTGATTGGTTTGAGTTGTTGAATCATTTTCTCCAAAGGTTAGCACACCCTGACGCGACTGTCAGTCAGGGCGCGCTCAAGTAAATTTTCGAGTGATTAATTTAGAATGATGATCGAGAGACCGCTACTGCGATTCAAAAAAAAATTAAAAGCCAAAATTATACACAAAAGCCACTCGCGGAGAAAAACGCTTTTGGGCTTCATACGCATTTTTTTCTTCATTGAATTGAAAACTATAGATGTAATCCATGAAAAACATAATATACGGATTGATTTTATAGCCCAAACCGATTCGGGCAATGGAGCGATCGTTCAGTGTGAAGGCATCATTCAATGTCTCGATGCCGATTTTATCATAGGTTGCCTGGGCGGCGATTTTGGGAATTGCGTCCGGAATATCAGCTCTGAGGTGAAGAATGCCGCTGTTTTTGGTTTCATCCAGTCGCTGAAAATTTCCGATCAGTCGCAGAGTATTTAGAATATGCCCGCCCAATTCCCCGAAAATGCCTCTGGTTTCTTTTTGGATTAAGGCCAAGTCTTCATTTTTCCTGTATAGCCCACCGCCTTCGAGCGGCTGGTAGCGCTGGATTTCATAGAATGCATCGAAATATGAAGGGATGAATTCTTCGCCCAGCCAACGACGTTCCAGTTTGGCAAAGACTTCTGCGACATTGGCTATAACGCGAAGGTTCGCTGCAATACCCGCGGCCATACCGGATCCATGGTCCTGTATTTTGGCAACATCGAAATAAGTGAATGTGTTGAACATTGGGATGTCTATCAATGGCAGTTCAACATCAAACCCATATTCATAAATGCCATCATCAGTCGATCTCAATCCATCCGGATCGACATCTGTAACAAATGTTGCACCAAAGGTCAAGTTTTTGATGATCGGGATATCGATATATGGACGCAATGGTCGCGCATAACCGCGGGTGCCAATAATTTCCAGCCTGCCCATGTTACTGGTGATGGTTTCAAAACCTGCCGTGCCAAAATCAATATCCAGCGCGAGACCGATTTTCCGTTTATCGTAGCTGGCTTCGTTGGTATAATAATTCATGATAAAACCGTGCCCCAGACGTGCTGCATCCAATGTTCCGACGCGAGTATAAAAATTTTCCCCTTTGTGGCCATATCGGAGATACCGAATAAGCCGGGCCCAATCATAATTTTCATCCCAGTCTTCACCGCGGATGGCGCCATTTTTTGTATTATATAACAAATTTACATTTAATCCTACGCCAAACTTGCCGATAGATATATCAGGCTGTAGATTTATGGTGAAGTATGATTGATCATCAATGACTGTCATTCCCATCGCACCGGTAAACGTACCATTATTTTCCGAGGGAGTTCCCATTTGTGCAAAAGAAGTCGTGGCCAATGCTGACATTAAAATAATGCATTTTATTAATTTGCTCATTTTTTGCACCCTTTCTGCTGGTTTAATTCTGGTAATTACTATTCTTGCCAGAAATATAGAAATAACAAAGATAAAAGTCAAGTAGTATTTGTTGACAAATCAATAATAAATATTTCAATTAAGTTGCTATAGTATTTGATGTTACGATAAAATAACATTAACCTGAATTATTCACAAATTTCAAACAATAGATATTTAACTTCATGTTATGAATAAAATTAATCAGATATATGAAATTTAACAAAGTTAGATATACTGAATTCGGAATGAAGCACCATTCAGGCTATCTGGATTCCTTAATGCATTACAATGAATAATCCAGGTTAAATATATTGACATTAATAAACTTGGGGATTAAATTATGCATATTTATAATTTTAATAGTATCTTATTTTTCTCTCCCGGATAGCGAGGTTCAAAAATATGGGGTGGCCTCGCTATTTGATGCGATGCTACCATTCAATTACAAATTGGGTATTATACGACTGTGGAAACGAATTTTGGCACGTTGAACGGGGACGTGTTTATCCTGTATGTATCGTGTATAAATTATACAGGACTTAATCGAAATGGGTATTGCATGCCAGCGTGGGTGGATGCAACTGAAATCAGTCGGTGGAAAGTTTTTGGTAAACATGGAGGTGGTAGCTTTTATGATAAAAAAATGGGGCCAGTTATTTTATGTGCACGTAATGCTGAGCGTAAGCGTTTTATTGAGCTGCACGATGAATCAGAACAGAGTGACCACTCAATCAGCAGAAGCATTGACATTTTACCAACAGGGAGTGAAAGATTATTACAATAATTATTTTCAGAGAGCAGTTCGACATTTTTCCAGGGCCATTCAAATAGATTCCAGCTTTGCAATGGCACATTGCCGGCTTGGCATCACTTTTCTGAAGTTAGGTGACAGGCGCGCTGCAGAAAAACATCTCCTTCGTACCAATCAATATTTTTCTTCAGTGACTAACAAAGAAAAATTATTCATAAAAATATGCCAGTTTGAACTTCAGGGTGATTTTCAAAACAGAACAGTTTTATTGCGTGAATATGTTCGGAAATATTCCAGTGACCCGGAATGCCATTTATTACTCGCAGAGGATTGCAGTCGAAGGTATTTGCATAATCAGGCAGAAGCCTGTTTAAATGAAGTTTTGAGATTAGATCCGGAGAATTTGCCAGCCCATAAACTTCTCGCCTATACCTATTCCAAATTCAATCAATTTGAAAAAACTAAAATTCACATCCAAAAATGTTTGGAAATTGATTCGGATGATGCAGATGCCATGGTGACAATGGGCGATATTTATCGGCTTAACGGCGATTATGAAAATGCACAACAGTCGTATTACCGCGCAATTGAAATCCTGCCAAATTTCCAGCGAGCGCATTTGAAATTGGGTGAATTATATCTGGAAACATCTCAATGGGAAAAGTCTTTGCAGCAGCTCCATCTCGCTTATGAATTGCTTCCATTCACGTCGTCTAACCGGGCAGAACAATACGCGAGAATTGCTGAAGTCTATCTGCTCATGAACAGAATTGAGAACGCTGAACGTTCGGCGGTGCGGGCATTAGATTTGAATAATGAAAACGTCAGAGCGCTTGCTGTACAAGGAAAAATACATCTCGAAAAGAGTGAAGTTGATGCTGCCAGAAAATGTGCGGATCAAATAAAAGAGATCATCGAAGTGGAAAAACGGCATCAAATATTTACAGACGCTGCATTTTATGATTTGCTTGGAGAGATTGCTTGCAGAGAGCAGAACTGGCATAAAGCCATTGAAGGTTTTCAATTGGCATGGCAGCACAGTCCTGAGGAATTGACCAGGCATTATCAATCTAAACTGGCTGAAAACTACCTTCGCGTTGGAAATTTTCAGCAGGCAAAATATATGTGCGACCTCATGCTGCGCAGGAGTCCCGGCTTCCCATTCGCACATTTCATTTTGGCCCGGGCGCTTGAACATTTGGAAAATTTTACTTCAGCGGACGATGAATACCGAAAATTCATTTCACTGGCAGCCGGAACAAATCGGTATTCGAATGAGTTAAAATATGCCCAAAAAAAGTTACTTGTCGTGGATAGAAGAAATTTCGCTGTGACCCGCTAATTTTTTTCTTGCATTTTAAGAAAAGATTTATTATAATAGGTGCTGTGAAAAATTTGTAAGATTCTCATTATAGAATGATGGTGAAGGAGTAATTTTCATGTCAAGAATTTGTACAGTATGTGGAAAAAAGCCTCAGGTTGGAAATAGTGTCAGCCATGCACACAATTTGAATAAACGTCGTTTTTATCCAAATTTACATAAGATGAAAATAGCAGTCGATGGTACAGTAAAACGAGCTTATGTCTGTACACGATGTTTACGATCAGGTAAAGTGACCAAGGTTGTTTAGAGTACCCGACCCGGAACACCGGCTTTGCTTTCGAAATTTTATCTGCACGGTTTAGAAACAATTTTTGAAAATGTACCATATTGCATGGTGCATTTTTTTTTGTCATATTGTTATGAGAGAAACTTACCCACCAAATATGGTCATGCTGCGTTGCACCACTTCATCAAAAGAGAGAGGGACAAACAATGAACAAAAAAATAGTAATCCCCGGTTTAATTTTTAGTTTAGTTGTTCTATCTTGTGCGCCCTACAAGATGAAGGCCATTCGGGCACATCGGGATAACCGGAACGATCTGGCAATTAAATACTCCAAAAAACACCTGAGATCTCATCAGCGAGATCAAGCTGCGATAGAAATGCTTAACAAGGCTGCACGAGCATATTTTCTGGACCTTAAAAACAAAATCTCTCATTTTGAAAAATTGAATAATTGGGACAAAGTTGTTCAATTAGCAGAGAATGGACAGGAGATGCTTTCCGGCTTAACTGATTTTTATGGGGTGTCGTTTCCCACAAGCGTCGAAATGGAATATCTGAAGGTTAAGAGTTATCAATCGAAATTGAAACAGGCGGATGATCTTTATGCCGAGGCATTGGATTATTTTCAAAAAAACGAGTTTGAAAACGCGCTTCAAAAGTTAGAAGAAGTCAAGTCCTATGCAAGTGATTTCAAAGACACCAATAGCTATATCCGGAAGTCGCGGAGCAAATTGGCGGAAGGTGAGTATGCGATTGGTATGGAATCCCTCAACGCCGGAAACCTGGAGAACGCCTTAACCAGTTTCAAGAATGCATCCGCTTATGTCCCTGATTTCCTGGATGTCCAGCAGCAGATCGATCAAATTGAGCAGCAATTGTCACAGATTCATTACGACAGGGGCAGGAATTATTACGAGACAGGAAATTTGAAGGATGCCTATGACGAATTGAACAAATCCATTGGTTATCAACCGGAGTTTTATGATGCAACTGAATTATTGAATGAAGTCAAAGACAGATTGACGGTTCGCCTGGCAGTGTTCCCATTTTCAGCCGCAAAACTGGATAGCAAATTTGGTGGCATTGTGTCGCAGAAAATTCTATCCAATGCCCTGCCACGAAAAGGGAATTTTATTTTATTCCTTGAGCGGGAAAATCTACAAAAAATATTCGAAGAACAGGCGCTATCCCAGACTGGCGTCATTGATGAAAAAACCGCTGTGAAGGTTGGTCAAATGAGCGGTGTGAATACAATTGTGGTTGGCTCGGTGACACTCGTCAGTCATCAGCTATCCGGGCCTACCAGACGTACCGTGTCCTCTCATTACGAGCAAAATTATCGCGATCCAAAGGGCGTGCAGCGGACGCGCAAGGTGCCATTCAACTACACAGCGCGTGAACGTGAAAGGCGCGTTGAAGTTGCCCTGGACTACAGACTCGTGAGTGTTGAGTCGGGTTCAATTATATTCAATGAAACTTTGACAAAAAAGGTTCGGGATAAGGCGGAGTGGATTACCTGCTCAAAGAAATTTGTGAGCAAACTATCGGCTTCTGAACGTGAAAAAATGAAAGCATCGCAAACACCTGAATCAAAGGATTCGCTGATTGAAAAAGCGATTTCGGACTTGTCAGATCAAGCCGCTTCCAAAATAATTTCAAAGGTTTCACCGTTATAATAGGAGCGCATTCTCATGAAAAAGATAATTTTTATCTTCTCCATTTTGTTGGCTTATTCTTTTGTTTTCAATCCATCTCAACATAAGTTATATGCTGTTGAATATCCGATAATCTCCATAGGTCTCAATGGAGGATACGGCCAGAGCGATCTGGCAAATGGCGGATTTGGGCGCGCGTTTTTCAGGTATTCTCTTGAGGCCTATGTTCCCGGTTTTCAAATCGATATCGGTTACGGGGCAGGTTTCTATCAGGCGCTCGACGACACGGTCATTTTGAATCCTGATCCGGAAAGCCTGACGATAAAAACCGGTGTCGGAAACCACTATCCCATGATTACCACAGCATTTCATTTTCGGCCGTTCGGTGGCGGGACGACATTGTATTTCGGTGGCGGCGCGCAATTCCATTTTCTCTCGGTCAGCCAAAAAACGACTGAGCGGTACTGGGACCCGGTCGCCGAAAAGTACCAGGAGAGAGACCTGGACGAATTAAGTGTTCTGGACAAAACCGCGTTTGGATATCATTTTTTAGGGGGAGTTCGATTTGAATTGGGCAAAATCGGCTCGCTCGACCTCGAAGTCAGGCAGATGATGCTGGATGTAACCGATGAAGATTGGGAGGATCAGCAGGCCAAAGAAATTTGGGGGCAGAAAAGCTGGGATAATTTCAGCGTTAATGCAGGTTTGACTGTTTATATTTTTTAGATGATAAGGGTTTTTTCATTTGCAATCGACCGTAAATTAACTTTGAAACGGTTGAGAGATTGATTGAGACAAATTATTCTAAAAGTGTGAAAGAAGTAATGCGATACATTTAAAATTTGGTAACTATTCAGCCTCCAAGCTTGCTATATTATAGATGCCGTTAATAAAAAAA
>CAZSBG010000018.1:0-62755 GCA_964605145.1 uncultured Cytophagia bacterium | reverse complement strand
TTTTAAAAATAAATGTCTTTTGACCATGAAATCTTTAACTAAAATTCTTAACCGTAATTTGGGTTTAAATATAATCGATAAATTGACGAATACATGTATGTGAATTTGCTAAGGCTTCAATTCCAATGAATTTAGTGCCGTCAATAAATAATTAGGAAATTGTCCTTTCATTTTCCGAATCCCCTCACTTAAAAATTCCCTACATTTACATTATAATTTCGAACCTACATCTTATTCAAAAGGAATTTACTCGATACTCTCCTTGTCATCTCTTCATTTTTTTTATTCGTGAAATTCTATTAGCAATAAAAATCCTTGACATTTTCAATTAAATTTAGTAAACTTTTCATTAGCAATGAAAACTTTTGTTCAGTGCAAATGAAAAGGCAGAAAAATGATCCTGAAAGACACACTTCGAAATATTGTCACGTCTCAACGACGCGATGTTAATCTTTTAAATTCGGGCATCAAACGCGAATTGCTCAAGAAAATTGATATGCAAAGCCCGCATATTATTATTTTGAGCGGCATCAGACGCTGCGGTAAAAGCACCTTGCTATTGCAAATCATGAAAAGCTTTGATTCATACTATTTCTTCAATTTTGAGGATCCACGGGCTGTGAGCTTTGAATTGAGTGATTTTCAAAAACTGGACGAAATTTTCCATGAAGAATTTGGGGAAAGCAAATACTATTTCTTCGATGAAATTCAAAACGTTTCTGATTGGGAGAGAGCAATTCGAACATTGCAGGATCGCGGAAAAAAAATTTTCATTACCGGCTCAAATGCATCTTTGCTAAGCAAGGAGCTTGGCAGTCGCTTAACTGGTCGGCATTTGATGTACGAGCTATTGCCATTTTCTTTACATGAAATGCTCGAATTAACAGGAGAATCATTTTCACTTGAATCATTTCAGGATTATGTTCAAAATGGAGGTTTCCCGGAATTCTTAAAATATAAAAACGCTGATATTCTGCGCCAGCTATTTCGGGATATTATTACCAGAGATATCATCACACGACATAAGATCAAAGAGCATAAACTGCTCATGGAAATGGCTATTTTTTTGCTCACAAATTTTGGGAATGAATTTTCTTTCAACCGATTGAAGAACCAGTTTTCCCTGGGATCAGTCAACACGGTCATTTCATATTTATCATTTTTGGAAGATAGCTATTTGCTATTTACAGTCCCGAAATTCAATTTCTCTTATTCAAAACAACGAGCCGGCGCTAAAAAAGTTTACGGCATCGACGCAGGATTAATCAGGGCGAATTCTGCATCCTTTTCTCAGGATAAAGGACGCCTGCTCGAAAATATATTTTTTCTGATGTTAAAAAGAAATTTCAGGGAGATTTTTTACTACAGAAATAAATTTGAATGTGACTTTCTTATCAAAGAAGGAAATTCAATAACGCATGCTTACCAGGTTTGCCACACGTTAACAGACGAAAATATCAAAAGAGAAAAAGCGGGACTGATGAACGCAATGGAAATTACCGGCGCACCCAACGGGACAATCATCACATTTGACCAGGAAGACAATGTGGACGGTTTTCCTGTGACACCTATTTGGAAATTTGCGCGGGAAAAGTAGCCTGACTTGAATTAAACAAATTCTCACAACGAAATATTTAGTTATTCCCATTATCAGACTTCAGCGCCCGTACAAAATACTCCCCGGGCTCGTCCACCACCGTTTCCACGACATAGTTCATATTTTGCAGCATACGCCCCATTTCCTCGCCGTGCATCAGCGTGTGATATTTCACAGGCCCGTTCAACGTCGCGTGAAAATCGTTTAATTCCTCGCTGCTGCGAAGGTGAATGATACTCAACTCCCCCCCTATTTTCAGCACGCGCCGGCATTCGCTGAGACCGGACGTTGCATCTGCAAAATGGGGTAACACATGAAAGGCGATGACGCTGTCGAATTTTACTTCCCGGAAAGGCAGGTTTTGAGCATCCGCGCAAAACGGTGTGATGTGTTCATATTTTTTTGAAGCAGCCAGAGACGCCATTTCTTCGGCGTAGTCGATGGCGTACACACGCGACCCGTTGGTCGTCAATTTTTTCAAAATTGGAAACAGAATGCCGGTACCGCAGCCCAGGTCGAGGATGTTTTTTGAGTTTTCAAGGGACAACCGTGAAAGCAATTGTTCTATTCTATCAGCGGCATAGGTCATTCGGTTGTCCCACTCAGCAGCAAGATTGTTGAAGTACTCGCGGGTTAAAAGATCGTCTTGGTTCATATCGTCTCAATGAGGTTTCGTTTTTCAAGCGCTTTCAATGTTAAAGGAACAAGGAAAAACTGAAGCGCAATTCCCGGCAATGAAATTATTGCGCCGATCGTCACCGCTTCCTGCGGAAGGCCGAATATTGGCAAAATGAAAAACAGCATCAGCACCAATGTTAATCGTTCGCCAATAATCGCTGCAATCAAGCTTAGCCAGAAATTCATATTTCGCTTTTTGTAGAGGTAAGAACTGATGAAAGCCGCAGCCAATCCTTCGGCGCTCATAATTACGGCAGTGGGAAAAAATGGCGGCATGCCGGTGGTCAATGCCGAAATCCATGGCCCGGCCAATCCGACAATCAGCGCGTACGGATAGTCCAGAATGAAAGCTGCCAAAAGAATCGGCAAAAACATGGGCAGAAACGCTTTTCCCAATCCCGTAAAGTGAAAAACAATGGGCACCAATACGCACAGCGCCAGGAACAATGCAGTCAGAGAAATTTGGCGTGATTTAAGGTTCATTTTACTTTCTGCTACGTATGCAACAATTGAATTTTCGATTGTTTAATTGTTCGCTATCAGCTACAAGCCATCAGCATATTTGAATCCACATAATTTTAATGCGTTTCCTTCGAGCCTTTGAGTCTTCGAGGCAAAACACCGCTATAGTTCATAATTAAACTGAGTAAAAAATGTCCGGCCGGGAAGCGGATACCCCTTCAAAATCGAATAATTTTCATCCAATACATTTTCTATTCCCAGCGACAATTCCAGTTTTTTGATGAGCCGATACCGGACTTTCAAGTGAACCAGAAAATAATCAGGCATCTCTTCCACAGTAGTTTTTAGTGGAAATTGATTCAACTGGTAACTGGCATGTAAATTATTCACATATTCCCCATAAACGGCGATATGCGCTTTGTTCAGCTTATAATCCATGAAGAAATTCAGTTTGTTGGGTGAAAACGGAATCACATTCTCGGATTTCAAATAGGAATAGGACGCCCTGGCAAACAAATTGTCAGAGGGCTTCAACTGAAGTGCAAGCTCAAATCCCTTTGCCTCGTTGGCGCCGATATTTTGATTCTGCATGGTGCCGGGTTTTACCATAATTGTTTCGATGAACTGATCGCCCTTGTAATAAAATCCGCAGGCGTCCAGTGAAAAATTTGGACCAAGCGTCTGGTTGATTCCCACTTCATAATTCCACAGCCGTTCCGGTGCCAGGTCGGAATTGGCAGGCAGAAACAAAAATAAGTCTTTTACCGATGGCGCCCGAAATCCTTTTGCCACCGAAGCGCGCAGGGCGGTTTGCGGATAGACATGATAAACGACGCCCATTTTGGGAATCCATTCATTGCCAAAATTTGAATTATTTTCCAGCCGCAACCCGCTCGCCACAACCAGTTTCTTCCAAAACATTTTTTGAATGTGAAAATACAGCGCTCGTTCATCATTGAAAAATGTACCGAGCTTCGCACCATTGGAACGGGACGTGCCGCCATATCTTTTGATATCGCTGCCCACCGTTGTTTTTATCTCAAAGGGAAGATTGAAATTCTGAAAAATCAAAATACCATTGGTCTGGTCGTCGGAATCCCAGCCATCGGATAGTTTATGTTTGCCAAAGTTGCCGTGCACTTTAATGGTCCCGTTCGTGCCGGCAAAATTGTTTGTCAAAGTGACGTCCATGGAACTGCGTTTAATATCGCCATAATCGAAGTACCCGTACAGGTCGATGCCATCCGGGCCGGGATCATTGAACTCGTAAGGATTGTAGCTGCCATTGAAGCTCAGGTGTAAATTGTGATTCACCTGGTAGCCTAACTTGAGCGAGTAATCCTGGGCTTTGAAATCCCCATTGTCGCGATGCCCGTCCGACTGCTGATATCCGACAGCGGCAAAATACTGGAACTTTCCGGCTGCGCCGCTGTGCTGCACCTTCAATTTTTGAGAATTGAAACTGCCATAGCCCATTTGAACGTTTGTATTAAATCCGGATGTGGGGAGCTGCTTCGTAATAATATTTACCACACCGCCCATGGCATTTGTGCCGTAAACCGCCGCAGCCGGCCCGCGCAGCACTTCGATGTGATCGACATTATCAACAAGATACGCGTCGTTGATGGGATGGCTGAAAATTCCCTGGAAGTCTGGCCGGCCATCGATAAGCATGAGTACCTGGGAATTAGGTTTCCCCCCAATCCCGCGAATAGAAATGCTGCCGGCTGCCATGGCTGAAACGCCATAGCCGGCATTGGATCGCCGCGTGGTAAAAACGCCGGGCGTCAAATAGGAAATCGCATCCGCAACATTCGTGAACATGGTATTTTGAATTTCAGCAGGCGAAATCACAGAAATACTGGCTGCCACATCTTTTTGAAACATCTCAAATCGCTGCCCGGTAACAACCACCGGCGCGAATTTATATTTCACAGAATCGGGTTCAACTACGTCCTCTTTTGCAGAAAGGTCAGCAGAAATCAGGCAGGAAAAAAAAGCGACGACAGAAAATACTTTCATCAGGTTCTTCAAGATTTTTCTCCTCCGAACGAAGTGGAAAATTGAATGACGAATTAGAGCAATAGTTTGTGCCACGTTTTATATTTTTGTGCTACCAGGCCATAAAAAAATTTAGACATTCTTTCCCGTCGTTGTCATCACCAGCTTGCCGTGCTTAACGCCCCGAAGGCTGATTAGCTTATCCGCGATTTTTCGAATAGCGGCGGTCTTGCCTTTCACGGCAATCATTTCGAGACAATTGTGATGATCGAGATGAATATGGGTGGCTGCGATGATTTGTTCTTTGAATTGATGCTGCACATTCGTCAGCATTTCGGTGAGCTCCCGAACATGGTGGTCAAAGATGATGGTGATGGTTCCAACGGATTCGGCTTCGTCGTCCCCCCACTGCTGGTTCACGAGTTCATTCCGAATCAGGTCGCGAATAGCCTCGGAGCGGTTCTGATAGCCGCGCGCGGAAATGAGGTGATCAAATTTTTCCAGCAACTTGTTTTCAATGGAAACGCCAAAACGGGTGATTTCACTCATGTATTTTTCTCCGTAACACGTTTTTCAATATGATAACACAAAAGCATTAAAAAGTCAAGACAATTTTCATTTTTTTACAAACGCCTAACAGATTAATCATTTGATTTTTCTCTACCTAACATTTTTTCCTTGCACTGTGGTGAAAAAAGCATTATATTTTTAAGCAGAGAGAAAATCCGTTATGAAAATAATCAGCGACCCAAAATTGGCGTGTGCTGAATTTCAGTATTTGTATTCCGCAATGATCGACGCCTCATCCATTATTTACATGCAAAAAGCCGGCTTTTTAAATTTGGTCATGCAAAATCTTGAGCTCGCCTCGTTGCCGGAAATTCTGAAAGAAACCGGCTTTGAAATTCGCACAATAAAATGTTTGAAATCAGCGGATGCATTCGATTCAAATGATAGAAAGCTGGTAGAAACAGCTCAACGATATTATTTGCCGGTAATTTCCGAAGACAAAAAAATTCTGAAGCGCGCCGGCAGCGAAGGGCTTCCTTATTATAATTCGCTGATGATGCTGAATTTCCTATATTTCAAAGAAGCAATCGACATTGTGCAGTACAATAAATTTTTGAAAAGATTGAAATCATTTGCCCGCTACAACGAAATAATTTTTGACTACGGAGCAGCAGTCTTCGACGCGATACATACAATTCGGCAAAAAAATCCCAAGTCCTCAGAATCTGAAAATACTCAACATGTGAGAGTTAATGAAATCCGATAAAATCCTTCTCGATCACGGCAGCGGCGGCAGGGCGTCGCACAAACTGGTTTCCGAACTTATTCTCGGCTATTTCACCAATCCGATTCTCAACGAGATCAATGACAGCGCGACGTTCCATACGAACGGCGGGCGGTTAGCGTTTTCCACGGATTCGTACACAGTCGATCCCATCTTCTTCCCCGGCGGAGACATTGGCGATCTGGCCATTCACGGCACGGTGAACGACATTGCCATGAGCGGGGCCACGCCACTGTATTTGAGCGTCGGTTTTATCATCGAGGAGGGATTCCCCATTGCGGATTTAGAAAGAATTTTGAAAAGCATGAACCGCGCCGCCACCGAAGCCGGCATTCACGTTGTCACCGGCGACACAAAAGTAGTGCCCAAAAAAGCCGCGGATAAAATTTTCATCAATACGTCCGGGATTGGAACCATTCCGGATGGCGTGGACATTTCCGGCAAAAACGCGAAGCCGGGGGACAAAATCATCGTCAGTGGCACCATTGCAGATCACGGCATTACAATTTTAACGCAGCGCGAAGGACTGAAATTTAACTCGCCGCTCAACAAAATGGTCGCTGAAATAATGGCGGTCAGCAGCCAGATTCATGTTTTGCGAGATCCGACTCGCGGCGGTCTCGGGACAACGCTGAATGAAATCGCCGGCCAATCCAGTGTCGGGATGATGCTCGACGAAGATCGCATTCCCATCAGCGAAGAAGTTTTGGGCGCCTGCGAAATACTGGGACTGGACCCGATGTATCTTGCCAACGAAGGCAAGCTCATCGCGATTGTCGCCCCGGACGATGTTGATCGCTTACTCGAAACAATTCGTGCCACTAAATACGGCGGAGATGCGAGTATCATCGGTGAAGTCACCGCAGAAAATCCGGGCAAGGTATTTATGCGAACCTCCATTGGCGGCACCAGAATCGTGGATATGCTCACAGGGGAACAGCTTCCGCGGATTTGTTAGTTACTTCATTATATATTGAGCACATTCATGTTAAATCTGATTCACTCCATTTGATATTATTGATGCAGTTCTATGTCAATCCAACTACCTTTGCTTCGTTTAGAAATAGAAACCCAATTGACCGTATAGCGACAGACTGACGGTATACCGTCACTTTCCACTTTCATTCATTACATACTCTAACGCGACTAACCTCACTATTTCCTTATTATCAGAGTGTTATAACGGAGTAATATTTAATCCTGCGATGGCATAGAATTTGTGATTGTCCCATCATAATAATTCACAAATCTATAACCAATGGAGGATGAAACATGAACAAGTTCTTTTCAGCCAGCCTTTCGCTTTTTTTAGTGTTAATCTTATGCACCTCTCTTTTTGCCGCCGATTTCAAAGTAAATGGTGTGTACACTGCCTGGGGATTGTATCAAAACAAATTCTTCCTGGGCAAAACCGACGGGAACGATAACTATTTTGTGCAAATGCTTCGTTTCAATGTGCAGGCTGTTGCCAACGATAATTTGAAGGCAGTCACCCGACTCGATATCGCACAGGGCTGGTGGGGAGTTGACAATGAACAAAGGACATTCAATGGGGCAAGCGGACTTTTCGACAACAAAGACACCAACTTTTTAGTGCACATCGATCAGGCATATATTGATTTTACCTGCCCCAATATCCCGGTGAATTTCAAAGTGGGTCGCATGTGGTATGGCGTTGGAAACAAACTTATCCTGGATAATAATCTCGATGGAATACAGGCAACCGTTAATCTCAAAAAAGCCAATCTCATGCTCGGATGGTCCAAAATGTCCGAAGGCGTAGACGGATTAAGCGATAATGAAATGGTGGCCCCAGATCCACTGGGTAACACCGATGCACGTGATGCTGATCTTCTTTTGGGAAACCTGAAAACAAAAACCGATAGCAGAGAAATAAACATATTCGGCCTCTACTACAACGACCAAAGCACCAAAGATAACACCGCATATCTGCTCGATGGTCTCGATTATTTCCGTCCGCGTTTTGCTCCGCATGTCACCCAGTTGATGGTGTTCGGCATATCCGGCATGGTAAAATTTGGCAAGTTCTCTGTCAGCGGCGAATTCGATTATCTATCAGGTAAAGATGACATCAGCAATACTAATTACGATGCAAAACAACGATACGATATCAACAATGGAGACCTTTCCGGTTATAACCTCTACCTGAAACCTGTTTTTCAGGTTGTTCCCAAAAAATTCTCTCTGGGCGGTGTCATTGGCATCGGATCAGGGGATGAGGACAAAACCGGCGGCGCGGGCAATATCAACAAACTAAGAACTTCAGGGTTCTTTTACGTCACCGAAATTTGGGAAGATTCCATTATGCCCGACGAAGAGGGAATAACCCCCCAGGGGCTGGGCGCGCCAAACACCCGCGGCTATCGAGAATTCGAAAATTCGACTCTTTTCCAGTTGAACGGAACCTACAACGTCAAACCGAATCTCAGCACATTTTTATCTTTTACCCTTATCAAAGCAACCCAGCCGATTTATGAATGGTCAACTGCCACAGATGCTAACGGCAGTTTCTGGACAATCGGTTCAGCCAGTTCAAAAGATATTGGACAAGAAATCGATTTCAAAGTGGATTATAAAATTTACAGCGATCTCGTTTTCACCCTGAGAGGCGGAATTTTCATGCCCGGCGATGCGGCAGGGTACCTGATCAACGGCACCAATAATTACAACGATAATGTAAAAGAGTTAAAATCAGAATTGACATATAAGTTCTAAGCACCTCCAACAGATGCCATCAATTCATAGTTGATGGCATCTGATTTTTCTGCGCAATTACAGAGGAAATAATTGATACATACCAATAAAAAAAGTCGTAACTATTCAGCTTAGTTATTTTTGCCACGAAGTCACCAAGACATAAAGTCACACAAAGAAAAGTATATGCTAAGCATTACAGCCTGTTAATTACGATACAAAATCTTCCACTGTTGTAAGTGGTATTCTTGAATATTTTTTCTTTGCCTTTTTCTTCGTGCCTTTGAGTCTTCGTGGCTGAATAGTTACAAAAAGTCTTGATAAAAAACATGAATAAAGTAGAGGTTAACAATGAAGAAAATCATTTTGACTGCGTTGCTGATTGTGACCTTGCTGGTGTTATTCATTTCAATATCTGCCTTCTCGGCGCGAGATGATAAACACCCGGAAGTCGATTTCAGCATTAGTTGTGAAGAATGCCATTCTGAAGCAACTCCTGAAATTACCAAAGCCTGGCAAGAAGGACAGCACGGGACATTCAAGGTTGGATGTTTCATTTGTCACGGCGATGGCGTGGAGCGATTCGCCAGCAAGCCGGGCGATGAAAGTTGCATTTCCTGCCATTCTGATTATGAAGTCGATTTTTCCAAAACAAAATCTGAAACTTGCTTTGACTGTCACAACGGGCATACACTAAAATTTCATTAAAAAGGAGTTATTTCAATGAAATCATTATCACGAAGAGAATTTATTAAAGCGACCGCCGCCTCAACCGCTGCCGCGGCCATTGGCGTTACCCTGCTGCCGGGCATGGAAAATACGCTCTTTGCAGGCACAACCGAGTGGCATAAATCTGTATGCCGCTACTGCGGAGTTGGATGTGGCGTTATGGTTGGCGTTCGCGATGGGAAAATCGTCGCTGTGAAAGGCGACAAAGAATGTCCCACAAATTTTGGGCTGCTTTGCGTAAAAGCATTCTACCTGAACCGAATAAATTATGCGAAAACCCGGTTAACCCATCCGCTCATAAAAAAGAATGGCAAACACGTGAAAGCGAGTTGGGATGAAGCCATGGACCTGGTCGCTAAAAAATTCAAGCAGGCGATTGACGAAAACGGCCCTGACTCTGTTGCATTTTATGGGTCAGGACAGGCATACACCGAAGAGACCTATATTGCCAACAAATTATTCAAGGGCTGTATTGGCACCAATAACGTGGAAGGTAATCCCAGACTCTGTATGGCAAGCGCAGTAGGCGGTTATTTGACCACGTTCGGAGGCGACGAGCCGAGTGGATCTTACACTGACATTGACCAATGCGATTGCTTCCTGCTTATCGGTTCGAATACAGCGGAAGCGCATCCTGTGGTTTTCGAACGAATTGCAAGTCGCAAGACGAAAAATCCCCACGTGAAAGTGATCATTATCGATCCGAGAAAAACGCCGACCGATAAGATTGCCGATTTACACCTCCACTGCATTCCCGGTTATGATCTGCCAATTCTTCATGCCATGGCGCGACTGATCATCAATAACGGTCATGCTGATGACGATTTCATCAAAAACCATGTGGCTTTCAGCGATGGCGCCAATCCGATTTCGTTCGAACAATACAAACAATTCTTGGAAGAATTCACGCCGGAAAACGCGGCGAAGGCCTGTGGCGTTTCCGCCGAGGAAATCATACAGGCGGCCAAACTATTTGGCGAAGCCAAAACCGCCATGTCCATGTGGACAATGGGTATCAACCAGCGAACGCGCGGTGTGTGGGCCAATAATTTGATTCATAACTTACATTTGCTGACAGGGAAAATCGGTGTTCCGGGATCGGATTCCTTCTCCCTCACCGGCCAGCCCAATGCATGCGGCGGCGTTCGTGAGGGCGGTGGATTGTGTCACCTGCTGCCCGGCCATCGATTGGTTGCCAATGCCGATCATCGCGCAGCCGTCGCCAAAGTCTGGAACATCAGTCCCGACAAAATTGCGCCCAAACCCGGCTATCACACCGTTGCCATGTTCGATGCGCTTGCAAAAGGCAATGTGAAATGCATTTGGATTTGCACAACAAATCCTGCCCAGTCGCTGCCTAATCTGAATAAATACTTGAAAGGCATGGAAGAACAGTTTATGGTGGTCGCCGAAGCGTATCATCCCACCATGACGACAGAATTAGCTGATGTGGTTTTGCCGGTGTCCATGTGGAGCGAAAAAGAAGGCGTTTTTGGATGTACAGAGCGCCGCTCGCAGCATCTCTCCAAATGCGTGGAAGCGCCAGGTGAAGCCAAATGGGATGGCGAAGCGCTGATGATGCTGGCGCGTCGATTGGGCTATGGCGACAAGTTCCCGTTTAAGGGGCCGGAAGACGCCTGGAATGAATACCTTACACTCACAAAAGACACAGACATGGATTTAACCGGCATGCCGTACAGCCGACTGAAAAAAGTCCGTGGTCTGCAATGGCCCTGTCCTTCGGAAGATCATCCGGGGACTGAAAAACGCTTTGTGAAAGGCGACCCGCTTTTCAAAGGCGAAGGCCGAATAAATTTCTACAAAAAACCGGAAGGCAGGGCGATTGTTTTTGCCAGGCCGGCAAAAGGCCCGGAAGAACCAACAGACGCTGAATACCCGTTCGCTTTGACAACTGGACGAATTTTAGAGCATTGGCACACCGGCACCATGACAATGACGGTACCGGAATTGAATCGCGCTGTCCCCAAAGCCTATGTCGAAATTCACCCGGCCGATGCGAAAAATATGGGGATTGCCAACAAGGACATGATCGAAATAATTTCCCGACGCGGCGCCGCCAAAATGGAAGCCCGTGTGATCGATCGTCCCCGCAAAGGCACGCTGTTTGTGCCCTGGCACTGGCGAGAGGCACTGATCAATCTCGTCACAACCGATGCGGTTGATCCTGGTTCAAAAGAACCTGAATACAAAGTGTGTGCAGTAAAAATTAAAAAGGCATAACACAATAAATGGGGGGATGTGGAACGATTGCACCACACTCCCTCCAATATAATTCTGACTGGTTGCTCTCCAAACCTTTAAAACAAGGTGAAGAACTATGCTAATAAGCGGCGTTGTATTGCTCATTCAACCTGAAAAATCAATGCAAATTTCAACAGAATTAAAAAAATATCCCAATATTACCACCTATGGCATTCACAAAGAAAATTATATTATCGCTGTGTTTGAAGCGGATGATGAAAAACAAATGAAAATATTGAGCGAAAACCTGTTACAACAGATTGACGGCGTTCTGGGCGTTTATCCAACTTATATGCAATTCGATGAAGAGGGCGATGAATAATGTTTTCACTTTTCAAACAAGTAATGAATTCACGCATGCCCCTTCGCCCGCCGGGAGCCGTGCCGGAAGATGAATTCGAAAAAATTTGTATCCGATGCCGAAAATGCGAACTTGTTTGTCCATACAAATCCATTAAAACCGCCCATGCCCGGTGGGGGATTAAAATGGGCACTCCGATCATCGTTCCGCGCGACGTGCCGTGTTACGTTTGTATGAAATGTCCGGAAATTTGCCCTTCCGGCGCATTGCAGAAAATCAGGAAAGAAGAAATTCGAATGGGCGTCGCTGTTATCGATACGTCGTTGTGTTTGCCGTATAATGGAGTAATTTGCCGCGCCTGTTTCGAGCGATGCCCAATATACCGCGAAGCTATCATTCTCCGGGATGAATTATATCCGGAGGTCGTCGCTGAAAAATGCATTGGTTGCGGGATTTGTGAGCACGTCTGTTTAACAGAGACACCGGCAATTATAATTAAAAGCAGAAATTTACAGTGACTTCAGTTACGGGATACAAATATCAACAATGAATAACTATTTTCACTCGCATGTAAAAACCTTTCGACGAACTATTCAAGCGATGACCTTTGTTTTTATCGTAGCGCTTCCAATATTAAATCATTTTAAATTCACGTTTATTCTCGGTTCATTTTATTCATACAGTTTTGGTTCGTTGGATATTGCCGATCCATCAATAATTTTTCAAACCATTCTGCTGCAGAAAAACATTTATATTCCCTTGCTTGTCGCCGGCATCATTCCGGTGGTGCTCGCATTCATTTTTGGCCGCGTTTTTTGCAGTTGGATGTGCCCGTTCAACACTCTTTCCGAAATATCTCTTTGGCTGCGAAGAAGGATAAGCGGCATCAAAAAAAGAGTCCCGGGGTCTTCAACGAATCCGGCGTCCCTTTATTTTTGGATTTTTACAATTGTAATATTTATGCTCGTTCTTTTTTTTGGCCAGCCTGTAGTCACGTTTATTTCCGCGCCGGGAATTATTAGCAGCCAAATCGCAGATGGAATTTATACTGGCCACATTGGCTGGGAGTTGAGTTTTATCGCATTGATTTTGATAGTCGAATTTTCTGTGTTATCGCGCGTGTGGTGCAAGTACCTTTGCCCTGTGGGTGTATTCATTGGAATTTTTAGATTGAAGCGCACTATGCGTGTAAATTTCAATGAGTCCGCCTGCACATGTGGCGAAAGGACCGCACCCTGCGTATCCGCCTGTCCGCTAAAACTAAATCCCAAAAAACAGGGAGCACTCCCCTATTGTTTCAATTGCGGGGATTGTGTGGAGGTCTGTCAGAATAAATTTGGCAAGGCATTGAGCTTCGGTTTTAATAAAAATAAACTTGCAAACAAATAGTCGAGAAATAGATTAAGCTTTGAAGGAGGTTTCATGGAAAAAGATGGAGATCAAAGCAAAACCCCATCGCGCCGGATGTTTATTTTATCCAGCATTGCGGCTGTCGGTGGTGTGGTGTTCAGCGGATTGCTATTCCTGAGGGATAGTCTGCTATTCCTTTCTCCCGGGAGCAAGAAAAAGGAATATACAAAATATCTTGTGGCCAAAGTTGATGAAATTCCGGTTGGAAAGGCAAAAGAAATTACCATTGCCAACAAGCCGGTGTTCATCATTCATCTTGAACAGGGATTCAAAGTATTTTCCGGCATTTGCACGCATCTTGGCTGCATTGTAAAATGGCAAGAAAAGGATAAAGTATTTTACTGTCCCTGCCACAAAGGATATTTCAGTCAGGATGGATCTGTTAAAGCAGGCCCACCGCCTCGGCCCCTGGATGAATTCCCCGTGGAGGTGGACGACTCCCTCGTTTTTATCCGGATCAAAAAAAGAACGGGAGGCATTCTGTCATGAAAATCAAAGACTGGTTTTTAGAACGATTCCCCATTGATTATAACCGTTTGGTGGAATTTACCGAAAAAGTATTTATCAAAGAACCCATTCCACTCCATTATAAAAAATGGTTTTTTGCGACAGGCGGAGCTCCGCTCATTCTCATCATGTTTCAATTTTTAACCGGGATATTTCTCATGTTTTACTATATCCCCTCACCGGATTTGGCCTATGAGAGCGTCCGCGTCATTACCGAAGAGGTCAGATTCGGGTACTGGATCCGAGGGATTCATAAATGGGGTTCCAACCTGCTTGTCATTTCGCTGCTTTTGCACATGACCCGGGTGTTCTTCACGCGAGCCTATCGAAAACCGCGCGAGCTCAACTGGATCATCGGTCTAATACTGTTTGGGCTTTCGCTTGGACTGTCATTGACCGGGTACTCTCTCATACAAAACCAGGTTTCGTACTGGGCAACCACCATTGGAACGAATTCGGTTGGCGCTTTGCCCCTCATCGGCGAACCCTTGTTAATTTTTCTTCGCGGCGGCGAAGCCGTCACAGCAAATACGCTGACCAGATTTTTCACTTTCCATGTAACATTACTGCCACCGCTGCTGGTCATTTTTATGTTCATCCATATTTTTATTTTACGGCTGCACGGTATGGCAGAACTGGAAGGTCATGAGGGTGAGGGATTCTATTCGTTTTACCCGGAGCATTTCTTCAAAGTTGTTATCATGACACTATTATTTCTGGCTTTGCTCAGCACGTTGTCCGTAATTTTGCCACCAGGTATTGGCGAACCGGCCGATCCTTCAGTGACGCCGGCCGTTATAAAACCGGAGTGGTACTTTTTTCTTGTTTATATCGCCATCAAAATTATGCCGATGAAAATTGGCATGTCCGTGCTGATGGTGTTCGGTGTATTTGTCGTTTTCTGGCCGTTCATCGATGAATTTTTCATCAATAAAATTAAACTGCATTATATCGTGGGAAGCATCGCACTGGTCACATTTTTATTGGTGACAATCTATGAAATGCTGGCATGAAGCATCAATTAAACTTATCGGGCCAATGCATTTTCTGAGATAAACAATGCCTTATATTTTTTCGTTAACGCATCATTTTATAATTTAACTGGAAAAAAGCATAATACTCATAAATTTTGGAGGAAATCACAGAATGAATACTGTAACTGCTCAAAAGTGGCTTATTGGAATTTTTTCACTGCTGGTGATCGTAATTCTGATGATCGTGGCCGGCGTTGAAATGAAAAAGACACGTTCCATGCGGCCGGAAATTGAAATTAGCAGCACGACCCGGGATTGCATGACATGTCACAAAAATGAAGGCGTGGCCCCGAAATTGATCACCGAGTGGGAGTTGAGCCGTCATGCAGAAATGGGTATTGGGTGCTACGACTGCCACGAAGCCAAAGAAGGTGACTGGGATGAATTCACCTGTCCGGAAAGCAATTATCGGGTTGCAAAACATCCCACACCAAAAGACTGTGACGAATGTCACGAAGACCAGGTGGCAGAATTCGCCAACAGCAAACATGCTGTGGGCCAGGTAATGATGGCGCTCAAGGGACCAGACCGAAATGTGTTTGAACCGACAATCGCGACAAAACATGGTTGCGAACAATGTCACCAAATCGGAAATTACTGGCCGGATCAGAGCGTGGGCGAATGCGATGCCTGCCACTCGAAACATCGTTTTGACATTGCCCAGGCCCGCCATTCGGAAACATGCGGGGAATGCCACATCGGGCCGGACCATCCCCACATCGAAATTTACCTTGAATCCAAGCACGGCAACCTCTACAGCACTTTTGCAAATGAATTTGAATGGGATTATCCCACCGGGGACCCGGTGCCGTTCAGTGCGCCAACATGCGCCACCTGCCACATGAGCGCCACATTGAACGACGACCATTTTACGCACAATGTCAGTGACAGGCTTACCTGGGAAAGCCAGGCGCCATTCTCTGTGAGAACGCAGGAATTCTGGGGCGGAATCACCTGGCAGAAAAAACGCGAACGCATGGAAGGTGTTTGTCTTCAGTGTCATTCAAATTCTTTTGTTGACCGCTACCTGCTGACCGCGGATCTGGTTAATTTACAATATAATGAAATCTGGAAGACCACGATGGACTGGATGAAAAAATTACGGCAAAACAATGCCCTCAAAACGGATGTGCTTGAATTTGAGGGAAACGTGCTCACGGCATGGCCGAAAGAGGGATACGATGAAGAAATGGAGCATGTGTCGTATCGAAACTGGCACCACGAGGGTCGACGTTTTCGTCACGGCGCAGAAATGATGGGCGCAGATTATACGCAATGGCATGGCATCTGGGAATTGCAGGAAAATCTCGCCAAGATTATTGAACATGGCTCGGAACATGACGTCGCTGAAGCCAGGAAATGGGTCGCCGACAAGGACGCTAACAAATTTAATAAATTATATCCGCTGTACGACATCCCTGGGAGTTCATGGGGCGCATCGGCATTGGCATTTCGTGGAAATATGGCCATGGACAGAATTGATGACTACTGGCCAACGGTTTACGCCAATGTGAAAATTGCATACGAAAACAAATTGCTCACGGACGAGCAATGGGAACTTTATAAGTCACTCTACGACAATCTCGAAAATGAGACTGGAAGACAATACGAATTACCAGAAATTCATGATGAGTATATGAAAAATCTGAAAAGAGACCTGAAAGAATTGTACGACGAGCAAAAAGTTGAATTGCAAAAATTTAAATAATGTGCGAACGATAACACTGGTTGTCCGACTGACGTGAGATCACCATGAGTGTGGGGCTTACTGATTTTATTTGAATTAAAAGCATCCGATGTCCTTCGGACAACCGGGGTGATGGAGTTTTTGTAAAAATACTAATGAGTATTCCGGGACTCCATCCTTCTGAAATACTATGATAGCCAACTCAAGGTTATTTTTGGTTTCGTATCTATTCAGCTACCCACCGTGTATTGTCACCTTTCGACTCCGTCCTCCGGAGGCGGATTTTCAACTCAAGGTGACATATCGTAAGTCATATCGAGCGGAGTCGAGATATGACAAGGTGCTAAGGTTATTCAAATCTTTTTCTTATATTATCAATCACCTGAATGGTTACTTGGTTTCTTTTATAACAGCATATTGTATAGTATATTAGCCCACTATTGTTCTTTGGCAATCTCAAATTTATCGATATAGAATTGCAGACTTGTTCGAGGGATACCCAGCATCTGAGAAGCTTTGGTTTTGTTGTGACGTGTAACTTTTAATACATGCTCAATAACCACTTTTTGAGCTTCATGCAACACATTCTTGCCACTGCCAAAACTGATGCAAAACGGCAGTTCCAGCGGTCCAATCTCAGCAGTGTTGATGTGATTGTTCAACAGGCAAAAATCCCGTTCGTGAATGACTTCATCGCGTTTGAGCAACATCACCCGCTCCATGATATTCCGAAGTTCGCGAATATTTCCGGGCCAGGGATAGCTGGTTAAAATCCCCTCTGCTGTTTTGGTGATTTTTGTGATTTTTTTGGCAAATTTTATATTGAAATAATCGATGAAATATTTGGTCAGAGGTAGAATATCTTCTATTCGATCGCGCAGTGGCGCAACATTGATTCTGTAGTATAAATCTTTTCGAAACTGCCCCTGCTGAATCAGTTTCGCCAGGTCAGCATTGGTCGCCACGATGAAGCGAACATTCACACGGACAGGATCCACGCCACCGACTCGAAAAAATTCGGATCGCTCGAGCACCATCAATAATTTGGCCTGGATATCCATGGAAAGTTCACTGATTTCATCGAGGAATACAGTCCCGTGATTCGCTTTTTCGAGCAGTCCCATTTTTCCGCGAGTATGCGCTCCGGTGAATGCGCCTTTTTCATAACCGAACAATTCGCTTTCAATCAACTCGCGCGGAATGGCGCCACAATTGACTGTCAAAAATGGCTGATCGAAGCGCCTGCTTTTGTAATGAATGTATTCAGCGATTATACTTTTGCCGGTGCCAGTTTCCCCGGTCAATAGCAACGTGGAATCTGATTCAGAAAATTGATCGACCAGGCTCAGCAAATTTTTCATAACCTGGCTTTCCGTGACAATATTACTCAAATTTAGTTTCGCCAGTTGCTCATCGCGTAAATTCTGCACTTCCTTCTTGAGGCGAATATTGTCCAGAGCTTTCTGTACCGTGAACCGCACCATATCTGGCTCTGCTTCTTTTTCAATAAAATCATAGGCATTATTTTTCATTGCCTCAACGGCCAGCGATATGTTGCCATAAGCCGTGAGTATGATCACCTGAATCTGTGGATATGCACCTTTTACTTTTTTAAGAAGTTTTATGCCATCCATATCCGGCAATTTGAAATCAACGATCATGAGATCTGGCTGCTCTTCCCCCACAGATTTCAGGGCATGTTCTGCCGTGTTCACCGCTGAAATTTGATATTCATCATTTTCTAAAATGCGTTTCAACGAGTTGCAGACAATGTTATCATCATCAACGATCAGAATTGTAAATTGCATAAATCACCTTTCTATTTCTGTTTCAGCGGAAGAATTATTTTAAACGTGGCGCCACGACCCGGTTCACTTTTTACGGATATTTCGCCATTATGCTGTTGAATGATACTTTTGACAATACTCAGTCCCAGACCTGTTCCGTTAGTGCTTCGGGTGAAGAAAGGATCAAAAATTCGCGTGACATCTTCCTCGGAGACTCCGGGCCCGTTATCTCTGACAAGTATTTTCAACTTACGTTTCATGGCCTGGACTGAAATGGAAAAAACGCCATTTTGTTCCATGGCCTGCAATGAATTTGTGCTCAAATTTATGAATACCTGTTCAATTTTATGCGTGTCAAGCTCCACCTCGGGCAGGTCATCGTCGAAATGAACCTCCAGGGCATGATTCGCATCTTCGAATTGTTTTCGAATGAGATTAAGCGCCCGTTGGACAACCGTGCGAATATCGCACAATTTGAATTCAGGCTGATGTGGACGCGCAAAATCAAGTATTGAATTTACCAATAAGTTAATGCGCTGCAATCCAGTGTTAATTTCAGCATAAATATGTTTTTGCTCAACACTGTTTTCATTTTTCTCTTTCAAATAATTCAGATTATTTCGAACACTGAAAAGCGGATTTCTTATTTCATGGGCAATTCCGGAAGATAATTGATGCAGCGCAAACATTTTTTCAGTCTCCACCATAATCTTTTCAATTCGCTTTCTTTCGGTGAGGTCGTGAAGATAGAATAGTCTTAATTTCGCTTCCTGTTCGGTTTCATAGTAGGTGGGACTGATGTATATTTCAACAGGTTTCAAACTGCCATCTTTTTGTTCGATGGTTGCTTCAAATCGATCCGTTTTTAAGGTTTGGCCTTTAAATGAGTTTTTAGCAGTGGATTCAAATAAAACATCAACCGGTTTTTCGATGATTTCTCCCGGAAGATACTGAGATAGACGGGTAATACTATCATTTGATTCAATAATTTTCCCGTGCTCGTTGAGTATTAGCACTGCTTCGGCGGAACAGTTTATCAGTGTGCGGTATTTTTTTTCGGACTGCTGCAACTCTTTTGTAGATAGTTGAATTTTCTCCTGCATGGATTGAAACGCCTGAGCAAGATCGCCAATTTCATCGTTTTTATCCATATTCAAAGGAACATAATCGCCTTGCTCCAGCGCTTTTGCCGCCTGCTCGATTTTCTGGAGCGGCTTGATAACCACCCGGCGAATGATGAGGTTGAGCGTCAGGGAAAGTACAAGTATGGTGAAAACTCCGGAGTGGATCATGAAAACGTAATTGGTATGTTTGGCCCTTTCAATGGAATCCATGGGCAAAATGACACTAATGCCACCGCGGACATCACCAACTTTGTAGCCCTGGGCACGATGGCAGGAAATACACGACGTTTCCGTGTATAGTGGGCCAAAATAGCGGAAATAGCGTTTGTCCTCAATTTTTTCGATGCGTGAATACTCAAGATAGGGTTCTTTGAAATTTTCCATCCTGAAAGATTCCAGCGCGCGTTTTTCAAATTCATTGGGCGCGTTCGAGGGATTGATGGGCTCCAGGCTGGTGATATGAAATTTAAACCTCCCTCCCATCGATTCGCTCAGCTCGGAAAGTTCCCTTGTGATAAGCGCGGGATTTTTCAGCGTGAAGACACGATTATCAACCGTTGTTATATCTGCATCCCGCAAATAGGGATTGGTCTGTATTTCTTCGGTCTTTTCAACGAACACCCCGTTGTGCTGGGCGATCCATTCCCGTGTGATGATAATATTTTTATAAAAAGACCGGGCGGTTTGAAGCAGATTATCCCGAATGAGCATTTCATATCGATGGGCCAGAATGATAAAAATCAGAACGGTGATAATCGTAATTGTGATGACAATAATTAAATTAACCTTGGTCGATAACTTCATGGACATCCCCTTGCGTTAATGACAATTCAAATATATTGAATTATTTGAAACATTGCAACAAATATTTAAAATCATAAAGTTAAGTGCAAAATAACGAAGGGTAATTACGAATAAACTATTTGCAGATTTGATATTTTTTTGATATTTTAAAGAAATGAAATATTAAATTGAAAATATCTCTCCGAACCCATTTGTCCCCCAGGGAGATTTGGGACGCGACGGTTGAAAGGGCAACTTTTCAGCCAGCCCGATAGGAGGTATTGATGCCGCCTTGAATTGGCAAAGGAGAGTTGTATCATTCAGTTTTGTATTCGTGATAATGAGCGTCGGACTTTTGGGATTGAAATATCCATTACAGCTCTTGGGAATCCGATTTTCGGTCAAAATTCTATTGCCGAAATTATCATTGAATCAAACATGAATATATAACCTCCCGCCATTGGGCCGGAGGTTTTTTATTTTTAGGAGGAAGAAACATTGCAAAAAACTGAAACCAAAAGTGAATACGGAGCCATCATCTTGGCCGGCGGGGAAAGCCGGCGTTTCGGAACCGATAAAGCAATTTATTCGTTCAGAGGAAAAACTCTCATTGAAAATGTCATACGAACTGTTGAACACATTACTCGCCACATTATCATTATTTCCAATTCACCTGAAAAAATGGAATTTATTAACTATCCCATTTACCGGGACATTATCCGGGGAGCAGGGCCTCTGGGAGGTATTTACACAGGATTACTCCACTCAAAGTTTGAACTAAATCTTGTGCTCCCATGTGATATGCCCCATATCTCCACAGATTGTTTGCGATATCTCGTTTCCAATACCAATGGCAATGATATTACGGTGCCTTTGCACAAAAACAGGCTCGAACCGTTGTGCGCTGTGTATTCCCGATCCTGTATTCCGTATATCAAAAATCAGATTGAAACAAAAGACGTACAGGTTTTCCAGTTTTACGATAAAGTCGATACGCGGAAAATTGATTTCTCGGAAACATTGCCATTCTTTAATGATCGAATTTTTTCCAACATCAATACCCGACGCGATCTGAAGGAGCTGATTGACTAATAAAATGCCTTAGATATCATCATCTATAATATTGCGGCAAGGAGCGATAATGTCATTAAAATCAAAGCTTTCTACAAGAGAAATAGCCCTTTTGTCACTATTGTCCGCCTTGTGGGCTGCCATTGAAATTTACCTCGGCGGATTTCTAAAAATATTGAAAATACCGTTTTCGGGCACGTTACTCACCTTTTTGGGATTGATGATCATTTTTTCGGGGCGCGATGCCGTTCCAAAACGTGGCAGTGTGCTCATCATGGGTGTGACCACGGCATTTCTCAAGCTGATTTATTTGGGAGGTCTGGCCGTTTATCCCATCATTGGAATTTTGATTGAAGCGTTTTTAGTCGAGTGGATATTAAACAGGCAAAATCCAAAAAAATTGCATTACCTGCTCGCAGGCGCTGCCGGACTATTATGGACCTTTTTCCACCCTTTTTTCGCGCAGGGAATTCTGGCCGGCTGGGGCTTGCTAAGGGTTTATTCGCTCGTCATTGAAAGAGGCGTTGCATTCCTGGGAATCGCTCAACATTTTGCATGGATTGTACTTTCTATTTTAATTTTAATTCATGTTTTACTCGGTGTATTGGCAGGTACACTGGGTTGGAAATTTTCATATCTGATTTTACAACGATGCAATCCTGTGCAACTACGAGAACCCGCTTAAATTATGTGGAGGGAGTAATGAAACAATTTATCCTGAGTTTAATTTTTTCAGTTCTATGCCTTTCTTTCAGTCACCTTTATTCCATGAACGCAGATGCAGACTCCATAAAACCAACCTACCGTTTACAGGAAGTTGTAATTACTGAAGAGCGTATTTTCGACCCGCCCTATACGTATTCTGAAATATCTGCCCCGGCCATGAATGCTTATCAGGTTGACAATGTCGGAGACGCCCTTCGAATTGTGAACGGCATAAATATCCGCAGCAAAGGCAAAAAGGGGGAAAGTTCATTCTACCTTCGTGGATTTGATCAACGCGGCGTTGTGCTGCTTATGGATGGTCGCCCAATTTACGAGCCTTACTTTGGTTCCATGGATTTGTCCCAGATTCCTGTGGCTCACATTGCTAAAATTAAAATCATCAAAGGGCCGGCGTCCGCGCTGTATGGAGCCAATGCACTGGGAGGCGCCATAAATATAGTTACGCGACGGGCAGGCGCTATCCCGGAAACAAACCTTGATTTCAGTTATGGAAGCGGTGAAAATTATCGCTTCGCAGCTCAACGCGGACAGAAAATTGGGAATTTTAATTATTGGGTATCCGTGCTGCATAATCGACGAATCGGATTTGAAATGTCGGATAAATTTTCCCCTACTGTAAATGAAGACGGCAATCTTAGAAATAACAGTGACATGAAAAGTACGAACTGGGACGCAAAACTGGGTTGGGATGTCAATGAAAACAGCCATGTCAGTTTTTCTGCCGGGTACTTGAATTCAGAAAAGGGCATCCCCCCCACAGCGGCGGATGACAGGATCAGATTCTGGAGATTCTCCAATTGGGATAAACATTATTTCGACCTGTCCGGCAACTATCGACTCACCAAAAAACTGAATGTCCGTGTGAAGCTCTTCCAGGATTTTTACGACAACACGCTGGTTTCGTATCAAAATGATTCCTACGATGATCGCCAATGGGCGAGTGTTTATAATAACACCATTACCGGGAGTTCAGTTCAGTTTGACGTGGATTTCAGCAAAAATCACAAACTAACTACAGGAATTAATTTCAAACAGGATCAGGTTGAAATTCAATCCGATGCAGGGCAGCCCTGGGAAATTTCGAAAATCAGGACGATATCCCTGGCCGTTCAGGATGAATTCACGCCGCACCGCCGTTGGTCATTCCTGGCTGGACTGGGATACGACCGACTCAAAGGACTGACGGAGTGGAACCAGTCTATTTTCGGTCCCCAGGCCGGCGCTGTTTTCCGCGTTTTGGATAACACTTCCCTGCACATTTTGGTGGGGCAAAAATCCCGGTTTCCCAGCATTAAAGAATGGCATGAATCGATTTTATATGACGTTCGTTTAAGGCCTGAAAAAGCGTTCACCTGGGATGCCGGAATTCAAACAAGCGTGGGCCAGCTCTTTCGATCAAGATTGTCTATTTTCCACACAGACGCAACCGACCTCATCACACGCAAAAGTAAATTCGATCCCTATGAAAATCTGGCGACTGCGCAATTGAGAGGACTGGAAATTGATCTCGCGCTGGTTCCCAATTCTTTTCTGCAATTCAACCTTGCCTATCATCTTCTTGACGCGATTGATTCGGAGACAGAACAGAAACTGGATTACAGGCCAAAACACAATTTTTCTCTCTTTACTGAATTGACTGCTTTGAAGAATACAAAATTCAACCTGCACTTTAACTATTTGAGCGAGCGTTATTACTACATTAATGATGAAGTGTTTAGTCTGGGTGGGTATTATCTGTTGAATGCCAATATTCGCAGAAACATATCCGAGGTTCTCGAATTCAGAATGGGTATCACAAATTTATTGGATGAATATTACGAGGATGAAGCAGGCTTTCCCATGCCGGGGAGAGAATTTTCCACAGGTGTAAATTTGAAATTCTAAATCGATGCGATATCTGTAACTTTAGCGCTGTGAAAAAATATTCGCGGCGCTAAAGCACAATCCGTTTCGCGCCCTTGAAACGCGCCCGGTAATACCTCTTATTCAATGAACTGACTGTTACCCCTTTCGATGCTGAGGAATGAACAAATTTATCGCCTCCAATATAAATGCCAACATGGGTCACCTTGTAAGCAGGCCCGTATTTGCTGAAGAATACCAGATCTCCGAATTGCATCGTTTGATTCACAGACATACCCACGCGATATTGCTGCGCACTTGTCCGCGGCAGGTAAACGCCCTGCTGCCGATACACATTTAAAACAAAGCCGGAACAATCTATACCAGATTTACTGGTACCTCCCCAGCGATACGGCGTTTGCGGCGGTCCCAGGTATTCCTGAATGATCTGCCACATGAGTTCCTGATTGATCGATGTGCGGCCGGTTGAATTATAAAATTTATGCGGCTCTTTTCGGGTCACCTTTCGGGGTTCCAAAGATGACATCTGCGAGGGATCGACCGGGACAGGTTTTCGCTTATATTTTTTTTCATCGTTCAGTATGATTTGCGAACGTTTCTTTTCAAGGTTTGCCACGTAATTTATTTCTTCATTAACGATTTGTTTCGTCGTTTCTGCTTCGCCTGCCTGGGCTTTATGGATGATAATTGCTGTAGCCAGACGTTCAGGCGTCAATCCTTTTTGCTGCCCCCGGATGAGCCCTTTGAAAATAATTTCGATATCGCGCTGGGTCCATGCTTCTTCCAGCGCTGTAAAATAAGTTTCTTCAGCGACAGCTTTTGGCACATTCTGTGTCACTGCCTGCTGAAGCATTTGATATGCCTTTTCCTGGCGCAGGGCTTCCTCCGGCTGCTTCTGATTTAAATCTATCAGAAATTGAATGGCTTCCGGTACAATCTCCTGAGCGCTTCTCTTATTGACATCCCGATCAATGCTTATAATGATGCTCAATGCCAGCCGTTTTGCCTTCAAATTCTGACTGATCCCCCTGACCATCCCGGCTGCTGCCTGCCTGATTGTCTTACCGCTCCAGCCATTGTACATCCCGTAGGATATAAAATCCTCGACGATGACCGGCTCCACACCGGCACGCATCATTTGCTCAATGCCTTTGGCAGCCATTTCCAGTTGCTCGGCGGAAATGGGGGTGGACATTCCGATGAGCGACAGATCACGTACATAAACAGCCGGCGCTCCGTTTTCTTCGGCAACGTATGCTTTAAAGGCCACATCGGCAATGCTGGCGAGCTGCGCCTGTTCAAACATTCCTGCAGAAATAATGGCGCTGGTATTCTTCAAAATCTCAGGATCAAGCGTTCCCCGGGCAATTTTCTGTCGGAACCGGGATGAGAGATTTTCAATTAATTGTTGTTGTTCATTTGGCGCAATTCCTTCAATTGAATAAACCATCTGCTGAATTTGCACTTCACCCTCATCCCGGGCATATAATTCGACCACACCAAAAAATGTGGAGATAAGATAGATGCAAAAAATTAAGAAGATTTTCTTTGCATTTTTCATGGCTGGCACCTGTCTCTGTTTTGCCTGTTTCAATAAATATAACGTCCGAAGGCATAGATCCCTGTGCGTGCAGTCACATTCGTTCGGCTAAAAAAAAAGGCAGCACAGCATATTTTCTGCACTGCCTATTATGGACCTAACCTATCAGTCTATTTGGCCAGGATCATTTTCTTGACCTGTGAAAAATTATCTGTTTTCAACTGATAAAAATACACGCCGCTGGTAACCTTTGCGCCGGCGTTATTTCTGCCATCCCACGATATTTGATGAAAACCGGCATTCAAGACGCCGCTTTCCAGATTTCGGATGAGCTGTCCACGGCTGTTGAAAATATTCACCGTTACATCCATTGCACGCGGAAGTGCAAAATGAATCCATGTAATGGGATTGAACGGATTGGGGTAATTCTGGGCCAGGACAATTTTGTTCGGGAGCATTGAATTGTCGCTCAAACTCACAGCGCTTCCCTCGGAAAGGACAAAATTCTGTCCGGTTTGCTGCATCCCGGCAAAAATATCAATATAGCGCATGGCAGGAGCCGACGAGTAATTGGCCTGATAAACGCCAACCTGCCAGTAGCCATCTAAAATATTATCAAAGGAATAATTGCCGCTGCCATCGGTGTAGGTAATCAGGTAGCCCTGCGGATTGAATTCGATATCATTCACAGCAACCACGTACACATTGGCTGCCGGTGCGCCGTTGCTGTATGTCACTGTGCCGGAAATGGATGTGGAACCTCCCATGACCTCAAAACCGAAATCTTTCCCTGTAACGGTTTCATTCGCGCCAACAGCAATTTGCTGATAACCAAACTGCGGCGAGACCAGAGAGTAACCTTCTTTGTCCGCCTGAAGCGTGGAAAGAACACCGGCTTTCACGCCCAATTTGTAATCCCCGTTTTCATCGCTGAGCGTATTGTAATAATTAAATTCGAATGTGGTGAAATCCATGGCAATACCGGTTATCTCTACGCCAGAAAACCCATTACCATCGACGGTGCATGTGCCGGTAACAAATGATGTATATTGTTTGAATACAAAATTCGACGTCAGTGTCTGACCCGCGCTGATGTTCAGGGTATCGGTAGAAGGATCGGCGTAGCTATCTGCCGGCCAGTTTTTGCCTTCGTTGATGCCGGCGTTGAACATGTAGCTCACCATCACCTGAATTTCTCCAGGCTCAACGCCAATTCTGTACTGTCCCTGGGCATTGCTTTCTGCAAAAGAGAAAAAATCCATCATATCATCCGACATTGCAAATACAAGAATTCCAGGCACAGGGGTTCCATTTTCCATTGTCAACTGGCCTTCAATGAAACAGGAAAACGGATCCAGTGCAAAATTAACTGTTTCATTATTTGTTCCGGTTATGGTTACGTTCACCGTATCCGACGATTGGTGGTTGGACGGAAATTCGTACGCGGATACTTTCCAGTTACCGGGAACAACTGAAATTTTGTAGTCACCATTGGTATCGGTCACGCCACCACGGGTTCCTTCGTCGCCATCGGCAGTAACTATGACATTCGGAATCGGACTTCCGGATGAACTGTCCGTAACTTTTCCCATAATGAACGGCGGTTGAAATTCTACCTGTACAGTGAAAGCTACCTGATCCGTGGAACCATCTTCATCTGTCAGCATAAAAATTCCGGTCACGCCTGTTGGAACAAGCACCTCCTCCATTTCAAAAATAATCGTTGTGGTAATTTTACCATCCACACCGGTTTCGTCGCCGGGAATGTCACTGTCAGGATCGTTGGTATCCCGAATCCAGCCAATACCATCCGTGATAATATGATACCCGACTATTGGTTCCTGTGCTCCTAAATTACCATCGCCATCAATATCAATATAATACTCGACAATCAACTCATTCCCTGCCTGAGCGAGATCACATGTAAAAACGAGCTCAACCGGGAACTGTGTCACTGTGATCGATTTCTGCCCATTTAACTTTGCGTTTGAAACGGCAAATGCAATCGTTGGGACAAGAAAAACCAACAACAGAAAAACCATAACTTTTTTCATTTAATGCCTCCAAATTTAATTATTCATGATTTGTTATTTAGCAAATAAACTATATTTATTCCATAATAATTTGACATAAAACACAAATACCAAAAATAGAGAAAAAAACATAAGAATCAAGTTTTTTTTGAAATGTTTAATTTTTTTATTTTATTCAAACTTGCGTTTCTTTCAAATTTGAAATATATAGAAATTAATAAGTTGAATTAGTTTTTTTTGAAACAAAATTTAAGGCTTGACTTTTTCAAGGGCATTTTATATTTTATCGTATTGTAATTAATTACGAATCAAAACATAAATTTTGACGTAAGCGTACATTGTATTATGTTTTCATTGCTTAAAAACTATTTTTAAACGAATCTTTAAAAAACCATTACGATAATCAGAATTACACGTCGATGAACGAATTATCATCAATGTTAGTTTTTAACCACCTCTATTCCAGCTAATTCACTGGATTGTTAAAAAAAATCCTTCACTCAAAAATATTCATTACATCGATGAATCACAAACTCGATTTCAAACGAAAAATCACATTATGAACTTGATTGAACTCTCGATTAAGCGACCCACTGCGGTCTCCATGTTTTTTCTGGCAATTCTTGCCACAGGCTTCATGGCTCTATCGCGGCTGCCCCTGGAGCTCACTCCCGAAGTCGATTATCCCGAGCTATCGGTGACAACAAGCTGGCCCAACAGTTCCGCGGAAATGGTGGAAGCATTCGTCACATCCCCCATCGAAGCCGTGGCCCAGACTCTCACCGATGTACGAAATGTGAGTTCCACTTCTGACGAGGGGAATTCACGAGTGACCATCGAGCTATTGCGCGAGGCCAACGTCGATTTTATCGCGCTGGAATTGAACGAAAAACTGGCTGTCATTCGCAAGCAGCTTCCCTATGGCACATCGCCGCCGAAAATAAATAAATATGTTCCCCGTGAGTTTCAAACCGAAGAATTTTTAAGCTATCAGCTTTTTGGTGATTTCACCCCGCTGGAAGTGCGGCAGTATGCATTGAAACATATCCACGGCGCAATTTTAGGCGTGCCGGGCGTGGCCGATGTTCAAATCTATGGCGGCCAGGATGAAGAAATTCATATTGTGCTGAATGAAGCCAAAATGAAATTGTTGGGTTTAAGCCACGACCGGATAGCCAATACCATTCGTCAATTATCGGTCGAAAGCACGGTGGGCCGAATTTACCAGGGCAATTATAAATTCGACATTGTCGTGCGAAATCCGCTGCGTTCCCTGGAAAATATTTCATCGGCGCTCATCAAGAATGAAAAAGACCAACTCATCCGCTTGCGGGACATCGCGAAAATAAATCACAGTGTTCAGGAAGTGAGGCAGATCAGCCGCATCAATGGCAATGCAGCCATTCGCTTGGAGATCGTTCGAGAGCCTGGAACCAACACCATCAAAGTGGCGGATAAAGTTTTCGCCAAAATCGATGAACTCCGAAAAAGATTTCCAGCCACAATGCGCATGACCAAAGAGCGTGACCAGAGCGAGCGGATTCGGAAAGAATTGAAGGATCTCAGCTATCGCGCCATGTTTTCCATCGTCGTCATTTTTCTAGTGCTTTTATTTTTCCTGCGTCGATTCCGGCTGCCATTCATCATTCTATCTACTATTTTATTTTCAGTGTTGCTCACTATCAATTTCTTTTACATGGCCGGCATTGGACTGAACCTGCTCACCCTGGCCGGGCTTTCCCTGGGCTTCGGTATGCTGGTGGACAACGCCATTGTTGTGCTGGACAGCATTTACCGCCACTGGCGCAACGATATGCCGCTTGACCAGGCATGCGCCAAGGGCACGTCTTCCGTCAGCCTGGCTATTTTTGCAGCGACCCTCACCACCGTTGTCGCGTTTTTACCGATCCTGTATTTGACAGGCAAGCTTCGATTATATTACATCCCATTCGTCAGCGCTGTGGGTTTTTCCCTATTATCCTCACTACTGGTCGCCTTCACCTTGATGCCAACGCTCTCCAATCAGATTCTCAGCCGCGAATTCCCCATGCGTAATCAGGCGGCGCGAAAGCGGTCGCTGGAAATTAAAAGTCGCGAATATTATCAACGCGGGATCAGATGGGCGCTCCGGCATCGGTTCATCATGATTTTTGTCACGCTTCTCTGTTTTTTGGGCAGCTTCCACGTTTTCAACAAATACGTCACCAAAGGTCAAATCTGGAGCGGCTGGGGTTCTGATACGTACGTTGCCGTTTCCGTTGGCATGCCGGCCGGCGCGGATATTGAAAATACCGACGAAGTTGCTCGGTTTTTTGAGGAGAAGCTGGTCGGCCAGAGCGGAGTCGAGAAATTTGTTACAAATATTTACAAAGAGAGGGCATACATTCGCATTACATTTCCGGATTCGCTGCACTTTACCGCAGTGCCGCTCATCGTCAAAGAGAACCTGACTGCAGCGGCCACGCAATTGGCCGGGTTGACGATTGGCGTGCATGGTTTCGGGCCGGGGTTCTACAGCGGCGGTTCCGGGGGAGGCGCGCAATTCAGACTCAAAGTGCTGGGCTATAATTATAATGAAGTGAAAACAATTGCCGAAGACGTGGGACAAAAGCTGAAACGATACACCCGCGTCCGCGATGTGGATGTGAGCAGCTCCGGCTGGGGCTGGCGCGACAATCGCTCGGAAATGACGCTGCAACTGAATCGCGATGAAATTGCCAAATACCATCTTTCCAATTACGATGTGCTGCGCCAGGTGAGCGCCTATCTCCGCGAAAGCCTGGACTGGCAGAAATTGAAAATCGACGGGCGGGAAGTGGATTACCGCATCAAAATGGATGGCTACCAGAAATTCACATTGGAAGATTTGAAGAATCTACTGCTGCACTCGCCCACAGGCGAATCCGTGCGGTTAGAGCGTCTGGCAACCGTTGGTGAGCGGAAAGTGCTCTCCAGCATTGTGCGGGAAGACCAGCAGTACCGGCGCTGGGTCACGTTCGAATATCGCGGTCCGTACAAGTTGGGCAACAAGCTGGTGGACTCCATCGTGGAAACAACCACGCTTCCGCCCGGCTATGAATTATCGCGTGATCGGTGGGATTATCTTCGTGAGCAGGAAAAGAGGCAGATTTATTTGGTCATCGCGCTGTCCGTGCTGCTGGTTTTTATGGTGACCGCCTCCCTGTACGAATCGTTCCGGCAGCCGTTCATCATCCTGTCCACAATATTTTTGGCGATGATCGGGATTTTCCTGATTTTCTATTTGACTGACACCAATTTCGACCAGTCCGCTTACATTGGGGTGATTTTCCTTTCGGGCATTGTGGTGAACAACGCCATCATTTTAGTCGATCACATCAATTCTTTGCGGCGCAACGGCATGGAAAAAATCGAAGCCATCGTAACCGGCGCCTCCGAGCGTGTGCGTCCCATTTTAATGACCACTGCAACAACAATTTTCGGCTTGATGCCGCTGGTGCTTTTCTCCCAGGAAGAAAAAAGCATCTGGTTTTCACTGGCCATTGCCACCATCGGCGGACTGATCAGCTCAACGTTTTTTGTGCTGACTGTTGTGCCGGTGATTTATTCGGTGCTGAGTGGGAAGAAACATCCGCAATAAAAATAATTTTATTCATTCAATTTTTAACTTTACTTTCACTATTTAGTTTTTTAAATTCAAAGTATCGCGCATTTAATATTTTCCAATAATGATTTTGAGCATACTTATTCAATTTATTATTTGAGATTTATATCATCAATACAGTAGCTCTTAAAGAAAAAGTATTCGTAGTATTTAGAAACCGAGAAACGCTAAATGGAATCCAATAATTTGTATAATCTTGAAAATTACGTACCTGATAGATTACGCAAAATAAAAAACATCCAATCTATTATCCCGGATATTGCTAAGAATCAGAAATTGATAAATGAAATAAAAAATTCTGTCCATAGCATACCCACATCGCACAAATTCATCCTTGGCGATTCACGTAATTTAACTTGTTTAAAGCCAAATAGCATACATTTAATTTCAACATCACCTCCTTATTGGACTCTGAAAAAATACCATGATCACGAAAGTCAATTGGGTGAGATAAATAATTATTATGAATTTCTGGATGAATTGGATAAAATTTGGAATATCTGTTACAATGTTTTGGTACCAGGTGGTCGCCTCATTTGTGTCGTAGGTGATGTATTGCTTTCCAGGCGAAAAAATAATGGGATTCATACAGTTATGCCGTTACATTCATCCATCCAGGAACGATGTCTAAAAATTGGATATAGCAATTTGAACCCAATTATCTGGTATAAAATAGCAAATATTAATTATGAAATAAATAATGGAAGCTCTTTCTTAGGCAAACCGTATGAACCAAATGCAATTATAAAAAGTGATATAGAATACATATTAATGGAAAGAAAACCAGGTGGTTATCGCAAGCCAACTTTAGAAAAACGAATATTAAGTATAATCTCAGACTCAGATCATAAAAACTGGTTCCGACAAATTTGGTCAGACATTCCAGGCGCTTCAACCAAACTTCATCCTGCTCCATACCCATTAGAATTAGCGGAGAGGTTAATCAGGATGTTCAGTTTCGTTGGAGATACCGTTCTTGATCCCTTCTTAGGCACGGGAACGACCAGCATAGCAGCGTCAAAATGGGGACGAAATAGTATTGGTGTTGAAGTTGATACGACATACCTGAACCTTGCAAAAAATCGTTTTCGGTCTGAAGTAAATAATTTATTTTCAACTGTAAAACTTGAAACGACAGTAATTGGACATGAAGAATCTAACCTGGATTATTCATTGTAATGCATTAAGGAATCCAGATAGCCTGAATGGTACTTAATTCCGAATTCATTATATCTAACTTTGTTAAATTTCAAATATCTGATTAATTTCATTAATAACATTAAGTTAAATATCTATTGTTTGAAATTTATGAATAATTCAGGCTAAATAAGAAATTATCTGACGCCGTTAAAATTTTCTGGTCTATTCGAGAAAACCAAAAGTTACAACAAGGGGAGAAAACAGGACGAAATGGTTCTGGTAATCGAGGTGCAGTTACCGGCGGTAAACAGATGGATGGATTCGTTCAATTGATAAAAGATATACTTGTATCAAAGGGAATAACTAATTCAGAAATCATCGTTAGAAATGCAATCTTACCAGGATATTTCAGACCCAGTAAGGATTGGGATTTGATTTTCATAAAAAATCAAACATTAGTCGCTATTATAGAATTCAAATCACAAGTCGGCTCATTTGGCAATAATTTTAACAATCGAGTTGAAGAAGCGATCGGAAGTTCAACGGATTTGTGGACTGCATTCAGAGAGGGTGCATTTAAACCTTCGCAAAGACCATGGCTGGGCTATTTTATGCTACTTGAGAATCATCCGAAATCAACAAATCCAGTAAGAATACACGAACCCCATTATAATGTATTTGAAGAATTTATTAATTCGTCCTATAAAAGAAGATATGAATTATTCTGTGAAAGAATTATAAGGGAAAGACTGTACGATGCATGCTGCTTTATTATGTCCGATAAAATTACCGGGAAACTGGGAAAATTTATTGAGCCTAATGAAGAACTTTCATTCAATAATTTTGCGTCACAATTAGTAGCAAAAGTAATATCTATGAATCATGTATAATAGTTCGCAAAAATAATACGGTTTTCAATATATTATAAAGAGTAACCATCGTGGTCCATTCACCTTACTCCCCCCGATTCAACCGCTCCATCATGGAATACAATTTCCGGCGCGTAATGCCCAACAACTCAGCGGCTTTGGTTTTGTTTCCGGCCGCTTTTTTGATGGCTTTGTGAATCAGTGTTTTTTCAACGTCGTCTATTGACAGGCCTTCCTCCGGAATATCCAGCGAAACCTGCATGCTGCTTTCAGGTACGCCCTGTATTTGCAGCGGCAGCAAATCCGAACAGATCTGCTCGTCCCCGGCAAGAATAACCATCCGCTCCACAATATTCTCCAATTCGCGAATATTGCCGGGCCAGTGGTAATTCATGAGCGCGCGCATGGTGGGAGAATCGATTTTGTCTTCCGGCATGTCGTTCTTTTTGAGAAAATGAACGACCAGTTCAGGAATGTCCTCTTTCCGTTCGCGAAGCGGCGGGAGGTAAATCGGGAACACATTGAGCCGATAGTACAAATCCTCGCGGAAGGTTTCGCTCTTTATCAGATCTTCCAGGTTGCGATTGGTAGCGGCGATGGTGCGCACATCCACCTGAATGGGGAATTCCCCGCCTATTCGGGTGATCTCCTGTGATTGCAGCACCCGAAGCAGCTTCACCTGGGTCGCCGGGGTGATGTCGCCGATTTCATCCAAAAATATCGAGCCCCCGGAAGCTATTTCGAATCGTCCCAGTTTCTGCTTTTCCGCGCCGGTGAACGCGCCTTTTTCGTGGCCGAACAGTTCGCTTTCCAGCAGCGTTTCCGGCAGGGCGGCGCAATTCACCGCGACCATGGAATTGTTCGCGCGGGGGCTCATTCGGTGAATGGCCTGGGCAATCAATTCCTTGCCGGTGCCGCTCTCCCCGCGAATCAGCACTGTGGCGTCGCGCGGGGCGACTTTTTCTACCATCTGGTACACCTTTGTCATGGCCTCGCTCTGGCCAATGATATTTTCAATGGAATATTTATCTTTCAATTGATCTTTGAGCACCACATTTTCAAGGGCTAATTCCTTCCCCTTCAAAATTTGCTTCACCTTCAGTTTCATCTCCACCATTTCGAACGGCTTGATGAGGTAGTCGTACGCGCCCTTTCGCATGGCTTCGACGGCGGTCTGGGCTGTGGCGTAAGCGGTCATTAAAACAACTTCGGTTTCCGGCGATATTTTCTTCACTTCCTCCAACACCTGAATGCCATCCTTGCCCGGCATTTTCAAGTCGGTGATAACGATGTCAAAATCGCCTTTTTGGAATTTCGCCACTCCGGATTCGCCGTCGTAGGCCAGGTCGACCTCATGTTTGTCTAATTCCAGCGCGGCCTTCAACACGTGGCACATTCGCTTTTCATTGTCAATAATCAGTATTTTCCCGCTCATGCGTTAACCTCGGTTTATTGGTCGTATGTAATTCGATGTATGAAATTGTCTTCAAAACGAATTATAGGACACAGATTACACAGATATTCACTAATTCTTTTTCACATATACAGAGATAATATGCAGTATAATATCGAATCTAATTTAGTATACAAAACATAAACTAAGAAGTGTCTGTCCGAAAAATGGAGATTTAGTCACCCTGAGCGGAGTCGAAGGGTGATAAGTTGTTGTTTTTAAGTCACACCTCGACTCCGCTCGGTGTGACAATGCGTCTTTTCGGACAGACACGAAGTAGAGCCCAAGATTCGGTAAAGCATCGAATCTAATTCAAAATGAACTATAAATTTGCAAGCTACGAATGATTCCATAGGTGTTTCAAGTCTTGCACAATCAATGGATTCCCTTAAAACATACGGGAATGACATCGTAGATAAAATCAAATTTCTTGATCGTATTTTATAGCTTCTTTTCTTCGAGCCCTTCGCGTGCTTCATGGTTCAATCGCTTTAATAATTTTTACATCGGCAAATAGAACCTGAAAACCGTGCGTTCATTTTTCTTCGACTCCATTTCGATGCGGCCGTTGTGCTTTTCAACAATCTGTTTGCAAATGGCCAGGCCTAATCCACTGCCGGACGATTTTGTGGTGTAAAACGGCTCAAACACTTTCTGTGAATCGCCCTTGATTCCGGGGCCGTTGTCGATGACAGCCACGCGGGCGAACAGTTTATTTTTCATCAGTATTTTTTCGACCTGAATTTGAATCGTACCGGAATTATCGACAGCCTGGAAGGCATTGATTAGCAAATTGAACAACACCTGCTGAATGGCATTGGGATCGAACGAAAACGGCTCTATTTTATCCGTCGAATCGATTGTTATCACAACCTGCTTTTCCTGATCCTCACGCTCCATTGCAGCCACGGCTTTTTCGATCACTTCAATCAAATCGGTTTTTTTGGGTTCCAGCTTCGGTTCGCGTGCAAACGACAGAAAATTACCCACCAGCACATTCAGCCGGCGAACTTCATCGGAAATGTAATCGAACAGTTCATCCGAAGTATTTTCCTCCGCATATTTTTCTTTGAGCACATCGGCCGTGCCTTTGATGATGCCGAGCGGGTTGCGGATTTCGTGCGCGACCGACGCCGCCATCTGTCCCATCACAGCCAGCTTCTCTTTCTGCTGGAGAGATTCGTGCGTGCGAATGAGCAACGTGATCATCCATGAAATGAAAAAGGCAAAAATCACGATGAGGCCGAAACTGAGCAGGCTGCTGAAAATGAGACCGCGTCTGAACATGGTGAGGATATGAAAAAAATCAGCACTGGCTTCGAGGACCAGAATTGCCGGCACTTCCAAAAATTCGTTGGTGAGCGGCGCATAGACATTTTTGAACCGATTCCCCTCGAACACGTGAATGGGCGACACCGAAATATTCCCTAACCAGGCCGAATCGATCACCGCCGCATCCTGATTCAGGTAGGTGCGCTGGTCGCCCAGGAAACTATACCTCCCGTCATCGATGATAACCTGGTTATTTCGATCGATGATGTATGCCGCCTCCAACTCCTGTTCATCGAGCAGCCGCGCCAGCTCCGGCTGGATGAGTCCGCGGCGCCAGCGCTCGTCCTCGCTGGCCATTATGGCTTCCACATCGTCGGTATTGATATTTCGCACCATGAGCCCGGCAATGGAAACAAGACGTTTCTCCAGTTCCTGCTCTAAAAAATGTTGAATGCGGTAGAGAAAAAACCAGCTTCCAAAATTGAATAGCAGCAGCATAATCACTGTTGCCGTGACCAAAAAACGAATATAAAATTTTCGTTTTTGAAGCAGTCGTTCTTCTGTATTGCCCGGCGCAGTCACTCGTCCTCCTCCCCGAATAGTTTCAGCCATTCATCCAGTTCCTGCTCGGAAATTTTTTCGCTGTACTTCTGATTGAGTTGATCCTGAACCGGATGTTTGGTGGCACGAAAGTAAAATTCATCTGGTGAAAGAACATGTGCACCGTGCTGCCGTGCGCTCTGAATAATTTCATTGTCAGCGCTGACCACGAACAGCGATTTTTTATTGGGAGTTTTTCGGATCATTCGTTTGATGAGAGGATCGGCCTTTTCAGGCGGTTTGGAGTAGATCACCTTGAGCCATTTCGTGGAGGTGAATTCATTCGATGCCCCCCCGATTTCGTCTCCATCGAACACCAGGCTCATTTTCGTGCGATGTGATGATTGATATGCCCGAACCAAAGAAACGAGCATATTCCGGCCATGCTCCAGGCTCTGGTTCAATGCGTCCCGCAATCGCGGTACATTGTGAATCACATTGTATCCGTCGATGATATATTGAGGATTCATAGTGCGGTCTCATTTACTTCGTAACTCAAAAACGCCATCCCAATCCGCCGGCCGCGGCCGATCAATAAAAATTTTGCAGCGCCTCACAAATTCCTGGGATGGGCCATCGGTTGGATTCAGCGAAAGCGCTTTTTGAAACAGATCGAAAGCATGAATCCAGTCCCGATCGCGATACACTTCCAATCCCTTGACAAAATATTCCAGACTGCTGGAAATCACTGGATCGATGGTGTCAGACTTTCGCCCAATCACTTCATAAATTCGGACCTGTTTTTTCTTCCCTTTCACCCGAATGAAATCCAGTTCACGGCACCAGATTTTTTCATGAATGAGCTGAAACGTGTCCTCGCTGATCATAATCGATGTACCGTACATTTTGTTGGCACCCTCCAGCCGCGACGCCAGGTTCACGCTATCGCCAATAGCTGTATAATCGAACCGATTTTTACTGCCGATATTGCCGGCAATCATAGGCCCGGAATTAATGCCAATTCGTTTTTCGAATAACGGTTCGCCCTCTCTTTCCCATCGTTTTCGCAGTTCAACCAATTCCTGCTGCATATCCAGCGCAGCATAACAGGCGCGTTCGGCATGGTCGTCCTGGGGCACCGGGATGCCGAAAATCGACACAATGGCGTCTCCCTCATACTTGTCCAGATATCCTTCATATTTCAGCACAATATCGGTCATCACCGAGAGGTATTCATTCAATACCGCCACCAGGTTTTCCGGTTCCAGGTTTTCAGATACCGTCGTAAAATTCTTAATATCCGAGAAAAACGCCGTGGCCACTTTGCGCTCGCCGCCCAATTTCAGCATATCCGGGTCTTTGAGCAGTTCGTTCACCACTGTCGCTGAAATATAATGCTGAAACATGCCCTTGATTTTGCGTTTGTCTTTCATCTCATTGATGTACCGGTAACTGATCACCGAAATATAGCAGAAAATTATGCCGATGACCGGCCGAACATTTTCAATCCATAAATTTTTATTTTCAAACGCGATGAAGGTGTAATAGATAAATCCGGCTGCAATAAACAGAATGATGGGAATATTAATCCGCATGCGGAAAAATGGCGCAATGGCGCCAATGAGAACGCATAACAAAATGAGGAACAGGTGACTGAAAACTTTTGAATTCTGATAGATATAATCATCGGTGAGGATATTGCAAAGAATATTGGCATGAATTTCCACCCCGGGAAAGGCGGTTTGAAACGGCACAGGGCGAAGGTCATAGAGCCCGGCTGCCGAAGCGCCGACAAGCACAACTTTGCCCTCGAAAAATTCAGGGGGGATACGATTGGTGTACACATCATAAAAAGACACATATCGAAATGTCTGATAGGTGCCCATGTAATTCACGAGTAAGTGGCCGTCATCATCGATGGGGATGTCCTGAATTTGAGTGCCGTCTTCCGTGGGTATCTTGAGCCGAATATGTTTTCCCGGGCGAATTTCGATTTGATCCGGCTGAATATCATAGAGGTAAAGCACCATGGCCATGGCCAGCGATGGATAGAGCCGGCCTGCGAAATTCATGAACAGGGGCATTTTTCGAATCACGCTGTCATCGTCCGGCTGGAAATTGGCAAAGCCCAGTTTCTGCGACGCATTGTAGAGTCGAATCAATTTGCCATCGAACCGCTCAGCTTCGGGGAAGCTTGCCACGATTTCAGGTGGGAAGCTGTAAGAAAATCGAAGGGTATCCAATCCTGCCGGCGCATTGTCCATCTTGTAGAGAAATGCATCAGGCTCTGCTTTGGAAAAAGACAGGGCATGAACCACATTTTTGGCGCCTTTCGTCGCGCGAACCAGCATGGTGTCAGCCACGCGGTCGATATCCTGTTCCATGAACAAAATATCGAAGCCCAGCACCAGCACCCCGGCATTTGCCAGACTGGTGCTGATCTGTGAATAATAATCTCGCGGCCACTGGTGAAATCGACCCAGTTTGTTCAAACTTCGGTTGTCAATATCAATCACCACAATATCGTCAATGGTCTGACCGCCGCGCTCCGCTTCCATCTTCCTTATTTTAGTCGAATACCGAAGATCAAGACTCTTGGCCTCAAAATTATCGAAAATATTTGGAAAAATGACTTCCGTGATCAGAATAATGGCAATGGCAGTTGTCAATCCCAGACCGACACCATACATTAAACGCTGCAGAATCGTTTTCCCCATGGACCACTCCTGTAAATTGTGAATTCCTTTTAACGATGAACCGGTTTTTTACCCGTCTGTCAATCGATTCTATCCATCAACTCACCATGATAAATAATTCTGACTTTACCTTCCAATGTTATATTCGAAATCTTGTCATCAAAATCAACGCGCAGCATGCCACCCCGCGCGTTTACGGTAATGGGCAGTTTCAGGCCGCGCTGCTTGTGCGCCAGTATCGCTGTCGAAATCGTGCCTGTCCCGCAGGCAAGGGTTTCTTCTTCCACACCGCGTTCGTAAGTTCGCAGCTTCAAGGTGTGGTCGTCAACAATCTCAGCAAAATTCGTATTGGTGCCCCACGGCTGAAACGCGCTGTGATGGCGGTATTTTCGGCCAATGGTTTCCACATCGACGTTTGCCACAGCCGGGACGAACAGCACATAATGGGGCACGCCCACATTTAAATAACCGCCTTCGGAGAATTCCATTTCTTCCACTGCCCCGGGAAATTCCCGAATCTCCACCGGGGGCGGCATGGTCAGGCTCACCCAATCACCGTCCATCGTTGCGCTGTATTCCACGCCAAGCACATCAAAACGCATGGACGACGGCGCTATTTCATGTCTGAATGCATAGAACGACGCCGCGCGAGCGCCATTTCCGCACATCTCGCCGATATGTCCGTCCGAATTATAATACGTGAGAGAAAAATCATATTTCTCACTTCGATTTATGATCAAAATGCCATCCGCCCCCACCGACAACCGGCGCTGACAAATATGCCGGAATAAATCATGTTCATCCCCTTTCAATTTGCCATCGCGATTGTCGAACAAAATAAAATCATTGCCGGTGGCGGATATTTTTGTAAATTTCATGTTTTACTTTCTCAAAAAATTAGCTCATTGAATACACGGAAAAACGCGAAAATGATTTTCCCCATGACTATTTGCTGAATCGAATTTCAAATCGAATATCAAATATCGAATATCATTACTGGGATTCACGAATATTGACCAATCCTTGTTCTTGAAATGTATTCAGCAAAATAAGCTGGATCGAATCAGATAAAATCCTCGGCCTTTTCCCGCTCCCGAATGACCTCGTCTTTATCGCCATCCACCCACACTTCAGCCGGGCGTGGACGCGAATTGTAATTGCTGGCCAATGAATAGCCATACGCTCCGGCAGACATCACAGCAAGATAATCGCCGCGCTGAACCTTTGGCAGTTTTCGGTCTTTGGCCAGGAAATCGCCGGTTTCGCAAATGGGGCCAACCACATCGGCTGACTCCCGCTCTCCATCCTGATGTCTCAGTGGAACAATCTGGTGATATGCGCTGTAGAGGCTGGGACGGATCAAATCGTTCATGCCGGCATCCACCACAATAAATTTTTTATCTCCCGATTCCTTCACATAGAGAACCTGCGTAATCAATGCGCCTGTCTCCGCGATGAGGGATCGACCCGGCTCAAATAGGATTTCGCAGTTCAACGGTTCAAGGACGTCGATAACTTTTTTCGCCAAATCTGCAACAGGCGGGACCTCTTCAGAATCCATCTCTGCGTACTCCGGAATGAGGTTGGGATAATGAACGCCCAGGCCGCCGCCAATATCAACATGCTGCACATGTATGCCCAGAGATTTGAGCTGATTCACAAAATCAAACAGCTTTTTCGCAGCAGCGACATAATATTCCAGGTTCAAAATCTGTGAACCGATATGGCAATGCACACCCACAATTTCAATGCCGGGCATTTGATGGGCTTCCTTGAATACATCCAAAGCATGGTTAATATCAATGCCAAATTTGTTAATGGATTTTCCGGTGGAAATATAGGGATGTCCATGAATGTCGATATCCGGATTGATGCGAATGGCCACAGGCGCTTTTTTCCCCATATCCTGTGCAATTTGATTGATAATCTCCAGCTCAGGAATCGATTCCACATTAAACGCCAGAATACCATTTTCGATGCCGTATTTAATTTCATCATCTGTTTTTCCGACTCCGGCATATACGATTTTATTGGCAGGAATGCCCGCTTTCAGGAAAAGATATAACTCGCCGCCGGAAACCACATCGCCGCCGCTTCCCAGTGATGCCATTAATTTGAGAATTTGAAAATTAGAGTTTGCCTTGGCCGCATAACAAATGATGTGTTTTGCGGATGAAAACGCTGTATCAGTTGCTTTAAATTTATTTATCATCATATTTTTACTGTACAGATACAGGGGCGTCCCATATTTTTTGGCCAGATCTTCGATTTTCGAATTTTCACAAAAAAGCTCATTTTTTTGATACAGAAACTGATTCATATTCTCTCCAATTTTTTCTTGAGGTGTGTTCAATAATTTTTTCTATATATATCTTTTACTTGAAAATAATATCTTCACCTTCAGTCGGCCATCTCGACCGCACCTTGACGGAATCCGGATAAAAGACAAACCGCTCGGCCGGTTCAAACGGAATCACGCGACCAAAACTGTATACTCCGTTCCCGTCCGCATCACGAAACCCGTCGATGACATAAATACCAGGGAGAATATTTTCAAGCCGATAATCACCTAACTCATCAACAACAATATGATAGGTATGCTTTCCACTGTTTGCGGAAAGATAAAAACTGCCTTTCCCCTGTTCATTCTCATCGATAATCCGGCCTCGGATGGCAGTCAGCGTATCCTCGTTCAGCGTGGTGAAATACACTCGGAAAAGACTATCGGCCAGAGCATTACCTGCCATATCTGTTATCGAATCGACTGGTGCAAAAACTGTGTACTCTGTCAAACCTTTCAACTGTGAATCCGGAAAAAACAGGAAGTCAGCCGGATTTATCCATTTGAGTGTTCCGGGGACATTCACACCCTGAGCACTGGTGAATGTTAAATTCCTGGCTACTTTATTTGTGTCCATCGCTTCAGAAAAAGTGAAACCAATAAATTCATCAAGTGGTACATTTCGGCTGCTATCCTGAATAGTCTGTGCAACCAACTTGGGCTTTATCGTATCGCCAATTGTTTTTCCGGTAAATACAACCGAATTAAACGCGGTATCGATTTCATTGCCATCCAAATCGAATAACTTTCTCGCTGTAATTACATACGGTATCTCTGACTGAATATCTGTTTTCAGGTGCACCTGTGAGGGATCGATTGAATTTTGATAGCATGATTTGATATTTAATTTTTCATTTGAATTTTGTTCAACTGTTATCGAAAATAAAACATTCGGTTCCGTCGGGTTAAACGGCGATATTTCCTCACTGAACCGAAGCGCCACATGCGCATTATCCAGCGAAAAGGCCGATTTAAGCGTTGGCTTAACAGTATCCTCAACACTAAGCCTGAAATCCACGCCTTTCGCAACTAAATTTTCTTCGCTTAAAAATGTGTCTGAATTGGGAACACCAATATTATCCACACCGCGGGTGTATTTCCTGTTTCTATCGCGATCGCCGAACGCAAATATTCGGTATGTTCCAGGACTCACGTACATCAGAGTGTACCCGCCCTGCTCATTGCACTGCGTGTAGTAATCAGCCAAAATTTCCGTGGGATCAGGAGAATGGTAAGATTTAACCTGATACGCGCACACCAGCGTTCCCTCAACACCGGAACTGCCATACACTGTACCTGCAATTTGGCCGGAATCAATTTTCTCACCGGTAGAGAACGCTATTGAAAACGAATCGCGCATTTTGTTATTCCGCAAATCGCTCGTTTGAGCGCCTACGGTAAGTACATAGGTTTTATTGGGTTTCAGGCTATCACCAAATTCGATTTTCAATTTCTTCCCACGCCATTGGAAAAATATTTCTTCCGACGGCCATGGCGAAATAAAAATGGCGTTTTCAACAGACTTTTTAGTTACCCGTTCGCTGAATTCAATCATAATGGATGTATTCAGCGGCACCAGGGTTGAACCGGCAGTAGGTGAAATAGCCACCACCTCCGGGGGCGTTTTATCTGTCGGTCCTCCGGAAGGGGGCATTTGTTTCGCGCAGTCAAAAGCAATGACCAGCGCCAGCAGAAATATGAATAATCGATGTAAATTCAATGTTAACAAACCTTAAATGACTAACGCTTTCAAAACCTGAAAACTCTTATCCGATTGAATCTGGCAGATCAGGAAAAAATAATTTGTCTAAAAATAAAGAAATCAAAGTCAAATAGCAAGGTTTTTTTGGTGTTTTTGAAAATATAAAAACACAGTAAACGTACCATAGTTTTCTGAAAGATATTTAAACGAATTGATCAACTTCATTATCATCCAAAACAAAATGTTAATCCAATAGTTCAGCATAACAATCATTCAAATTTCCCGACTAATTTTTTAACACTCATGCGATAGTTTTTCTCTATTAATTTTACTATATTTAATGGGCAATTGAAACAGATTCATTCTTAATTTCGTTTACCTATTGTATGAAATATGAATTAATTCATAAATAAATAAAAATTTGCTACGCAGGCTATTCTGTGGAGGAATAATGGCAGAAAAAAAGAAACACCTTGCACCAGGATTTATTATCGTTCTCATCGGATTTTTACTACTCCTAAACAACCTGCATGTGGTCGACATGAACAGGCAATTAACATGGGGGATTGCACTTTTAATTCTCGGGCTCATTTTTATTTTTCTTTTCGTTCAAAACAAATCCCTTCGCGCCTCACTGGTGCTTGGTATCATTCTGACTATATTCGGCGCTATCATCATTTTCGATTCTTTCAATTATTTTTCTGATGATTTGCTGGGAATGTTTTTTCTGTGGGGGATTGCAGCCCTCTTCATCTCCATTTTTGTGAGGAATGATAGACAATGGTGGACTATCATTCCGGGCGGACTTTTCTTCATTTTTGGGGTGCTGGTATTACTGAATCTACTTAACATTTTCAACGATGATTTATTGGGTTTTATTTTCCTGGCCGGCTTCAGTCTTATTTTTTGGTTTCTTTACTTGATCAGAAATGAAGAAAACAAACTTCACTGGGCCAGGTATCCGGCTTTTATCATAGCCATTTTTGCACTTCTTGTTTTATCTTCATCCTGGCCAAATCAGTTCACAAAAATGCTATTGCCGATTGCGATTATTTTTTTTGGAGCGCATCTATTGATTTCAAATCTTCAACAGAAGAAAAACGTGACAGAAACGTTGAAAGACACTGAGTAAGATAAATAAACCAGATTCCGGAATATTTAAAATATTAAGAAAGGCTGAATATGGTGACTCCATCATATATAATGAATGCTGCCAAGGAAATAAATGATGCAGATGCACTGCTCATTACCGCCGGCGCAGGAATTGGCGTCGACTCCGGGTTGCCTGATTTCAGAGGTGACACAGGATTTTGGAGAGCTTATCCTCCAATTGCAAAATTGGGTATTTCGTTTTATGAAATGGCTAATCCCCAATGGTTCAATCGGGATCCCAGCTTGGCCTGGGCATTCTACGGGCATCGTTTAAATCTTTATCGCGCGACAGAACCCAATATCGCGTTTATTCACATGAACGAAATTGCTGAAAAGAAATCGGGTGGATATTTTGTTTTCACTTCCAATGTGGATGGCCAATTCCAAAAAGCAGGGTACAGTCAGGAGAAAATTGAGGAATGCCACGGTTCAATTCATCATTTGCAATGCGTATCAAATTGCAGCGATGATATTTGGCGCGCTGATGGCACTGAAATTTTGATCGATGAAGAACAATTTCGGGCGCTGGAGCCTTTGCCGGCATGCAAACACTGCGGAGGTCTGTCACGACCCAATGTTTTAATGTTCGGCGACTGGACCTGGATACCAACCAGGTCAGATGTGCAGCACCATCGATTTCGAACCTGGTTGCAGGAAATCTTGAGAGACCAGATGCGAATCACGGTTATCGAAATCGGCGCAGGCGAAAGCGTGCCGACGGTGAGGCGGCAATCTGAAAGTGTGGCTCTGAATTTAAACGGCAAGCTCATTCGGATCAATCCACGGGATTATCACGTTCCACGCGGTCACATTTCCGTTCCACTGGGCGCTGCCGATGGAATGGAAAAAATATATCAGCAATGGAGGCAACTGAAATAGCGTTCAGCATTCAACCGTCAGCCCTCAGTTCATAAAATTATTAATTTTAATTCCGAGTTATTTCTTTCAAAATGCCAATTCTGGCACGTCATGCTCATCAACTTTCACATGCTCTCCTTGTGAAATGCAATCCCCAAAAATCACCCAAGAATTTTCTTGCCAATTAAAAATAAATTGATTATTTTATTGGCCATGATACCAAAACTAATCGTTCATGGCGGAGCCTGGAGTATACCTGAAGAATACGAATCAGCGCACATTCACGGTGTTCGAACCGCCACTGAAATTGTCTATCCGGAACTCTTACAGGGACTCACTGCCCTCGATGCTGTAGAGCAGGCCGTTAAGGTGCTCGAGGCAGATTCGACTTTTGATGCCGGGCGGGGCGCTTTTCTCAATGCCAGCGGTGAAATAGAACTCGACGCAATGATTATGGACGGCGCTACCCTCAACTTCGGAGCGGTTGCAGCCATTCAAAACATTCTCCATCCCATCAGTGTCTCACGAAAAATCATGGAAAAAACCGAGCACAATTTCCTGGCTGGCGCCGGCGCTCAACTATTTGCCCAACACATGGAATTTCACCAAATCGATCCCAAAGAATTGCTCACTCCCAGAGAACTCAAATTCTATGACAAAATAAAAAATGATCCGAATTTCACACCACAGCTTCCTTTTGAACCACATCCCCGGGGAACTGTGGGAGCAGTAGCGCTGGACTCCTCAGGCAATTTAGCGGCGGCAACATCCACCGGGGGCACGCCGCGAAAACTGCCGGGCCGCGTGGGTGATTCCCCCATCATTGGCGCCGGCACTTATGCGGACAATCATACGGGAGCTGCCTCTGCTACAGGCTGGGGCGAATCCATTATGAAAGTGCTGATGAGCAAAACTGCCTGTGATTTTCTCATTGAAAACAGTGCTCATGAAGCCGCTGCCAAATCCGTACAAATTTTACATGAAAGAGTGCAGGGATTTGGAGGCATCATTTTAATTGATAAACTTGGAAATTATGGTTTCGCACACAATACTTCGAAGCTGGCTTTCGCATTTGCCAATGAAAAAAAAGAAATAATCGCCAGAATAAAAATTTGAACCGTTAATTCCCAGTCGGGAGAATCGATTATGTCCTTCGTTTCAATCGTAAAAAATATCGCTGATTTTATCTGGGGACCCCAGATGCTGCTTTTCATCCTGGGAAGCGGCATTTATTTTTCCATCCGATTGAAGGGCATACAATTCCGAGAATTTTTCACCGCGATACGACTGACAAAAAACTCCTATCATTCCAGCGGTGAGGGCAATATCACGCCCTATCAGGCGCTGATGTCCGCTTTGTCCGGCATTGTGGGAAATGGCAATATCGCCGGCGTGGCAACAGCCATCGTCAGCGGCGGTCCCGGCGCCATTTTCTGGATGTGGATTTCCGCGCTTATTTTAATGGCGACCATGTATTCCGAATCACTGCTGGGCTTCAAATTCAGAAAAAAGGACAAGGATGGAACCTACCTCGGCGGGCCCATGGTTTACATTCAGAATGGATTGGGCTGGCGCTGGCTGGCGGTTGCTTTTGCTTCTGCCATGGTTATAAAAACTTTGCTGGCAACCACATCCATCCAGTCCAATTCCATGTCTATTGTGTTGAACAATCAATTTGAAGCGCCGCACCTTCTGTCTTGCATTGTTATCGCCATCCTCACGTGGTTCGTTATTATTGGCGGGCTGAAGTCCATTGCCAGAACCGCGCAATTCCTCTCCCCTATTATGACATTGCTCTACCTGCTCAGCGGGATTATAATTCTCATCATCAATATGGATAAAATCCCCTTTGCTCTCAATGAAATTTTTAGCTATGCATTCAAAACCAAAAGCGCCATCGGCGGATTTGCCGGCGCAAGCGTCATGATGGCATTGCGCTACGGAGCAGCAAGAGGGGCATATTCCAACGAAGCCGGCACAGGTTCGGTCGCTATTTTACACGCCACCGCACAATCAGACAGCCCAAGAAAACAATCCCTCATCGCCATGTTGGGCGTTTTCATTGATACCCTCATCGTTTGCTCCATCACCGCTCTTGTGATAATCACCACAAATATCTGGACCGGTTCCCGGGAACTGACCAGCACCGCACTCGTCGCAGACAGCTTTCAAATTGGCCTGCCTTTTGGAAACTGGATTGTCCTGGTATCCGTGCTGCTTTTCGGATTCTCAACGCTGATTACGTGGAGTTTTTACGGAGAGCAATGCGCTGCATTCCTGTTTGGCGACCGAATAAAATTGTACTATCGCTGGGCATTTTGCCTGTCCATACTCATCGGCGCCACAAGCAATGCCGAAAACATCTGGAGCTGGGGCGACCTGCTCAACGGCATCACCGTCATCATTAATTTGATTGGAATTTTGGCATTGAGTTCGGTGGTTGTGCGGGTGAGTTTGAGGGAGGAGAAATGAGGTGAATTAAATCCAATTCAATTCTATTTTGATCAAATTACCGGCGATGATAAATTTTCTCCCACCTCATCATGCAATATTTTTCACAAAAATCTGTGCAATTTCTAACCAACTTTGTTTTCTATCCATTTTTTTAATTATCTAATTTATTATTTTCAATTATTTAACAATTATTCAAATACTACCCAACAGATGGTATAATATTTGACTATTAATAATTTATTCTCCAGTATTAAAACTTCACGAAGATTTCACGTATACATAGCCTGAATTATTCACATTTGCTTATCCGGAGATAAACTATGAAATTTATAAAATGGCTGTCTGCTTTATTTCTTTTTTGTTGTACTGCCAATCTTTTATTTGCTCAGCAAGTGAAATTCGAAGGAAAAATATTTGATGTGAATACTCACCGTGCGATCCCTTATGTGAATATCTACGTGAAAGGCACACAAATTGGAACAATCAGCGATTTTGCGGGTCGCTTTTCTCTGGCCATTCCAAAACCGGATGAACGAATGGTCATTGTTTTTCAGCATATCAATTTTGATGTTTTGGAGATCAGCCTGAACAGGATGAAGTCTTCTCAGGATCTGTACCTGCAACCTCGCGTCGTACCATTGCCTGAAGTATCTGTGGAAGCGGCAGGCGAGAAGCTCGAAATCCAGAAAGACATTCCACAAATGATTTCGGTCATTGAATCCGAAAGTTTCGATGTACGCGGTTATGTGGATGCCGGTGATTTGCTTCGAACGGATCACTCAGTTCAGGTTGAAGAAAAACTTAGCGGCAAGAAAACCATTTCCATCCGCGGCGGCAATCCGGATGATGTTGTGGTATTGTACAATGGCATCAAAATGAACAGCGAATTTAACAATGTATTCGATTTCTCTCTAATCGATCTGGAAGACATAGAACGATTCGAGGTCATCAAGGGCAGCAATACCGTACTTTATGGGTCCGAAGCATTCTCAGGCGTCATTAACATTGTTCCCAAATTGCAGCAGGATTATTCGTTGCGATTTCAACAACGAATTGGCACATACGATTCCGGAAATTATGGCGTGCATCTATATCAAAAATTCAAAAACTTGCTTGGCTCTTATCGATTCAGGCAGGGCGGTGCGAAGCGCTACTTTGCTGATTCAGGTGAGGAGCAATCCCTGGAAAATAACTCCACTCATCATTCCGCCAATGTTGAATACGTTTTTTCAGAAGGACCCGGCGGCATTGCAAAAAATTCCATGGGGGTTACATTCATTCAATCCTCTTTGGATTATGAAGACAACAGAGACGACGAAAAACTGAAAAACGATAGTCAGATTATTGGTCTGCATTATACCGGGGATATTTTCAAACTAACGAACCTTAATTTTTCACTTGCACAAAAATGGTTGCAGGAAGACCAAACAATTTCCAGCAATATGGGCGGCCTCGACCGTACAATCGAAGACCAAGCCCTTCAATTCAATGCCCAGAAAACGGTTGATTTCAAGAATGCAGAATTACTGGTTGGCTATCAGTTCGAACAGGCCAAACTAAATTTTTATGATTTGCGAACAGATGCGAGTTGGACAGAAGTGAATGAATCGTCAGCTTCCTTACAGCGCGATCGCCACGGTGCGATTTCAATCCTGAAAATCCACGCGCCGAGCGGCTCCGACATTGTACAAACCGTAGATTTCGATTTCAGCTATCGGTATGACTTTGTCAAAGATAAATTAAATGAGAATTCAAACCTCAATACCGGTTTCGATCTCAAAGAATTCTCAGGAAATGACTGGGATGAGTCCATGCTGAAATTTGCAACATTTTTCTCAGGCTTCCGCGACAGCTATGCCTTTAACATCTTCATGAACTATGGCAGGAATGTTAAATTTCCAACACTGTCACAATTGATAAGCTCGCGATTAGCCATCACTTCCACCATCATTCAACCGGATCTGCTGCCGGAAAAGAATCAAAGTCTTGAGATTGGCCTCGCGTTGAAAAGAGACCTGAGCCATCATCCAACAATTTACGGCTGGGAGATTTCGGGCAATTTCATGAAAAATTATTATGAAAATAAAATCGTGGCCTATTTTACTCCGGGTATTCCTGTAGCGTTCTACGATACCGTGCCGGACGCGCGAATCTCCGGGTTTGAAACCAAATCCAGCTTCTTTTTTCTCAAGAAAAAATTGACGATTGAGTTCGGACTATCCCGCTACTCCATCCCGGAGAAATCTGCTTTTCCATTTAAATACGATATGAAACGAACGGTGAATTTCATCATCGATCACGCCGGCTATTCCCTGCAGGTTCACTGGTTCAAAGAAGGAGAGCAGGTGGGACTGATTCGTCAGTTCAGCGGATACTTCGATCAAACAACGCTGCCTGAATTTTCGAGCATCGATGTGCATTTGAGCAAAACATTCTCCATCGGAAAATTTAAAATTTTTGGTAATTTCAGTGGACGGAATTTATTAAATGACAAGGTGGAACTGGAAGGTCTGGCGCTGAGGGACAGACGATTTTATTTCACTATTGGTGCCCAATATTGACAAAAGATAATCGCTCAAATTCGGAACATATTTTTTCCAAATTGAATTTTAAGGAAATAATAAATGAAACATTCTTTTCATCCAATCATCTTCCTGCTATTCCTCTCCTCATTAATTCTGAATCATTCGTGTACTGACAATCCGTTTGGCCAGGATGAAATCAGTTCAGAATCTCAAACAATTCGGGGCAGCGTAAAACTCCAGAACGATTCACCGGAAGATGTATTTGTCTGGCTGGAAGGATTCGATATGGGCACTTACACGAATACACAGGGAAATTTTGAGCTGCGTCTTTCATCCTCATCCCGTTATTCAAATCTCACCGGCAATTTCAAATTATATTTTTTTGTAGCAAATTATAAGATCGACACCGCCAGCGTGGTCATCCACAATGGCGAGGTCAAATTTTCCCTCGGCGACCTTGATGAAAATGGAAAACTAAAAAAGGAAATATATCTCACTCAATTATTAAACATCGAACTGGTGGCAAATGAGGCCGTGTTCGACGATGTCATTCCTTTGCGAGATGTTGGCAAAATATTTATGGAATTAACATTCGAAGCGACAAGTAGCTCTGTACCGGTTGAGTTCCCAAGCAAAACCGAAGGGCCATTGGGCATTATTTTTTTGCAGCGGATTTCCCCGGACGAGGAATATCAGAAGATGCTATACACCAACTCTTTGGCGCTGGAAAACGGACTGGCAATGGACAATATGACATCTGCCCCCCGATATTGGACAGGTAGTTTCAATAAAAGAACAATCGAATTGCCGATTGGCTCTTACAGAATTCTTCCTTACTGCATTATTCATCAACCGAATGTACCTGACGAACTCTGGAATCATTTTTGTCCGAACAAGAATAATCCAACCATCGACTTTGCCAATTTACCGATAAAAATTAATGGGGGTATTTTTGAGATGAAGAATTAGCAAATGAAACTTTCAAAGTACGGATCGTATTAAACTAATAGAAGCAATTTTTACTTTCTCAAAATCATTTGGGAAATATATATGATGGTATCAAATTTTTCAAAGATCATTTTTTATTTGTTGCTCATTACAATAGTATTCGCATGCACAGAAAACCCGTTTTTCGATGATAAAATCAAATCGCGAGACACCATAATTCGGGGAAAGGTGGTTTTGAGTGATCACTCCACGCCGGATGAAGTTTACGTATGGATGGAAGGTTTCGATTTTGGCACGTGGACCGATGACGGCGGTAATTTTGAAATTGTACTGCCACCACCAGACCGTCAGGCCGGCGCAGGCGTGACAGGAACGTATAAAATTTATTATTATCTTGCCAACTTTAAACTGGATTCCTCATTGATCGTCATTAAAAATGGTGAAGTTCAACGATTGCACGGTGACCTGGATGAAAATGCGGAATTGAAGCAATCCAAATACCTGGTGAAAGTTTTGAATATAAAGACAGAAATTGAACCGGCGATTGTAACTTCAGACTATTCCGGCCCCATTGATATGACGCTTTCTCTGGACCCATTGATCGATTCAGTATTCGTAAAATTTCCAAATAAAAGCCAGGGACCGCTCGCCATTGTATTCCTTCAGAAAATCTCCCCGGAAGAAGATTATTTTGAAATTCTGGACGTAAATGGTTTTGCCTTGACAGCCGATATAATTGCTGATTCGCTTACAATTGTCCCAAAAATATGGCGTGCCGGTTTTCATCTGAATGCGAATCGTCTGCCAAAAGGAAAATATAAAATCATTCCCTACTTTTTAATTGAACAGGGTCCGGTTCCCTTCAACCTGCTGAATGATTTCGGCCAAAATATAAACATACCGGCACGCGATTTCATCAACGTTCCCATTAAACGTGAAGGTGGTGAACTGGAAGTCAGGGAGATCAGTAAATAATCTTTTGCTCACTCTTTTCTGCCATTCCAGGAGTTCTTCCAAAATATGACCAGGCGAATTTCTATAGGTTTAAACCGTTCACAGCTGTAGTTATCAACAATATATTTCCCCGACAAATTTCACCCGCAGTGGACGAGATACATTATTATACGCGAATTTCTGAATCTGATAATTGGATGTTGGTGGAGAAAAGAATAAAAAAATCACTTGGATTTATCAAAATTTGGTCTTATATTTTGTATTAAATAAGTATCAAATTAGGAACCAAATTATGAACAAATTTAGCATTTCAGATGACATCGTTCCGGTGGGTGAATTTAAAACGAGCCTTTCCAAATGGCTAAAAAATATCAAGGAAACCGGGCACCCGCTTATCATCACTCAGAATGGAAAACCGGCTGGAGTGTTGCTTTCGCCAGCAGAATATGATGATCTGGTCTATCAAAAATCTTTTCTCGATTCCATAACACGTGGCATTTCTGACGCTGATTCAGGATCTGTTTTTTCAACATCACAATTGAAAGAAGAGCTACAAAAAAGAAGATCGGGAAGACGATCAAAATGAAATTAATTTGGACCCGGGAGGCGCTCGAAAAATTGGCTGAAATCGAGGATTTTATCTCGCGGGATAGCCAAGAAAACGCAGAAAAATTTGTGGATTATCTCATTGAACAGGCAGATTTGATTTCAGGTAATCCCAAAATTGGGAGAATGGTACCCGATATCTCCAATCCAGCGCTCAGGGAAATTATTGTAAAAAATTATCGAATTGTTTATCGCTTGAAAGAGGAGTACATTGAAGTTTTGACTGTATTTCAAGGCCAACGACTGCTACGAGTCGATGAACTGAATTTTGATTAATACTATAAATAAACCTATAGAATACCGCCCCCGGATTATCATGAACAGAGGAATAATCAGGGGGCGTGTAATTTTCAATCATCACTTGAGCAACAACATCTTTTCCGCAGCAACGTATCCTTCCGCTTCCAGTCGGTACACGTATATCCCGGAAGGCACTGTCTGGCCAAGGTTATTTGTTCCATCCCAAATTGACTGATGCTGTACTGCATCAAACTTTCGGTTCACCAGTGTTTTTTCAATGATCATTCAAATACACTCTGGGATCAATTATTTTCCCAACTACAGTTGAATAGATTTGCACTTGTAAGCCATCTCCACTGATATCTGCAAAAACAAACTTCGTGTAATACGGGAACATTTCACTGAATAAATTTGCTGTTTCTGCTCGTGTCGCAAGGACGCTCGCGCAATGGCGGCAGATCGATTTCAATGACATTCATCCGATAATAGAGGTCATCGCGGAACACGCCCCGGTGAAAGCCCCGCGCACATGGCCGAAAAGCTCCGAGTCCAGCAAATGCTCAGGGAACGCGCCACAATAGATGGGCACAAATGGACTGTCTTTTCGGTTGCTGTTAAAATGGATGGCCCGGGCAATCAGTTCCTTGCCGGTGCCGCTCTCTCCCTGAATGAGAACCGTGGCATTTGTTTCAGCAACCTGGAAGACCAGCTTCAATATTTCCACCATGGCCGGGTGCGTGCCAATGATCGAAGAAAAATCGTACCTGCCGCGCAGTTCGCTCTCCAGATTTTTCACGCGGCGATGAAGCTTGTTCCGCTCCCACGCGCTGTACGCCGCCAAAGAAATAAAATTGGTGAATTCCTGTATCAGCGTAAAAATTTCCTGTTTGAACACGCTCCGAATTTTTCGGTTGTCCAGGTAAACCACACCAAAAATCTGATCATCGTGCATCAGCGGCAAGCAAATCACTGACAATATTCTCAACCGCATTACGCTGTCGCTTTTTTGAAAGGCGGGATTTTCAATATCCTTTCTTTCCAGGTTGCGTGCGGTTTGAAAAATTGAATCACCTTCCTCGTTGAACAATATGACCATTCCTCTTTCTGCGGATGCCATTTCAATGGCACTATCGATTGCATTGTTGAGCATCGCATCAATTTCGGTTTCGGCCAAAAGGTGCTTACCAACTTCGAACAGCCGCTGGTAAATCACAGGTGACAATTTTTCTTCTTTTTTTAATGAAAGTGATTTCATCTTTTTGATTTTCAATTTTGAATTTTAAGGGACGGGTAAAATCAGGTATAGTGCGCAGGAGGTAACACTCGGCTTCGGTTGTTATTCTGTAATATATTTAAAATGTAATAAGATTCAAGAGAAAAATGAATTTTATTCAACATTTTCCGCGATTGAGAATTTTTCATTCTCTCTCAGATTTCACAAGATTTATGAAAAGCTGTTCCAGCGAGGAATTCTGCTTCCTCAAATCCTCCCATTCCTGCCGAATCAACTGTGTTCGAATTTTGCCCTGGTGCAAAATAATAATCCGGTCGCATAAGTGCTCGACGGTTTCAATGATGTGAGAGGAAAACAGCACAGCGCCGCCGGATTCACAAAATTGCTTGAGGTAAGCTTTGAATGCGTAGCTGCTCTCCGGATCGAGACCGTTAGTGGCTTCGTCCAGGAACAGGATTTTCGGCCCGCCCACAAGCGCCGCGCTGATGCTTATCTTTCGGCGCATGCCCTGGGAGTAATTTTTGATCAACTCGTCGGATTTGGAAGTCAAATTAAAAAAGCTGAGCCAGCGGTGAATTTCTTCTTCTCTTTTCTCCTGCGGCACGTTTTTCACTGCGGAAATAAATTGGAGGAATTCAGCGCCTGTAAGGTAATCGTAAAGCAAAGGACTTTCCGGGGCATAGCCAATGTGAGCTTTGTATTCTGTTTCTCCGAACGAAATCGGTTCACCATTAAAATGAATGGTGCCAGAATCCGGCTCTAACAATCCCAGCAGCACTTTGAACAGCGTGGATTTCCCGGCGCCATTGGGACCTAACAAACCGCAAAGCGTGCCGGGCGGCAATTCAAAAGAAACATCGTGTAACGCGTGTACATGTGCGAACAATTTATTGATTTTTTCGATGGAAATCATTGCAGCTCCAAGGTTTCAAAATGTTTTTGCGATTTGCGAATCCAGAACACCATCACAGCTAACAATATGAACGAACCGAATGGCATAAAAAACCAGAACAGAAAAATCATAATAATTGAAATTGAAATGATGTAGCCGCTGAGATTGAAATGCGGGAACAGGCCAAAACCGCCATTGCAAAAAATAGTGGCCATGATTGCCGGGAGAATTGCCAACGCTGCGAGAGCAAAAAAGAGAAATTCAGCCGTGGGACCGAATTTAACCAGCGCGACAATCAGCGGCAAAACAGCCGGTGCAGCGATGATTCCAAAGGCAAGCAGCCATCGCGCGAACCACAATCCGGAAGCTTTTAGCGGCAACGAGCGAATTAGCTGGATAATTTCGGCGTCCCATTCAAAAAATGTGAGTACGGTTTTGATCAGAAAAAAACTGAATATAGCCTCGACAAAAATCAGGCTGACAAGGGCCGCGCTGGCCTCGTCTTCAGCCAGCACCACGGCTGTGGAAACGACGGTGGCAATCAACGGGATGAAATACGAACGCGCCCTCATTCGCCACAACAAAAGAATATCCCGCACAACGAACGCGTGGATGGTTCCCCGGAAAACATGGCGCCTTTGCACTTTTCTTTCGGCTACAACGCGTTCCGACTGACCCTGCTTTTGCTTGAGTATAAATTTGGTTCGGCAATAAACAAGCAGCCCGAAAAAAGCAATCCATGCAGGCAAAAATGCCATTGCTGAACGCGCGGAAGGCTCGCCCAAATACATGCCAATTTTCGACCCGCCAAAAATCAGCAGCGCCCAGACGGCGAATTCCAGAGGCAGCCACAGCAGCAATTTTTTAGCGATGGAAAAATGGACGTAGCGAAATCGATATGCCTGGAAAAATGCAACCATTTGCAGCAGCAACAGTATTCCCAATGCTGCAATAAAATGTGTGATCCGTGCGCCAAAAGGGACGGTTTTTGCCAGCAAAAAAGGAATGGAGACGAGAACAAGAAAAGTGAAAGTTTTTCCAGCATGTCGAATGAGATAATAATCTGCGATGGTTTTTCTGCCCACGGGCAAAGCGCCCAATAGCTGCCATTCTCTGGAGATTCGCAGAGCAAAAAAAGCAAATATCTCCGCGACTAAATAGAAGGAAATAAGCGCGTAAGTGCCGAACAATCTTGCCCATTGGAGCGGAAATGCTTCATCACTCATCCATTTGAAATTGTAGCCAATATCTGCCGGCGAACGCATTAACAGCATCAAAAGCACGGCCACGATGATGAAAATTTCCAGCATTGTTGTCCGATCAAAATGATGTTTGAGATAATTTTTGTAATAAACAAGGCGGGTTTTCAGGAGTAGAAATAGCATTTATGCGTTCCATATTTTAATGATAGTATTTATTTAACTCGACTTTTCATAATTTTATCCACTATTTTTTGTCAATATTCAATTTACGCACAAATACTTTTTTTGTGCTCTCTGGAAATGTGTTACCCACACTACATCTTGTGATGAATTATGATTTTGTCACAATTTGTATTTTAGTTGACATGCCATAATAATTTTAGTATATTCATTCTGGCCATTTTTGCTTACCCTTTATGTTTTATATCCCTTAAAGCCTCTTTTTTATTTAAGTCTTTATTTTGAAAAGCATTTGAAATTTCATATATCCATTGTATTAATTTCACTAAAATACACTGAATTCACCATTTGTTTCGAAATGACCATCACCATTTTTTCGTTCCCAAAATTGAAAACTGGTGACATTTTTCACCCAAATTCAGATGAACAATAAATCGACCCGAAAATACAATTATATTTTGATTGTCCCTGCCATAATTTTAATGTGTTTTGAAAATCATTTTGCATCTCAGGCAATCGAGAAACAAGCTGATAAACTGCTGCGAATTGAATATTACCGCTTGCTGGAATTGGTTCAGGACAGTCCCCCGCCGCAAAAAATTATTTTGCTCTCCGAATTTCTTGAATCCAGAGACACCTTCGATGAAATTTATCTTCATTTATTTGATCAGTATTTACTCAGCAATATGTTGGGTGATGCTGAAAACTATTTTAAAATGCAGCTCTCTCAGGATAAAGCACAAGCTCATATCTTTTGGATACTGGGTAAAATTTATGCGGTTCAGAACAGAGGACACATGGCTGAAGACGCATTTTCGCGTTCATTGAGAAGTCATTCACCATCTCTGGGCCTGATCGAAGAAGCGGTAAATTTTTATCACCTCAATGGCAACAGCGACAAATTGAGAGGGTTGAACCTGGGCCAATTTCATTCCCGCTTCATGCAAGGGCTGCTGATCATGAAAAAGTCCAGCTATCAAAAAGCGCTTTCAATCTTCAAAACGCTGCATGAAATGGAACCTGAAAATGGTCGCGTCCAATTTTACTGCGGTTTGTGCAATCTCAAGCTAAATCACTTTGAGCAGGCTCGATATTTCTGGCAAAACAGCCTGAACGAATCTCGTCTGCAGGGGAATTTGCACGAGGAAGCATTTTTACTGGTGAATATGGGCATACTTCATTTTATGCAGGGAAATTATGCGCGGGCAGGGCATCACTACGACCTGGCTGAAAAGATCATTCACCGTATCAGTGATTTCCGTTTGAAAGAATTTTTAACAGGGAATCGCGCCTGGTTAGACCTGATTCAAAATAAACATCAACCCGCCATCTCCAGATTTGAAAAAGCCGCGCAGCTCGCCCTGTCGCTTCACGAATACGACCATGCGGCCGAATGGTATCTTGGAAAGGGCCGAGCCCTGTTCGAGTCCGATAGCCTGAATCTTGTACTGCCCAACTATGAATTAAGCGAATTTTACGCGAAGCTTGCCAATAACTTCGAATTGCGTATCCGCCTCAATCTTGACCGGGGAAAATTCTATGTACATTTAAATCTAAATGATTTTGCCAGGCGGGAATTTGCAGAAGCTGTTGAAATTTCCAAACAGTTGCCCTGGCCGAACCTTCATCAAACTGCGCTCGTTCATCAAGCAGAACTATTCATACACAATAAGCATTACGCAGCAGCCAGGACAATTTACTGCAACATGCTCAAGGATTTGAATGCAGAAAATTCCCAACACGATAGTGCAAGATTACACTGGCTGATGGGTGAAACCTGTCTTGGAGAGGATTCCCTGAAAGCAGCGTCGCGCCATTATCGACTTGCCTTTCGTTTCGCTTTTGAAAATCAAAACCACACACAGTGTGCGATGGCCAGTTTGAGATTGGGAGATGTCCTGATGCAATCTGCCCAACACGATTCAGCCATTCGTTATTACAATGAGGCGCTGTTAACCGATCTGGCCGATCAAAACTGGGAATTGGAAGTGGAATTGAATATGGGCATGGGCAAAGCGTATCACTGCAAAAACGATATAGACAGGGCGCTCATGTTTTACAATCGCGCTGCAAATGTGATTGAAAAAAACAGGGAAAAATTGCTGGCTGCCCAGTTCCGTCTGGGCTATTTCAGCAAGGGCGCCTGGGTGTACGATGCATTGATTCATGCCTATTCCCAACGCTTTCAACGAACAGGCAATGAGTCAGACCTGGAAAAGATTTATTATTGCCTGGAAATGAGTCAGGCGCGGGTTCTAAGAGATAGCAAAATGAATGCTGAAAATCAAAGAACCCCAATGCAGGAATATTCAAAATACCAGGGCGCCGTGGCTGAACTCGAACGCCTGCAAAGAAAGGTACGATTTAATCCGCAAGATATGGATTCGCTGAAAATTGAACTGGAAGCGGCGCGGTACAATTTAATCAATCGACGGTTGATGCTCTTGAAGGACACACAAAAGACAAACACGAAAAATCAACTCAGTCTGCAAGCGCTGCGAAAGGAACTGGATGAAACAAAATTCGGGTTGCTTTTTTATCATATCACTGACGCCGGCTCCTTTGTCTTATCAATTCAGAACAGCGCCATTAACATTATCCCGCTCAAGACAGACGAGGCGCGTTTAACTGCCATGATCGATTCTCTCATTTCACCTTTCTCAAACGTAACTTTCGAAACCATTGATAAAACCGATTTTTTCGCTGATATTGCACATCGGTTATATACAGTTCTCATTGAACCGGTTGAGGAAAAAGTGGCGCTGAAGAAGCATCTCATCATTATCCCGGATGCGCCTTTGAATATATTGCCGTTTGAACTGCTGTTAACAGCCCGATCCCAAAAATCAACATATCTTCCGGATGATGAAAAAGATTACGCAGGTAACTTTCTGTTGCACCGATATGCGTTTATATATAGTCCTTCGTCGTGGCTGGTGAATAGTGCAGAGCATTCCGACCATTCGGATGCCGGCATTTTAATTCTGGCGAATCCAGTCAGCTTAAATAATGAATTGATTTCAGGAGCAACCGCTTTTTCAACTCATCCAAAATGGAATCCCGAAGTGTTGCTGTTCGCCGATGAAGAAGCTCAGAACATCAAACGGCAACAAAAAAATGTAAAAATATTTCATCGGAACACAGCAATCCCGGACAGCCTTTTCGCTCATGCGGCCAACTTTCCGATAATTCACTTTGCCACCCATGCGTTCATTGATACGTCGTTCGACGCCTTTTCAGGCCTGGTGCTTGCTCCCTCAAATCGCCCAACCGATGACGGCCTGCTCATGGGTTATGAGATTGCGGATATGCACCTGAACTGCGATCTCGTCACGCTAAGCGCATGCGAAACCGCCCAGGGTAAAATGATGGCAGGCGAGGGAATTCTGGGATTGCCCCGGCTATTTCTCAGTTCCGGAGCGAATAACGTATTAATGACCCACTGGAAGGTAGACGACAAATTCACTTCAAAACTGATGCCCAAATTTTACGAATTTATGCTCACCAAACATTTGCCAAAAACCGAAGCGCTTAAACAGGCGCAATTATCTTTCATTAATGCGAACGCAGTTGGCAATCATTTGAAATATCAGCACCCGGTGTACTGGGCGTCCTTTGCGCTTTATGGAATGCCAGACATCAACGCCGATTATTTCGCTAAAAATGGTAAAATCTATTCGACAATGATTTTTCTTATCGCTCTTGCTTTTTTGCTTGGATTGTTCTGTCGGTTTACACAAAAGCGCTCCTCGAAAACTTATTAAATGGAAATAAATTCATCTGTCCTTCTTTCCGCAATAAATCCTGGTCAAATTAATTTTTTCCTGTTTACAGGTTGTTGTTGACATTGTTTTGGTAATTTTATATATTATTTTATCCTCCTGCACTGCCGATCTGATCCAGACCTTTTCGATCATTTATTGCTACATTGAAAAAGATAAATAATTACAACAGATTTCAATATATCAAATCGATGACTCACAATTCGCATACGGATTAATCATGAGATATAACCCGGAAAAACATCATCGCAGGTCAATTCGTTTACCCGGATTTGATTACACACAGGACGGATCATATTTTATTACCATTTGCACCATCGATCACATTTGTATTTTTGGTAATATTTTGAATGGGAAAATGGTGTTGAATGATTTTGGTAAAATTGTCAAAACAGAATGGTTAAAAACCGCCGAAATGCGGAATAACATTGAAATCGATGAATTTGTTGTGATGCCGAACCATGTTCATGGAATTTTGAATATTGTTTCCCGTAGGGGCACGATGCATCGTGCCCCCACGGGAACGCATCGTGCCCCAACAACACCAAAATTTGAATCATTTGGCAAACCGGTGCCCGGTTCCATTCCAACGATCGTTCGCGGATTTAAATCCACCGTAACAAAACAAATTAATGAAATTCAGAATGCACCTGGTACACCCGTTTGGCAACGTAATTATTATGAACATGTAATTCGTAACGAAACGGCATTAAACCGAATTCGGAATTATATTATTCGAAATCCATCGAAATGGCAAATGGACAAAAAAAATCCAAACAATTTAATCGGTAATAAATCATGATCGGCCAAACCATCCTACATTACAAAATTTTCGAAAAGCTGGGCGAAGGTGGTATGGGCGTGGTGTACAAAGCCGAGGATTTGAAACTGAAACGGACCGTGGCGTTGAAATTCCTATCCCCGCTTCTTTTGAACAAGCCCCGAACGCGCACCCGACTGGAACACGAAGCCCAGGCAGCAGCCGCACTGAATCACATCAATATTTGCACCATCCACGAATTCCACAAAACCGACGATGCCGTGTTTATTGTCATGGAATACATCCAGGGCGAAACGCTCAAGCGGATTATCGATCGGGACGGGCCACTCCCGCAGGAAAAAGCCAAAGCCATAATTTTACAAATTGCCGAGGCGTTGGTCGTAGCCCACAAAACGGCGTCATCCATCGGGACATTAAATCAGAAAATATTATGCTGACTACCGACGGCCAGGTGAAAGTCATGGATTTCGGATTAGCCAAACTAAAGGATGCACCGACCATCACACAAACCAGCAGTCCCATGGGCACGGTTGGCTACATGTCCCCGGAGCTAATTTTGGGAGAGCCAGTCGACCATCGCACGGATTTGTGGTCATTAGGAGTAGTGTTTTTCGAAATGCTGACCGGGGAACTGCCGTTCAAGGGGGATAGTGATGTATCGACATTGTACGCAATTATTGGTGATGGGATGCCTAAATTAACAACCTATAATCCGGCCATACCAGGCTCGCTCCAATATATTTGTGAAACAGTTCTGGAAAAAGATCCGAAGATGCGATATCAAAATACCGATGATGTGCTCGTGTTTTTCGATACCACCTTGATCTATTTTGAAGGCCAGGGTGGCGACACCATTGGAAATAAGGGCCACAGCAAGGATCATCGGCCCGATTTGATGGAAAATGGGTGCTCAAGACCAACACCAGTTTATCGCCAGAGGAAGTTGCACTCAAATACAAAGAGCTCTGGATGGTGGAACAGGTATTCAGAGATGTCGAGTCAGTATTGGAAACCAGGCCTGTCTTCCACCAACGGGACGAAACAATCCGAGGCCATGTGTTCTGCAGTTTCCTGGCTCTAACGCTCAGGAAAGAACTGGAGCGCCGTCTCAATGCCGCTGGATATTGTTTCGAGTGGTCAGACATCAAGCAGGATTTAAAATCGCTTCAGGACATCACTATAGAAGACAATGGAAAATCGCTTATCATCCGCAGTGAATGCCTGGGTGTTTGTGGCAAAGCCTTCCAGGCTGTCGGCGTCGCGTTACCAGCAACAATTCGGGAAAATTAATTTATGAAAAAGAACAATGTGTGGTGCCAAACATTTTTTTGCATAGCGTAACTTTATGTTTTTAAATAACTGTTTTTTCGCAACTGTTAAAGATCAGTCATGACATTCTCCCTTATTAGTGAATTTGATTAATTGATTTGTAATTAACTTTAATTACAAAATCACAATTCAACTTTCAGACCAACAAAAACAGCCCTTCAGGATTAACTCCCAAAGGGCTGTTTTTCAAATAAAAAGATCGGTTATAATTTTAGCCTGAATTATTCACAAATTTCAAACAAAAAATGTTTAAATAATTGTTATTAATCTAATTAATCAGATATATGAAATTTAACAAAGTTTGATATACTGAATTCGGAATTAAGCACCATTCAGGCTACCTGGATTCCTTAATGCA
>CAZSBG010000017.1:0-63576 GCA_964605145.1 uncultured Cytophagia bacterium | reverse complement strand
CATTCAGGCTATCTGGATTCCTTAATGCATTACAATGAATAATCCAGGTTAGAATTTAAAATCAATAGTGTAGTTCATACGGGCAAATAAAGTGAATATGAAAAAATAGTAAGGAAAAAAGTGAATTCAATTGCAGACACCACTGTTTTTAATTGGGTGATTTTACCTGCACTCATTATTTTCGCGCGAATCACTGATGTGTCGATGGGAACGCTCAGAATCATGTATATCTCCAGGGGCAAGCGAAGGCTCGCTTCGTGCCTCGGTTTTCTGGAAGTGCTCATCTGGTTGCTGGCAATTCGACAGATTTTCAACAATCTCAACAACTTTATGTGTTATTTAACCTATGCCGGCGGTTTTGCCTCCGGTAGTTTTGTCGGGATGTGGCTTGAGCACAAGTTTGCTATTGGAATAGAGGTTGTTCGAATTATTACGCGCCACGATGCCGGCAAACTTATCGAAGCGATGAAAGAGTATGGTTATGGCGTTACAACTGTTGACGGTGAAGGTTTCACCGGATTTGTAAAAATTATATTCACTGTGATACAACGAAAAGATTTGCAAAACGTTCTGGGTATGGTCAAAAAATTCAATCCAAATGCGTTCTACTCGGTCGAAGATGTGCGTATGGCACGTGAGTCTGTATTCCCGGTAAATAACGGAAAAATCAAATTTAGGTTCTGGAATCTGTTGAAGTTCGAGAGAAAAGGTAAATAAATATTTGCGGTCGATTGAAGCGATCAAATCATGATTTGTTGAAAAAGTAAAAATAAACGAAAGGAAACGAAGGAGAGCATAATGAAAGTTGCCATCATTTATAACGAGGATTTATCCGGGGTGATCAATCAGTTTGGTATGAGAAACAAAGAAAAGTACAATCCTGAAACGATAAAGATCATTTCTGAGGCATTGGAGCAGGGCGGGCACAATGTGCGAATTATCGATGGAAATATGAAGGTGGTGGAAAGTCTTCATGATTTTATGCCGCGGGTGGTTGAGGGTGAGCGAATGGGGATGGTTTTCAATCTGGCTTATGGCATACAGGGAGAAAGCCGATACACTCATGTACCCGCGCTTCTGGAAATGCTTGGCATCCCTTATGTGGGCTCGAATCCTGAAGGACATGCGTTAGCACTGGATAAGGTGATCACGAAAATTATCATGCAGCGCCACGGGATTCCGACACCTGAGTTCTGGGTATTCTCACAACCGGATGATGATATGGGTGATGTCACATACCCGGTGATCGTAAAACCCAAAATGGAAGCTGTTTCATACGGTTTGAAGGTTGTTCACAATGAGGCTGAATTAAAACAAGCGGTTAGTTTCGTTATTGATGAATTTAAACAACAGGCGCTGGTGGAACAGTTCATTCGCGGTCGTGAATTCTGTGTGGGATTGTTGGGGAATGAAAATCTCGAAGCGCTTCCGGTTTTGGAAATCGATTTGAACGGGGATTTAAATGCCATTCAAACCGATGAAGATAAACGTGCAAAACCAAGAAAAAAAATATGTCCGGCAAAGATATCCCCGGACGTTGCAAAGGAAATGGTAAAACTTAGCAAAAAGGCTTTTCGAATGCTTGGGCTACGCGATTTTGCCCGTGTCGATATTCGCCTGGACGAGAATAATAATATTTATCTGCTGGAAATAAATTCAATGGCCAGTCTTGGATTGACCGGTTCTTATGTAAAGGCGGCAAAGGTTGCCGGGTACGACTATGTGGCGCTTGTGAATAAAATGCTCGATGTGGCAACAGTCAGATATTTTTCTGAGAGTTTTATTCAGCAAGAACCAGACAGGATTAATGGAAAAACGAAATCATTACCGCTGGCAGTGAGGTTGCGAGGATTTATGCGCAGTCGCCAGGGGCGAACTGAGAAGCTGCTGCGGCAGATGGTGAATATGAACACCTATGTACGCAATGTGGAAGGTGTGAATGCGCTCGGAAGTTTGATCGTTCAGAACTTAAGTCCATTGGGATTTACACCGCAAATTATTCCCCAGGTTGAGGTCGGGAATATATTGTTAATTACGAATTCTCACGAACCAAATTTTGACGTGTTGTTGCTGGGACATCTGGATGATCCGATTCCCTTTAAAAAACAAAAGCTGTATCGGGAAGCCGAGCAAAGATTATATGGCTCGGGAATCTGGATGAATAAGAGCGGTGTTGCTTCGATGATTCTGGCATTGCAGGCGCTGCGCTTCACGCGATTATTGCGAAAAATTCGGCTGGCCATTCTGCTGACGACGGATAATTCCATAGGAGGACGGTTTGCTCGGGATTTGATTGTTCAAACAGCTTCAAAAGCGAATATCATTATTGGCTTGAGCGGCGGAGGACTCGATGCGACAGTGGTGACTTCACGGTCCGGCGCAGCCCAGTACAAATGCCAGATGAATCTGCAACATGCAGAAAAAGCAGAAGAGGTTGCCAGTGCGGTTTCTTCATTTCTAAAATTGTTGATGTCCTGGGTGGATTTTAGTGATGAATCAAAAGGAGTGATTGTCACAGCCCGGGATGTGGATGTCAGTTCAAGCATCAGTGATTTATACGCCCAGGGTGAGGCATCGATAAGCGTACGTTCAAATGATGGGTTGCAGGCTGAAGATGTGAAGAGAAGAATATTTCAATCAACAAAAAAAGTGAGCCGCGGTAAATTAAAGGTCCAGATTGAGGGTGATATTAAACGTCCGGCCATGTACCGGTCCGAAGGAGTCGGGAAATTGTGGAACCGTTTCAAAACAGTTGCGGATGATCTGGACTTTCGATTGATTGAGGAACACCGATGGAGTTCGTCCAATATCTGTTTTGTTGAGAACAGCAAACCAATGATCGATGGAATCGGCCCGTTGGGAATTGATTATTCAGGGAAAGAAGAATTCATTGTGCGCCATAGCTTGCTGGAACGATCGACCCTGTTGGCAATGGCATTACACAGTTTGGTTAGGGAGCCAATCGTATGAATTTCAATGAAATAGAATCGAAATTTAAAGTCACGAAAGATGGAAAAAGTGCAGTTGCGAGCAATGGTATGGTGAGCGCTGCCTTTCCTGAAGCCACCCGGGCCGGTGTGAAAATGTTGAAAATGGGAGGCAACGCGGTGGACGCAGCGTGTGCCGCAGCATTGGCGCTCGGTGTTTGCGAACCCCAGGCCAGCGGCATTGGCGGTCAAACAATGATGCTGATTCACACGGGAAAAAAGATTATCGCTGTCGATGGTTCTTCAAGAGCGCCTTCGCTGGCGCATGCCAGAGCCATTTTCAGAGATGAAACGTCGTTTGGCTATCGCGCCACCACCGTGCCCAGTACGCTCGCCACGCTGGGCTATGTACAGAAAAAATATGGAACGCTCCCATGGAAAGACATTGTGGAGCCGGCCATTGAAATCGCTGAAAACGGGTATCGCATCACGCAACTTCAGCACGATTTGCAGGTGCGGGAGCGGGACAGGTTCCATGCTGTGGAATCGAAATCCGGCATCCGATTTTTTTTCAGGGATGGCAATCCCTACCCGGTTGGTGACATTTTTAGGCAACCGGAATTGGCGGCAGTCCTGAAAAGAATCGCTGAAAAAGGAATCGAGGAATTCTATCTCGGCACTATTGCCAAAAGAATTGACGCGGACATGCGGGAGCACGGGGGGCTGCTCCGCCGGGATGATCTGGCGCTTATTCCGTGGCCCATTGAAAGAAAAACGCTGCACATGCGATTTCGGAATTTTGTGGTTCATACCATGCCGCCGCCCGGCTCGGGCCGAACTTTGCTGTATTCGCTGGCAATGATCAATGCGATCAAAGCAAATCGGTTGCATCGGGATGAAGTGCGGCGCGCACATATTTTAGCCGAAATTTTCAGAAAAGCATTGTTGGAGCGATCTGACCGGCCATTCGACGCAAATTTCTATCCCCAGGTTGAAGAAAAGGAAATGCTGAATACACGCTATGCTTACAATTCGGTCAGGGAGATTGCCAAATCCATTGATCCCAAGTTGCCCATCAGAGAAACGGAAGATGAGTTGACCGGCGAAACCACGCATCTCTCCGTAATGGATAAACACGGCGTTGCGGTCAGCCTGACGCAGTCCATTGAAAGGGTGTATGGCAGCAAAGCAGCAGCCGATGGAATGGGATTTCTCTATAATAATTATATCATGGATTTTGAGTACTCACAACCTCATCATCCATTTTATTTGCGGCCCAACGCGGTGCCCTGGGCGACTGTGGCTCCGAGCCTTGTCTGTCGTGAAAACAAAATATGGCTGGCGCTGGGTAGTCCGGGCAGCGAGCGCAGCATCACGACCATGGCGCAATTCCTGCTTAATATTATCGATAATGGCATGTCCATTGGAGAGGCAATGAGAGCGCCCCGATTGCACTGTTCTCTGGGAGGAAAGATTAGCATCGAAGCCGAACGATTCACGGCTGAAATCATTGAATCGTTGCAAAATAAGGGGTATCGAATCCAGAAACGGGAGCCTTTTGCATTTTACATGGGCGCGATTCATGCCGTAATGCGGTGTCATGATCATAATGGGTTCCAGGGTGTTGCGGAAGTGAGACGGGACGGAATTGCCGGAGGACTTTAAATGATCAGAAAATTGCCCTTGCTGATTTCTGTGCCACATGGTGGAACCGAAATCCCTCCGGAATTAAAGAATCGTTGCGCAATCTCGGGCGAGGATATTTTGTACGATGGTGATACTTTCACACGAGAAATTTATGATCTGAAAAATTATGTGTCTGGTTTCGTGGATACCGATATTGCGCGTGCATTCATCGACCTGAATCGGGCGCCGGACGATTTGCCGCCCACTAATCCGGATGGCGTGGTGAAAACGACGACGGTGGATAAAAAACAGATCTACACAGAAAATATTCATGATGACGCGCGGCTTGTGAAAAATCTCCTGGCAAAATATTACTATCCCTATCACGAAAAAGTGAGCAGGCAGTTATCTGAGGAGAAAATACAGCTTGCTCTGGATTGCCACAGTATGCTGCCGATCTCCCCACCAATTGGTCAAGATCCCGGGAAACCAAGACCGCTGATATGCCTCAGCAATGGCGGCGATACTTACGGCCGGCCGACAAGAAAGAGACCAGAAATAACGTGTTCGCCGAAAACGATTCAATGGATGGCACAGTGTTTCCGGAAAATTTTTGAAATTGAAAATGGGGAAGTTCAAATCAATATGCCATTTTTGGGAGGGTATATTATCCAATCGCATCAGGAAAAAAATGCAGAATGGATCCAGGTGGAAATCAACAAAAATTTTTATTTGCATTCGACAGATTTCGATTCAGAGAATCTCGTTCGAGTCAGGGAAAAGATTGCAGAAATAAAAACCAAATTATTAGACGTGTTTGATCTGTTTTTCAAATAGCAAACTCACTACCGGACACTTTTTCCAAAATTACATTTTAGATCAAATTGTCATGCCCGAATGCCATGTCCAGCTTCCATTAAATTTATAAAGGATGACAGACTGGGCTTCTATCGGGCATCCATTTGACAAAATTTTATGAGATTCCCGCCAAAAACCTGCGGGAATGACAGCTCTACTGAACATAATTTGAAAAGTGTCCGGTAGTGAAACAGCAAATTGAAGCGCCATCCATGCAAAGATAAAAAACGGACTTATTCAGAAGAATCTATTTTTTCGCTGATAATTATTTGAGTTTGTTTCTTTTTTTTTATGATGAATTTTTATATTGACTTAATTTTATATTTTGGTTATTTTATGATTGATTTCACGTAACGAAATTAAAAATGACACAATTCGAATGAACCGGATTTTATGAAATCAATTTTGAAAAAAGCGATTTATGTTTCTTGAAAAAACAACGCGAAAAAATCGCAATATGCTTTGCAAATTCAATAAAGGCTCAATCTTTATTTTTTTATTGGTTACCGGGTTTACATTCAATCCATATTCTATTTTGAAAGCTCAGGTAAATACTGAAAAGCTCCGAATGGCTGAGATCGAAGAAGGCTTCCATGCTGCCAGCGGACTCAATTTTCAACTGGCCAAAGGAAATTCTGATTATTTAACTTGGGATGCTCAGTTGAGATTCGACTTCAAACATCGAAGATATCATACGTTTTTGGTGGTTGAGATAAAACAGGGCGAGCAGCATGAAGAAAGGTTTCTGAATAAGGGATTCATGCACGGCAGGGCGGTTCGGACTTTTTCACCCGGTATTGCAGCAGAAGTTTTCGCCCAGATCGAATACGATGATTTCATCAAATTGCGGGAGAGAAAACTGGCAGGCGCCGGGGCTCGGATACGGCTGCTGAAAACGAAAAACAGGCTGTCCTTATTTTGGGGTACCGGATTTATGAGAGAACATGAGCTCTACTCAAATCCACGTGTCCGATCCAAATTATTAACGCGCTCCACCAATTATTTGACTGGTCGATATAACCTGAATTATTCACAAATTTCAAACAAAAGATGTTTAGATTAATGTTATTAATGAATTTAATCAGATATATGAAATTTAACAAAGTTAGATATAATGAATTCGGAATTAAGCACCATTCAGGCTACCTGGATTCCTTAATGCATTACAATGAATAATCCAGGATAAATACAACTCAATGATTTTATTTTCTTTTACCAGCTATTATCAACCGGATGTGAGGCAGTTTTCAGATTATCGAATTCTTGTCCAGAGTGGTTTTTCAGTGAAACTGGCGAAGAATTTGTCTTTAACAACCTCATTGGAATACCGCTTTGACAGTGAACCGATGACCGATATTGAAAAATATGATGTTGGAATTACTAATGGAATTACTGCCAGGTTTTGATGGTATGAAACTTCTATGAGGGATTGGATGCAACTTTACTGGAGTTGAAATCCGCCCTGGCATCATTAACAATTAATGCGATTTCGGTCATGAGTATTGATTTTAATTTTTGAATTTCAATTGAAAAAGCAGCGTGAACAGCGGTTCCATTTAAAATGGGAACGTCGCTGTTAATCTTTTCATAAAAAAATAACAATTTAATTTTGGAGAAACGAACCATGAGTCTGACGAGGAAATATTTAAAAAGCAAACCAATTTGTAAGGTTGCGTTTTCACTGGATAAAAATGAGGCGAAGCATGTTTCGTCGGTTCATCTTGTGGGTGATTTTAACGAATGGGCCCAATCAGCGACGCCGATGAAAAAACTGAAAGATGGTTCATTTAAAGTCTCACTGGATTTGGATACTGGCAGAGCATACCAATTCCGTTATCTTTTGAACGGCACTGAGTGGAAAAACGAACTGGATGCCGATGGTTTTATAACATCACCCTATGGCGACAGTGAGAATTCAATAATTCAACTTTAATAGAATTGATTTGTACAGAGGTTAATTTATGAAGCATCCCAGTTTGGTTCAATGGGAACGAAAATTACAGCATGCTCTCGATGAGTTGGATGATTATCTGGAAAATCAGTACGGCGATCTGTTCAAGCTTCATCCGGCACGGCCGGCACGGGGAAAAACAATTCGGAAGTCGCGCGATGGTTTATTTGATATCACAGCAAATTTCTCGCTGGGAATCGGCTCGGAGCGCGGCAGAGGATATGTTGTGAAAGTCCGCTTATCCACGCTGGACCAGGTATCTGAAGATATACGCACTCAGATCGAGGAAACAGCGCTGGCAAAACTTAAAGAACTTATCCCCAAATATTTCCCAACAAAAAAATTGTGGGTTGAAAAAGATAAGCATGTGATAAAGGTGTACGGAGACCTGAGTCTTGGCCGGGTATGATTGGTATCGCCTCACCGTTTGAAACAAAAATCTCTTTGTTAAAAAAGGCTCTTTAACCTCGATTATTCACATTATATTTCTAAAGGTATCGAGATAACCTGAATGGTGCTGAATTTAGAGCGTAGTACATTTTTACGTCTAAAACTGAGTTTTAAATAAATTGATTATTCAATTTGATAATAATCAAATAATTGAATCAATTTTATTCTAATTACATGAATAATTCAGGTTAAATAAATAACAAGAGGTCTGAAATGAAAAGGTTCATGAAAAAAATTTCAAAAAAAGCAGGTTTGCCACCTGGAACTCTGGTTCATATCGGTGAGAAAAAAGTTGAAAAAACGAAAATACGAATCATCGACTATGACCAGGTGAATCTTGAGGAAAAGGAAGTCGGTGCAATTGAAGCGAGTTTTCCCTTCAAAGAAAAACCAACCCTGACCTGGATCAATATCGATGGGCTTCATGATGTGACAGTTGTGGAGAAAATCGGAAAAAAATTCGAGGTGCATCCGCTAATATTAGAGGATATTGTCCATACCGGCCAGCGACCAAAGATGGAAGATTTGGGAAACTATATTTATCTCGTGCTCAAAATGCTGTACTATGACGAAAATGAGGATGAAATACTCGACGAACAGTTAAGTCTGCTCATTGGCGAGAATTTTATTATTTCTTTCCAGGAACGAGTGGGGGATGTTTTTCGGCCCGTCAGGGAGAGAATACGGGCAGGAAGAACGCGATTGCGACAGGGGAAACCCGATTATTTGGCCTACGCACTGGTTGATGCCGTGGTGGACAATTATTTTATCATCCTTGAAAAAATCGGTGATCACATTGAAGAAATGGAAATCGAGTTACTGGATAATCCCTCGCCGGAAACGCTCCAAAAAATTTATTCCCTGAAGAGAAAACTCATTTCACTTCGCCGATCGGTATGGCCATTGCGCGAGGTCATTGGGGGACTTGAACGCGCCGATTCTGATTTGATTCAGGAAAGCACATTGCCCTATTTTAGAGACGTGTATGATCACACCATCCAGGTGATTGATACGATCGAAACATACCGCGATATGGCGGCCGGCATGCTGGATACCTATCTTTCCAGCATCAGCAACAGAATGAATGAAGTGATGAAAGTTTTGACAATCATTGCCACCATTTTCATTCCTCTCACATTCATTGCCGGCATTTACGGAATGAATTTTGAGTTCATGCCGGAATTGAAATGGCACTGGAGCTACCCGGTCGTTTGGATTGTAATGATAATCGCTGCTTTATTAATGTTGATTTACTTCAGGAAAAAGAGGTGGTTATGACAACGGATTCCGGCGAAAATGGCGATCCCGGCAAAGCAGAATTGATTAATTTACTGGATGGCGCATCCCCGCAAATTGATGATTTTTCTCTGCTCCTGGACAAGCAGAAACAGATCGTGTTGGACGAAGGTTTATCACTGGAATCGCGCCTCGAGGCGTACGAAGATATTCTGGAATCCGAGGTGGGAGATACTACATTGTCCCGTGCGAGAAATATTGAACGCGAGGTCGGATTGCGGCAAATTTACCTGAAATTTGAGGGCGGAAATCCAACCGGCACCCAGAAAGACCGCGCCGCATTTGCCCAGGCCATGGATGCCATGCGTCGCGGTTACGATGCCATTACTGTGGCCACTTGCGGAAATTTTGGCGTGGCGCTTGCTGTGGCTGCATCATTTGCCGGGCTGCGCTGCTATATATACATCCCGGAAGTATACCACACCAGGCGCACAAAAGAGATGGAAAAATACGGTGTTGATATCGTTCGTGTGCCGGGCGATTATGAAAATGCAGTGACGCTTTCCCAGCAGCGTGCAGCTAAGGATGAAATATACGATGCAAATCCAGGCGGCGCTAACACTATTTTGCAGTTGAGAGCATACGGAGAAATAGCCTACGAAATATACGATGAGCTCCGCGACGCGCCGGCAATTGTTGCTGTGCCGGTGTCCAATGGAACAACCCTTGCCGGTATTTACAAGGGATTCGTCAGTCTGTATCGACGCGGAAAAACGTCACGAATGCCTCACATTGTTGCCGGCTCGTCTTTTAAGAAAAATCCGATCATTCAGGCATATCTGAAAAATTTACCTCAATGCGACGATATTCAGCCTGAAAAAATCCGGGAAACACCGGTGAATGAGCCACTCATCAACTGGCATTCCATCGATGGCAATCACGCGCTTCATGCCATTCGCGATACCGGCGGTTGGGCCGGATACGCCAGCGATAAAAATATGATGAATTATTCCCGCTTCATCCGGGAGAATGAAGGACTGAACGTTTTACCCGCATCCACGGCCGGATTGATTGTGTTGCTCGAACAGCATCGAAAAGAGAAAATAACCCAGGATCGGTTTGTTGTCATTTTAACAGGGAGAAAGTAATGAACACATTTCCCGAGGGTAGCGCAATTGTGTATTGCGAGGGAGCATTTAATACGCCCAATGGAAAAACAGCGCATGGCCTGGTTCGCCGCACAACGCGATATCGCGCGTTGGGTGTCATTGATTCCGGGTATGCCGGCCAGGACGCCGGAACCGTGATTGATGGCAAACCAAAGGGCATTCCGGTGTACAAAAATCTGAGCGAAGCATTTGATATGTCTGCAAAGTCTGAGTTTAAAGCCACGCATTTTGTCATTGGCATCGCACCGGATGGCGGACGACTCAGCCTGGAAGCGCGCGACGATGTTAAACGCGCGATTGAGTTGGGATTGAATGTCGATTGTGGTTTGCACGATTTTCTCAGCGAAGATCCTGAAATTTCAGCGCTGGCAGAAAAACATCATGTCGCGCTTCGCGATGTCCGGAAGCCGCCGCCTCGAAATAAACTGCATTTTTTCGACGGCAGAATCGAGCAGGTAAAATCGCTGAAAATAGCAGTGCTCGGAACCGATTCGGCCATTGGCAAACGAACCACCGCCTGGATTTTGGTCGATGGTCTGCGTGCTGCCGGCTACACCGCGGAGCTCATTGGAACCGGGCAGACCGCCTGGATGCAGGGTGCGCAGTACAGTCTGATTTTGGATTCTCTCATTAATGATTTTGTGTCCGGGGAAATCGAATACGTGGTCTGGTCAGCCTGGAATGAAAAGAAGCCGGATGTGATTGTGGTTGAGGGGCAGGGCAGTTTGATGAATCCCGCCTATCCCGGCGGGTATGAAATTTTAGCGGCTGCCCGGCCGAATCTTGTCGTTTTGCAGCATGCGCCGGCCCGGAAAGACTATGATGGATTCCCCGGCTATCCCATTCATCCCTTGAAAAAACAGATTCAGGCCATTGAAGTGATTTCGGAAAAACCGGTGTTGGCCATTTCCATCAACCATGAAGAACTGCAGCCGCACGAAATTTCGCCAATATGCGCTTCCATCAGGCAGGAAACAGGGATAATCACCAGCGATGTGCTATTGGATGGGCCCGGTGAACTGGTTGCCGCCGTTGAAAATTATTTGAAAAATAAGAAGGGCTGAAAATGGAAGCGAAAAATTTCCGTGAATTAAGCCGCCTCGTCGTTATCGACAGGATGGAAATCGGTCCTGTTCAATTGGAAAAACGCAGGTTCAAAGCGCCTTACCGCGTGTTTCAGAATAAAAAAGAAGATGTTCTGGTTCTGGAATATCGTTACGAAGAGGATGTTTTTGAACCTGAGAGTCCGTCCAGTATGAACCTGGCAAATATCATCGCTGCCCAGGTTGCCCTGAATTACGGTCTGTTCTGCCGGGAAATGATTTTTCATGGCGAATTCGATAAAACCGATCAACGATTCATTCGCGATATGGCTGCCAACACCGCCCGTGAAATTTACGTGATAAAATTTCTGCAGGAGAATCCATTTTTGATCGGAGGGGCAGCGAATCTTCCGGTCCTCAAAATGGACAATTACGTTCAGGCAGATATCAAGTTCAGCCAGACGAACGAACACGTTTTTCAGGGCTGGAATGTGGACCCGACGCGATACAATATACTCAGCAGTGGCGGAAAAGACAGTCTGCTCAGCTTCGGTCTCATGAAAGAACTGGGGTATGAAACGCATCCCATTTTTGTCAATGAATCCGGGCGACACTGGTTCACAGCGTTGAATGCGTATCGTTTTTTCAAAGAGAAATATGCTGAAACATCCCGGGTCTGGACAAATTCGGATCGACTGTTCAACTGGATGCTGCGACATTTTCCATTCATCAGGCAAAATTTCGCTCAGATTCGATCGGATGAATACCCCATTCGATTATGGACCGTAGCGGTGTTTTTATTCGGTGTGCTCCCTCTGCTGAAAAAACGCGGTATCGGCCGATTGATCATCGGCGATGAGTATGACACCACAGTGCGGGCTTCCTACAAAGGCATTACGCATTACAGCGGCCTGTACGACCAGAGTCGCTATTTCGATAATGCCATGTCTCGATATTTTTTTAAAAAAGGATGGAATGTTTCCCAGTTTTCAATTTTGCGTCCTCTGTCGGAAATGCTGATCGAAAAGATATTGGCTGAGCGCTATCCCCACTTGCAAAAACAACAGGTCTCGTGCCACGCCACGCACATCGAAGGCGAGCGCGCTTTCCCGTGTGGCCGCTGTGAGAAGTGCCGGCGCATCGTAGGTATGTTGACGGCAATCGGCGTGGACCCCAATCAGAGCGGGTACAAGCAGCAGCAAATTGAACATTGCCTGAATTCATTGGCAGAGAAAGGCGTACATCAGGAAGCAGCCGGGGCCCGGCATTTAGTATTTTTGTTGAAACAAAAAGGGATCATTGAACCAACAGGCCATGCTGCGCCGCATCATGAAATTATGAAACTGCGGTTCGATCCGGAGCGTTCGCCGGTCGATTATATTCCCGCAGAATTGAGAAAACCGCTGTTTGAAATTTTTGTGCAACATGCGGAAGGTGTGCTCAGAATACAGAATCGTACATGGATTGAATATGACGTGATAAACAGCCCTGAACTTCTGGCTCCCTATCCATTTGATTCGGTACATTCAACGCAAACGGCCAATAAAGCTGAAACTAAGTGCACGAATTATGTGCTCGGCGAACTCACGTGGCCGGAAGCCAGGGCGCGGTTCAGGCAGGTGGATGTTGCGCTTCTGCCTGTGGGCGCCATTGAACAGCATGGGCATCATCTGCCTTTGGACACAGACGCCTTCGACGCAAATTACTTATGTCAAAAGGTGGCGGAAGCATGTTCCGATCCCAAACCCCTGGTTCTGCCATTAATTCCATACGGCGTGTCCTATCATCATGAAGATTTTAGCGGCACCATCAGTATTTCTAACGAAACCCTTGCGCATTTTGTCATGGAGGTTGGCATGGGTGCGGCACGGAACGGCATCAGAAAACTGGTGATTGTGAACGGCCATGGCGGCAACGCACCGGCCCTGCAATTTGCCGCTCAAATGATCAATCGCGATGCCCATATTTTCACCTGCGTGGATACGGGCGAGTCCAGCGATACAGATATTGCTTCCCTCATTGAAACCAAAAACGATGTGCACGCCGGTGAAGTGGAAACCAGCACTGCGCTCGTCAATCGACCGCATCTGTTGAAAATGGATCGGCTGAAAAAATTTGTGCCTCTTTTTTCCAGCCGATATTTAAACTTCAGCTCCAAACGAAGCGTGGAATGGTATGCAAGAACGGCCAAAATTTCAAAAGTCGGAGTGATGGGTGATCCTTCCAAAGCGACGCGTGAAAAAGGCGAAAAAATCTGGGACGTCATGATAAAAAATCTGGTTGAATTTGTGGAAGAACTAAAAAGCATGACCCTGGATGAAATTTATGAAAAGAAATATTAGAATTTGGTGCGCTGATGAAAATTAATCGAATTGAAGCCTGGACTGAAAATATACGCCTTGTCGAACCCTATACCATTGCTTATGAAACAATTGATGTGTCCACGAATGTGTTTCTGAGAATTGAAACCAATGCCGGCACAGTCGGGTTCGGCTGCGCTGCTCCTGATCTGCCAGTGACCGGCGAGACCGGCGAGACCGTGAGGAACATAATCGATGATGTGGTTACACCTTCTCTTCTCGGATTGGACCCATTGCGAAGCGCAAAAATATTTGAGCGCCTGAAACCGGCCATGATGAATCACCCTTCAGCTTTGGCGGCCATCGATATGGCGCTATTTGATATTTTGGGCAAAGCGAGTCGTCTGCCGGTCTGGAAAATACTGGGTGGATTCCGTGATCGAATTTTGACAAGTATAACCATCGGAATTTTGCCGGTAACTGAAACGGTTCAGAAAGCGAAAGAATGTGTTGCACAGGGATTCAAATCATTGAAGATAAAAGGTGGAATCGACGTGGAACAGGATGTGGAGCGCATCTTCAAAGTCAGGGAAAGTGTTGGCAAACGGATTGAGCTCCGTTTCGATGCAAACCAGGGCTATTCAGTGGAGCAATCCATTCGATTTGTGACAGAAACCCAGAAGGCAGGATTGGGGCTTATCGAGCAGCCCACGCCCAAAGGGCAGCCGGATTTGCTTGGCAGGGTTACGAGTGAGGTGCCGGTGCCTGTCATGGCCGATGAAAGTCTCATGACATTGCGCGATGCATTTCGCCTTGCCCGTCGTGACCTTGTGGATATGGTCAATATCAAATTGATGAAAGTGGGCGGAATTTCCGAAGCCCTGCAAATAAACGCGGTTGCCCGTTCAGCCGGACTGGAGGCCATGATCGGCTGCATGGATGAATCGGCATTAGCCATTTCCGCAGGGCTTCATTTTGCCTTGGCCCGACCTAATGTGGCCTATGCCGACCTGGACGGCCATCTCGATTTAATCGATGATCCGGCCAGCGGTGCGGTTGTTCTGAAAAACGGCGTTCTTTTCCCGAATGATAAACCGGGACTTGGATTCAATTTTTGAGACGAGAAAAGAAGACAGTTAGATTAAACAGGAGAGAAAGGTAGCATTCAGGTTGTGGTAATAGATTCCTGCTTCACTCAGAAACAGGGAATATGCAAAATTTTGGAAGAAAAAATTCTATCCAGTAAATTGATTTTTTCTCCGATGTCATTCCCGTACCACAGGCACTCCTTCCAGTCGCATGCTGCTTGCGGGAATCCATTAAAATTTAGGTAAACCAGTGGTCACTGTCACTGACTTACCCGATGTATTCATCTTGTTGGAAAAATTAAAACAAAATTAAACGAAAAATAAATTAGAGTGCCCATGGAACAAATTCAACTCATCAGTTTAACTATTTTTGCAGGAATTTTTTCTCAGATTCTGGCTTACAAGCTCAGATTACCCGCTATCGTTCCGTTATTATTTATCGGATCGATGCTGGGGCAATTTTACATTCTTGATCCGCTTATGCTCGGCGATGGGCTGCATACCATCGTTCAGTTGGGCGTGGCGATTATCTTGTTTGAAGGCGGTTTGAGCCTTAAAATGAAACAATTCAGGCAGGCCCCGTTAATTATTCGAAATCTGGTTTCGGTGGGTGTGCTCATCACCTGGCTGCTTTCCGCCCTTGTCGCTTACTATTTTGTGCCGGAACTCCACAATTCGAGCGGATTAAAAATTGCGCTTTTGTTTGGCTCGTTAATCACGGTTTCCGGTCCCACGGTAATTTTGCCATTGTTAAAAGTTGTGAAGCCGATAAAGAAGGTTGCCACGGTGTTAAAATGGGAAGGCATACTGGTTGATCCCATTGGCGCGCTGTTGGCAGTGGTGTTGTTAACATTTTTCAACACGAGCGTCTCCGGTTATGATTCAATTATTAAAGCATTTTTAACCAGCTTGTCCATAGGTTTGGTATTCGGCGGAGTTGCGGCATTTATCCTGTATAGATTGCTCAAAATAAGTGACCTCATTCCGGATGAAATGCGGAATCTCATGGTGCTGACCATGGTGCTGGTCGTCTTTGCTTTTTCGAATTGGGTTCAGCACGAAACAGGTATTTTATCGGTAACGGTTGCCGGTTTCGTTCTGGGTATTTTAAATCCAAGCGGGCTGAAGGACATAGAATCATTTAAAGGCCAGTTGACGACGCTAATGGTTTCCATTTTATTCATTCTTCTTGCTGCCCGATTGGACCTAAAAGCGATCTGGAATCTGCAATTACCGGGATTGCTCGTTTTGTTGACAGTCTTGTTTGTAATCCGCCCGATCAATGTGTTTGTAAGCGGTTTTAAATCGCAGCTTACATTAAGAGAAAAAGTCTTTCTTTCCTGGATTGCACCTCGTGGGATTGTAGCCGCTGCGGTTGCCTCCCTGTTTGCTGAAACATTGCGGGAAAATCCACATTTTGCTCAGCAGGCTGGCTTCATTGAATCGCTCACATTTCTCATCATTGGCGGCACTGTATTTTTTCAGGGCGCGACTGCCCGCTATGTGGGGAAATTTCTCAAGGTCGTGGAACCGGATCCTAATGGACTTGTCATTATCGGCGCGAATCGACCTGCACGGCTATTGGCGGCCGCCTTGCAAAAACTGAACCTTGATGTGATGTTGATCGATTCAAACAATACTCTTGTATCCAAAGCAAAGAAGGAAAATATCCCGGCTGAAGTGGCCAATGCGATTTCGCAGGATGATATTGATGAGTTGAATTTAGCCGGCTTTGGCAAAGTACTCGCACTCACATCAAGTGAAAAAGTGAATATCCTGGCGTGTCAACTCTGGGCGCATGAGTTTGGTAAAAACAGGGTGTACCGGGTTGGCGCTGATGAAGAGGTATATCAGCCATCTGAATCAACAAAACTTACAGGCGAGGGCCAATTGGTTTTTCCGTCTACTATTACGCAGGACTGGTTGAAGCATCATCTGGGCTGTTCCTGGGAAATCGATGTGAAAAATATTAAAACCAAAGAACATATTGAACAATTGCAGCAGAGCATCGAAGATAAGAAAATTTATCCTCTTGCCCTGATTCAAGATGGAAGTTTAACATTTTACACGTCAGATTTCGAAATGACTGTAGATAGCAAATTGATACATTTAAAAAAAGTCGGCGGGGAAAAGAAATCTCAATAATAATGAAAAATGAATGATGGATCGTTATCTGAAAGATTAGATTCGCATAATAAAGAAAACTGAAATAAAAATGGAACAGTGCATGAATTTTTCGCTGGAGGTTTGGTTGATAACACCTTTCCTGATTTTCCTGGCCATGATTTTAAACGTTACAATCAGAAGAATTTTAAATGTGGGAGCAATTCCCTAAAATTGGTAAAAACCGTTGGAAACGGTTGTAATTGGTTTAGTAACCGATCACAGGGTATGCATATTGACTAAGACCAACGATAAAAAAGGCTTTCGGGCTTTAGCCGGGCATCTTCGAGCAAAGTGTAAAAGTTAAGGGCTAAAACCCGGCTTGCTGGACTTTGGCACCTCCGCGCTGAAGCACGGAGTTAGTCAGGCGTTTTTCTCTCCAGTGAACGGTTACTTGTTTTATGCGTTATGTACCAACACCATAATAAATTATGATGTTGATTTGATTCAACTGAGATTGAGCGAACACCCCAATTTATTGTAGTATTCGCTGCATAATAAAATGAGAAATAACTGCTTCAGCAGTTGTCAGCAGTGCGATTTCATAAAGAAGAATAGAAGTTTATGGGAACTGCACGCTGCCGATTAATTCCAAAGAGCTGCAACGAAAGTTGAGTCCGCAGACTTGATATTTGAAAATATTGAACTAAATGTCAGGCAAATCAATGAAAAAAGATGTAAATAAAACGAATCCGGAGCGAATTTGGCGGCAACATGAAATTCAGGCCGACACGGTCCGGGAATGGCAGGTGGGACCTCTATGCATCTGGTGTAAAAAATCTGAAAAAGAGATTCAAATTGCCTACCGGCAATCCGAAGATGAACAGGCTGGAAATCAGAATCCGGAAAATTTAGATGATCTGAAATGGATTCGTTGGGCGCTGGAAAAAAAGCAGGATAAAATTGAATTGCTTCCTGTATTGCCGGATCGACCTCTGGTCGTAAAACCGGAGTCTTCTTTTTGGCTGACCAGAAATATCAAAGCGAATATTTATGTTCGCGTGCCGGTCTGGATTCAAATTAATCTGGCAGGAAGAAGAAAGGCTAAACCCCTGATGGAAATTCCCAGCGTGCGACTCTCAAATACCTGGTTTGGCGATTTTTTTGAGGGCGAGCTTTCATATTGGATTTCCACAGGTGCGCAACGTGAGGTTGAAGTGGATACTCAGCCGCATCTCATTATTTGTCCTGTTCAGCTTGTGAATGGTTCGGATGAGGATTTACTGGTGGAAAAAATATGCTTGCGCGTATCAACGCTCAGTATATTTTTGAGCCAGGGCCGGTTATGGACAGATATGAATAAAATTGTTTACAAGGGGTCAAGCGATGTGAGTCAGGTTCAGGCGACCGGTTCAGCTCCGGCTGAAGCCCAATCTGCTGAATTACTTGCATTGCCACGGTCGCCTCATAAAAAAAACCTTGTCGCGAAAACATTTTCATCCATTAAAGATTTGCCTGGTTTGGGCATTCCAACAAATTGAGGAGTTGAAAAATGGATCCATCCAACACGCTGGGTATTACCCAGTTTTTTACAGTGGTGAAACTGGAGGCCATTTTGCGATTGTCACTGATTTTGGTCATCGGATTTCCAGTGGTTTTTTTCCTGAGTAAAACAACAAGGAAATATGCAACGAAAAAAATCTCGGCACAACAGGGCATGGTGTTTGGAAAAATTGTGCTCTACACCGGCATCGCGTTTATATTGTTCTCTGCTTTGCGAGAAATGGGATTTAAATTGACAACTTTGCTCGGCGCGGCCGGTATCATTACCCTGGCAATTGGCTTTGCATCACAGACAAGCGTTTCTAATATTATCAGCGGTCTGTTTTTGTTAGCCGAACGACCATTCGAAGTGAACGATATCATTACAGTTGGCAGCAACACTGGCGTGGTCATGTCGATTGACTTTTTATCTGTGAAATTACGAACCTTTGATAACAAATATATCCGAATCCCAAATGAAACCATCATTAAAAGTGATGTTACGAATATCACTCATTTTCCCATACGCCGGGTGGATATAAATGTTGGGGTTGCCTATAAAGAGGACATCGGCCGGGTGCGAGCTGTTTTGCTGGATATTGCGCATAAAAATCCGCTTTGTCTGAACGAGCCGGAACCCATGGTGCTGTTCACCGGTTTTGGAAATTCATCGCTGGATTTGCTGTTTCTGGTATGGGCAGTGAAATCCGATTGGCTCAAGCTGAAGAATTCAATTGCTGAGGAAGTAAAACGGCGATTCGATGAAGAAGGGATCGAAATTCCGTTCCCCCATCTCTCACTCTACACAGGCTCCGTGACCCAGCCACTCCCGATTCAAATTGTGAATGAAACCGGCGATCGGAGCGGGAAAGAGCCGCCATTGCAGTCCTGAAATCTGAGGGAACAGGTAGAGAAAAGGAGCGTGTAATATCATTTCGATCCGATACGCCTCTGGAATCTTAAATGCTGTTACCTATGAAATGTTGTCAACATGATGTGTGCTGTCTGTTTAAAATAAATATTCGTAAGTTCATTAAAAAAAATGGAGTTTTTTATGCAGGAATTTATTAAACTCATGGCGATTTATATGGTTTATTTCGCTGAGATTGCGGCTGCTATTGTTATTCTCATTGGTGCAATTCAAGCGATATGGATCTATTTTAAGGCCATATTTGGTCGAAGAGATTGTTTCAATGATTTGAACCAGAGCCGGTTGAAACTCGGATATTCATTATCTCTGGGATTGGGATTTCTGGTTGGCGCTGATGTCATCAAATCCGCGGTTACTCCTACATGGCATGAAGTCGGAATTTTGGGCGCTGTGGTCGGAATTCGTATCATTTTAAATTTTTTCCTTATGAAAGATTTGAAGGATTTTGAAAGTTCAGCGCCAAAAGAAAAATTAGAGTGTTGATCTGTAATTTGACACTGGAATTTCGTGCAATCGATTATAATTCATAATTGATAGAAAGCTGCATTTTATTTGAACTATGTGGGCAGGTTTTTTGTAGTCTGCAATGGGGGAGAGATGTATTAATAGAAAAATCTGAAAAAAACTTATTGTATTATCTAAAAAATAAATCCACGAGTCGCTTGATGCCACCCTCAGTTCTTGTTTCTTCTGTGGGTGGCGCTGTGGTTTTCTCAAATGCTCTGTCCTGAAGCTGGAGATAGGTGAGCCTGTTTTCAATTGCCACGGAAACCTGATTGGCCAATATTTCCAGTGTGTGAGTTTCTTCTTTTCCCGGCAAGAGGCAATCGGCCGGGTCGTCTACCATGATAAAACCGATAATTTTGCCCCGACGCTCATAAATCGGAACCATGAGCATCGCCCACCAGGGCCAGTATCGTTCGCCGCTGGCTTCGACTTTTGTGTCGTAATACAAGTCCTTTATTTTAAGCAACGCCGCTTCGGAGCGCGTGATTAAATAGGATTTATCTCGCTGATACTCTGTTTGAAATTTTAAGATTTCCCTGGATGGCGAAATGGCCTGGAGAGGATTATCCACGGATGAAACACTGATTAAAAAAGAAAAGAAAAATAGTTGCTCAAAATTGCTCTTTGCTGTTATGGTTTTGGACACAATGAGTCCATAGATTTTTTAATCATTTTTTATATTTTCAGCTTAGGTTAAATGATTGGAGTTGCATTTATTGCTGACATATTCACATATTATTGCAAAAATATCAGAAAATCGAAATTTGAAATAGTAAAAACGACCCTTTTATATTCAAAAGGGTCGTTTACACAAAAAATTTTATAGTCTCACAAACTACAATTTAGCTAATAAACTTACACATTTCTCACTTTGGCTGTCTCTTTCTGTAATGCTCAAGAGATTCACGTAGATAGTGTTCCAAATTAGGGATATAAGTTTCTACAAGTTTCATTGGTGGGGCTTTAAATATTGCCTTAAACTCACGCGACTCAGGATCACTCAAAGAGCCAAAACTTCCGCCGCTACCTGTGTCCATGCTACCTGGTGTCTCGATTTGCGTAGTAATTCTGAAGTGAACGACTCGTTCTCCCCACCATTACAAGAATCTAGCAGGTATCGATAATTCATACTCCTTAATTTTTGTATGCCAACTATTATCTGTTGACACGGGATAATATCCGACTTCATCGGTAATTATATTTGTCCAATTAGAGCGAATAAGTTTATCGAGTTGGATTTTATAACGAGCACTTGCTCCATATGGTTTTTTGTACTTAAACTTCACTTGTAGCTTCAAAATATTGTGAATCCCTTAGCTAAATGTTTGCTCGTTTTCAATATTCCACTCTGTTTTCCAAGTCCAGAACTCACTTGTAAGGATTACTATTGGGCGAGCACTCCATTCATGAATTATAGCAGCCATTGAAAACCTCCTTGTTATACTTGTAAGTTATTTTAATATACTGATTATTTGTAAATTATAATATTTGATATTCTCTATTTTGGGGATTTTAAATTTGGGATAGTGCAGTTATAGATATTATTCTTTATTTCGGCTTGGGAATTATTAGTAATTACATTTTATGAACACGTTTAACCCTAATTAAGCTACCAAAGGCTAGTACAAACTAGTCTCTCAGATTTCAAAATAGTTTTTAGAAAATCCCAAGCGCTCGAAATAAAAACGTCCTCTGGTCAACTTAAATTACAAGTTAGCGGAGAGAGCATTGTTAATTTGTTCGTTACGAACTGAATTGAAAGCTGCAACCAGATTAACAAAATCAACACTGAAAATAGTGAAAATACTTCGTTGAACGAATCCCAACCCAAATTTAGCTTTCTTTATTCTACATGAGTCAACGAACAAAACCCATTACTGTATTTTTGAGCAATGAAAATGAATAATTATTCTTTGATATTTTTTATAAGTTCATGCTATTTCGTTAGCCAGGGTGTTAAATCCATTTCCAAATTCATTATTGCTCAACGGCACCGCCGATTAACTCCCATGGTTGAATTAATCTTTCCCAGGTTCTGTAGAAATTTGACCTGACATCAAACACAAATGGACAGAGCATAGCAGACATCCTTGTAACTTATTATATTTACGCAACCTATTACCCACCAACATTTGTAATAATATTCAATTATTTTCTGTTTCTTCCTTTCCTCTGTGACCAAATATAGTATTGATTTGATGCTAATATCCCCCTAACTCATTTAAAGTCCGATCGAGACTCCACCCCTTATATTTAGCGTACAATAGATATAATACATTTAACCGATTGCGTGCTTCCACTGCTGGACTGTAATGTTTTGGATCATTGGAATTTTGGTAGTATTTTAGGTCTTTTTTCATCAGAGGGATCGCCAAATCTAACTCATCAATGCCATATTCCGAATAATTAGTAATAGGCGGCCAATAACGTTTGGGGCCCCATTCATAACTCCTGTCATAGGAACTTGACTTTGAACCAGCGCATGCAAGAAATAAGAGAATGGACAATAAAAGAAATACATAATTCTTCATTTTTTAATCCTTTGTGTTATGCTATTATTATTTGCTTAAAGAATTGCTTGCATCAATTTAACATGTAACATACATAAATAACAGGATTATTGCTTGAGTAGCTCTTCGTAATGCATTGTAAGAATTGGATTTGCTAACATTCTGTTAAACATAAGTGATGTTTTCTCATTTCCCATTAGTGATCTCATTTGTGCCCATGAAATTTTTCTTTTATATTCAAATAGTTGCATCACAGATTGTTTACTTGTCAAACCCCTGGCATATTGTACTAAAAGATCGTTATACTCTATGAACAATTGCTCCTGAATTTTTATTACTTGATTTACAATTTCGGGACGTTGCTCTACTGATATTAAATATTCTTTAAATATATCAAGTGGATCTATTGTCAATATATCTCTTATCGTTATATTGTTATGATCGAATACAATATTACTCATATGTTGACCAAAGTCATATTGATATCCGCGGGTGTTCAAGGTCGAAGTTTGATTTGTCTTAAGGTTTATATGCTTTAATGTGATGTTTGGATAGAGCGATTCGAAATTTGTAATTATAATTTCATTCATGGCTATGGATGATCGTCCATAGACATGTATACTTCCATCTTCGGTAAAATCAACAGCCATTTTCACCCAGCGTCCAAATTGATAATAATGACTTATTCCAAACATTGGTCTTCGGGGAACAAACAGCTCGTTTGCATAAAATTTTCCTGTAATGATATCTGAAGTCACGATAATAATACCCATCCAGTTCCCAAAACTTGATGGGTTTTTGATGTTGAAGCGTTCAAGGTTTCCTCTACGCTGGCTCCAACTTGGATGGCTTGAATACTCTATAGGTTGTGTAAGTCCTAAGTTTTTTCTAATTTCTTCTTCAAGTTGGAACGAAAACATAATGACTGATAGTGGATCCAGAGAATATCCAATGTTGAGCATTTTCTTGATTGCCCATGTATCAGCAGCAAGTTCCCATTCACGACTTTCAGCGAGATTCCTCGGTTGGCGGTTAAAGTGCTTAAGCTGATGGTGCCCAATCTCGTGCAGGATTACAAACTGTATTGCAGCACCAAGAGCTATATGCCTAAAGGCTTTTGCAGCAACGTCCTGGCCAGGTTGGAGTATTAAGCTATCCAAGTTAATTTTTATTGGTGGTGGGGCTGCATCCTCGAAAATTGACTTTTGAAGTTCCCTTCCGTAATTTTTCCCTATTGTGTACATTGTATTACCTGATGGGCCTGCCATTACTAACCCAGCTAACTCTGCAATCTGATGACACCTCATAATAAACATCATATCAATTTGTACTACTGGATATCCATTTTTCATTGTGGCGAAGGCACTGGGGCCAATATGGGATACTATCTTTGTTTTCAGTTGCAACAAATCTAACCACTGTGAAAGGTTAACATCTTGAGCTGTGACTATTTTGAGATTCTCTACAGCAAATGATATAGTCTTTTTCATTTTAGCCATTATCGTTAATGTGTCAATAGCTACATCAGATGATTTTGCTTCTGCTTCTGTCGCCATCGAAAATGATGTTATACATACTGTAATAAAGACAAATATAACTCCTATATAATTGATTGAATGTGTCCCCGTGCAAATACCTTTCAGCAAGAATCTCATTGTTTTATCTCCCCTGAAATTATTTTGGCATTCAACTGCTCATATTCCGTCTCGACCAAAGAAGTTAAAGAGAAATCTTCCATATCCTTAATTACTAACCATTTAAATTGCGATTGATTTAGCATTTTTGTTAACGCTGCTGGGTTCTTCTTCAAGATGTCTCTGAAACGTTTATATGTTATTTCCCATTTCTCATCATCAGCTTGAGCGGGCATTTGCTTAATATCTGCTGCCACATTTTCATTGATAATATTGCTTTCTTTATGCAGTAATGCATAAATAGCGAGCCTTGACCTCAAGCCAGCGTTCTCTGTTGGCTGAGTGAATAATTTGCTGCTTTTTGTAGTAGTCATTGCTGTAGCATACTGGTTTTCTGCTGAAGAATCCTGTTTATGACTTAATTGAGTAATATTCTCCATAAGATTCACCTTCTCTTCATAAACGGAGGGTGTAATAATAGCGTAAAGAATTATTCCGAGACCACAAATGGCGTAGACAATACCAGGAGATGTAGTTAGCAACTTCCACGTGCCACCAGCGATTTCTCCTTCTATTTTTGTACTCCCAGTAACACTTCTTTCTAACAATCGTTGTCCCATTAAGCATAATAACAATCCAACACAGAGATAAGATAGTTCAAGTAAAACAGCTGCAATTGTATGAATTAGCATAACATTTCCTTTAAAATAATTTTAGAAACGATAATTTTGAACACAGTAGGGAATAACGACGCACCAAGATTACAAAATATAAAACAACTTTGTATTCGTTCATTCTTTTGAAAAAGATGCACCATGTATATTAATTCTTATCCTAAGTTGCCAATGGCTACCCGAACCTTCGAAATTGAGAGTAGGCCAGTATGAGTAAGGCTCAGTAAAATATTCACCTTCTGCAGGTTTAACAAAATCATTTAAATCCAGCTCCCAAATGCTTATCCCGACAAGATCATCATCATCGAGCCAATCAACAAATTTCACTATATCCCACACAACATCGACAATTGTTACTATGATACTTGAAATACCTGATGGATCGACCGAGGCAAGCATACGTGCTACTTCAAATCCAAAATCGACATAGGAGGCTGTTTCATTACTAAAATACTGATCATCCTCCATCGCTATTACCAAGAGAAGCGGACGCTCGGGTACCTCAGAATAATGTATTCCATTTTTAGGGTAAATATCCTTTATATTTCCACGCCAATTACTATGTTTTTCGTTAGTAGCAGGTTTATATACTTCTGTGTCTGATATTGGTGAAGGCAATCCAATTCCTGAATAAAGAAGGCTGGAATATATAAAAACTGGATCATCACCAGTAGCTTCATCGTATTTTACTATTCGATGGGCAATCCTTTGTAAACTCCATTCATAAGAACACAATTTTATCTCTGGTTTTTGTTCATATTCTGATTGTAATAATTCTTTCATTCTCTCCTTCCATAAATTAAAATTAGAATAGTTCTCTGCTTCTAATTGATTGCCCAATTTTATTAGATAATTACCATTTTGTGGTACTACTAAACGGGATACAATTGGTTTTGTTTTTTTATCTGTGATTAAACTTCTCCAAGTTCTTTTCTTATGTGCTTTTGTAATATTATTTAGAAAAGATTGTTCTATTGGGGTTGCAAGATTTACATTTTTTCTGTCGATGGCTTGTTGAATACGATATGGTGATAAAACCTTCTCATGACTAAAATATTCGTTCCAGTTTATTTTAGATACATCCTTACGAAGCCTCATGTCCAATTTTTCAGTACCTCCAGATAAATATCTTTTATCGAGATTCTGAAATAGTCCATCTCCAATCCCATATAATCTAGATACTACTTTATGTGCATTCCCTTTATCTAAACCTGATTTTTCCCATGCATCTATAATATATCTTTGATAAGTTGACAGTTTCGGCTCCGATGAAATATAATCATGCATTGTACGTAGGAGGAATGATTGTAGACATTTTAATGGTTTCAGGCGTTTGAAAAGAGCTTCTTTAGTTTCGTTATATCTTAATAGCCTCGCTTTGTTTACATTTAAAAGATTATTAAGGTTATTCTCTGATGATAAAGGTCGGTATTTTTGAAATTTGTTCATAAAATTGCTCCATTTAATAATTATTGGTTTAAACAACCGATACATGATTTAATGCGCGATTTTTTGTGGTTAAAATTTACCACAGAGAACGTGCTGTTAAGTTGGCCCGAAGGTTTACCTCTATTTCGCTAACGTTTAGTTTTATCTGTTCGTCGCCCTTAAAAATCAATATCTTATGAATAGTGCACAACATGAACAACCATCAAAGCTTCCGAAATTCACCGCTGCGAGGCGGATCAACTAGAAGCGATTGTGTGTGCCCGGTATGTTTACACAAAGAAATTATTTTCTTAAGTTGAGATTTTAAAACTACAATTTTGCTAATTCTTCTCTCGCCTGTTTTTTACATAATAGGCGCCAGAATAAAGGATCATGACCAAAGTCCAATACTTTCTGATAATACTCTTTGGCTTTTTGTGTATCACCTTTATCGCGGTACATTCGTGCCCATTTTAAATAGTGCTCATCATAATCAATTTGGAATTTTCCTAAAGAAGCAATGGCGTCATCCCATTGGCCTTCGGCAGTTGCAATCGCCGCTTTTATCGCAGAATAATCTTTGGTTTCAGTTATGTTTTTTACATCCAGTTTCAAAAACTTCTGTTCAAGTTCTTTGGCCTGCTGAATATCATTTTGCTGGATTGCAATATCAATCATATAGCGGTAGTAACCTGATTCTTGTTTATTTTTAAAATCGTCAGATTTTTCTGACTTTTTGACTAATTCAATCCATTTGTTGTAGACCCGCTTTGCATCATTAAACTTGCCTAATTGAAGGCACACATGCCCTCTTCGACGGTACATTGCCCATAAAGTCTCAACATCCCCATCTGTTTCAAATACATCTGTTGCTTTCTTCCATTCATCATATACACGATCAAACTGATTTTTATAAACATAATAGGCAGCCATTTGTTGATGGGCCGAGTTGAGTTGGTAGTTATTGCTTGCAGTTTCCAGCATTTTTTGATAATTTTTCCGTGCCTGTTCCGGTTTATCGGTTAATAGATAGACATCTCCCAGTCCACTTAGCGCCGGGACGTAGTTTGGATTCTGTTTTAACGCCTTATCAAAAGCATTAATGGATTTATCAAATTTTTTCAATGCCTTAAATGTAAAACCTAAACCCCTTAAAGCGAAGGGAGTGTCAGGAGCAATTTTAACTGCTTTATTGAAATTTAATAACGCATTATCATAATTTTTGGAAGAATAGTAAGAAAAGCCAAGCAGGGTAAAGTTTTGATATGTTGGGTGTTGTTCAACGGCCTGTTTTAAGACTTCGATAGATTTATCATACTTACCTGAATTCAGTAAATAAATTCCGGTCGACAGGAGCACTGTTGCATTATCCGGGTGCATTGCAGTTAGCTTGTCAATTATTTCTTTTTGTTTTGGTCTTTCTCTGGAAAAACTTGCTTTGTAAAATTGAATAACTAATGTTTCTACTTCTGATAAATTAGTGGTTTTCACTGCCTTTTCTATCAATTCATCTCGTTTCGTGCAATTGTAATCGAATCTCCAAACCAGAGCCGACATCAAGTAAGCCATGCCAAAATTTGAATCTTTGGCAATGGCCTGATCGAATTTTTTAATTGCGACAGAAAACTGACCGCTGTCAAACAGGTCGATGCCTTCATTGTACAGCGCACGAGCTTCATCGGATGTGGTGGTCACAGGGATTTTATTTTTGTCCATGGCTGAAACACATCCGACTAAACTGATAACAATACAGCAGATAGATAAGACGATTCTTTTTCCTGAAAGTAACTTTTTCATACTGAACCTCCGTTTTTTAATTAGTTTAGATTTCTGCAAAAAAAATATTTGTCATTTCGAACGGAACGAAGTGATGTGAGAAATCTGGATAATATCATTATAATCAAGATATTCAGATTTCTTGCCCCAAAAAACGAGACTCGTAATGACATTGTTTTTGAGTTTTTGTTTACTTACCATGCATACGCCTCCGGCGCTTCCCCGCCGGGACCTGGCCAGATTTCATCAAGTTTTTTCATGGTTGCTTCATCGAGTGAAATATCCAACGCTCGGTAGCTGTCTGTTAAATGCTCCAGAATGCGCGGCCCGACAATCGGTGCTGTAACCACCGGATTGTGCAGCAGCCAGGCCAGCGCTACATTGGCCGGAGTCTCACCCAATTCATGACACAAGGCTTCGTAGGACTCAACTTTATCTTTGAATGTAACCAACTTTTCACCTAACATCGCGCGACGACCTTCTTTTGCATCGGTTAAACCACCGGCTAACAATCCTTCGCTGAGCGGACTATACGGCACCAATCCCACGCCGTACTCGCGGCAGGCGGGAATCACTTCACGCTCAGGAATACGGGAGTTTAGATTGTACTGCGTCTGTTCCGCAATCAATCCAAGAAAATGCCGGGCATTGGCAGTTTCGCAGGCCTGGGCGATGTTCCAGCCGGCAAAGTTACTGCTGGCAGTGTAAAGCACTTTCCCCTGCTGCACCAGCACATCCATGGCCTGCCAGATTTCATCCCAGGGTGTTTCCTGTTTCAGATGCGGCGGCCTGACCATTTTTATTTCCGGCAGCCCGAACACGGCATTGATCATCGCTGGCGTTTCACCGCGGTCGATGTGGTGCATGTACAGCATGTCGATGTGGTCGGTCTGCATTCGCCGCAGGCTGTCGTCTACGGACTGACGGATGTGATAGGCGGACAATCCCCTGTCATTGGGGCCGGTGCCCATAGGCACAAACACTTTCGTGGCGAGCACAATGCGCTCCCGTCGTGACGCTTGTGCCAACCACTTACCGATCAGCGTTTCGGTGATACCTTCACCTAACTTACCTGTGAAGCCATACACGTTGGCGGTATCGAAAAAGTTGATGCCGGCTTCCATTGCCGCATCCATAATTTGAAAACTGTCGGCTTCATTCGTACCCCAGCCAAAATTCATGGTACCCAGGCAAAGCCGGCTGACAATGACGCCGGAACGTCCTAAATGTGTGTATTGCACAGACATCTCCTTTCTGATATTTGAATATAGAATTCGCGTGAATCGTTTAACATCATTTTACACGCAAATACTTGTAAATATTTTTGCTATTGTCAAACCAGTACGTGGCAGTATCGCCTGCTATTTTATAGTTCACAGTATATTCGTGTCCAAAGTATTTGGGACGCAAATCATGTGAGTATTTAAGGTGGGCTTTCTTGTTTTCAATATCAACGGTGTATGTGCCCATTCTTCCCTGACAATTTTTAAAGATCTCCTGGTAATCTTCCAGAGTCGAAGGGTTTTTTCCGGTCCTGGGAAAGTTATTCCTGAAAGATAGACAGAACCATGTCCCGTTTTCCAGTATTGTTTCGTACTCCACCTCGCCTTTGTAAAACTCAATTGCGGTGCCTGTGGAATCAACCACCTCCAGGAATTTCCACGTACCAACGAGTGGATTCGGCGGTGTGTATTTATTCGTGTTTTGGCAGGCAGTTACGAAAATTAGAATAATGAATAGGGTGACAAGTGTAAACATGATTGTTTTTTTCATGAATTTTCTCCTTCGGTTTTAAGAATTGGTTGATAAAACAATTATAATTATCAAACTGGCGGAATAAACTCAAACAAGAAAATACAAAGAGGAGAGCCGCGGGCTGAGTCCGGCCAGCGGCTCAGGTTGAGATGCAAAATTCTCTCTACATCCCTGGTATTTTATCGGAAAGTGTGAAAAACCGTCGCATGCGACATGAACATAGTAATCATTTCATTCAACAATGTCTAACAGATATGTTGCAACTATTTTTAGAAATGTTGCATTTGATCTTTTCGGAGTGAAATGTACGCGTTTTGTGGATAAATTTACGAGGGATTTATCGTGGTTTTACAAAAAATGATTTTTCTGATGGCTTGCTAATTGATGAATTTTGATGGCGGGACACCAAACTGCTTGCGGAAGCATTCGGTGAAATAGGAAAGATGATTGAAGCCGACTTCAAACGCGATTTCAGAGATATTGCCGTAGCCCTGTTTGATTAGACTTGCAGCCCGTTTTAATCGAATCGAACGAATGAATTCAGTGGTGGATTGACCGGTAAGCGCCCGGAATTTGCGGTGCAGTTGCGAACGGCTGACGCCCATTTTTCGGGCGAATTTTTCAGTATCGAATTCCGGGTCGGCGAGGTGCGCTTCCAGAATTTCCAGGGCTCGTCGCAGAAAACGTTCATCGGTTGATGTGACTGAGATGTGCCGTGGTTCAATTAACAAGTTTGTGCTAAAGCGTTCGTGGAGCTTCCTGCGCTGGGTAATCAGATTTTTTATACGCACTTCTAACTCACATGCGTCAAACGGTTTAATCAGGTAATCGTCAGCCCCCGTTTCCAGCCCTTCGAGTTTACTTTCCCGTGTCGCCCGGGCAGTCAGTAAAATCACCGGAATGTGGCTGGTAATTTCATTCGTTTTCAGTTTTGCGCATAATTGAAAGCCATCCATTTGCGGCATCATCACATCACTGAGAATCAGATCCGGGACATGTTCAATTGCTCGGGCCAAACCTTCCGCGACATTACCGGCTTCGATAAGTTGATAATTTGGGTACAAAACATCGGCAATGTAAGTGCGTAGATCGGCATTGTCTTCCACGATCAGCACCAGTGGATTATCCTTTTCAGTTGTCGGTTCCGGGTACTTCAGCGCAGATTCCGGTAAACTCGCATTTTTCGGAGAGACATCATCCACCGATGCCGCCACGGTGGCCGGCAAATCAACATTTCCCACGGGCAGCCGCACTGTAAACACACTTCCCACACCCGGCGCACTGTTCACACGAATGTCACCACTGTGTAATTCTACCAATTCTTTGGTGAGTGACAGTCCAATTCCGCTGCCTTCATGTTCCCGCACGTACGAATCATCCACTTGGTAAAAACGGTTAAATATCTGATGGAGTCGATCTTCCGGAATGCCAATACCGGTGTCGCTGACTTTGATTTCGACATGCGCTTTGCTGTTCGCTTGAGAATTAAGTCGCGAAATGGAATTAACGCTCACGGTGATTTTTCCCTTGTTCGGGGTAAACTTCAGCGCATTGGATAACAGGTTGTAAATAATATTTTCTATTTTTTCACGGTCAACTGCGGCAAATAGTTCAGGTTCGTTGCTTTCAAACGACAGTTGAATTTCATTCAATTTTGCCTGGGATTCAAACGATTGCACATAATGATTGACCAGTCGCACCAAATCTTCAGTGGTTGCGTGTAGTTCCATTTTTCCGGCTTCCAGCGTGGAAAGATCGAGCAACTGGTTAATCAGCCGGTGCAGGCGTTGGATATTACGCTGCATCAGCGAGATATCCCGCTGCACTTCCTGATCACTCATTTTGGCGGCCCACTTCTCCAACGGTCCCAATATCAGCGTGATCGGGGTGCGGAATTCATGGGAAATATTGGCAAAGAAGCGTGATTTCATGGTGTCCAATTCTTTGAGCTTTCTGGCTTCAAAATCCTTACGTTCCAATTCGTTGCGAATCTGAATCCGCCGCAGTTGGAAGCGCCAGGCGCCAATGATTACAGCTACGAAAGCCAATCCATAAAACAAATACGCCCACACCGTCGCCCACCACGGCGGATGAATAATAATGCGTAACGAAAGCGGTACCTCGTTCCAGAAGCCATCGCTGTTGGCGCCCTTGGCGTGGAAAATGTAATCACCGGGATCGAGATTGGTGTACGATACCAGGCGATTGGTGGCGTTGTCGCGCCAGTCGTCATCATAATTTTCCAACCAATGTTGATATTGATTCCGCTGGGGATGGCCATAATGCAAGGCCGTCATTTCAATGGAAATATCGTTTTGCCAATGCTTGAAATGGATTTCTTTTGCGACGGAAAGGTCTTCTTTTAATGGCGAGTTGGCTCCCACGGGCAATGATTCATCGAAGAGCCTGATGTCGGTGATTGTTATTTTGGGGGGAATCGTGTTGCGCTTAATCTCTTTCGGATTAAATGCGATGATCCCATCATACCGTGTCCCCAGCCAAATTTCACCATTCGGTCTTTTCAGCGCATCCTCTGCTCCATGGTTCAAATTTGGCGAACCATGCTCCTTGTAGAAATTTACAAATTCGTTTAGTTCCGGATTAAAGCGGCATAAACTGCCGAACGTTGCCAGCCACAAGTAGCCATTATCATCCTCGATAATGGAATGTATCGTTCGATTCGGCAGGCCGTCCTGGGTTGTGAAAAAAACTGCCTCATTCGATTCGCGATTCAGCTTGATGAGACCCTTTGAATTGGTGCCAATCCAGAAATTATGGTGACTATCCTCATACATGCATTTAATAATCATATCTGCAAAAAATCGTTCAAACGATTGAGATTCAGGAATAAATTTGTTTAAGCCCCGCTGAGTTCCAGCCCAAATTGTCCCTTCCGAATCTTCATACAGGTATGTTCCATCATTAGCCGTTAAACTGGTTGAATCCTTCGGATTATGCCTGAAATGGGTGACTTTTTCGGTTTTAGTATCAAATAAATTTAAGCCATCGTCTTTGATAAGAATCCATAAGTTCCCATTGCTGTCAAGTAACATTCGGTACGTTTTGCATCCACTCAAACTATTCGGATTATTTGGATCGTGAGTGAAGAGTTTTGACGGCTTATTCTCTTCCAACCTGATTAAGCCTTTTCCGTAAGATGAAATCCAGATAACTCCATTTTTGTCCTTAACTATTCCATGAACGATACGTATTTTATCACCGATTTTATCATGTACCTGTTGTGGCAAAATTGAAAATTTATTGGTTTTGGAATTGTAAATATATATTCCCGGACTCAAACCTACCCATACATTGTCCGGATCGGATTCAAATTGTGTTATATAATCAACTGTATTACTCGGTAGCCCGATGTTTCGCTTTAAATCTCCCCGGAAATGTGTAAAACTTTGCGCGTAAATATTTAATTTATTTAAACCATTATATTTCGATCCAAACCAAAGCATTCCTGAATGATCCTGACAAAAGCAATTAAATTCACCCAACCGGATGGCTTGTGGATTATTCCGGGTAGAATAGAAATGCGCCGCCTTTTTGGTTTCCGGGTTTAGTACATCATTTATTCCACCACTACCTCTATGTGATTTAGACCAAATCCAGCCATTTTTATCAACACAAAACGGATAGGTCATATCAGGCCCGATGCTATTTATATCATCCGGATCGTGAATAAAATGGGTAAACTTTTTAGTTTGCAAATTATAGCATTCCAGGCCTGCGGGCGTACCAATCCACAGATTTTTCTCATTATCTTCAATTATGCGATAGCAGCTATCATCCATGACAGTTTCCGGATTATCCGGATCATGCCTGAAGTGTTGAAACGTGTTCGAATCCGGTTGATATAAATTGAGTCCACCACCGAAGGTGCACAACCATAAATTGTGTTCACTGTCTTCAAATATTTGAGTCACCATGTGCTTACTGAGAGAAGCAGAATTTGATGGATCGTATTGAAATCGTGTAAAATTATCTTTTCCCCGGTTAAACCTGTTCACGCCCGTATCCATTGTGCTTATCCAGATATCGCCATCATGATCTTCAGTCAATGCAATATTCCATTTATAATGATATTGCCACATAGCAATTTTATTACTACTCAGGCTGGTCGGATCGTTGGAATCATGTCGATATTTTTGAATGATCCCGGTGTGGATATCCATACAATCCAATAAAGAATCCTGGTACACAATCCAGAGTAATTCATGTGAATCGAGATACAGGTGCCGAATTTTATTGCTGCTAATACTGTTTGAATCTTGTGAACAGGAAAACTGAGTCACCGTTCCAGAGCTGCGGTCCAGCCGGTATATTCCGTCGAAGTCAGTACCAATCCATAAATTATTGGTCGCGTCTTCCAAAATTGTTGTAATTGAGATTCCGGCAGCCGGATGGATATTTGTGGAGTCCAGCTTGTATAATTTAAATGAATAGCCATCATAGCGACACAATCCATTCACTGTCCCAAACCACAAAAAGCCAAACGCATCCTGGCTAATGGCATGAATTTCTTGTGCCGGCAAACCATCGGCGGTGGTAAAATGTTCGAATTTCAGATTGGAGGGTTGGGAAAATACAATATGTGGCAGGGTGAAAAATAATAGTGCTAAAAATTGAAGTAGAATTTTGTTTGCGCTCAAGGGTTTGGATAATGTCATGACTATCCTGGTTTCCTGATGCATTATAGTGGCTTAGTATTCTATTTCATAAATTCGGTGACGAATAAAAAAATATAGATATGAGCAAAATTTATCTTTTCGAGAAACCTTATTTTTGTTATTATAACCTTAGTAGTAGAACAATCCCTGAAAAATATTCACCTTATTACCTTATTATCATTCACTGGTTTATAAATAAGGTAATAAGCTTAGGGTATGGGGAAAACATTTCCTACTAAGGTGTAAAGACTAAAATAAAGTTTAACAACATGGCTATTTTATAAAAAATATGTCGTCGTAATTATGAAATAGGATGCTTAGGTTCAGTGCTTTAGACGAAGACAGAATTTAACCAGTATATGGAATTGGGATTATTATGTTTTTTCTAGCAGTCCATGTAAGCCAGAGTGACCACTGTTGAATAGTATTTGTTCAGATCTTTTCCGTTACCAATTTTTGCCAGTCCACATTCCTTCATTTTAATTCTGCCCTTATTTGTGATCATCATATTTGAAGGCTTTGTTATTGGCAGCGTTGAAATCCTGGTAAAGCACAAAAAAATAAAAATCAAGGAGACAAATTTCAATAAAATTTAGTGCTTCGTATAAAAAGGCTGTTGGATTTTAATGAGGATGGAATTGTATTTTATTGTTTTGGTTATTGAAATTTAGAGATTGTTATTTATTTGGTATTTGTTTATTGCTTTTTGGAATTTTGGCTTATCCACTTGTACAGTTGTCGCGGCAATTCAAAGGTAGTTCCTGCTATTTTAGTTTTATCTGAAAAACAAATCCACAATTTTTTTAATGCCGCCTTCGGACTTTTCTTCTTCCCGCCTTGGGCCAGGTTGTTTTTCAAAGGCTCTGTCCTGAAGCTGGAGATAGGTGAGCCTGTTTTCAATTGCCACGGAAACCTGATTGGCCAATATTTCCAGTGTGTGAGTTTCTTCTTTTCCCGGCAAGAGGCAATCGGCCGGGTCGTCTACCATGATAAAACCGATAATTTTGCCCCGACGCTCATAAATCGGAACCATGAGCATCGCCCACCAGGGCCAGTATCGTTCGCCGCTGGCTTCGACTTTGGTATCGTAATACAAATCCTTTATTTTTCGCAGGGCCGGCTCGGATCGGGTAACGAGATAGGATTTGCCGCGTTGGTATTCTTTTTTGAAGAGGGATCGAAGCAAATCGATGGAAATGGATTCTTCTTTCAATTGAATGGTTTTGATTCGGTCGTCGCAGGCAACGGATTTGAATTCAAGCCGCCGTGTTTTTCTGCTGATGAGCCCTAAAAGCACGAGGTTATAATTCATGGAGAATTTAACCGCCCACACTATTTCTTTCATCATTTCTGAAATACTCAGATGCAGTTTAAAAATATTGCTCGTAACAAGAAGCTGTTTGAGACGACGATTGCGCTTTTCAACGGTTGCAAAACGATAAAAATTTTCAATGGCCAGGGACACCATGCTGGTAAAAATTTCCATATTTTTGAAAATTTCCCGGGACGGCGCATTGGCCTGAACAGGATTGTCCACTGAAATATAGCCGAATGTCTGGTCGTTGCTGTCGGTCAAATTGAATATAATGACATCCTGAGGATGCCAGCTTTTGCATTCGCGACGCTGCTGAGATCGTCGTTCATTGACCGGGGAATGCGAATTCCCGTTAAGACCCTGGTCGTGGTAAATGACGCGAACTTTATAATGGTTTGAGAATACCCTGTCGATGACATCCTTGGGAACCTCCATGATACGCTTTTTGTCAGAAGCCACCCCGTTAGTGTACCCGATTAAAATCTGTTTGACAAATAACTTTCGCCGTCGATCCAGCAAGGCCAACGTGCTGCGTTTGAACTGGAAGAGCTGGCATACCAGTTGACTGATCTTTTCCAGTAAATGATTGAATGAATCATCGTAGCTCTGATGAATTAATTTGACCAATTCGTGAATCATGCGGCTCTGGTCAAAATGACCGTTAGAGGGAGTTAGCGTTTCTGCCTGTTTGGGTGAGAATTTGATTTTGCCTTTATAGCTGATGACCTCGCCGTTGCGATTGCGCATGGGCGATACTGATAGTTCAACCGGCAACCGAATGCCGTGTTTGCCGATAATCTCGGTGGGAAAGATATTGTCGGCAGCGCCAAGATCGACGCTGGCCAGCCATTGATAGTAGTTGCGTTCCTGTTCAGGCGGGAGCAAATCGCACAGGGTGAGTTCGAGCAATTCTTCTTCACTGAAGTTTAATTTTTCCTGCAGCCTGTTATTTACCGAAAGAAAACGGCCTTTTCGATCAAGAATGTAATAAGCTTCATTGTCCCTGGGTTCATCCACGCGTGAGAATGTGAATGCCGGTTCCTCATCCGGTTCAGACTCTTTATCGATTTCTTCTGCGACGGTTGCTGTTGAGGGGGTTTTCAATTTCCGCTTTTCAAGGACTTTGCCGACAGTGAATGGCAGGGCAGTCAGGTAACCGCGCACTTTCATGATATAATCATACGCGCCCAATTCAATCGCCTTGAACGCGATGTCTTCGCGATTTTCTTCGATTACCATCACCACCGGTACATCGAGTCCGGATTTGATGATGCGGGGCAGCAGTTCCAAGCCCTTTTTGTCGTCGATGTCGTAGTCTAAAAGGAGCAGGTCATAATCATTCTCAAATAGTTTTTGAAAACAATCGTCGCCGGTTGTGGCAACATCCACCTGATATGCTTCGTTGTGAAACCGAAGCATTTTTCGGGCTATTTCGAGATAAGATAAATTTTTATCTGCTAATAAAAGGCGAATGTCGTTCATGGGGTTTTCACCCGAGTTAAGGTAATTTAAATATATGTACTTAGAGTCTGTCAAAGAAGTCGCACTGTCACACCGAGTCGACAGAGTGTGAGAACCACAAATTTAAAGAATAATGTCATTTCGAGCGCAGTGAGAAATCTATAGGTTAAGTGAATGTTTTTATATTTATCAGACAAACTGCTTAGAGTCTGAAAATCCCGATTGTCCGACCGAAGGGAAGACACCATGTTTTAAATATCACTAACCTGGATTATTCATTGTAATACATTAAGGAATCCAGATAGCCTGAATGGTGCCAAATTCCGAATCCATTATATCTAATTTTGTTACATTTCATATATCTGATTAATTTTATGAATAACATTAAGTTAAATATCTATTGTTTGAAATTTGTGAATAATTCAGGCTAAATGGTCTAATACTTTATTGAATTAAAATTTCAACTAAGCTCAATGCTATAGTAACAATAATCGGAATTGGTTTTGTAATTCATTTATAAATAACAAAATAATTCCTTAAAGTCAAGGAAAATTTTTCAAGTAACAATAGCTTCATACAATAAAGTAAGCTTACACCGGATTCGGCACATCGATAAAATGACACGGAATATTGAACTGATCGGAAATCGCCTGGCCCAGCGCCTGAATTCCGAATTTTTCCGTGTTATAATGCCCTGCGTGAATGAAATTCAAACCGACTTCTTCCAGGTCTCTGACTATATTTTCTTTGATGTCACCCCCGATGAACGTGTCTGCTCCCATCGCGGCGGCCATGTCGTAATAGCGGGAACTGCCGCCGCTCATCACAAAAACACGATGCACAGTTTTGGGTCCGTACGGAAAAATCTGGGCTGACGTTTCCAGTCTGCCATTGACGAGGTTGGAGAATTCCGTTATCGGCAATGGATTGGATAGCTTTCCCAAAAAGCCAACATCGACCGGTGCGATGGTGTCAAGTTCCAGCCGTTTCATGATTTGCGCATTGTTGCCCAGTTCCGGATGTGCGTCCAGCGGCAGATGGTAACCTAACAGATTGATATCGTTTTTGATCAACAAAGCAACACGTTCTCGCTGAATGCCGGTCAATCGCGCGGGCGAGGGATCGTTTTTCCAGAATAGTCCGTGATGAACGATAATCAGATCCGCATCATTTTCGATGGCCAGCTCAAAGAAACGCTTGCTCACACTCACGCCCAATACTATTTTGCTGATTTCATCCTTACCCTCCACCTGCATGCCATTGACGCAAAAATCATCGAATTCGCTGATATGAAGCAATTCATCCACATATTTGATAATTACATTCCGTTGAACCATCGTTTACTCCCATCGATTGAAACTAAAAATATCAGTCAAAGGTTTCCGCGTATGCCGGCGCACAACATTTTTAGCGATACTGCCAACAAGTCCATCCTTTTTGGCCGGATAACCCAGCGGCGTAAGTGCGACGATACGAAATGTATCGGGTATTTTTAATAGATTCTTGAGCTTATCCTCTTCAAAAGCCCCGATCCAGCACGTGCCAAGTCCCAGCGAAGTTGCCTCCAGCACAAGATTTTGCATGGCAATGGCGACATCGACCAGGTAATAGTGCTGCCCGTTTCTGTAACCGCTTTCGTCTGGATTGCCGCATGCAACAATTATCGCGTACTCTTTTCCCATCCAGGTCTGATTGAAGGCGCTGGAATATTTGATGATGGATTTTTTAATCTCCGGATCAGTTGCCACGATAAATTTCCAGCACTGTCCGTTTTTCCACGAAGGCGCGTTTTGAGCGGCCATCATTACTTTTTCAAGCTTTTCCGGTTCCACCTGTTTTTCGGTGTACTTCCGAACGCTTTTTCGTTGCTTAATTATTTCCAGTAATTCCATGTAAAATCCTTATTCAGCTTTATGAAATAAATAAATCTCACTACCGGACACTTTTTCCAAAATTACATTTTAGATCAAATTGTCATGCCCGAATGCCATGTCCAGCTTCCATTAAATTTATAAAGGATGACAGACTGGGCTTCTATCGGGCATCCATTTGACAAAATTTTATGAGATTCCCGCCAAAAACATGTGACCGAAGGGAATGCCTGTGGTACGGGAATGACATTGGAGGAAAAATCAAGTTTCTTGAAAGTTACTAAATTAATCAGTTACTGTTACAAGATCGTACTCCAGATTCCCAAGACCAATATCACTGCCATGATTCAATTGAACCAGAGGATCGATGGAGTCGTACGACATGCTGGAAAACGATTTGCCTGCTCGCTCATTAATCAAATCAAGGCTGGCTTTGTCGATGGCAATCGGGTCTGCGCTGGCGAGAATGCCAATGTCTTCCATGAGCGGATGCTGCGCTTTGTTCAGACAGTCACAATCTTTTGTGATGTTCGTTAAGAAATTGAAAAAGTAGGTTTTATCCCGCTTATTTTGAATTGCGCCCATGGCGTGTTCGGTCATTTTCTTTTGGAGATCCTGACTGGATGTTTTCCAGTTGTAATTCACAGCTCCGAAATGACACACGGTAAGACATTCCCCGCAACCGATGCATAATTTTGCATCGATAACCGCAACGCTGCCATTCATAGCAATAGCATTCTCCGGGCACCAGATCAAACACTGGCCGCACCCTGTGCATTTGGAAATATTGATGGAGGGTTTCACAGAGGAGTGCTGGCGCAGTTTCCCCTTTCGGCTTGCCAAACCCATGCCAAGATTTTTGATGGCGCCCCCCACGCCTGCAGCGATATGACCGGTGACATGCGTGAAAACAAACATGGCGTTGCAAATTACCGCTTCGGTTGCGATGGATACTTTTGAGAAAATTTTGCCGGGAATTTCCACCTCAATTTCATTGCGTCCCCGAAGCCCATCGGCGATGACCACCGGGGCGCCTGTGTTTTGCAGTGTAAATCCATGCGCTTCGGCTAACTGTAAATGCGAAACTGCATCCGACCGCTTTCCGCGATATAACACACAGGTATCGGTGAAAAATGGCTTGGCTCCCTTGACACTTAATTCTGAGATGAGCGGCTTCAAAATTTCCGGATGAATGTGCGTCGTGTTTTTTTCTTCGCCAAAATGGATTTTGAGTGCCAAAAAATCTTCACTTTCAAAACAATGAGCTGCCCCTGACTCCCTGTAAAGTGTGAGCAATTTATGCTGAACGCTTGTTGAAGATTCATCGTTACGCGTTATAATTAAATAAACTTTTGGTCTCATCCATTCTCCTGGTTTGCTTTATGCATCATTCTTATTTCCATTCGGTTCTGTCAGGAATATTATTCATTTCATTCACTAAAATTATTTGTTCTTTGTTTTCTTCCAAAAGAACGATCCGGGTTCTCAGGAAGTCATTCATTCTATATTGAATAGTGGCTTGTTGATCGTGAAACGCTTTCGATTCATCATTCCAATTTCGATTGAAAAAATCGAAAATATCGGGAATGTTATCCACCCAAAATTTATATCCACGGTCTTGAAGTTTTTCACCTGCGGCCTGTGCTTCTTTTTTTGTTGGAAAACCCCCGATGCGAATCCGATATCCGATCTGAAGCCTGGTTTGATGAAAAAGCAGCCGTCCGTCAAAACCCATGTCACTCAGCGTCGAAAGGACTTCATTGGCCTTTGATTTGTCATATTCAAATCCTACCTGCAGTTCGTAGTTTGGTAATTTCATTTCAATGGATTGACACCATTCCGGTCGGTCAAATTCATTCAGTTTTTCATTGAGATTGGAATTTATATTTCGCAGAAACAAGCCCTTTTCAGTGGCGCAAATATAGTCCGTGGCGTTCAACCAGGAAATAGAATACATCTGCTCATCAACGATTTTTTTTAAATTCCTGGCTTTGGAATCGAACTGGTAGGTCGTGATTTTTTTCTCATGCAGCACAGATAGAATTGCGGACGTATTGTCTGGATTTTGACTTAAAATCCGAATTCGACTTTTTTCAAGTAATACCCTTGGATGGGCTTTGTTTTCCTCTGCCTGAATGACCACTTTATATTCTCCTGGAGAATCCTCTGTCGGTGAAATTTTGAGAACAGATTCTTTGAAATCGATTTCTCTGTCTTTTTTTGAAGCGAAAGTCTCCATATTTAGATTGGCCGGGCGCAATTCACTTTTCTGCTTAACTTTTTCAACCATGGCGGCGGTCATCGATACTTCAGAACGCGGAACCGATTTCAATAAAATATATTCTTTTATTGACTTCCTTTCTGATGTGTAAAATCGGTTCATAAAAATTTTTTCATTGTCCTCGGTAAAACCAAAATCATTGAAGCGCCATTGTGCAGCCGGTTCTCTGAAATAGATCTGAACCGCCGATCCTCTTTTGTTTAAATTCATCAAATATAAACCGTAAATGCTGGAAAACAAGATTCGCTTTTTATCGGAAGAAACAATGAAACTTTCCGGTTCGGGATCAAGACAGATGAGTTGATTTTTTGAGATATCTGCCAACATTAAATTGGCGTGGGCAATATCCGGTCTGGATTCATCCAGCAAGATGCAGCGAAATGACAGATGTTCGCCATCAGGCGACCATTTTATTTGGTCGTAATACGTAAATTGTATAAAATCTTCCTGACTGATTCCACTGTGAGAAATAAACAGGGAAACAAATAAAACCATACTGATTAATATGATTGTTTTTTTCATCTTGATTTCTCTCTAACTTGATTTATTCATTGTAATGCATTAAGGAATCCAGATAGCCTGAATGGTGCTTAATTCCGAATTCATTATCTCTAACCTTGTTAAATTTCATATATCTGATTAATTATATTAATAACATAAAGTTAAACATCTTTTCAATGAAATTTGTGAATAATTCAGGCTAAATGTAATGGGAAGTTGTAATAAATATATAAAAAAATAATGAAATGTCAACCTGTTTTTTGGGAAAACCATTACGCTGAAGATACATCGTGCATGGTAATGGCAATTATAACTTAAACGAAATGTTCAGGCTGCCGCTGAGGTGTTCCATATTTAGGAGGTGGATGTCAAAATTCATGTGAGGATTCAACCGAAACCGAAAGCCTGTATTCATGAACCGCGTGTCATATTCCAGCATGTACAGAATGGTATCTTTCCAGTTGATTTCCATTCCGCCGAAGACTCCGATGATCGTGTGTCCGACCGGATATTTCCTGTCGCTTTTGGGCACCCCCAGGTGGTGGTCAATAATATCCGAACCATATCCACCATGAATTCGAACGCGCGTATTGGATTGCCTGACAATATTTTTACTGGCGACAATGTAAGAAGTGTTCAACAGGATGAAGCTGTAAATATCGCGGGCCCCAATTGTTAATGCCGGAAAAAAACGTTTTTCCTGAACGAGTAAATATTGCAGGCTCACGACACCGTCTTTGTACGTATTGGTGCCATCATAGCTTTTCTGGCCGGGAACAAAAGTCACGCCGGCGCTGAATTCCAGTCGCGGCAAATAACCCACGACGATATAAAACGGAAAGTTGTCGCATCGGCCGGGTTGCAGGTAGGCTGCATGGCGATTCACAATGCCAAGCCCCACGGTGACGTGCTTATCCTGAATGACCTCTGCTGTGGGAATATTAATTAATCCACTTGTTCCAGCGAGCGAAATTCCCGCGTAAGCCCGGCCAGTGAAAAACAGGTGTATGATAAAAATAGAGAGAATGCAGTAACCGGAAATTGAACGAGGTATTTTCATTTTTCATCCCTGGAAGCAAGTTTGTTTTCGCGCTTATCATCGTTCAGTCTGGCATAGCGCCGGCCTGAAACGAGCTGTGCCGCATTGGCGCGGATATAGCTTTTTGAGAATTGACGCAATACCTCGGTGTATTCCATGCCTGTTTCGATGATCAAGCCATCGAAGCAGGGGAGATATCTGTATTTCCACCGCAAGTGATTGGGACCCCGAACTCTGAATTTTGCAGGCGGGGCATAACGATCAACAAAAAATGGAATCTTTACGTGCAGCCCGGTCAAAAATCCAAGCGACTCGTTCCACACTCCCATGAATCCCAGCTCCAGTTCGCGAAATGTACGTGTGAAATCAATGCGCCAGCCCTGGTCGCCTAATGCATAACGTCCCCAGGTCAGAGATGCACGGAAATCAATATTCTCAAGTAAATAATGTGTTTGCAGAAGATAAGAAATCTGATTGTCGATTATATTGGTCCCCATGAGTTCTGAATTGAGGAGATTAAGATAATCGAACCGCCCGGAAATGCTGAATCGATTTCGGAAAAAGTAGCGCTGAATATGCGCTGAAATCCCGGAGAAGGAGTGCTCGAATACACCGGCGCTCAACGATACAAAGAAAGCCGATGGGAGTCGAAAAAATTGATTCAGGTGGAAATATCCCGGGCGGCTTCTGTTTTCACGTGTCTCAAATTCGTTGTAGAGCGGGAAAATCCACTGGCCTGAAAACTGCGTTCCCGGCGCGATCATGGTAGAAAAATCCGTGAGAAAGTTGAACTGCATCTGGGCAGGATCGCCGGGTCGGGCAAATTGAGTCTTGAATCCCGGCTGCAAAATGAAATCAAAATTGAACAGGGAAGACCGGGTGGACGGAGTTTGATACCCGGTCAGTGGTCGCCCAGGTGATCTGTAGGAAATTTTCAGGTGATCGATGAATTCAGACGTCGAAATAAAGTCGTTGAGAAAATCGCGATAGGTCTGGGGATTCACCGTGATAAAGCAGAGGTCTACGCTTCGGTGGCGCGGAATTATGATGAATTTTTCCGCATTCGGAATGCTTGCTCCTGCGTATTGAAGCACCACCGCCAGCGCAGTCACTTCATTTCGAAAGCGCCGATTCTCGTAGTAAATCCAGATTGAATTTTCTTCGCCGATTTTGATCTGGATGTTTTCGAATCCATCATCGGCTAAATACCGCTGGCATTCAATTACGGATTGGTTTAAGAGCGCTGTTCCTGACTGCACCGCAAAAGCAGCATGGGTGAAAAGCAGACAAACCACACCCATGACAAAAACGGTCAGTTTATTCATCATGTCCTCCCTCCGGTGATGAATGATGCATCACTCGCCGTTTCGTCTCTTGAATGACAAATGGACGATTCTATTCGCGAATTTGACCCGATCTGATTTTATTCAAAATGTAACTTATTATAAAACAAAACTATCTGCTAAAACATGCAATTAAAAATCTAATAATAATAGAAATAGAAATAATATGGCTAAAATATAAGTAATCAGTCAGAAAACTATATTATGTTACAATATAGTTATAATTAGAAAAAAGTCAAGCAAATATTTCATAAATGTAAAATATGAAGAGCTCTGCAGCGGCCAATGGCATGTAAATTTTTGCTTGGCTTTGGCGTTTTAATTTTGTATATTCAAGGAATTGGTTCAGAGAAAAGCCGCATAAAAATAGATTCAAAAATTAATGGAGCCAGACATGAATGAATTTAAATTTTCGACTGTCATTGAAGTGCATATCGGAGATGTCAATTACGGCGGGCACATGGGCAATGATAAATATCTGTCGATTTTTCAGGAAGCGCGGCTCCGTTACCTCAATCAATTTAATTTTTCTGAAATGAATGTTGGCGATGAAACCAGTTTGATAATGACTTCAGCGCATATTGATTTTAAAGCCGAGATTTTCTGGGGAGAGCGATTGAGAGTCTTCACACGAATTTCTGATTTAAAAGGAGTGAAATTTGTTATGGAATATCTCATGTTTCGTGAGGATGACTTAAGCGCAATGGCAGCTTCCGGTTACACAAAAATGGCCGGTTTTGATTACTTGGGCAGAAAGATAAAAAAACTGCCTGAAGAATTCATTCGAAAAATTCGGGAGTATGAAACGTTAACCTACCCGAAAAGTAAATAAAACAGGTAATAATTGCTTAATTGGAACTTTGGCCAATGTGAATCATTTACTTTTAACACAAAATTTTACCGCCAATGTGTACATCAAAAGATGTTGAAAACCAGATAAAAAATGCTTATTTTTTTTGTCAGAAAATGAATAGAATCCAAAAAAACGAAGAGACGAATGAACGAGATAAATAAAAATATTTTATGGGTTGATGATGAGATAGAACTGTTGAAACCGCACATTATGTTTTTGGAGGAGCGCGGTTACAAAATTACACCGGTCACCAATGCGGAAGATGCCATTTCATTGATCAGGGAACAAAGTTTTGACCTGATATTGCTGGATGAGATGCTGAACGGAATGGACGGTCTGACAGCGCTTAACGAGTTGAAAGAAATCAATCCATCACTGCCGGTGATTATGATTACCAAAAATGAAGAAGAGCAGCTCATGGAGCAAGCCATCGGCGGAAAAATTGATGACTATCTGACCAAGCCGGTCAATCCTTCCCAGATTCTTCTTTCCTGTAAAAAAATATTGGATATCAAGAAAATTGAAAGTGAAAAGCTCAGTCGTGATTATGTGCAGGGATTTAACACAATTTCCATGCGATTAATGGATCCGCTGGAAGCGGCTGACTGGATTGATATTTATTTGAAATTATCGGAATGGGAAGTTCAATTAGACAGTCATCCCGGATTGGGATTGCGGCAAACATTGCTCGATCAAAAGCGCGAATGCAACATTGAGTTCGGTAAATTCATCGAGAGAAATTATCGGGATTGGGTCAATAGTGAAAGCCGACCATTGCTATCGACGGACTTGATCGAGAAACAGTTGTTTCCTTTGCTGGATAGGGGAGAACAGGTGGTGTTCATTGTGATGGACAACCTCCGCCTCGATCAGTGGTTGACACTGGAACCGTTGCTTTATCCCTACTATCAGATTTCCAAAGAGTACTATTTTTCAATTTTCCCAACTGCCACGCCGTATTCGAGAAATGCCATTTTTTCCGGGTTGTTCCCTGCTGAATTGAGCAAAGAACATGAGAAGCTTTGGGAAAAGGGTGAAGAAGATGAATTCAGCCGGAACAGGTTTGAGCATCAATTTCTGGAACATCAATTAACGCGGAAACATGTTAATCTTGAACAGCCTTTGAAATATGTCAAAGTTCTGGATATAAAAGAAGCCAGAAATTTGTACAAAAATATTGCAACATTTACAGACACACGACTGGTGGCCATTGTCTTTAATTTTATCGATTTTTTGGCGCACAGCCGAAGTGATTCTGAAGTGTTGAAAGAGATAGCCCCGGACGAAGCAGCCTACAGGTCGCTGACACTTTCCTGGTTCGAGCACTCCATTTTACTGAAGATATTGAAGAAATTAGCCCGATCAGGTAATAAAATTATTATCACCTCGGATCATGGGAGCATCAGAAGTATGCACGGTGCAAAAGTCATAGGCGACCGGGAAACATCCACCAGCTTAAGATACAAACATGGTCGCAGCCTTAAATGCGATACCAAATACGCGATCAATATCAAAAATCCGGAAGAATACAAACTGCCGGCGCGGGGTATCAATACAAATTACCTCATTGCCAAAGAAGATTACTATTTCGTGTATCCCACTGATTTTCATCACTACCTGAATTATTACAAGGACAGCTTCCAGCATGGCGGGGTTTCCATGGAAGAAATGATTTTGCCGGTTATTCAACTGGAGGCAAAGTAGCACGGAATGGGGCAGAGGTTCATTTCACACAGCGAGGCCGAGACGATAGCATGGGGCGAAAAGCTGAGCCGCGCCCTGAAACCGGGAGACGTGGTGGCATTCTACGGTGATCTTGGCAGTGGCAAAACCAGGACCGTGCAGGGTATCTGCCAGGGTTTGGGATGCCGCGACCAGGTCTCCAGTCCCACGTTTACTTTGATCAATGAATATAATGCGACCATGCCGGTGTACCATTTCGATCTGTATCGGATAGAATCGGAGATTGAAATTTATGATCTGGGTTATGAAGATTATTTTAATGGTGATGGCGTGTGTTTGATCGAATGGGCGGAGCGCATTACTTCACTTCTCCCAAATGACTGTATCAAAATTTTTCTTCATGGTTGGTTCGAGCTTGGTCAGGAGAATATACGTACGATTCGTTTGGAGGGAATTAATCTTTAACCTGGATTATTCATTGTAATGCATTCAGGAATCCAGGTAGCCTGAATGGTGCTTCATTCCGAATTCATTATCTCTAACTTTGTTAAATTTCATATATCTGATTAAATTCATGAATAACATTAAATTAAACATCTTTTGTTTGAAATTTGTGAATAATTCAGGTTAAAAAAAATGGATACTGATTCTCGCTGAAAACACTGATTAAAAAAACGCCTATTATTTGATTATAATAAAAATTACTTTTATAGTTATCCTGAAGCTTGCTTGAAATTAAGATAATTTATTCGTTATTCATTTAAACCAATCCATAAAATCAGAAGGCTATAACAAACTATTCATTCAATTTATTCTGTCTGAATTGGCTTGTTGCATTGTTTCAATAAACACTTACTACGAATTTTGCGAATACTACACTTTGAGTCTTCAAGACTTGGAGGCAGAAAAATAGAAAATGTTGTTTCATTAGAATTGAGATAAATTTAACACATGAAAATTCTCGCAATCGACACATCCACAGATGTACTCGGTATCGCCCTGAACGAAGATAAAACATTGCTTGTTGAATTCAGGTCGAATATCAAGCGAGCACATGCCGAGAAACTGATCCCGGCAATCGAGCGTATTTTGAGCGAAGTGAACCTGACGCCGGAACAGGTCGATTGTTACGCAGTTGCCACCGGGCCAGGCTCGTTCACCGGCCTGCGCATTGGGTTGGCTGCTGTAAAGGGGCTTGCGTTTGCCACCGGCGTGCCTGTGGTTTCGGTGCCTACACTGGATGCCATTGCGCTTCATGCGAAATTCTGGCCATATCTGATCTGTCCGCTTGTCAAAGCCCAGGGGGACGAGGCGTATACAGCCTTGTACAAATTTGAAGATGGACTTTTGAAGAGAAAAACAGAATATCAAATCATTGATATAAAAAATTTGGGGACAGTCATCAAGCAGAGGACGCTCATTATCAATATTGGCATGAAAAATTTATCGAATTTCACAACCGGTGAATTAGCAAAAATTTGTGAATGTGCGCCGCCGGAATATTCCATACCATGTGGGTATTTCATTGCGCTGCTGGGGCTTGAAAAATTTTCAGCAGGGCACACCGAAGACATTGACAATCTGGAACCTTTTTATCTCAAAGATTTTAAAGCAAAGAAAAAGATTGGACTTTAACTCAAAAAATACGCTATCGCCGGGACAGCCATTTCGAATTGCCGGTGAAAATTTTTATTCCTGGTGCGATCAAATAACGGAAGGCATGGATTTTAAAGTACCGGATAGCCCGGTGCTTCATGTCCGGAGAATGCAATCCGGGGATGTTCCCTTTATCTGCTCATTAGAAAAACAGATATTCAGTTCGCCCTGGACTGAGGAAGGATTTTTGTACAAACTGGGAAATCACCAATTCAATGTGTCATTGGTCGGGCTGATCGATAAGGAGATTGTTTCCTATGCCGTGTCGTTTTTTATCCTCGACGAATTGCATGTGAGCAATGTGGCGGTCCAAAAGAATTTTCGTCGAAAACGGATTGGTGAAACCATGCTCTGGATTTCAATGCAGGTCGGACTGGAGATGGGTGCCGGCATTGTTCACCTTGAGGTGAGAAAAAGTAATGCAGCCGCCATAGAACTCTATAAAAAATATCAATTTGAATTAATCGGTATCCGAAAAGGATATTATGAACATGAAAATGAAGATGCTCTGTTAATGAGTCGTAATTTAAAATTGGAGAAAACTCATGGCCTGGTTTAAACGAGATTCTCTGGGATTAACACCCCAGAAGAAAAAGGAATTACCGGATGGGCTTTGGTTGAAATGTGAAAAATGCAGTGAGATTATTTATAAAAAAGAATTGGATAAAAATTTGTATGTATGTCGAAATTGCGGCTATCATTTCAAAATGAAAGCGCGAACATACATCAAAATTTTACTGGATGAAGGTCATTTCGATGAATTTAATTCGCATATTAAGTCTGTTGATTTTCTCAAATTTAAGGACAAGAAAAAATACAGTGACCGGCTGAAGGACGCTGCTAAAAAAACCGGGGTCAATGAGGCGGTGCTCACAGGCACAGGTAAAATAAATGGCAAAAATGTGGTCATGTGCGTCATGGACTTTTCATTCATTGGCGGCAGTATGGGTTCGGTGGTCGGTGAAAAGATTGCCAGGGCAACCGCAGTCGCCATTGAAAAGAAATTTCCCCTGGTAATCATCTCGGCTTCCGGCGGCGCGCGAATGATGGAAGGCGCGCTTTCCCTGATGCAGATGGCTAAGACGTCCGCATTCCTGGCCAAACTGTCGGAGCATGGTTTGCCGTTCATTTCAATCCTGACAAATCCCACAACAGGCGGGGTTTCGGCAAGTTACGCCATGCTGGGCGATGTGAATGTTGCTGAACCCGGTGCGTTAATTGGATTTGCCGGGGAGCGGGTGATCAAACAAACAATTGGTCAGGACCTGCCAGAGGGATTCCAACGCGCTGAATTTTTGCTTCAACACGGATTTGTAGATGCGATTTTTCCCCGCAGTGAAATGAAACAGAAGCTTTCGGAGTTGCTGGACTTTTTTGGTATTCAGAAAAAAGGAATTGGTGAGCCGAAAAAACATTTGGCTGAGACAGAAGATACTGATAAAATAGAAAATGCAGGAAATCTTGAAAACGATGAAAATTCTGATAACAAATGATGATGGAATAAACGCCCCCGGTCTTTATGCGCTTCATAAAGAAATGAAGAAGCACGGCGAGGTGCATGTTGTTGCTCCTGACAGCGAAAAAAGCGCTGTGGGCCATGCAATCACATTGTCTGATCCGCTTCGGGTGGTTGATTTCAGAAAAAATGAACAATTCTTTGGTTATGCTGTGAACGGTACGCCGGCAGACTGTGTGAAAATAGCATATTGGGCACTGGACATCAAGCCGGATATTCTGATTTCCGGCATTAATCTGGGTTCGAATACCGGAATAAATATCATTTATTCCGGAACTGTATCAGCCGCGACCGAGGGGATGTTTCTCAATATCCCGTCTTTTGCGATTTCACTCACCACCTTTGTGAAACCCAATTTTGATATTGCGGCGAAATTTGCCGGGAAATTATCCAAGATTATTATAAAGAATGGGCTTCCAAAAGGGACTCTGTTAAATGTGAATGTGCCGGCAGTCAATAATGAGGACGAAATCCAGGGAGTTGAAATCACCCGACAGGGAAATGCCATGTACCATGAAGAGTTCGACAAGCGCATCGATCCACATAAACGGGTTTATTATTGGCTCACCGGTCAGAAGGTTCAACTGGAAAATGAATCAGATGTGGATGACAGAGCAATTTTGAACAACAAAATTTCCATAACCCCGGTACATTTTGATCTCACGAACTATAATTTTTTGGAAGAATTAGAGGGGTGGGGAATTCGCAAGTAAGGTCGCCCGCATTATTCAACGAAATTTTCGCGCCCTCTTTTTTAGTTTTGCTGACTATGCGCTTCGCTTCATTCTAAAAATAAATTCAGAATATGAACCATGAGCTCCAACAGAAGTATGGATGAATCCGGATTAAAATTTAAAGCATCAGCATTTCAAATTGAATTACCTTTATCATGTTACATTATACAGAAGGAAGAAGCATTGACAAAAACCACCATTCACGAAGAACTTGTTCTGATTCTGGATTTCGGCTCGCAGTACACCCAATTGATCGCCAGGCGAGTCCGCGAGCAGGGAGTCTATTCAGAGATCAAACCGTTTAATATATCCATCGGGGAAATTAAGAAACTGGCGCCAAGCGGTATCATTTTTTCCGGTGGCCCGTCTTCTGTTTATGCGGATAACGCGCCCCTGGTTGATAAAAATATTTTGGAATTGGATATTCCGATTTTGGGGATTTGTTACGGCCTTCAATTAATCAGCCATCTTCTTGGCGGTGAAGTGACGCATGCGGACCATCGCGAATATGGCCACGCCATTTTGCAAACCTCGCAGAACGATCCGCTGCTAAAAAATATAAAATCCGAAGTAAAAGTGTGGATGAGTCACGGTGATCGTGTAGAAAAGATCCCTGATGAATTTGCTATTTTGGGGAGAACAGCCAATTCACCGTACGGTCTCATCAGGCACAAATCGAAAAAAATGTACGGATTGCAATTTCACCCGGAAGTTGCGCACACCGACCAGGGTGATGTGCTGCTTCGGAATTTCATATACAATATTGCCGGCTGCAAGGGACTCTGGTCGCCCACATCATTCATTCAGGAATCCATTCAGTCCATTCGCGAGCAGGTGGGCGACAAACAGGTGATTTGCGGCCTGTCCGGCGGTGTGGATTCATCGGTGGCTGCGGTGCTTGTTCATGAGGCGATTGGCGATCAGCTCACCTGCGTGTTTGTCAATAACGGCCTGTTACGCAGCGGCGAAGCAGACGAGGTCCAGGATATTTTTCAGAATCAATTCAAAATGAATTTCCGCTATGAAGACGCGAGTGATAAATTTTTGCATCGACTGACAGGCGTGATTGACCCGGAGCAGAAGCGAAAAATTATTGGTGATGAATTCATTCAAACATTTGAGCGCGTGGCCGATGAAATAGATGACGCTGAATTTTTGGTGCAGGGAACGCTGTACCCGGATATAATTGAAAGCGTCTCCGTCAAAGGTCCTTCGGCTGTCATTAAAAGCCATCACAATGTGGGGGGCTTGCCTGAAAAGATGAACCTGAAACTGGTCGAACCGCTCAGGGAATTATTCAAAGACGAAGTGCGGGAAGTGGGACGGGAGCTGGGGCTCCCAAAAAATCTTGTTGAGCGGCATCCTTTTCCCGGGCCGGGTTTAGCTGTTCGAATTTTGGGCGATATTAATAATGAGAGACTCTCCATTGTTCGGCAAGCGGATAAAATATTTATTCATGAACTATTCGAAAGCGGCTTGTACAATCAGGTCTGGCAGGCATTTGCTGTATTGCTGCCGGTGCAAACCGTGGGTGTGATGGGTGATGAACGAACGTATGAATCGGTGGTTGCACTCCGCGCCGTAACCAGCGAAGACGCCATGACCGCCGATTGGGCAAAACTTCCGCCGGAGTTTCTTGGGAAAGTGGCAAATCGAATCATCAATGAAGTGAAGGGCGTGAACCGAGTTGTTTATGACATCAGTTCCAAGCCGCCCGGGACGATTGAGTGGGAATAAGTAATCTCAATAAACATCTGAATTTTTAGCTTTTGTTCGCTTCCGAAATTTGCCTTGCTTTTGTTTGAATAAATTATTAATTTATTTTTCTTCAAAAATATGGATGGAAAAGAGAAGGGAAGGTTGGCATGTGTGGTATTGTGGGTTATATTGGACATCGGGACGCTGCACCGATATTATTTGAAGGATTGAAACGATTAGAATACCGAGGCTATGATTCGGCCGGAATTTCAACGGTCGCCAGCGAAAAGCTGATTATTCATAAGAAAAAAGGGAAGATCAGTGAACTGGAAACAGAACTGGACTTCAATAAATTGCCAGGTTCACTGGGCATAGGACATACTCGATGGGCAACGCATGGTGAACCGAATACACAGAACGCGCATCCGCATGACGACTGCTCCGGCAAACTGGCAATTATTCACAACGGCATAATCGAAAATTTTTCTGCTCTGAAGAAAGAACTTCAATCCAAAGGGCATACATTTAAAACTGAAACCGATACTGAAGCCCTGGTTCACCTGATTGAGGAATTTTATTATAATAATGGTTCTTTGGAAAAAGCGGTGCAGGAAGCATTGCAAAGTATCGAGGGCACGTACGGTATCGCCGTGATATGCAGCGATGATCCGGATTTGCTCATTACCGCCCGAAAAGGGAGCCCGATTGTGATTGGTATCGGCGAGGATGAGTATTTCGTTGGCTCCGATACAGCCGCAATAGTCGGACATACGCAGCAGGTCAGCTACCTGGATGATAATGAAATGGCAATTATTCATCGGGACAATATGGTTATCAAAACCATCTATGACCGACCTGTGCAAAAACGCGTGGAACAAATAGCCTACGACCTGGAAAAGATCGAAAAAAGCGGCTACCCGCATTTCATGCTCAAGGAAATTATGGAGCAGCCCCAGACGGTCTATGATTCCATGCGAGGCCGGCTGCTGGAAGAAGAGGGAACTGCCAAGCTGGGCGGCATTGAACACGAACTGGATTCACTGCTATATGCCAGGCGCGTTTTGTTTTCCGCCTGTGGGACGTCGTGGCACGCGGCGCTCATCGGTGAATACATGATCGAGGAATATGTCCGAATTCCGGTGGAAGTGGAATACGCGTCGGAATTTCGCTATCGCGATCCGATAATTGACCGCGACACAGTGGTGACGGTGATCAGTCAGTCCGGGGAAACAGCCGATACCCTTGCCGCAGTGCAAGAAGCGCAGCGGAAAAAAGCGAAAGTGCTGGGCATTTGCAATGTGGTTGGCTCAACTATCGCGCGGGAGACTGATGCCGGGATTTATCTTCATGCCGGCCCGGAGATCGGTGTGGCATCAACGAAAGCGTTTACGTCGCAGGTCACCGTGCTGTCGTTGATGACGTTGCTGCTCGCCCGAATGAGTGCCATGTCTGCAAGCAAGGGCAGAGAAATTGTTCAGGAACTGGCGCAACTCCCGGCAAAGATACAGACGATCCTTGAATCGCATAAAGATATTGAAAAGATAGCGGAACAGTATGCTGCAAGTCCAAATTTTCTTTACCTGGGACGCGGCTACAATTTTCCTGTGGCCCTTGAAGGCGCATTAAAATTGAAAGAAATTTCATACATTCATGCGGAAGGCTATCCTGCAGCGGAAATGAAACATGGTCCCATTGCTTTGATTGATGAAAACATGCCGGTGGTATTCATCGCAACTAAGGATTCGACCTATGAAAAGATCATCAGCAATATTGAAGAGGTGCGCGCTCGGAAAGGTAAGTTAATTGCCATTGTCACTGAAGGCGATGATTTTATCCAATCCAAAGTTGACCATACGATTTATATTCCATCAACGCTTGAATTTTTAACGCCAATTTTAACAATTATTCCATTACAACTACTCGCTTACTATATTGCTGTGAAACGGGGTTGCGATGTTGACCAACCGCGAAATCTGGCAAAAAGTGTGACTGTTGAATGAGGGAAAATATGAAAAAAATATCTAAGATTTCACTTATTACTCTTTTGTTCACATCGCTTTCAATTTTATCAATTCCGGCATTGGCCCAGACCATAAAATCGGAAAACGTTCAATATATCCCTGAAGTGGAAATGATTTTCAGCCGTGGCGTGAATGAATACCGGAAAGGGGATTATGAAGCTGCGAATCGTACGTTCGAGGAATTGCTGCGCGATTTCCCCAGACATCAAAGAGTTACGGCTGTTCATTTCATGGCCGGGAAGTGCCTGTACAAGTTAGACGCCTATAAAAAATCATTGACCGTATTTACTGATTTGATCAAAAATTATCCCAACAGTAATTATCTGGATGATGCGCATTTTTCACTTGGATATATCTACTATAAATTAGGACAATACATCAATTCACTGAACGAATTTCTTTTTGTGGCGGATCATGCAAAAGAAAAAAAGCTTATTGAAAACAGCCGTAATCTGGCGTTGAGGATAATAGATAACAACATCGAAATACAGGATGTAAAGAGATTACAGGAACGCGCAACAGGAGAAACCGCCTCGGCCATTTTAACGATCAAGCTGGCGCAGCGATACTCGTATCGCGGAGAGCGGGATAAAGCAATTTCACTGTTGCAAAATTTTGTACGCCAGCATCCCAATAATCCTTACCTTTCCAGTGTGCAGGGAGTTTTAAATCGTGTGGGCGTAACCCAGCAATCGGATGGAGTTAAGATTGGAGTTATCTTGCCGCTGTCCGGACAATACGCAGAGCAGGCGAGAGCCGTTCTGGATGGCATTGTGTATGCTCAAAAGAAATTTAACAGCGCAAACGATACGAATGTTGAGCTGGTTGTCAAAGATTCGGAAAGCGACATTGTGAAGTTGGTGAAGTCTTCCCAGGAATTGGCAAAAGATGGACAGGTCTCTGCCATCATCGGTGAATTGGAACGGGATAAAACAGTGGTTATTTCCGCTGTGACCACTGATTTTCACATTCCACTCATTGCGCCGACAACGTCGGGAAATGGCGTGGCGTCGCTCAATGAGTACACATTTCAAACGAACTGCGATTTGGAAACGCGCAGCACGACTATGGCGCAATACGCGGTTCAAATGTGCAGCCTGAAAACGTTCGCGACGCTCGCTCCAGCCGATGATTACGGAAAAGATATGACAGATGCATTCACGGCCATGATTGACAAATTAGGCGGCAAAATCGTCGCTCAAAAATGGTATTATGTCGGCACCCAGGATATGAAACGTCAGTTTGAGAACATCCGCGAATTGGGATTCAAAATGATGAACAAAGATTCGCTGATCAAGGAATATACCAAGGATATGACAGATTTTCAAAAAAATCGATTCCGTGAAGGCAGCATTCCTGTCATGTCTATCGATGGAATATTCATTCCATGTTATTCCGATGAAATCGATTATATTGCACCGCAATATGCTTATTCAAATGTCCGCGCTCAAATTTTTGGCGGCGAGTACTGGTACGATACCGACCGGCTGCGAAAGAACCGGAAATACCTGGACGGCATGGTATTCTGCAGCGGATATTTCACCGATGAGACCGATCCTGAATTCATAAAATTTCGAAATGATTTCAGAATCGTGATGAAGAAAACGCCGGGCATTTTGGAGGGCTACGGTATCGATGCCATGGGCGTTATTCTGGATGCCATTAAAAACAAGAAAACCACCCGGGATGATATCCGCAAACACCTTGAAGATATGGATAACTATCAGGGATTTCGCGGACCCATAACTTTCATGGGAAATGATCGCGTAAATTCAGAAATTCTTTTGCTGAAGTATTTAGATGGAAATTTGAAGCTGATAGAACACTGAAAATTGAGACGAATTTGAAAATTAAACAGCTTCGCGGTGGAAGTCGCGGGGCTTTTTTTTGCAATAGCAACGATCGTCAAATACCACAATCAAGAATAATTTCTCAAATTTTGGTATTTTTTTTCATCAAAAATTAACCAAAAGGAGAAATACAAATAAGCACAACAAAACTAACCACAGACAAGAATTTCAAAATCAGCGCCATTGGCCAGGTGAGGCGTGTGGAACGCGGCGTTCTGGTGGGCCGCGGAGCATGACAACGAAGCGAGCCGAAGCATTCTGCAGACCGATCCACCGTATGCCGAGGACAAGCGCACCGGCGTTTTTGCCTGCCGCTCCGAGTATCGGCCCAATCCCATTGCCATGACAGTCTGCCCGATTCTGGATTTGAAAACGTACTTCCCTGTCTGCGATCGCGTGAAAAATGCGACTATCCCGGCGTGGCTTCGCGGATGGCCGGAGTGGATGCCGCGAAACGACCTTGGGCTGGAATATTAATTTTTATTGTTAGCCTCGGAGACGCGGAGGCTCAGAGAAAAGATAACTAATTCTATCAAGAAATTGATTTTTTTTCTGATGTCATTCCCGCAAGCTTTTGGCGGAATCCATTAATTGTGCAAGACGTGAAGTACCCGAAGAATTACTGTAACTTGTAAATTTTAAGTTTTTCGTTTTGAATTATATTTGATGCTTAAGCGAATCTTAGACACTGCTTTGTCATATTTAATATGTGGGTAAACCAGTGGCATCTTCCACCTTTAACAAAATATAATCTATGATCGAGCAAAAATAGTTTGCTTTTTTCAAAGAAAAAAATAAATTACAAACTCCGGGACTCTGAGTCTCCGTGGCAAATTTTCACAATTACAAGGAAATAAAATGCACGAACAAAAATCGACGATCAGTCCTGTTTCTCTTTCAGAACGAATTCTATCGCTGGATGTGCTGCGCGGATTTGCTGTGCTGGGTATTCTCATTATGAATATCCAAAGCTATTCCATGATCGAGGCGGCGTACATCAATCCCACTGCCTATGGCGATTTGACCGGCATCAATACATGGGTATGGATTTTCAGCCATATTTTTGGCGATCAAAAATTTATGGCCATTTTCTCAATTCTGTTCGGCGCCGGTATTTTGTTACTCACATCAAAAGCTGTGGAAAAGGGCCGAATCGCTGCCTGGCTGCATTATCGAAGGACATTCTGGCTGTTCATTTTGGGAATGATGCACGCATACCTTCTCTGGCATGGTGATATTCTTGTAACGTATGCCATCTGCGCGGTGCTTGCGTTTCTTTTTCGGAAACGTTCCCCAAAATTATTGATAATTTTAGGGATTTTGGTTATCAGCGCGTCTTCTCTGATTTACATGATGGGCGGACTGACGATATCAACCTGGCCGCAGGAATCCATCAATGGCACCATGATGAGCTGGAGACCGGGCCAGGCTATTATCGATCACGAAATTGCGGCATACCAGGGCGGCTGGCTCGCGCAAATGGCGCACCGCATACCATCTTCCATTAAATTCCAGACTATGATTTTTCTCATGTACACCGGCTGGCGCGCCGGTGGACTCATGCTGGTGGGAATGGCATTGTATAAGTGGGGTGTGTTATCTGCCGAGCGGTCATCGAAATTTTATTCAAGGCTGACAATTTTTGGTTTGGGTCTTGGCTTGCCGATTGTCATTTTCGGTGTTGTCCGTAATTTCGCCGAGGGCTGGACTCTGGAGTATTCCATGTTTTTAGGCTGGCAGTTCAATTACTGGGGCAGCCTATTTATCGCCGCCGGCTACATTGGACTTGTGATGCTGCTGTGTCAATCGAATTTATGGGAAGGTCTGAAACGAAGGTTATCGGCAGTTGGGCGAATGGCGTTCACAAATTACCTGATGCAAACCATCATTTGCACGACGATATTTTACGGCCATGGCTTCGGCTTGTTCGGGCGCGTGGAACGGATCTGGCAACTGATAATTGTTTTCGGACTTTGGAGTCTCCAACTTTACATTTCGCCGATCTGGCTGCGTCGCTTCAAATTTGGACCGGCTGAATGGCTGTGGCGGTCGTTGACGTATTGGAAATTGCAGCCCATGAAAATTGGCGGCTCAAAATAAACATGCGCTGTTTGTTCAATTGAAGGAATACCGCAATGAAACCAACGAAAATTTTTGATAGCCCGGAAATCGTGCGGCAATGTTCCGCTGTTTTTTGAAATGGAGTGTTTCGGGAAAAAATTGACTCCGGTTCTTTCTCCCGATTCTGAAACTGCGATTTATGTTCCGATGAGGGAGGGGTTTGAAAAAGAGAATATTTAAAAGACTTTTAACTGAAAAAAAAACACCCCGGCCTTTTCAGGGCAACCGGGGCGTTTTTTTATCGATAAAAAGCCTCAATTCGCTTTTGGAATATAAACCCGATACTCCGACGCTTCGAACTTCATCTTCATTTTAGTTCCATTAAATTGAAATTTCTTGCCACTGAAAACATCCTCGAACTCTCCATCGATGCCCGCAAAATTGATGGAGCCTTCAAACGGCTTCGAAGAAAAATTAACAATAACCACGATTGTCTCATTTTCGAAGCTTCGCGAAAATGCGTAGATTTGATCGTCGTTGTCGCTCACAAATTTTTTCATCTCTCCCCGGTAAAGCGCCGGTGAATTTTTATACAAATGACTCAGCTTTTGATAGAGCTGCCGGAATTCACTTTTGCGCCATTCGATGGGATCTTTTTCGAAAAAGGACAGTGCGCGTTCATTCCCGACTTCCTGTCCGTTGTAAATCATCGGATTGCCGGGCAAAGTGAAGCACAGCACAGCACCAACTTTAGCGCCATCTTTGCCCATGCGCGTAATAGCGGAATTTTTCCAGGAATTCTCATCGTGACTGGAAGTGAACCGCATGCGCATGCTGCCCCGGGGATAATTTTTACTTTCGTACCGTAACATTTTATCGATCTGTTTCGGAGAATCATGGCCGCGGGCAATGTCGTTGAATAGATGGTGCAGCGCAAAGGAATAGGTCATATCGAAGCCGGAGACATGCAATTTCGGCGATTCTCCCTCGGCTAACATGAACACAGGTTTGATGACGTCCAGCGAATCGCGCGCTTCGATCCAGAATTCCATGGGCACCATTTCCGCCACATCGCAGCGGTACCCGTCGATCCCAATATCGCGTACCCAGAATTCCATCATTTCGATCATGTAATCCCATGCCTCGCGATTATCGTAGTTCAAATCGGCTACATCGAACCAGTCCGCCACCGGGGGAACGATTTTTCCGGAGCGGTCGCGTGTGTACCATTCCGGGTGCTGGTCGATCAACGGATTGTCCCAGGCCGTGTGGTTGGCGACCAGGTCGATGATGACATACATTCCTGCGTCGTGAATCTGGCCAACCAGTCGCTTGAAATCCTCCATCGTGCCAAATTCCGGGTTGATGCCGTAATAATCCTTCACCGAATAATAGCTGCCCAGCGTACCTTTTCGGTTCTTCTCACCAATGGGATGAATGGGCATGAACCAGACGATGGAGACCCCCAATTCCTTCAATTCGTCCACGCGCGGCTCGATGGCTTTGAAGGTTCCTTCTTTTGAAAACTGCCGCGTATTCAATTCATAAATTACGGCGTTCTTCGCCCAGTCCGGCGCTTTCGGGGTTGCTGTGTCAGTGAAATTTCCCTTGTCTGATTTTTTTGGAGGTTGAACTAAGGTTGATGAGGCCGAACCATTAATATTACTGAGGCTGGAAAAAATAATTGACAAAACAAATATCATCACCAATTTGCGCATGCGTGTTCTCCTTTTGGATAAATAAACTACACTCAAATTTCTTGCTAAGTGCACCATTAAACGTCTACCTGGCGACTGTTCGAAAATGAAATATTTGGTCACCCTGAGCTGAAAGTCCGCCTAAGGAGGGCGGAGTCGAAGGGTGATAAGTGATTGATATTTAATCATACCTCGACTCCGCTCGGTATGACAGTACGTATCTCCGGACAGACATAAAGTGGGAGGAAAATAATTGTGTTGGAATTTTTACAAATAAATATCCGCTAAGCGGTTAGAAAAATTCAAAGGCACATTTAATTCAGAGGTGAAAGTATTTTCCTTCTCAAAAAACAAACCCCGGCCATTCAAAAGTGACCGGGGTAAAGATAATAAAAATTTGTTTCTATTTCAAGAAATATTGTGATTGACTTTCGGGTTGCAAAAAGTGACCGTCACCTTTGAGATGACGGACACTTGCTTTGCTGATTAAGAACATCCACTGGTTGCGCCACAGGACAAACATTTATAGCACGAGCCGCTCCTTACCATAATCGCGCCGCATTCAAAACAGGGTGGCGCATCGGACTGGGTCTGAAAAATGTGCTTTTCATAAGCTTCATTATTATCATTTTTCTCAGGCGCAGATTTTTCCTGAAATGAATATCCACTTTCATTTTCAGCGCCATTTATTGGCTGCTCTTCCTTTGGCAGAAATTTAATTGCCAGCCATCTGGAAATGTAATCCAGAATCGATTTGGCAATGGGAATCGCCTGATTCGCCGTGAAACCGGACGGCTCAAACCGCGTGTGGCTGAACTTATTCACCAGCACTTTAAGCGGCACACCGTATTGTAGTGTCATTGAAATAGCCGTGGCGAAACCATCCATCAGACCAGAAACGATGGAGCCCTCTTTGGCCATGACGATAAATATCTCACCCGGGCTGCCGTCTTCGAACATGCCGACGGTGAAATAGCCTTCGTGCCCGGCAATGCTGAATTTGTGCGTGATGGACGGACGCTCGTCCGGCAGCCTGCGGCGGTACGGCTTGGCTGCTGCTTTTTCGAGTCCCTCGGCTTTGCCTTTGGATGTGGAAAGCGGTTGGGTGCGTTTGGCGCCATCGCGGTAAATGGCAATGGCTTTCAGTCCCAATTTCCAGGCCTGAATGTACGCTTCCTTGATATCATCCACCGTGGAGTCTGTGGGCATGTTTACAGTTTTTGAAATGGCCCCGGAAATGAACGGCTGCACAGCCGCCATCATTTTGATGTGTCCCATGCACGAAATGGATCGTTTCCCATTCTGCGGCCGGAACGCGCAATCGAACACCGGCAGATGGGCGTCGTTCAATTCCGGCGCGCCTTCGATGGTGTCGTGTTCATTCAAATAATCGATGATGGCTTTGCTCTGCTGGGAAGAATAGCCCAGTTTTTCCAACGCGGCCGGGATGGTGGAATTGACCAGTTTCATCGTGCCGCCGCCAACCAAATTTTTGTATTTGAGCAGAGCAATGTCCGGCTCCACGCCGGTGGTGTCGCAGTCCATCATAAAACCGATGGTGCCGGTGGGCGCGAGCACCGTAACCTGGGCGTTGCGAAAACCATTCTGCTCGCCCAGCATCAGCGCGTCGTTCCAGACATTTGCTGCAGATGGAATCAGCTCGCCGGTGATGACGCCCTCTTCGATCTTTTCCACGTACGACGCGTGCTTTTTGATGATGCGAAGCATGGAGACCCGGTTCTTTTTAAACTGCGGAAACGGTTCCACGTTGCCGGCAATTTCAGCCGACGTTTTGTACGCCTGGCCGGTCATCAGCGCGGTGATGGCGCCGGCAAACGCGCGTCCCTCGTCGCTGTCGTACGGCAGACCATTGGCCAAAAGCAGCGCGCCCAGGTTGGCATAGCCAAGGCCGAGTGTTCGGAACAGGTGACTGTTTTTATCGATGGCATCCGTGGGATAGGATGCGTTATGCACCAGAATGTCCTGGGCAATGATCAGAATTCGCACTGCGTGAAAAAATGCGTTCACATCGAAATCACCTTTTTCGTCGCGGAATTTCATCAGGTTCAGTGATGACAGATTGCAGGCAGTGTCGTCGATGAACATGTATTCACTGCAGGGATTGGACGCGTTGATGCGGGCGCTTTTGGCACAGGTATGCCAGTCATTGATGATGGTGTCGAATTGCAGGCCGGGATCACCGCACAAATGCGTTGCCGCGGCAATCTGGTTCATCATATCGTCGGCGGAGTAGGTGTCAATCACTTCGCCTGAGGTCACTGCTTTGGTTTGCCATTGACCCCCGTTGACCACAGCATTCATGAAATCATCGGTGACGCGCACACTGTGATTGGCGTTCTGAAACGCAATGGAATTGTATGCCAGGCCGTTGAACGAACCATCGTAGCCGGCGTCGATGAGCGCCCACGCTTTCTGCTCTTCATCGGCTTTGGAATTAATGAATTCCATGATGTCCGGGTGATCTGCATTGAGAATCACCATTTTGGCCGCGCGTCGTGTCTTGCCGCCGGATTTAATGGCGCCGGCAAAGCTGTCGAAGCCTCGCATAAATGAAATGGGACCTGACGATTCGCCGCCGCTGGATAGCTTCTCTTTCGATGATCGAAGCGGGGATAAATTCGTCCCGGTGCCGGAACCCCACTTGAACAGCATGCCTTCAGTCTTCGCCAGCCCGAGGATCGATTCCATATTATCTTGGACAGAATTGATGAAACAGGCCGATACCTGGGGCTTTTTTTCAACCCCACAATTGAACCACACCGGGCTGTTGAACGCCGCCTTCTGATTGACGAGCAAGTGCGTGAGTTCGCGATAAAAAATATCTGCGGTTTCTTCATCTGCAAAATAGGAGTCTTTCAATCCCCAGTCGCGAATTGTTTGCGTCACGCGACCAACTAATTGCTTTACGCTGGTTTCGCGATGTGGCGTGCCCAATTTTCCGTGAAAATATTTTGACGCCACCACATTCACAGCCGTCTGGGTCCATGATTCCGGAAACTCGACATCTTTCTGCTCGAAAATAATTTCAGCCTTATCATTTTTGATGGAAGCGGTGCGCAGTTCCCAGTTCAGCTTTTCAAAGGGATGCAAATTGTCCGGCGTGAAAAACGGCTCGACGCTCAGCCCCTTGATTGTGCCATAATTATTGTCGTCTGAATCTGTGGTCAAAATCCCTTTTGATGTACGTTTAGTCTGAAGGGATTCGTTTTTATTTGAAGATTGTCCGGCCATAGAGTGCCTCCCGTGAAATGTATGGTTGTTTGGATCTGATTTACGGTGAAAGACAAAAAATATGTCAGTGCCCTGGTTTGGGTGAATAAATTTTTTTTGACGTCTGGATATCCTGCGTGCAGAATGAATGCAGGGCGTTTGTTTTCAGTGTGCCGTAGGATTAACGAATTGTGGATCGAAAAAAAATGCGGACTTCGTTACCAGGATTTGAAAACGCTTCTTATGATACAATATTTTATTCAAAAAGTCAAGTGAAAAATACTATATTTTGTATAAAAAAAAATCAATACCACTATAAGTTGTGTGTAATCGGGTATTCAAACTTAAATTAGCAGTTGAAATATTCTTTCAGTTTTAAATAATAACTGCATCTCATGTATGTAAAAATATTCACCGCAAGGATGCAATGTAAATGCATAACTCGCTAAGAAAAAATTCTTAGAAATAAAAATTGAAATTACTCTGCGAGCGCTGTATTTTATTTTTGATTGATTTGAATAATTATTACTACTTAGTCAAATTAAAAAATGTCTCAAAATGCAAGGCAATATTCCCCTATT
>CAZSBG010000016.1:0-64028 GCA_964605145.1 uncultured Cytophagia bacterium | reverse complement strand
CACCATTCAGGCTACCTGGATTCCTTAATGCATTACAATGACTAATCCAGGTTAGAAAAAATTAAAAACAATTTTACCGGGATTGAAATTATATATTTTTGTAATATTTACGAAAAACATTGACTTTTTAATAGAAATAAATTAATTTATTAACAAAATATAAATAGTAGATATTGAAATAAACTATCGATTATTTTGCGAATATTGTTACAAGGAGGGTGGTGGAATAAAAATATATCATTCTAATTCTTTATTGAAGTAATCTAATAGAAAGGGGAGGGGCGCCATGAGTGAAAAGTCGAATAAAATTGCATTTGCTGTGTTCATTATATCAGTTGTGCTGTTGCTGATATTGGGGAATGGCCATCGGGGTGGACCGAACAGTTCTATGGCAGATGTGCGCACATCGTTCAAAGAGGTCATTGAGAATTACGATGAGCAACGCGGAAAAATGAAAGAGGTTTTCGATGATGGGAAAACATCCCTGTTGAACTTCAAGGAGGCCATTCGCGCTGCAAAAGACAAATATGCGGAATTCGGAAAGGTTTATGACCGCTGGGAATATGTCGACAAAGAAATTGCTAAATTAAAACTTCGATACCAGGACCTGGTTGAGGGCGCGGAAAAATTCTACTCCAAGCTGGAAGCTAGGGCAAATTCCATCACTGATGCTGATTTGCGGACCTCTTCCCTGAAAAGTCTGAATGCACATAAAGATAAATATTACATTCGATTACGGGAAACTGAAGATAAGATTGAATTACTGAACGGTGGCGTTGTTAAGGTGAGCGATACAGTGAAAGCGCTGGAAATAAATTATACACTGAATGTGGTGGATGAGACGATTTATCAGACATTTCAGGAAATTGACAGCATGATCTCAGAAGTCATGCCGGAACTTGAAAAGTTAACAGAGGAGAGCAAAGAACTGCTTTTAGCGATCAAGTGAAATTGCTGAGCGTATCGCACCTGAGATTCACGCATAAACTTCATCCCTCTATTCACAGGTTGTCCCGAATTCTGATAGAACGTCTGGTCAGTCGGGATAACGCTGCTTTTGCATCTTTATCCTGGATTATTCATTGTAATGCATTAAGGAATCCAGGTAGCCTGAATGGTACTTAATTCCGAATTCATTATATCTAACTTTATCAAATTTCATATATCTGGTTAATATCATTAATAACATTAACTTAAGCATTTTTTGATTGAAATTTGTGAATAATTCAGGTTATATTTCTCCTGATTTAATTGAATGAAAAATTGATATTGTCAAATTAAATTCAACGCAATGATGATTTGAACCTAAAGTTTCGATTGATGAATCTCGCTTTTCAGGCAACAATTGCTGCATCCCGGGTTTTTTTCGCCGCTTTTCTGCCGGTTGTTTTGCGCTGGCCGGAAAAAAAGCGGTGCCATAGCACAGGCCATCATTCCGACGATTTATTATATTGCATTTTTGGGAATTTTAGGATTTGTAATTACTTCAACTTTGTCAGATGAAATTAAAGCAGCGGGTAGGCCACTGGTTCACCCAATTTTTAAATGGAACAAAGTAAAATTACCTTTTCTGAAAAAATAGGATATCACTAACACGAATACGGGAAAATATATGACCTGGACATCTCTGCCTCGCGAAGAGGTAATCAATGCTCTCGAACGAAAAAAACCGTCGCGTATTCCCCTGGTGCTCTCGAAATGGTGGGGAGAAGGACTGACGGAACAGTACGGGGAGCGGCTGAACGAGTTCAATCAATACCCGGATGATGTGGGCTTTCTCTGGATTCAGCCGCTCAAGGTTGAAGAAATGGATTTGTCCTGGGAGATTGAATTCAGCGGCGCCCGCGACAGCCAGTGCGTCATAGACGACTGGGCCAAACTGGATGAGTTCATCGAAAAAATGCCGGATCCGGAAAACGATCCGCAATTCGAAAAATTACATGAACAAGCTGAAAAAATCAGGTCCAATAATTTGTACATGATGGTGGCCTGGTGGCGACTGTTTTTTGAACGTCCCTGGGGCATTCGCGGGATGGAAAATCTTCTCATCGATTATTACACAGCCCCTGAACAGGTCCATCGCTTGCATGAAGCATTGTTTCGATTGTATGAAACCTATTTGAAGCGCGCCATCCGTGAATTTTCTCCGGACGGCTTTTTTGCCAGCGATGATTTGGGTCACCAGACGCAGCCAATGATGAAACCGGAAATTTTTGATGAATTCATCAAACCGTATTATTCACAACTGGGCAGGCTGCTTCATGAAAATAACATGCACTGGTGGCTGCACAGTTGCGGAAATAATGCACCACTTTTGCCATCGCTCATCGAAGCCGGGGTGGATGTATTTCACCCGGTGCAAAAGAATACAATGGATGAAAAGGAAATCTCCGAAAAATTTGGAGATCAACTCACTTTTTTGGCAGGATTCGATGTGCAGCATACACTGATTGAAAAAAGTCCGGAACAGGTGAGGGAGGAAGTGCGTTTCCTAATAGACACTTTCGACCGACCGGATGGCGGAATGTGTCTGGCAGCCGGGAATGGCATTGTCAGCGGCACTCCAATCCAAAACATTCATGCATTTCTGGATGAAGCGTTGAATTATGGCGCTGGCCATCGGCAAAAATTTGTGTAGAAATCAGAATGAATAGTTCAGCCATGAGAAATAATATTTTCGCACAAATATTCAGGAAATTCCTCTGGTCAGGATTGTTTTTTCTTATCGTTCTGGTGATTGGAACAACCGGTTACCATTTTATCGCCGGTGCTGACCACTCGCTGCTCGACTGCCTTTACATGACAATGATTACCATTTCAACCATTGGTTTTGGCGAGGTGATCGATCTTGCGGGACATCCTGAAGGCAGGATTTTTACGATGATGATTGCGTTTTCCGGCATTGGAATCCTCACTTATTTTCTGTCAAATTTTACCGCCTTTATTGTGGAAGGCCAGATAAAAGAAACCTTCAGGAGGAACAAAATGGAAAAGATGGCGCAAAACATGAAAAATCATTTCATTGTGTGCGGCGTCGGAAAGGTGGCCGCCACATTCTGAAAGAAATAGCGGATACCGGAAGAAATCAGATTATCATCGATGTGGATAAGGTGAATATCGAAAAACAGATGGACATTTTACAGCACCAGATTGTTTTTGAAGGCGACGCCACGGACAACAATGTTTTAATCAAGGCCGGCATTGAGCGTTCCCGGGGAGTTTTTGCCGTGACCGGCGATGATAATCAAAACCTGGTCATTGCACTAACTGCAAAACAGTTGAATCCCAACGTGAAAGTGGTGGCGCGCTGCAAAGAATTGAACAATATCGAAAAGCTGAAAAAAGCCGGGGCAGATGCGGTTATTTCGCCAAATTACATTGGCGCACTTCGAATGGCTTCGGAAATGTTTCGGCCGGCCGTGGTTTCTTTTCTGGATACGATGTTCAGGGATAAGGAGAAAAACCTGAGGGTCGAAGAAGTGGCTCTCAATGAAAGTTTATCCGGTAAACCGCTGTCCGCGCTTAAACTTGAAAATTATCCAAATACGTTGTTGCTCGCAGTGATCGAAGAAAAGGACTGGATTTATAATCCACCCCTGGATCGCAAAATACAAAAATGCGACAAAATTATCGTCATGACGACACCGGAAGACAGAACAAGACTGCAAAAAAATATTGGCTTGTAAACTGCTAACGAATGAAGACGGAGCCGATGAAAGAAAATAAACCGTATTTGATTTTTGAATTTACACTGTTATTTATCTCAATTCCATTGATATTTTATTTTGAATGGGTGTACCTTCCCAAAATACCATCTCTGGTATTTTTAACTTTATTCGCACTTTTCGTGCTTTTGAGAGACAGGACATTCGACAGGGCAAAATTTCGGAATGTCCAGACAGAGCGATCATTTTTTTTTACAATACTCAAACGATTCGCCATCGTTTCAATCGTACTCACGATATACACTTATCTGTTCTTCCCTGACCTGTTTTTTGTCTTCCCGAAAACACGACCTCTCATCTGGTTGATTGTGATGGTTTTTTATCCATTATTATCCGCACTGCCACAGGAACTGGTTTACAGGTCATTTCTCTTTCAACGTTATAAAATATTATTTCCTAATGATATGGTAATGATCATCGTAAGCACGATCGCGTTTTCATTCCTTCACATCATGTACGATAATTTTCATGCCATCATTCTGAGTTTGCTCGGAGGTTTATTGTTTACATTGACGTATTATAAATCAAAGTCACTTTTTTGGGTGAGTGTGGAGCATGCGTTGTATGGATGTTTTGTTTTCACTGTTGGGTTAGGACATTTTTTTTACGAAGGATATTAAATTTTTAGATAAGTCCCATTATTTCAGAAATCAAAAATGGAATAGAAGAAAATAAATTATTTTGGAGTTCTGTAAAATGGGACAAAATGTCATTTCGAAGCGAAAGAGCTCTATAACCATTTGATAAGTGTAAATCATTGATATCAGCATTAGGAACATTCTATGAATCACACCGAAAAAATATCGCCGATTGAGGTTTTATTTCGGAGACAGGTAATAAAAGACCCGAAGGTTATAAATGCCTTTTTGCTCGTTCACTCAGAGAATACGGGACTGCACATTAATTTGGCAGAAGGCAAGGGAGAAAATGGTATCCCGACCCCACAGCAGCCAAATTATATGGCCAGTGTTGGTAAACTATTTACATCTGTAATTGTCAGCAAACTACATGAAAAGGGATTACTGTCGTTTGAGGATCGCATCAACTCATATCTCGATTCTGGATTGATGGATAGCCTGCATGTGTATAAGGGGAAAGACTATTCCCCAGATATTCAGATCCGGCATCTTTTAAATCAAACTTCTGGTCTACCAGACAATTTTTTTTCATTGCTTAAAAAGCTACTTGCCGATCCCAGTTTCGATATAAGACCGCGAGAAGCTATCGAATGGGCAAAAAAGAATCTGACGCCCAAGGCGGTACCGGGCAAGAAATCGTATTATACCGATACGAACTACCACCTACTCGGTTTGATCATTGAGAAAGTATGTGGAGAGCCGTTCCATGCCGTTCTGAAAAAGATGATTTTCGATCCTATCGGGATGAAACATGCCTATATGCTTCACTACTCCGAACCTGAACAGGCCTCTCCGCAACCGGAGGCTGGTTTCTATATCGATCAAACCCGGTTGAATGACATCAAAGGGTTTGCCAGTATTGACTATGCCGGAGGTGGTGTGGTGGCGCCATTAGAAGATCTGCTTTTATTTATGAAAGCGTTAGTAGGCCATCAGCTCGTATCGAAAGAAACATTTGCATTAATGAAACAGGACAAGGCCCGCCTTAATCCTGCATTTGATTATGGATATGGCATCTGGCAAGTCCGAAACATTCCATTACTTATGCCTGCAAAATACAGGTCTTGGGGCGTACTGGGGGCGACAGGTGCGTTTATGTTTTACCATCCGGAACTGAACGCGTATGTGATTGGAAACTTCAATCATATAACGTGGCAAAGGAAATGCGTGCGATTTATGTTCAGGGTGATGGACCAATTACGGAAGTAACTCAAGGGATTATTGACACATAACAAGTTGCTGTTTTATTTGTGGATTTCTTGGTTCAAGCTGATGAGTCGCTCGACGCCGCACGTGAGCAAAGTGATATAAATTAAAGATTTCTCACTTCACGCCGTACCGTTCGAAATGACACACAAGTATTTATTTTTCAGATGTCTATAAATTATTTAAATTCGGAGGAAGTATTGAATCCAATTAGCAGAAGGGAGTTTTTGATGCAGAGTGGCACAGGTTTGGCCATTGCCGTTGGATCGCCGTTATGGTTTGATTTGCTGATGGCAGGAAAAATACCGGATGGTGCACAATCATTTTTTGAAAATCGATTTGGTGTGACAAATAAAGTCATTCGTGATGTGCTGGCGACTGGCTTGTCAGGCGGTGGAGATTTTTCAGAATTGTACTTTCAATATAAAATTTCAACATCGATCAGCATGGAAGAAGATATTGTCAAAGAATCGTCCGAAGATATTTCTGTTGGTGTAGGCATTCGAGTTCTTTCCGGTGAAAAAACCGGTTATGGCTACACCAACGAATTGAGCATTGAATCCATGAAACGCGCAGCATTAACTGCTGCCGCCATTGCCAATTCATCGGGTGCGGGCACGGTTGCCAATTTGATGCAAACAGAGCCGGCTCAGCAGGTTTACGATTTGAAGGATTCTCTGTCTGAATTGAAATTTCAGGACAAGTTATTGCTTGTGAAAGAAACATACGATACCGCGAAAAGTTTTGATGAACGAATCGATACAGTCCGCGTGGTTGCCGGTGATGCCATTGAATATATCACCATTGCCAATTCCGAAGGTCTCCTCATCTCCGATGTTCGGCCTCAAACGAGACTCATGGCCGTTTCACTGGCAGAAAAGGACGGCGTACGTAATTCAGGATTCTACAGCGGCGGCGGACGTGTTGGAATGAATTACTACAGGAATATTGTCACGCCAAAGCAGATCGGTGAAAATGCTTCCGAGGAAGCGATTACACTGCTGTCTGCCACTGATGCGAAAGCCGGCGAGCAGCCGGTTGTGCTGGGTGTGGGACAGAGCGGCGTGATGATCCATGAAGCAGTCGGTCATCCCCTGGAAGCCGATGGCAACCGAAAAGGCACATCGATAATGGCCGACAAATTAGGCAAAAAAGTCGCCAACGAAATTGTGACAATTTACGAAGACCCGACCATTCCCCATGCCCGGGGCTCGCTGAATATCGATGATGAAGGTGTACCCACGCAAAAAACCGTCCTGGTGGAAAATGGCACTCTGGTCGGTTACATTCAGGATCGGTTGTCCGCTAAATTGATGAATATGGAACCTACCGGCAATGGCCGCAGGCAATCGTTCTATTACAATCCAATTCCACGAATGACCAACACCGTATTGGCGCAGGGCGATAGTGACCCGGAAGATATCATCAAATCAGTGAAACAGGGATTTTATGCGAAAAGCTATCAGGGCGGACAGGTGGAAGATTCCGGTAAATTTGTATTCTCAGTGAATCTTGGCTATTTGATTGAAGATGGCAAATTGACGCAACCGGTGAAAAATGCGACCCTGATTGGTACCAATGTTCAGATTCTGGAAAATATTTCCATGGTGGGAAATGATATGGGATTTTTTCTCGGAACATGTGGCAAAGAGGGACAGTCCGTTTCTGTAACAGCCGGCACCCCGACGATGAAAATTGAACGCATGACCGTAGGAGGCAGAAAATGAACCAGGAAAAAAATGAACTTATCGGACTTGCGGAATCTTTGGTGAAGTACGCAAAGAAAAAGGGCGCGGATGAAATTGAGGTGAGGCTCGGTCAGGGGACAGAATTTTCTGTGGATGTTCGACATGGCAATATCGAAAAGCTGGTGGAGGCCGGTTCAAAATCTCTTGCGATCCGTCTTTTGAAAGACAAGAAAACCGCAACGATTAGCAGTTCTGATTTTGACAAGGAAACACTTCATCGATTGATAGACAGCGCAGTAAAACGCGCAGAATTTTCAAGCCCGGATCCGTTCGCAGGGTTGCCTGATTTTAAACAGGACACCGCTGTTGTGGATTATGAAAAACTGAACATGTACGATCCTTCTCTTGCTACGATTAAACCTGAGACCAAAATCGAGATGGCAAAACACCTTGAGTCTATCTGTTTGAAAGACAAACGCATCAGCAATTCCTATGGCGCCAGTTATGGGGATCATTCAGGACTTTCCGTGCTTGTAAATTCAAATGGTTTCAGTGGCTTTTACCGACGGACAAGCTGCGGATTGGGAGTTTATCTCCAGGCCGGCCAGGGAGATAACAGGGTGGAAGATGGCTGGGCAGAAAGCAATCGTTATTTTGGTAATTTATGGACGCCGGAACAGATCGCTGAAACGGCAGTGCATCGCGTGACGCGGCTGATTGGCGCCAGGAAAGTGAAAACCCGGAATGTGCCGGTCATTCTCGAACCGAATATGACGCGCAGTATTTTATCGTTCCTTTATCAATGCCTGAACGGGGATGCAATTTACATGAAGCAGTCTTTTCTCGTGGATAAAGTGGAGGAGAGGATAGCCGATGATGCTGTGTCAATCATGGATGACGGCCTGATGCCGGGCGCTCCCGGCACGCGACCCTACGATAGTGAAGGCGTTCCAATCAGTAAAAAACTTGTGGTTGAAAAAGGGATACTGAAAACGTACCTGACAGATACCTATGCCGCGAGAAAACTTAGCATGAAATCGACCGGCAATGCATCCGGCCCGAACAATCTTTATCTGGTCAGTGGAAATCATTCCCCGGACGACATTATCAAGTCTGTGGACAATGGCCTGCTGCTGACTGGCACCATGGGGCACGGCACAAATCCTGTGACCGGTGATTTGTCGCGCGGCGCATTTGGCATGTGGATCGAAAAAGGTGAAATTGCTTATCCTGTGGCTGAAATCACTGTTTCAGGAAATTTGGGTTCCATGTTGAATAATATCGAGATGATCGGGAATGACTTGCGATTCAACAGCTCGATTGCTGGTCCGACAATTAAAATTGCTGAAATGACCGTTGCCGGGACTTGATGAAAAAGTTTAGCACTACTTGGAAATCCCCCAAAAAAACCTCTCTGGAATATGAAATACCAGGGAGGTTTTTAATTTCACGCCCAATCAGGTTTTCGTTTTTCCACAAATGCTGTCATGCCTTCGCGGGCCTCCCCGGAAGCAAAGCACTGGAGAAAGCCATCCCGCTCAATGGATTGTCCCATGGTCAGATCGTTTTGAATTCCGCGATTAATCACATTTTTTGCGATTAAAATGGCAGCGGGACCCTTTTTAGCGATTTTCTGCGCCAGGGCAATGGCGGTCTCCATCAGCGTATCCGGTGACAGCACTTTATTCACCAGACCGATATTCATCGCTTTGGCGGCATCGACCACATCGCCTGTGTAGATTAATTCTTTGGCAATGCCGGTGCCCACAATTCTGGGCAATCGCTGCGTGCCTCCAAATCCCGGAATAATGCCCAGGTTTACTTCCGGTTGACCGAATTTAGCGAGTTCACTGGCGAGCCGAAAATCACATGCCATGGCCAGTTCGCATCCTCCGCCCAAAGCGAATCCATTTACTGCGGCAATGACAGGTTTGTCCAGATTTTCAATCAGGTCAAATACTTTTTGGCCCAACTGACAAAACTCCCGGGCTTCGTTTTCGTTCATGTTCATCATCGACTTAATATCAGCCCCGGCAACAAATGCCTTGCCTTCGCCGGTCATGATGATGACTTTGACATCTTCGTTATCGTTCAATGCCTTGATTCCCTCCCTGATTTCGCACAGCGTATCTTTGTTGAGTGCATTCAGGCTTTCAGGACGATTGATTTTTAGTATGCCAACATTTGGCATGATCTCGATGAGAATATTTTGATAATCCACGTTTCCTCCTGTTTGAAAGATGAATTAAGATTTTTCTTCCGATATCTCTAATTCCAAAATTTGCTGGCCGGCTTCAACCAGAGCTCCTTCCTTGAAATTGATTTTTTTCACCACTGCTTTTTTAGGTGTAGTGATGTTGTGTTCCATTTTCATGGCTTCGACGATGACAAGCGATTGCTTGGGCTGAACTTCCTGATTGAGTTGAACGAGAATTTTCAGCACTTTACCCGGCATGGGAGCGCAAATTTCCGCGCCGGCATCGCCCACATCATCCCTGAGATGTGAGGCCGCGCCCGACGATTCATCGACATGTTCCAGAACGACCTGACGTCCGTTCAGGAAAGCAAAGGTTTTTTCTTTGCCCTCTGCAATATAAATCCGATGCCGGCCGCCGCTCTCCTCAAGCAGTAAACAATTTTGTGTCACTGCGGTTGCCTTAACTTCAATCTGTTGTTTGTCGATGGTAATGTGATAAACATTATCCTTTTTTTGTGAAGATATCTGGTATTCGGTTTGATCAATTTTAAATGCTATATCCACAAATGTTACCTCGTGTTATGAAGTTAATATCTCCCAACTGCCGATGGTGTTCCAGGGAGAAATTTGCTTTCTTAATTCAGTCACTGGCCTGTCAGATTTTTTATGCATTTGAACGATAGAAGCAGCGGACAGTGCAATCAGTTTTTCCAGGTCTGGGGCTTGTTCCAGTTTCCAATTGGGGAAAAAAATTGGAAGAAAATCAGTTGTGGTATTTCCTTTGGCGAATTCCTTGTGTTCAATGACCTGCTTCAGAAATGGAATCTGGGTTTTTATGCCAAGTATGATGTAGTTTTCCAGCGCGGTTTTCATGCGTTGAATGGCGTCGTTGCGGTTTTCGCCCCACACGATGAGCTTGGCCAGAATTGGATCGTAAAATATGGACACCTCAACGCCTGAAAATATGCCGGAATCATTTCGAATCCACGGACCGGTCGGTTCCTGCAAAAAATGAATGGTTCCCAGCGACGGCAGGAAATTGTTCTCCGGATCTTCCGCGTAAATGCGGCATTCAATGGCATGGCCGGTCTGCTTCAAATCTTCCTGAGAGAAAGGAAGTGGCTCGCCGGCAGCAATTCGGATTTGCAGCTTGACGAGGTCGACCCCGGTGACGAATTCCGTGACCGGATGCTCCACCTGAATTCGTGCGTTCACCTCCAAAAAATAGAAATTTTTGTCTTTATCCAATAGAAATTCCACCGTGCCGGCATTGGTGTAATTGCTTTGCTGAATCACTTTTTTTGCGGTTTCTCCCATGCGCGCGCGAAGCTCATCGTCCAGCGCGACGGAAGGTGATTCCTCCACAATTTTCTGATGCCGGCGCTGAATGGAGCATTCCCGCTCGAACAGGTGCGCGACATTGCCGTGATGGTCTGCAATCACCTGAAATTCAACGTGGCGAGGCTGCTCGATGAATTTTTCCAAATAAATCGATTCATCGCCAAAAGCGGATTTGGCCTCGCGCATGCCGGCTTCCATGGCATCCTTCAATTCTTCGGGCGAATGGACAACGCGCATGCCTTTTCCGCCGCCGCCGGCCGATGCTTTGAGCAGCACCGGGTAACCGATTTTTTCGGCCTCGGCATTGAGCTGCTCGAAATTGTCCACGCGCTGGCGCATTCCCGGGATGAGCGGAACCCCGGCCGCGGCCATAGCTTGTCTCGAGCGAAGTTTATCGCCCAGCAGCGCCATGGATTCTGAGCCTGGCCCGATAAAAGCAATTTTTTCTTTTTCGCACCGTTCGGCAAAGAGTGAGTTTTCCGCCAAAAATCCATAGCCGGGGTGAATGGCATCCGCGCCTCGGTCGTGCGCCGCCGCAATCACTTTATCGATATTGAGATAACTTTCCAGTGGGGCAGAGGCCCCTAATAAAACGGCTTCGTCGGCAAGCTGAACGTGCAGCGCTTTTTCATCCGCTTCCGAATACACGGCAATGGTTTTGATGCCCAATTCCTGACAGGCCTTGATAACGCGCACCGCAATTTCGCCACGATTGGCAATGAGTATTTTTTTGAACATTGTTTTCCTGTTGGATTGATATACGTGAAAATCTTTACAATTAATAATCAGGATCAAAGTAAATCTCAAAAAGCAAATAATAAAAAACAAATAAATAACAAAAACAAAAAATTAAATGTCCAAACAGATATCATAAATTTTCATCTTCAATAAATGGATCAAAGTATTTGACGCTTCGTTTTTGAATTTGTCTCTTTGTTCATTGGAAATTATTTGTTATTTGGCGTTTGAATTTTGCTATTTAAATTTCATTCACTCCACTTCGGCGGTCTTTTTTCGAAAAACGCCTTCATGCCTTCCTGGCCCTCGTCGCTGATACGAAGCGCAGCAATGGATTCAGCGGTGTAGGTCTTTGCCTGTTCCAGGCTCATTGCCGGCACTTTTTCCAGCAAATCCTTGCAAATGCCCAGCGCGTTCGGGCCGCTGGTGATGAGCTGGGCGACCAGTTTTTCAACGACTGCATCCAGTTCTGCTTCCGGCACGACCTGGTTGGACAATCCGAATTTCAGCGATTCCTCGGCATTCACGCGCTGGCCGGTGAGAAATAACTCGCGGCAGCCTCGCTCCCCGACACGTTTGATGACATACGGCGAAATGCACGCCGGCACCAGGCCAAGCTTCACTTCGCTGAGACTGAATTTCGCCCGCTCACTGGCAATGACCATGTCGTTCACCGCGACAAGCCCTGTGCCGCCGCCGATGGCCGCGCCGTTCACTTTTGCAATGGTCGGTTTGGGCAGCGTGTACATTGTGTAAAATAGTTCAGCTAATTGCAGGGACTCGTTTAAATTCTGCTCGAACGAATAATTGATCACATCGCCCATCCATTTTAAATCCGCGCCGGCGCAGAACGACTTGCCCGCGCCGGTCAGCACAACAACGCGGATGTGCTGCATCTCTGCAATTTCACGGTAAATTTCCAGCAGCTCGCTGATCATCACTTCATTGAATGCGTTGTGAATTTCCGGCCGGTTCAGCGTAATGGTTGCCACTTTATTTTCGAATGAATATTTTATGGTTTTGCATGCTCGTTCTTTTGCCATTGTGACTCCTCAATTTTTACGAAATACAACAGCTAATGTTAAGCTAAAAAAACAGCAAAGAGCAAATTTGATTGAAAGTATAGTTGTTGAACCAAATCCCACAGAAAATCAAAAAAACATTAACTGTTTTTTTCAGCTTGAACAATTAGCTATGCCGACTTACTTCAAAAATTAAATCGATTGAAAAATAAATTTTATTTTATCTTCTTTTGAATCAAATCGATGCTGTATCTAATTTCCGTTTCTAGGTCATATCCGTAATTTGCAAATATTTCCCAAGTTACTTCAAAATCAGGAATTAGTATTTCCCCTCTCTCAATATCTTCAGGCATGAAAAGTTGATATGAATTGGAAACAGAACCGGATAATTGGGAGTTCGGTAGTGTGAAATTCGTGGTTTCCATACTTGCATTATATGCCTGACGGGGAGACACACCAACAATTGTAGCATTTCCTATCTTTCTTAAAAAATATAAATATTGAAAAGCAGCGCTAAAAGTTAAAGGGGAAGTAACAACAACAATTTTGGGTGAATATACAGGTTCGCCATTCTGGCTTTTTAATAATTCTATCCCGCTTAGAAAGCCAATATTCTGATTTAAATGAGATTCTCTCCGTTCTTTCAGACTCATCTCAGAAGGCCAATCATTGCCCATAAAATAACCGAAATTGTACTCACCTATTTTCAGAGAAGTATTTCTGTTTTTGTTGTACTGTTCAATAGTCATATTTAGTTTTTGCAAATATAATTCCGAAATCCTGGTGTTATATTCTGCTTTACATTCGTATTCGAAATATTTATCACCGTACAGCATGAAAAGAGTTGGCAGTGTAATAGGAGTCCATCCGCCACCATTTTGTCTTAAATCGATGATCAGATGTGTTGATTCTTTATTTTTCATCTCTGTAAGTAAATTGAAAAACATTTCATTCATGGAAGGAATTTTTTTAATCGCTTCATTAATATCTTCAGGAATTTCCCCGAGATTGAAGTTCCTGTAAAGCATTTCAAGCGTTGACCGGTAATTTTGGTTCCAATTAATCATTAATTCAATTACTTCACGCGAGTAAGTTGTAGGAAACGCGAAATAGCCGATTTTGTTTTCATTGTCAAGAAAACGAAACCAAAATGGTGTGAGCCTCCCTGCTTCCATTTTATCCCAACGTTCAGCAGGAATCCATTCTTGTATTAAATCATCAGTGGAAAGATAAGGGATTAAACATTCGATTTTTTTCTTATCGATTGAAACAAATTTGAATTCCAGAGATTCATTCATCTCCGTAAAAATTTGTTTGGCGTGGTTCATTATTCGAAGATAATTATTTAATTCAAAATAGGCTCCATAAATATTTTCACAAGGCTGATATTGCTGAATTAAAGCTAACAATTCTTCAATACTTTTATTATTTATGCCCACTAGTTTATGCCCAAGCAAGTCAGACCAATCTTGTTTAGCCCTTATTACAATCATTCCATCAGATACAATACGAAATTGAATTGGAAGTGTCTTTGCATTTTCTGATTGATTCAAACCTTGTGAATAATTAATGTAACTATGGCTATCGTGAAGGTTTGAGATGAATGCCGAAATTAAATACTTAAAACTTTCCTTAGTCGTACCTTCTTTAATACTCTGTTTTACTTTTAGAGCATGCTTATGAAAAAGCATTCTTCCACCAAAGGGAGTATATGGATCTGGATGAGTTTCTTCAATTATCTCAATGAGTTTTTCGAAATCAGAAATGAATTTTTCACAGCTTAGCCTTTGTTGGCCCAATACTATTCCAACATTCAGAAAAACAATAAATATAAATATTGCCCGTTTCATCTCAATTTTTCTTTATTTGCTAATAAACTTATCATATCGTTTTTATGTAATCTATCTTTTTTCCAAAGTTAAAAAAATTATTCAAAAGTACAGTCAATCAATAACAATTCACCAAGCGCCTGCTTACATTCGGAACACGCCGAATCGCTGATCAGGAATGGGCGCATTCAGCGACATGGCAATGCCCAGGCCCAGCGCGGTTCGGGTGTCCAGCGGATCGAGGATGCCGTCGTCCCAGATATTGGCCGTGCTGAAATAAGCCGAGGCTTCGTGCTCGTATTTTTCCAGGGTTGGTTTCATGAATGCTTCCTGTTCTTCTTGAGACATTTCGATGCCCTTTTTCTTTAGCGCGCTCATTTTCACCTGGAGCAGCACGCTGGCAGCCTGTTCCCCGCCCATGACGCAGATTTTGGCGTTGGGCCACATCCAAAGCAGGCGGGGACCGTACGCCCGGCCGCACATGGCATAATTTCCGGCGCCATAGGATCCGCCAACCATAACGGTGAATTTGGGCACATCGGCATTTGCCACGGCATGCACCATTTTGGCGCCGTCGCTGGCAATGGCGCCGTGCTCGTACTGCTTGCCCACAATGAAGCCGGTGATGTTCTGCAAAAATATGAGCGGGATTTTCCGCGTGGTGCACAGGTTCATAAAATGGGCTGCTTTTTTGGAGCTTTCGGAGAAGAGCACGCCGTTGTTACCAAGTATGCCCACCGGGTAGCCCATAATTCGGGCGAAGCCGGTCACCATGGTCGGGCCGTACAATTCCTTGAATTCGTGGAAGCGGCTCCCGTCCACAAGCCGCGCGATAACTTCACGAATGTCGTACGGCTTGCGCAGGTCGCGGGAAACAATGCCGTATAGCTCTGCCGGATCGTAATAGGGATATTCCGGTTCTGACACATCCAGTTCGAATCGTTTAGGTCCATCTAAATTTTCGATGATGTTGCGGGCGATTTCCAGGGCATGCTCGTCATTTTGAGCGTAATGATCGGATACGCCGGAAATCCGGCAGTGAACATCCGCGCCGCCAAGCTCTTCTGCAGTGACTTCCACGCCGGTCGCGGCTTTCACCAGCGGAGGCCCACCGATGAAAATCGTTCCCTGCTTGCGAACGATGACAGTCTCATCGCTCATGGCCGGCACATACGCGCCGCCGGCTGTGCACGATCCCATCACAATGGAAATCTGCGCGATGCCCATGGCTGAGAGGCGCGCCTGGTTGTAAAAAATGCGTCCGAAGTGATCGCGATCCGGGAACGTGCCGGCCTGATGGGGGAGAAATATGCCGCCGGAATCGACGAGGTAAACGCAGGGCAGGCGATTTTCCATGGCCACTTCCTGGGCGCGCACATGCTTTTTGATGGTCATGGGAAAATAAGTGCCGCCTTTCACCGTGGCGTCGTTGGCCACAATCAGCACCTCGCGACCGTGAATCAGACCAATGCCGGTCACCATGCCGGCGGCCGGGGCTTCGTTATCGTACATGTCGTAGCCGGCCAGGGGGGAGAGCTCCACGAACGGCGTGTTTCTGTCGAACAATTTTTTGAGCCGATCCCGCACCAGCAGTTTTCCGCGCGACGTGTGCACATCGCGGGCCTTTGCCGGGCCGCCCTGTTTTATCGCTTCAACCCGCTCACGAAGCAACGCAACCTGCGCATCCATCGATTTCTTGTTTTCGAGAAATTCCGGACTTTTTGTATCAATTTTCGATTCGATTCGGTACATGTATGAACCTCTGGTTTATTTGATTGAAAGAAGTTTTGGTATAAAATATCAAAAAGCAAAAAACAAAATCCAAATAAATCTCAAAAAGAAAATTTCAAAATCCAAAAAGATTTTGTTTGAATTTTGAAGATTGGATTTTATTTGAAATTTGTAAATTGTTTTTTGGAATTTTCTTAATAAGTCGGATGTGCTGTTTCCCAAACCTGCAAAACTTCTTGGCCGGAAGCCGTTCCTGTCATGAATAATTTTTGAACCGTAACCGCCGCCGCAAGATTGGCGAATTCCGCAGCCTCGACCGGCGGGACGCCTGCTGCAAGGCACAATCCCAATGCGCTGACCACCGTGTCGCCTGCGCCGACGGTATCCAACTGGCCTGTCAATTTGATGCCGGGGACTTCGTGTATTCCGTCCCTGTCCACCACAAGGATGCCTCGCGGGCCACGCGTCAAAAACAGCGGCTTGCCGGATTGTTCGAAAAGCGCAGATGCATTCTTTTTCGAGTCCTCGATGGGAATCTCGTCCAACACATGCGCGTCAATGCCATTTAGACACGAGGCTTCCACATCGTTTGTTTTACGAACAATATTTTTGAATCGATGTCCGTAATGCCGCGAATCCAGCAGCACGATTTTGTCGTTGAATTCATCCAATAAGCGATTCACGCCATCGATGAAGCTATCGTTAGCGAGACTTCCCGGCACCTGTTGATTGAAAATCAGCGCGTCCAGATTTTCCAGCGCATGGCTCATGCTGTGAAAAATCTGCTGCTCCGTTTCCTCGCTTCGCCTGTTGAAAAATCCGAAGTCGATTCGCGGTTGTTCTTTTCCGTCCAGAATAACTTTTGAAAAAGTCACCGTATAAAAATCTTCTTCTTGAATGAACAGGGAGGAGATGTCAGCGCCGCTGTCCTGCATCTGTCGCTTCACCTCACGCCCGAAAATATCATCGCCGATGGCGCCAATGACATTCAAATGCGCCGGCGAAAGGGCAGCGACGTTTGCAACCACATTCGACCCGCCGCCAAGCCGGTAGTAGTGTTCCTTCACAGCCCGGGAGTGCAATCCGGTTTCCGCGGAAATTTCGCCGCCCCGCGGATCGAGGAACCAGTATGCGTCCAAACAGAAATCGCCGTACACCGCAATGTTAACTTGTTTAATTTTATTCAGAATTTCCTGCAATCGTTCGCGTGTCATCCGTTTCCGTTCCTGTCATCTCCATCAAAATAATTTATGAAACAATGTCCAGCAGTTTATTTATCCGTTTGATGCTTTGAATCGCGGCTCGAACCGAGTGGTAGTTCACCTTCCACGAATGGCTCATGTGCGTCCAGATGGGCTGGCCTTCCCGCGTCAGCAGTGGTTTCCATTCGCCGACATTGTGATCGATCATTTTATCGAACACGAATCGGTGGACATTTTCGTAGGCAGGCCAGTATTTTTCCAGATCGAACCGAATGCACGCTTCCAGCATGCCGATCATCACCTCGGCCTGCTGCCAGAATTCTTTTTCCATGTCGGAAACGCCGCCGCTGTGCGAGCCTTCCACGTACACGCCGCCGTATTCGAAATCGATGCCGTGCGCCAGGGCATGGTCCAGTTGCTTGAAAATAATGTCCAGATACGGATCGACTTTTTCGCCCATTATATCCAGCGCGTGCATCAGCAGCCAGGCAAATTCAACGTTGTGTCCGTAGGAGGTGTTATCATCGGCGTTGGGTTTCTGGCCACCTTCGGCAAAGCGGTCCCAGCCCCAGACGATGTCGAATTTGATCTGCGGCGCAACCGACCAGTCTTCCCTGAATTGCGGAATGCCTGTGGCGTATTGCGGATGCAAAATTCGCGTTTTCAATAATGTTATGATTTCTTTCAGCTTTCGGCGATGCACCGATTCCCGGCTGCACTCGTACAGTGTGGTGAACGCTTCCATCAAATGCATGTGCGCGTCCAGCGTTTTTCGGTCGCCGCCGCCGCTGCCCGGGCCGCACAAATCCCAGTTGCGTTCGAACATTTCAAAATATCCGCCGTACATGATGTCCGCGCCATATTTTTGAAGCAGGTCAAACGTCTTTTTCGCATACTCGACGCCGCGGGAATCGCCTGTGGCAAGCGTGTATTCACTCAGCGCGTAGATAGCGAAGCTCAGCCCGTACACAATTTTTTTATCGATTTGCACGTCCCCTTTTCGGTCAACCGTCCAGAAAAATCCCTCGTGTTTTTCATCCCACATTTTGTTGATGAGAAAATCCACGCCATGGGACGCGAATTCAGCGCAAACGCCATTGCCATAGCCGGCGCGATGGGCCGAAGACATGGTGAAAACCGTGCGCGCCTGGGCGATCAGCGATTTCTGGTCTTCGCCGGTGTCGTTGCCATTGGCGTCGAAATGGGTGATAAAGCCGCCGTATTTCTCGTCTTTGCAGCGGTTCAGCCAGAAGGGGAGAAGCTCTTTCCTCAAATGATTGTCGACTTCATTCCTGCATAATAAAATCTTGTCTTTCGTCATATTTACCTTAATTTATAATTTAAAGTCGCTATGCAAATTTTCTGCCTCAAAGTCTCGAAGGCTCGAAGTCTTTTGCATGAATCTCACCCTATCTCGCGAGGAGATTCCCGCAAAAAGCATGCGGGAATGACAATTAAAGCTTTGAATGATTTAAAGCAATTTAACATAATATCTAAAATTATCTGCACCAATCACTATTCACCTCTCACCATTCACCAATCACCAGCTCAATCATAGCGCCCGTCCTGAATTTCTTTGATGGTTTCGAAAATCGTCGCCAAATTCGCATCCGGCATGGTGTACTGAATTTCATGCGTGGTGCCGAGCACAAACCGGTTTTTGGTTCGACCGATGCGGTAATTCTGGATGATTTCCATTTTATTTTCTTCCCGCGTCAAAAATTCCCCGCGCTGAATATCGATGCCGGTCATGAAACAGAGTTTGTCGCCATATTGCGCGTAGGCTTTTTCAAAATTATTGCCGGCCATGGGCTGAAACGACTGGAGGATGTCGATCTCAGCGCTGAAAGTCAATGAGAATGAACAAGCTCCCACAGCCTGATGGGAGCGCTATCAGATAAAAATATCTCACCAGTATAAAAAAACGGATGCATCATCCTGCAAAATAAGCACGAGGTTGTCCGTGTATTTGGAACGTGAAATAATAAATTTTGATTCGGAGTTGTAGCCGTCATCTTCCGCGTCCAGGCGAATTCCCCTGAATTTTATGGAATGCGTGCCATCCGGGTCTTTGCGTATGCTGCCATTGAATCCGGTGCTGAAATTGAAATCATACGCATGTTCGCCCACCCGCGAAAAATCGGCGGTCACATTATCCTTGTAAACAACGCGATAGCAGGGCACATTTTCCACGCTCAATTCAATTTTCTGCCCTTTTGTAAATTCTCTCCTGATTTCTTTAGGCGTTTGTATGAAATTCAGAACCGGGCTGGATTGATCGTCATCCCAATTTATGAGGAAGAATTCCCGATAATCGACATTGCCGACGATCTCTTCTTCCAAACTGAAACCGCCCAACGTGACTATTTTGTACAAAACCTGCTGATTTTTCAGGCGAATATTTGCATAATTCCTGGGATCAATCTCAATTCGAATGGCAGAATCGCAATGTTCGATTTTGAAATCCTGTTCCTCGAATCGAATATGAACCGGGGAACAGGATTTGAGTGGTAATTTTTTCACGAGCGCCCCTTTGAGTGATTTATTGGAAAAAGAGATTTCAGCTCATTAATGTAAACTAAATCACGCGGGCACGCACTTGTATCCGTAATGAATGATCCCGCCTTTGCCATCTTCGGACACTTTTCTGAATTCAAGGCGAACCGGCATCCCCACTTTTAAATCGCTGGAATCACAGTCCACGATTTGACTGAGAATGCTCACGCCATCTTTCAGTTCGATAACGCCAATAGCATAGGGCGCCTGATCCACGAACTGGCTCGGCGCAACGTGAATGACCGTGTAGGTTTTCACCGTGCCTTCGCGTTTGAGCGAGATGGTTTCGAATTCGCGGGATTTGCACTGATCGCAAATCAATCTCGGCGGGAAAAATAATTTTCCGCACGACGTGCATTTGGCCGCTTCGTAGCGATATCGCTGCGGCATTGCTCTTCGATAACTGGGAACTGCCATTAGTCTACCTCCAAAATATGTACCACGGAACTGCCTCCGCTGCCGCCCATGTTCTGGGCCATGCCGACGCGCGGATTGCCTAATTGACGTTTTCCTGCTTCGCCGCGAAGCTGTTTTGTGATTTCAACGATTTGTGCAACGCCGGTCGCGCCAACCGGGTGACCTTTGGATTTCAATCCACCGCTGACATTCACCGGAATTTTGCCATCGCGGGCCGTTGCGCCGGATTCAGCGGCCGGGCCGCCTTTGCCCGGTTCGAAAAATCCCAGCGATTCCGTGACAATGATTTCAGCAATGGTAAAACAGTCGTGGACTTCCAACATGTCAATATCGTCGTGTTTTTTGTTAGCCATTTTGAACGCCTGCTCACCGGCCAATTTTGCCGCGTTTAGCGTGGTCAAATCAGCGCGGGAATGCAGGGCAATGGAATCCGTTGCATGTCCGAAGCCGATTATTTTGGCGATGGGCTTTTTGCAGATGCGCTTCGCCGTTTCCATGGAGCAAACAATCACCGCTGCCGCGCCGTCAGTTATGGGCGAGCAGTCGAGAATGCGAAGCGGATCGGCGATCATCACCGAGGTCATCACATTTTCCAGCGTGACTTTTTGCGGGAATTGCGCTAACGGATTGAGCGAACCGTTGAGGTGATTCTTCACCGCCACCGAAGCGATCTGCTCCCGCGTTGTTCCGTATGCGTGCATGTGGGCGCGGGCCATCATGGCGTACAGCCCGGGAAACGTAACGCCCTGGTACACTTCATATTCCTGGTCGGCCGCGGTTGCAAGCGCGTACGTAGCCTGGTCTCCGCTGACGTCGGTCATTTTTTCAACGCCGCCGGCAAGCACAATGTCGTGCGCACCGGACAACACATCCAGCACCGCGCTTTTCACAGCCAGGCCGCCGGACGCGCAGGCCGATTCCACGCGTGTTGCCGGAACCGGCCCCATTCCCAAATAGTCGGCCATGAGGGAAGCAAGGTGCTCCTGGCCGGCAAACAATCCGCTGGACATGGCGCCGATATACATGGCGTCGATATGATCCAGGCCGGCATCATCAATTGCTTCGAGCGCTGCTTCGATGAAAATGTCGTTGATAGACTTTTTCCAAAGCTCGCCCCATTTGTTCATGCCAACTCCGATTATGGCGACTTCTCTATTCACATAAACCTCCTGTGATTATTCTTTTTTCAAGATTTTACCCCGATATTTGGCGTAAGTGCCATAGTCGAGATAGTGCCTGTTATTTTTCAACATGTCCCATGTTTTGATGGATTTGTTCTGAACCTCGGTAATTCGATCCGTTGTCCGCCAGATGAACGCATCGCTGCCGGCGCCGGACCCGTAGGAAACCATGAGGATTAAATCGCCCGGTTTTGCTTCGTCCAGAATTGCCGTCAAACCTAACGGGGACGCGCCCGAATAGGTATTCCCAAGCAGGGGACAAAGGAGGCCGGTTTCGATCTGCTCTTTTTCGAAACCTAACATTTTGCCTGTCCTCAGAGGAAATTTTCCATTGGGCTGATGAAAAACAACATATTTAAAATCGGACGGCTTTTTGCCAGCCCGTTCCATAATGCCTTCGGCCGCTCCAATGACATGCTTGAAATAAGCCGGCTCGCCTGTGAATCGTCCGCCGTGGCTGGGGTAAAACTGGTGCTCGCGCCGCCAGAAATCCGGCGTGTCCGTCATGTAGGAGTAAGTGAGTTCCGCTTCGGCAATGATATCTTTCTTTCCCATGATGAACGCGGCCGCGCCGGCAGCAGCGGAATATTCCAGCGCATCGCCGGGAGCGCCCTGCGATGTGTCCGCGCCAATTCCAAGCCCGTATTCGATGAGTCCTGCGTCCACCAATCCGAGGCAAATGAACATACTTTCCGAACCGGCTTTGCAGGCAAATTCGAGGTCCGCAGTGTGACAATCCGGCACCGCGTTAATCGCCTCGGCGACAATAGTGCCGCTCGGTTTCACCGCGTAGGGATGGGACTCCGAGCCGATGTAAACCGCGCCGATTTTTTTCGCGTCGATGCCGGCCCGTTCCAGAGCATTCCGCGTGGCTTCCACCGACATGGTCACCGTGTCCTGGTCCGGTCCCGGGACGGACTTTTCCTGGAGCAGCAGACCTTTTTTGTAACTCGGCGCATCGGCTCCCCATGTCTTCGCTATCTCTTCCACTTTTATCCGAAAGCGGGGAATGTACGCACCGTAACCAACAATTCCTGCCATAGAATTACCCTCTCTTTTAGTGAATGGGTTATTTTTTTTATGGGTGAAGTTTTGAAAATATTTTATTGTCGTTTCTGAAGATTTTTTGCTTGTTCCAGCGCAATTTCTTTGATGGATGAAAACGATGTGGAATGTGAAGCGCTTTCAATGGCTTTCAGAGCCAGATCCTGAGCTTGCTTCAGCGCTGAATTTAAGTGCGTGTTGAGGCTTTGTATTTGAATATCCTGCTTTTTGACAAGCGCCTCAAACGTTTTAATTTTTGATTCATATATTTCGTATTCGCCTTCAACTTCTTTTTTTCTCAAATCAAATTTCGTTTGCAGCTCTTTTTCTATTGTATTGCCGGTGATTTCTTCAGCAGTTTTAATTTCTTTTTCCAATTTTTTATCGAAATTATCGACCTGAGATTTTAGATTTAATAATTCCTGTTCCTTCTCAAATATTGCTTTCTCCCGAATATCCCACTCGTTCTTTTTACCAGATTCGATCTGTTGCAATTCTTTTTTTAATTCTTTTACTTTGTGTTGATGCTCTTGTGTTTCCTGATCCCTTTTACGCTGCACGTTGTAGTCGTATTCTTCCTGTTCGCGTTTTGAATTCAACTTCTCGGCTTCAATACGTTCCTGCTCAGCTCTTGTATGTTCTTCACGTTCTTTTTGCCAGGATTTATTAAGGGTTGAAATTTTTTCGTCGAGAGCTTCACGCTTTTGTTTGAGCTGAGTTTGAAATGATTCTGTTTTTGAGTCGTACTCCTGTATCAGTTTTTGAAGCGTATCCGGGGCCAGTTCTATTTGATATGAGGATTCCAGATTGTTTTTTGCCTCGTTAAATTGGTCGGTCATTTCAGCCAAAGCCGAAGCTTCAGAAACCAGTTGGGAGGATAATTCATTTATGGCGATGTTAATAGTGGCATGGATATTTTTCAGATCCTGCACAATTGGACCAATCGAAGTTGCTGCCGGCTTGATTTCTTCTGGCATGTTTTTTTCTTTTTGTTCAGCTTTACCATGCGCCGATTCTTTTGGCTCAGGCGTTTGATTATCTTTTTCTTCCAATTTTCGTTTGTCCTTTACCAATTGCTGCACATGTTTTTCAAGCTTCTCATGCATGTTGAACAGCGCATCATATTCTTTCAAAATCTCAGATTTTGTATTCCGAGAGCTTACTTTTTTATTCATTTTGTATCCTTTTTGTTTTATAGAAAAATAAAATCAGCAATTATTTCTCAGTGCGTGGTGATTGAGATTTTTTCGATGACCCGCCAATCGTTTTGTCGGCCATGTTTTGATTTTCTTTCAGAACATTCTGGAGTTGTCGGGTCAGGTCTGAAATGGTGCTTTGTTGCTGTTGCACTGCTACTTCAAAAGAACGGATTTTTTCCTGATATAATTTGGTTTTTGCTGCGACTTCCTTTTCAAATAGATTTTCCTTTATCGTGGCATCCTCGCGCAGTTGTTTTTCGAGGTGTTCCCTGGCAGATTTGACTGCCTCTTCGATCTGCGCGGGAAAAGTAGCAATTTTTTTGTTCAATTCGGCGAAGACCGAATCCTGTTGTGCCAGTTGTTCTTCGCGGTAATTCCAGTTTTCTGTCAACTCCTGTTCTTTTTCAGCAATTTCGCGTTCCAGGGTTTGCTTCTTTTGGGTCAATTCGTCCAATTCAATTTTTCTTTCTCGCGTGGTCTCATAGACATAATCGGCTTCATTTTTCGAACGTTCCCGTTGCTGAAGCTGCTTTTTTTCTTTCAGATTCAATTCAGCTTCTTTTTGTGCTTCTTTCCATTTTCGCTTTGTTGTCGTAATTTCATCCTGTATACGCTGAATCTCATGTTGAGATTCAGTTTCCAGTTTTTCCAATTCAGCCTGATTGTTTTTAGTGAGGATATTGAGGGCTTCAGCAGCAATTTTCACATTATGCATTAACCGAAGATTTTCACGTTGAATATGTATCGCATGTCTTAACGTGTCGAGCTTTAAAAATTCGTCCTGAATTTTTCGGGTCACATCATCAATAGATTTGCTGATGTTGAGTTGAAGATCGGCCAAACCTTTAACGATTGTTTCTGCAGTAAATCTTGAAGCTTCTTCAAGCAGGGCATCTTTTTCCTGTTGAGTCCTTTTTATTTCATCATTTTCTTTGTAATGACTACTATCCATCAAACGTTGTTTAAGCTTCTGAAATTCGCTCAAAATATTTGAGGTTTTGGGGAATTGAGTAAATTTTTCGTCCATATTTAATTCCTTAGGATGTTATTTGATTTTATATTACAAGATTCTGTCCGCAAAAAACTACACCCCGATTGTCCGCAGGATATCGGGTATGTTTAACGCCACTGTTGTCAGATAGATTTAAACAGTGATTTTTATTTTGGTATAAAACTGGTAAATACATTAAAAGTTAAAACGTTGTCAGCCTGAGCGGAGTCGAAGGTTGATAAGCGCACGCGCGGTGCTCACGCTTCGACTCACACATCCAGTCATAAAATCACTTTTTGATCGTAACTCTGTTTAATAATTTTGAACTCTGGAGCCTTAATGGCATAAAAATCAAGCGCTCAATATTTTCTTTATTGTGAATAAAAGCTTGTCCACTTCTTCGAACGTATTGAAAACATGAAAGCTGCACCGAATGGCATTGAGGTTGTTTTCATGAATGCCTCGAAGTCGGATATTGGCTTCTTCAGCGATTTTCTTTTGCAACTCGTTGTGAGGCATATTTTTCGGTTTGAACGTGATGACCGAAGCCCGGGATTCCTCTTCAAGCGGTGTCAGCACTTCGAGCAATTCCGGCATTTTGAGCAGTTCCGCTAAAAAGTAATCCGCCATTGATTTGCCGCGCGCTGCCACATTTTCGATGCCAATCGTATCGATAAAATTAATAGCGGCGCCCAGCCCGAGTGCTATGGGCGTATTTCTGGTGCCGTACTCGGTTCCGTTTGCCTGGTGCTTGTGTTCAAAGACGAGGTCCTCAAAATCGTATTTTTTCTCTGAATACGCGCCGACAAACGTGGGTCTCCAATGCTCGAACATCTCCTTGCGAATATAGAGCAGACCGGTTCCTTTGGGACCCAGCAGCCATTTGTGTCCGCTTGTGGCGTAGAAATCAGCGCCGGTTTCATGGAGGCTGAACGGGATCATGCCGGGAGGATGGGCGCCATCCAGCACATAATAGATATTTTCATTGCGGCAAATTTCTGCTAATTCCTTGACCGGATAAATGTGGCCAATGGTGCAGGGGATGTGACACACGGAAAGGACTTTTGTTTTTTTCGTGATATTCTTTTTTACACGGTCAATCATTTCCTGTTTCGTTTTCCCGGGCTCGAACACTTTCACTTTGACGCCAATATCATTGGCCAGTCCAAGCCAGGGCACGGCGCCGCCGGGGTGCTCGTGGGTGGTTGTCAGTATTTCATCGCCTTTTTTCAGGGGAAGGCCTCGCGCAATGATATTCATGCCTTCAGTAGTGTTGCGTGTGATTGCCATTTCTTCAGTATCGCAGCCGAGGAACTTTGCTGCTTTTTCATTCACTTCATGCACGAGATGATGGCCATGCTCTGCCTCTTCTTCAAGATCGAGCGTTGTTTTCACTAAAGTATCGATAACAACGCGGGGAGATGGTCCCAGGCCACTGGTATTCATATATATTTTCTCGGATCGGATCACAAATTGATTTTTCACCATTTTCCAGAAATTTTCATCGAGACTGCCATTGGGTTTTGGTAATGGCAGGGGGGGGCTCGAAGACGCCAGGCTTTCTTCCAAAGCAGATAAGCCAAGTGCGCTGCCGGCAATACCGCCCATCAATTTAGTCACAAATTTTCGTCGGCTTAGACCATTATCTGATTTTAATTTCATGATTCTTCCTTCATTTTAGAATTTATTCAAAATGTGAACTATTATTTTATCCTCTGTCATGCTGGTGCGTTAACATAAAAAATTAAAGTATTTTTTGATGCACATGCCTGATAATGTTCCATAAATGCCGGGATGAAAATTGAATCGCCCTGTCTGTAAATTTCTTCCCCGTTGTTCCATTTCAATTCGAAAGCTCCTTCAATGACCAATATTATTTGAGGCACCTGATTCGATACCTGATTCCATTCGTTGCCAACGCTTAATTGCCAGCGACTTATTTCGAATTCTGAAACCGGCACAGGATACAATGTTTGTACTGCGTTTTCATCAGGAGTCAGGATAGGGACTGAACCTGATTCATACGTCAGAATATCCACCAGTGTTCTGACGTCCTTGAATTTCGGGGTGAGCCCGGCCCTGACAACATTGTCCGAATTTGCCATGCATTCCACAATGTTCCCTTTGATGTAAGCATGGGGAATGCCGGCGTCCAGAAATATCCCCTCTCCTTTTTTCAAGTGAACGAGATTCAGCAGAAAAATGGTGAATAAACCAACGTCATTGCTGTCGTAGATTTTTTCCTGTTCCAGAAACAGGTTTTCTTCTTCAGTTAAAGTACTTTTTGAAGCACGTAACCGGGCCTTGAGTGAATCCGTTGCCTGAGCCAATTTATCCGGCTTGTTAATTGAATTTTCAATGTAGCGTGAATACATTTCTTTTAATAGATCACGATGTCGGTCCGGGTGGCTGATACCATTGCGGAATTTCATTGCATTATCGCTATTGATAAAATTAGAAAATTCCGGGTATCTTTCAAACATGGATGCGAGATCAGGTATCGATTTGAAACCAACCAGCGCTGTCAATGAATCCAGCGCGATGGCAATCTCCGGCTTGTGATTATCATCCGGGTAATTTTCTGGATCGCTGCTATGCAAGCGAACCGCCTGGCTTTTATTTGGATGCGCCTGAATGGATAGCGCCTTTTCCGCTGAAAGCACTTTGAACAGGAACGGTAATTTTCCATCGAATTTTTGGAGAATATATTCTCCCAGTGTGTGTTCGGGAAATTTTTTAATCAATTCTGTCAAAGAAAATTCGCGATCGTCAATTCGAACCTTCGAAGGGGCACCGGGGTGAGCGCCCATCCATAGTTCGGCGTAACCATAATCGTTTTCAGGCTGTACCCCAATCAGCTTCGGAATAAAAGCATCTTCGCCCCGGCTCCCCCAGGCGTAATGTTGAATTTTGTTCATTAATAAATAGGGTCGTGGCTGCAATGTATCCTTTTTAGGGTTCGTCATGGTGCAGATTCTGTCGCTAATTTAATTATGAGTAGATATTTTTTAAAATGAGAAAAATACATCCCCGGGATTTGTTGCAATACATGTCTATTTTTTTCTTACATCTCAAGATAAATATTCCAACAGTTTAAATCAAGCAAAATATCATTCGAATATCATTAACACCTGATTTTTTTCGACCGGCTGATGCGGTTCCACTTTTATTTCTTTGACTGTCCCTTTCGATTTTGCCCTGATTTCATTTTCCATTTTCATGGCTTCGATGATGAGCAAACCATCGCCCGGTTCGACTTTCTGGCCTTTTTCCACTTCGACTGTGACCACCATTCCCGGCATGGGCGCTCGCAGCTCTCTTTCGTGAGCATCGGAGAGTTTGGCACCAAGAGTCTGTTTGAGTTTGGATAATCGTTCATCCTCCACAAAAAATTCCAGGTTTCTTCCTTTATGAGAAACGAGATAGCCTGTGTCATTCCGGTTGATTTCAATTTCAAAAGACCGATTGCCAACGAGCGCGGAAAAGATATGACTGCCGTCGATTTCACTGAGTTGAATGGGAACGGTTTCGCCATCGAAAATCGCCACCACACCGTCGTCACGCTCTTCCAGTTCGATGCTGTACTGTTTATTTCGAATGCGGGCGATGTATTTCATAGCACTCCCTTGGTTACCGTTCGCGACCGTGAACTTGGTAGCGAAATTAAAATTTAATATAAGTACGAGTTATTGCATAAACACGTAAAGGTAGAGATATAGATTAAGAAAGAGAAAATTGATCGTTTATGGCGCTTTTCTAAAATTTACTTTTATGCGTTGAATATGATACATTCAAAAACCAAAAATCCGTCGCCGCCGGCTTTCCTGTTTCCAGTAGCTCATTTTCGGCGAAGAGGAAATCTGGCTTTTTCGCTGTTTGTATTTTAAATCGTACAGACAGGTCAGCGCTGCCATCATTTTTAAGTCGTGCTCCGGAATCGAATCATCCAGTTCCAATAGCTCTTTATTTTCCTCGATGAAATGCGTCGAAAAATTGCCGCTGACAAAATCCGGATGATTCATTACTTTTTTGTGAAACGGAATGGCCGTGCTCACGCCGGTGATGGCGTATTCTTCCAGCGCGCGCTTTGTTCGCTCGATGGCCTCGGTTCGGGTTCGTCCCCAGCAAATCATTTTCGAAATCATGGGATCGTAGTAAATGGACACGTTGTCGCCTTTGGTCAGGCCGGAGTCCACGCGAATGCCCGGCCCATTGGGTTCGCGATAGCTTTGAATGGCGCCGATGGACGGCATAAAGTTGTTCTCCGGGTCTTCGGCGTAAATGCGGCATTCAATGGCTGAGCCGGACATGGTGACATCTTCAGCGCCGAAGCTCAGCGGCAGGCCGGCAGCAATGCGGATTTGCTCCCGCGCCAAATCGATGCCGGTGACCATCTCGGTGACCGGGTGCTCCACCTGCAAACGGGTATTCACTTCGAGAAAGTAGAAATTCCGATTTTTGTCCACCAAAAATTCCACAGTGCCGGCGTTGATGTAATTGGACGCCCGCGCCGCGTTGATGGCAGTTTCGCCCATTTTATTCCGAAGCGGTTCGTCCATGATGGGGGAGGGCGATTCCTCGATGACCTTCTGATGCCGGCGCTGAATGGAGCATTCCCGCTCCCCAAGATGCACCACATTGTCGTGCGTGTCAGCGATAATCTGAAATTCGATGTGGCGGGGTGATTCCAGGTATTTTTCGATGTACACGCGATCGTCGCCGAACGCGGATTTGGCTTCGGAGCGCGCCATTTTGAAGAGCCGGGGCAGCTCTTTCGCTTCCCGCACCACGCGCATCCCTTTGCCGCCTCCGCCGGCCGCCGCTTTGAGCAGCACCGGATATCCGATGTCGTCCGCAATGGTTTTTGCTTCTTCCGCCGAAGAAATAGCATTTTTGATGCCGGGAACAATGGGCACGTTGGCCCGGGCCATGGTGTCCCGCGCAGTCATTTTATCGCCCAACAGACGGATGGTTCGGGGATTGGGACCGATGAAGACCAGTCCGCTCTGTTGAACCATGTGCGCGAACTCGGCGTTCTCGGCCAAAAAACCGTACCCGGGATGAATGGCCTCGGCCCCGGACTGCTTCGCGACATCGATGATTTTTTCCTTGACCAGATAACTTTCATTGGCCGCTGCCGGGCCAAGGAGAAACGCTTCGTCCGCATAGCGAACGTGTTGGGCTGTGCGGTCCGCTTCCGAATAAACGGCCACAGTTGAGATATTCATTTCGCGGCAGGCGCGCATTACGCGGATGGCAATTTCGCCGCGATTGGCGATCAGGATTTTTTTGAACATAATTTTGATTTTCTATTTTATTGGATCAATTATTTTGTCTCTAATCAAAAAAATACCAACCACGAATTTCGCGAATTACGCTAAATTTTTTCAACTTATTAATTCGCGTCATTCGCGTAATTAGCGGTTTACAACGGAATATTCCCATGCTTCTTGCTTGGATTATTATCACTCTTGGTTTCCAGCATTTGAAGCGCGCGGATTAGCTTTGGCCGCGTGTATTTTGGTTCGATGACATCATCCAGATAACCGCGCTCGGCCGCCTTGTACGGATTGGCAAATTCATTGATGAATTTATTCAGCTTGTCTTCCAGCGCTTTTTCAGGATCGGCCGACGCGGCGATTTCCTTTTTGAAAATGATCTCCACCGCGCCCTTGGGACCCATCACCGCCAATTCCGCCGAAGGCCAGGCAAGATTGATGTCCCCGCGAATGTGCTTGCTGCTCATCACGTCGTAGGCGCCGCCGTAAGCCTTTCGCGTGATAACAGTAATTTTCGGCACCGTGGCTTCGCAATACGCATAGAGCAATTTGGCGCCGTGTTTGATGATGCCGCCAAACTCCTGGGCCGTGCCCGGCAGAAATCCCGGCACATCTTCAAACGTGATGAGCGGAATGTTGAAGCAATCGCAGAAGCGAACGAATCGCCCGGCTTTGCACGATGAATCGATGTCCAGCACCCCGGCAAGCACTGCCGGCTGGTTGCCCACAATGCCCACCGAATACCCGCCAAGCCGCGCAAATCCGATGATGATATTCTGGGCCCAGTCCTTGTGGATTTCAAAAAATTCGCCGTCGTCCACAACGCGGGTGATGATGTCTTTCATATCGTACGGTTTATTGGTATTGTCCGGCACAATCGTGTTCAACTCCTCATCCAGCCGGTCCATGGGATCGGTTGGTTCGAGATAGGGGGGTTCGTCCAGATTATTGAGCGGGATGTAATTCAGCAACTGGCGCACGCAGTTGATCGACTCGATTTCGTTCTCGCAGGCAAAATGCGAAACCCCGCTTTTGGAACTGTGCGTTGTGGCGCCGCCCAGGTCTTCGAAACTGACATCCTCGTGCGTGACAGTTTTCACCACGTTTGGCCCGGTCACGAACATGTAACTGGTGTGTTTCACCATAAAAATGAAATCGGTGATGGCCGGCGAATACACCGCGCCCCCGGCGCACGGCCCGGCAACAATGCTGATTTGCGGAATGACGCCGGAGCACAGCGTGTTGCGCAGAAAAATTTCCGCGTACCCGCCGAGGCTGTCCACGCCCTCCTGGATGCGCGCGCCCCCGGAATCGTTGATGCCGATGACCGGGGCGCCGACTTTCAGGGCCAGGTCCATGATTTTGCATATCTTGTGCGCATAGCTTTCGGACAGCGAGCCGCCGAACACGGTGAAATCCTGGGAGAACACAAACGCCAGCCGCCCGTTGATTTGCCCGTAGCCGGTGATAACGCCGTCGCCCAAATAGCTTTCATTTTCCAGCCCGAAATCGGTGCAGCGGTGACGCACGAACATGTCCAGTTCTTCGAATGTGCCTTCGTCCAAAAGTAGCTCGACGCGTTCGCGGGCCGTGAGTTTGCCCTTTTTGTGCTGGGCTTCGATGCGTTTGGCCCCGCCGCCCAGTTTAGCTTCTTCCCTGAGTTTATAGAGTTTTTTGAGTTTGGGATCGAGTGTCATGTTATTTATGCCTTAGCGGTTTAGGTTCATGTAACGTTAAATTGAAAGACATTCTAATTTCAAGCGTTCGTTTCAATCGGAAAGTTCGATTCCTTCATTATTTGCACCAGTTGCGAAGAGCGGTTTTCGTTTTTAAATCTTCGTATTCGTACCATTTTTCTAACATGCCTTTCGATTCCAGAAAAGATTTGAATCTGGAATAAGCGCCCCGGCTTCTGAAAATATCGTACACGTAGTCCATTTGCTCCGGCATGTATTCCGCCATAAAATCGAAAACAAGTTGTTTGCCCAGATCGAGATCAGTTTTATGGGGAATTTCAATATAAATTTCATCTTCGCAATCTTCCGGGAATTCATCTAACCCGCTGAGTTCTGATTGATAAAACACTTCTCCTGTTTCAGAATTTACAAGGGCCGAATTCATGTATGGGTGATCGGAGCTGACGAAAATGAAGGCGTCTTCGATGACGTCAAACTCTACAGGCATATTTTCTCCTTTTTAATTAGAATTTAATTTAAATTTGTGAGAAGGGTAGCAGTGCAAAAAATAAATGATGGATAAATGCGTCAGCACAAACATAACAAAAAGAATATTGTAAAACATAATCGGCTGCTGAATAATTGCGCCGAACAGAATAAATCGTGTAAACGTTATTTGTGAATAAAGGCTTTTCAAAATGGCAATGCCGAATAAAAAAGTGAGCAGTGTAGCTGCTTGTGTAAACGATTTTGCCTGCGCAGGAATCGTCCTTTTGTATAATATCAGCAGAAGAAAAGACAGGATTGCCTGAACAAAGCCCAAAATTTCGCCGATATAGCGAAGTGTTTTGAAGTCGGTAATCCGAAGCGGCAGCAGATGCCTGAACAGGAAATGCAAAATGAACAGGCCAAGAATGATTTTCAATACCAGTTCGATAGCGCCGCCATCTTTTTCTTCCTTATAAAAATAGAATAAAAACAGAATGATTACCAGCCCTACAACCACGGATAAAAGCTTCGCAATGCTTGAAACAAGAGAAATTTCAAATATAAACGAGGCGAAGTTCCGGCTCAGCTTCAAAAGAATTTCATAGAATAAAGCGATTGCCAGGGCGATTGTGAGGTTTTTCAGGCTCATTACTTTGATAATTTAAAGTGAATTAAAATCTGTCGGGAAAAGAGAAATTTAGTCACCCTGAGCGGAGTCGAAGGGTGATAATTTGTTGAATTTAAATCACACCTCGATTCCGTCCTCCAGAGGCGGACTTTCCGCTCGGTGTGACATTGCGATTTTTCGGACAGACGAATTATAGTTTAAAATGCTTTTGAGTTGCAATTTCATCAATAATCAAATCTTTCAAAAATATACTTCACAATATCCTCGGTCGAAGCCCCCGGGGTGAAAAGTCTATCGACACCCTGTTCATTTAATTTTTTAATATCGTCTTCAGGAATGATTCCGCCGCCAAAAAGATGGATGGATTCAGCATTGTTTTTTTTCAGCAAATCGAGCACGGCAGGGAAGATGGTCATGTGCGCGCTGGAGAGAATGCTCATGCCAATGGCGTCCACATCTTCCTGGATGGCGGCGTTCACAATTTGCTCCGGCGTTTGGCGCAACCCTGTGTAAATAACCTCGATGCCGGCATCTCGCAGGGCAGAGGCGATGACGATAATTCCGCGGTCGTGTCCATCCAGTCCCGGTTTAGCTAACAGAATTCGTATTTTTCGTTTCATTATGATCCTCGAAAATTATTTGAGTTCAGGAATACGTATCAATATTTTCTGAATTTTGTAAATGACAATTTCATTGCTGTCAGCTATCAGCTTTCAGCTAAAAAACAAAGCAGTCACTTTTTTGTGCTTGAAGCTATCATCATTTCCTTAACAAAACCAACGGCAAAAAAGCTTTTTACTGATCGCTGACGGTTGAAAGCTGAAAGCTCTAAAAGAATGGCGGCTCCTGGTATTCGCCGAATACGTCGCGCAGCACGTCCACAATTTCGCCCTCGGTGGTGTAACAGCGCACGCATTCAAGTATGGCCGGGACGGTATTCTCCGTGCCTTCGGCTACTTTGCGCAAGTTCTCCAATGAGCGCTGCACCCTGTCGTTGTCGCGATTTTCCCGCATCTTCTTCAAACCGGCGCACTGGTCTGTTTCCACCTTTGGATCGATCTGCAAAATCGGGATTTTGATTTCTTCGTCCGCTTCGACATAATCATTGACCCCGACCACAATCTGGTCCCTGGCCTCGACTTCCTTTTGGTAGCGATACGCAGATGCGGCAATTTCCCGCTGGAAATATCCCTGCTCGATGCATTTCAGCACGCCGCCGCGTCGTTCGATTTCCTCGAAATATGCTTCTGCCCGGGCTTCGATTTTGTTGGTCAGCGATTCTACGAAATACGAACCGGCAAGCGGATCGATGGTGTTGGCGACGCCGGTTTCGTGGGCGATAAGCTGCTGGGTTCGCAGGGCAATTTTTACGGCATGATCCGATGGCAGGGCCAGGGTTTCGTCCATGGAATTGGTGTGCAGGCTTTGCGTGCCGCCAAGAACGCCTGCCAGCGCCTGGAACGCGGTTCGAACGATATTGTTTTCCGGTTGCTGCGCCGTGAGGCTGCATCCTGCGGTTTGCGTGTGGAATCGCAGCAGCCACGAGGACGGATTTTTCGCTTTGTATTTATCCCGCATGCGCCGCGACCAGATTCGCCGCGCTGCCCGGAATTTGGCGACCTCTTCAAAAAAGTCAAGATGGGAATTAAAGAAATGGGAGAGCCGAGGTGCGAATACATCCACATCCAGGCCTGCCGCAATACCGGCTTCCACGTATGCGAATCCGTCGGCCAGAGTGAAGGCAAGCTCCTGCGCCGCCGTGGCGCCGGCTTCGCGAATGTGATAGCCGGAAATAGAGATGGTGTTCCACTTGGGCACGTGATTGGCGCAAAATTCCATGGTATCGGTGATGAGCCGCATGGATGGCTCCGGCGGGTAAATCCATTCTTTCTGGGCGATGTATTCTTTCAAAATATCGTTTTGAATGGTGCCGGTGAGCTTCTCCGAAGCTACGCCCTGTTTTTCTGCAACCGCTACATACATCGCAAAAAGTATGGACGCCGGCGCATTGATGGTCATGGATGTGGAAATCTCATTTAGACGAATCCCGTCGAAGAGCAATTCCATGTCGGCCAGCGAATCCACAGCCACACCGCATTTGCCGACTTCGCCCATGGAGCGGCCATGATCGGAATCATAGCCCATGAGCGTGGGCAGGTCGAACGCCACGGAAAGTCCGGTCTGTCCGCTTTTGAGCAGGTATTGGTAGCGCTCGTTGGTCTGTTTGGCGTTTCCCATGCCGGAAAACATGCGCATGGTCCAGGGCTTGCCGCGATACATGGTGGCGTGAACGCCTCGCGTATAGGGGAATTCACCCGGGTAATTGATATCTTTCTCAAAATCGAGCTGTTCCGTATCCCGGGGCGTGTACAGCATGTTTACCTCTTCGCCGGAAACGGTGATATATTTTTTATCGATGGTTTTGGATTGCTTGACTTTTTCTTCCCATTTTTTATGAAGCTGTTCCACCTGCTTTTTCGTTTTGTCACTGTGCATAAATGTCCTCCGGTAATGTTCGTCAGGGCTATGTTCACTGGAAAATTGAATTCGACTTTTATCTAACATTATATCAAAATATTTAATTTCTAAGTTTTAATCTATGGTTTCCATTAAATTTTTAATTGGCTTCCTCAATTTTATTAAAGCATCACTGGTTCTTTGGTCCCAAAGTCTGTTTAATCTTCTAATTTCTGGGTGCGCAAGATGAGCTATTCGATAGTTTTTATCTAATGTGATTTGGTAAATGTTGCCACTCAGTAATCGCTTTGTTTCTAAATTCAGCTCTGAACTGATTACACGTGCAGTTATTTCTCCAAGAGTAATTATTAATGATGGATTACATAGTTCAATTTCTTTTAGAATCCACGGTCGGCTTGCTTTCGCAATTTCAAAAAACATTTTGTGAGTATTTATAAATTCAATTTCTGGAGCTATGATTTTGCAGTTTTTTATATGCTTTTCTTGATAAAGATAAATTTTTACTAAATCAGTCAACCATAATTTATCCTGCTCGATACCCAATTGCGGGAAGTAATTTTTGTTCAGACTTTCCCTCGATGCTTGAAACCTGATTTCTCGACCATCGAAATATTTTTCTTCCCCAAAAGGAGATAAGTTGTCAGCTATTGGAATCAATAATTGGTTTATTCTTGCAAAACGTGCTGATGGAAATGCACCGATTACCATTAGTTTATTACATGCTAATTGAACTGGTAGGACAGGTTTTATGGGATTCCCGGTTGGATAAATATAATATTCTGGAAAGTCCTTAACGCTTTCGCAAATACTTGGGATATAATTTGAGTAACAATCTTGCAAGAATTTTCTGATTTGTGGGTTCAAGAAACATCTCCAATTGTATAAATTTACCTTGAAGCCATTTTGCTGAATCGTAAATAAAATCCAGCCGACAAAATCAACGCCAGCCCGATAATAAAAATTGCGACATCAATTTGCAGAATGGGGACCGCTGTCATTTCATGGATGGGGCGAAAAAAGGCGATCTGGTACGTCGCTAATTGGCGAATGATATAAATGAAGTGAGCGACTGAGATGAAAAGAAAAATGGAACCGGTAATCTCGAAACTGAAAACCGGTATTTTTGAAAAATGCGCGTCAGTTGTGCTGAATTTTTTCCTGAGCCTCGTTCGTATAAAGAACAAAATGCCAGCCACAAAAAGCGCGAAAATCAAAATAACCAGATAATCCATTGGGCGAAATGGTATCGTCATCATGGCCACCTGATTTTTTATTCAAATAAATTGTGAATGGTCAATTAGCTACTCCGACAAGATTTGAACCATACCATCCTGCTTCATAAATTTTTCTATTTCATCGACGCTTTTCATCAGCGCGCCGGAAAGCACGCGGTTCCCATCGGTGGTAATCAGTACATCGTCTTCAATCCGGATGCCGATGTTCCAGTAGGCTTTGGGCAAATCCGAATCCGGCGGAATATACAATCCCGGCTCCACCGTGATCACGCATCCCGGTTCCAGCGGTTTTGAATTGTCGCCGACATCGTGGACGTCCAGTCCCAAATAGTGCGTGCAGCCGTGGCGGATGTATTTTTCGTAGCCATATTTTGCCGCCACAGCTTTGACTGTGGAATCCATTTGGGCAAGCGTGATGCCTGGTTTCAGCATGTCGATGACTGCTTCCTGGGATTCCAGCACAATGTTGTAAATTTCCTTTTGTTCCGGTGTGAATTTTCCTGTTGCCGGAATGGTTCGCGTAATGTCCGCGCAATAGTGGTCGAACTCGCAGCCGATGTCCATCACAATCATATCGCCCGCCTGAATTTTGCGCAATCCGTCGCTATAATGAAGCTCGAGACTGTTGGGGCCGGCGCCGACAATGGTGTCGAAAGCAAGCTGCTGCGAGCCGTTCGTTTTGAAAATATATTCGATCACCGCTTCAATCTGGTATTCGTACAATCCAGGCGCCATTGATTTGAACGCTTCTTTCTGCGCTTCAATAGTAATGTCGATGGCTTTCTGCATGAGTGAGATTTCGAAATTATCTTTCACGCGACGCATGGATCGGGTGAGAGGGGATACCGACATAATTTCCATTTTAGGATTATCTTCGGTCAACCTCAGCAGCCGTTTTTCCAGAATTGAACTCGCTTCTGTTTGGTTCTGCTTCAAAATATTGGTGTAAAGCGATTCGATCGGCTGGAATGATTTGATAATTTTTCTCAGCTCGTTTCTTCCGCAAACGAGATCAAAGGGAAGACTGTCTTCCAGAGATCGATAATATTTCTCCCGCTCTGAAAAGAGCATGCCGGGCGGATCGTAAATCAATATTTCATGTACATTTTTTTCGTCAATTGGCGAAGGAATGCCGTTGGTGGAAAGGATTAGAAATATATCCCTTTCGTTCATGCCTGTCAGATAAAACAGATCGCTGTTTTGCTGAAATCCGTATCCAAACCGGTAGCCATCGGAAGATGTGTGTAGTATAAGAAAACTATTGGGTTTCATTTGGGTGATTAAGTGCTGGCGCCGGGCATGATACGGAGTGTTGGGTTGGGAAAAGATAACTGATGGAAAATAAAAAATAAAGAGAAAAAACAGGGCGAAAATACGTCTGTGCATATCCGCTCCTCAGTTTATGCGAAATGAAATATGAAATATGGCTGCAAAATGAATCGTTAGCTTAAATATTCCGGAGATAGTGAAAGATATTATTGATTCTCTTGTGTGAATCAAACCGATTGAGATATGATAACTTATGAAAAAAAATCTCACTTGTCAAGTGGAAAATGCAAATTGTTCGTCGATGATGAAGAAGTTTGAAATATCAAGCCATGATTGTTCTCAGATAAAAGACAATTCGAACGAAAATATTTTTGGTTTTTCGAAACCGAGTTGAATTGGTAAATTATTTCATGGTCGAATGGTTATCGACGAAGGATAAAGCGGAAAAAATCCTTGCAAAATAAAAAAAAAATCATTATAATAAATATTGTATTTAAATTATCAAATAATGTAAAAGCATTAAATTACAAAACAAGATTTTAAGAAATTATAAAATACGTGAATTTTATTAAGGAGGCAATTCATGCAAGATAATTTTGTGGAGGTTGATTTTCAGTTGCCCAGCATGGAAGTCGTTACCTACCTGTGCAAAGGTTGCGGCCTTTGCGTTGAGCATTGTCCTCAAAAAGTGATCGAGTTTTCTCATAATTTCAATGAGCTTGGATATAAATATGCGCAATACAAAGGAACAGGATGCACCGGTTGCGGTATCTGTTTCTATTGTTGTCCTGAACCCGGGGCAATAAAGATCTACAAAAAAGTGAAGGGAGAATAAACATGCAAAAAGAACTTATCAAGGGCAATGAAGCTGTGGTTAAAGGTGCACTATTGGCCGGCTGCAGTCTTTACTTTGGATATCCAATCACTCCTGCCAGTGAAATAGCAGAAGCTGCTGCATATTATTTTCCTTTAATGGGAGGAACCTTTGTTCAGGCAGAAAGCGAAGTCGCTTCGATAAACATGGTCTACGGCGCTGCTTCCACCGGTAAGCGAACCATGACCGCATCGTCCGGGCCCGGGTTGAGTTTAAAACAGGAAGGCATCTCCTACTGCGCCGGTTCAGAACTGCCATGTGTTATTGTGGATGTGATGCGGGCCGGTCCCGGTCTGGGAAATATCTGGCCGGAGCAAAGTGATTACAACCAGATAGTCAAGGGTGGCGGCCACGGCAACTACCGCGCGATTGTACTGGCGCCAAATTCAGCCCAGGAAATGTGCGACCTCACCTTGCTGGCGTTTGATCTTGCAGAAAAATATCGCAATCCTGCCATTGTGCTCACCGATGCCTATATCGGACAAATGATGGAACCGGTTGAATTCCCGGCTCAAAGAAAGAAAATTCAACATCACGACTGGGCCATTTACGGGGACGCTGAGAGCAAAAAAAATCTGATAACATCCATCCTGATGAATACTGAACTGCTGGAAAAACACAATCAAAAGTTGCACGAAAAATACAGAACCATGGAAAAGGAAGAAGTGAGATTTGAAACCATGAACACCGATGATGCCGATTTGATTCTTGTCGGATATGGTATTGTGTCCCGGCTGCTCCAAAACGTGGTGACTACACTTCGGGCTGAAGGGAAGAAGGTCGGTTTGTTCAGGCCAGTAACCTTGTTCCCGTTCCCATCCAAACATACCAGAGAACTGGGAGAAATTGCAAAGAAATTTTTGGTGGTAGAATTGAGCAACGGCCAGATGATCGATGACATTCGATTGGCGCTCAATGGTAAATGCGACGTTGAGTTCTATTCGCGTATGGGGGGCGCTATTCCTTCGGTCGAAGAATTAGTGGAACAAGCCCGAAAGTATGTTTAATTCACTGTTTCAGGAAAATAATTGAAAAATACATCAATTTGAAATAAAGGAGCTGTTATGAAGGCGCAAGTAATTGAAAAGCCAAGATCCTTTTATGATAAATTCGAAAGAAAAGGCAAAACAAACATGGAGACCACCCATTACTGTCCCGGATGCGGGCATGGGAATATCCATAAAATTTTGGCCGAAACTCTGGATGATTTCAATTTAAGTGACCGAACCGTATTGGTGTCACCGGTCGGCTGCTCTGTTTTCGCCTATTATTATTTTGATGTGGGCAATGTACAGGCAGCTCATGGTCGCGCCCCGGCAGTGGCCACCGGGCTGAAACGCGGCAACCCGGAAAGCATTGTCATTTCCTATCAGGGCGATGGAGATCTGGCAGCCATCGGCGGCGCTGAAATTATCAATGCAGCCAATCGCGGCGAAAAGATTACGGTCATTTTTGTGAACAATGCAATTTATGGAATGACCGGCGGCCAGATGGCACCGACCACGCTTATCGGACAGCGCACCAGCACCAGTCCTTATGGACGGTCGTCTGAAAATGAAGGATTCCCCATTCGCATGTGTGAGATTATCAGCACGCTGGAAGCGCCAGTCTATGTGGAACGAACCGCGATGGTCGATTACAAAACGATTAATCGCACGCGAAAAGCCATTCGAAAAGCCATCAAAAATCAGGTGGATAATAAAGGATTCTCCTTTGTCGAAGTTTTAGCGCCATGTCCCACAGGCTGGAAAGTCTCCTCGGTGGAAGCCCAGCAATGGATCAAAGAAAAAATGATGCCATATTATCCGGTTCAGGTCTTCAAAGACAATTCGGACCAGGCTGAGCCGCATAAAATTGTTCACAAGGAATATTCTGATCGAGAAGTGCTGGAAGTATTGAACCTGAGTGATAATGATGGTGACAAGAAAATTGATGACGATTTCATTCAGAAATTCCCGGAACAGAATCTGAAAATTGCCGGCTTTGGCGGCCAGGGTGTTCTCACGGCCGGCGTTATGCTGGCAGCTTCGGCAATGGATGAAAATCTCCAGGTAAGCTGGATTCCGTCATACGGCCCGGAAATGCGCGGTGGTACAGCAAACTGCAGCGTTATTCTTTCCAACAAACGAATCGGGTCGCCCCTTACGACAAATCCCAATGTTCTCATTGCCATGAATGGCCCGTCATTGGATGCGTTTGAAGATACGGTCACCAAAGACGGATTGATCATTGTGAATTCATCAATCGTCGACAGAAAAGTGAAGCGCAAGGACGTCAGGACGCTCTACATACCTTTGACCGAAATGGCATCAAATCTGGGATTGACGCGGGTGGCCAACATGGTGTGTATCGGAGCATATCTGGAATACACCCAAATTTTTGATTTGTCAGCGATGATTGCCAGTGTAAAGAAAAATCTGAAAAAGAAAAATCTGATCGATATCAATATCAAGGCGATCGAAGAAGGTGCCAAATTTGTGAAAGAAAATAAAGCATAATTTGAAATATTTTTTGCTTTGATGACCTTCATAGAAGTGGATAAACCTGAATCGGGCATGAGTAATTTTTGCCCGATTTGTGGTTAGAATCGAAATTTGTATCACCTGGTGTCACAAAATACTATCGTTCTCTGAGTAAAAAATGGATTGCATGTCGTGACTAAATCTTCGCAATAATTTACAATACGTTTATTTTTTTCTCACAGGAACTTTTAAATTTTCAATACGTTGAATACTCAGTAATTTTTTATATCCATAGAAAATCGCTCCCATTCATAACGGCATGCTTTGGGTGCAATTCCGAAAAATTGGTAAAAAAGTTCGCAATTGGCGCACACAACTTATTAAATATTAGTGGATTAGTTTTTCAATTTAGATATAATAAATAATTAATGAATGAATTTGAACAAAAACTGTATGATCATATTTTTCCTCTGGTGAACAAACCGGGAAGATACACAGGAAATGAATTAAATGTAATTAAAAAGGATTGGTCAAAATGTGAAGTAAAATTTGCATTAATATTTCCTGATCTCTACGAAATCGGGATGTCCCATGTTGGATTTGAGATATTGTACCACGTTCTCAACAAAATGAATGATGTTGTGGCCGAGCGGGTCTATTCACCGGCCGAAGATTTGGAAGAAAGACTACGAAATTCAAACCTCCCCCTTTTTTCCCTTGAAACAAAACAACCCTTAAAGAATTTTGATATTCTTGGGTTCACATTACAATATGAACTTCATTACACAAACGTGCTCAATATTTTGGATTTGGGAGAGATTCCCATTTTATCGAGAGACCGAAAAGGTCATACGCCCCTGGTAATTGCTGGTGGCCCATGTGCATTTAATCCTGAGCCATTAGCTGATTTTATTGATGCTTTTATTATTGGCGATGGGGAAGAAGTTGTTAAAGAAATCACTCGACTTGTCAAAGAAAGGAATGAAAAAGGAGGGACAAGAAAAGAACTTCTGTTTCAACTTTCCCAATTGCCCGGAGTCTACGTTCCCCGTTTTTATACGCTCCAGAAACAAGGAAAAACGGGAATTGAATTTCTCACAAAAAACGAAAAGGAGGCGCCTGACGAAATTGTCGCTCGCACCCTTGAGCAATTGAAGCCTGATTATTATCCGCGGAAGCCGCTGGTATCTCTCGTGGAATCTACGCACGACCGGTACTCGGTTGAAATTATGCGTGGCTGTACCCAGGGCTGCCGGTTTTGCAATGCCGGCATGATTTATCGCCCTGTGAGAGAGCGACCGGTGCAGGAAATTGTTGACCAGGTTGAAGCTGTGATCAAAAATACGGGATATGATGAAATATCCCTGGCCTCGCTATCCACTTCGGATTACAGCGAGCTAATTCCTCTGATGAATCGGCTCTCCCGAAAACTTGAATCCAAAATGGTCAATGTTTCGTTTCCTTCACTGCGGACTGAATCGTTTACCTCTGAAATGGCAAAATATGCCAAAAAGGTGAAAAAATCCGGATTGACGCTTGCCCCTGAGGCTGGAACAGAACGGCTGCGAAGGGTCATTAACAAAAACAATTCGGATCAGGATTTGCTCAGGGCAGTTAAGATCGCCTTTGAAGAAGGCTGGGATAAAGTGAAATTATATTTCATGATCGACCTGCCCGGCGAAACTCCTGAAGATTTGGATGGCATCGTGAATCTATTGAAAGAGGTGCTAAAGATCTCAAGGAATTATCGGGGAAAATCCATAAACGTTTCCATTTCCCCGTTTTCTCCAAAATCCCATACACCTTTTCAATGGGTGAAGCAAAGCCCGGTTAAAACATTAAAAGAAAAAGTCTTTTACATCCGGGACAGGCTGCCGAGTGGACGAATCAAATTTAACTGGCGGGAACCGGAAGTGTCATTTCTCGAGGCAGTTATTGCGCGGGGTGACAGACATCTGGGAAAAGTAATTTTTTCCGCGTGGGAAAAAGGAGCAAAATTTGATGCGTGGAGCGACAAGTTCAAGCACGAAATCTGGAAAGAGGCATTTGAAGAGAATTCGATTGATCCGAGCCATTACACGCGCGAACGGGATCTGGAGGAAGAATTGCCTTGGGATCATATTTCGAAAGGCGTGACCAGGCAATTTCTGAAACGGCAGTATCGTTTAGCTTTCGAAGAAACACCAACGCCGGATTGTCGACAGTCTACCTGCAAGGCATGTGGAATGATGGATCAACCCGCATGCCAGGATATTCTCTTTAACAGAAACAAAGTGAAACCGGCCAGTTCGGACGAGGGCGCAGACCAGACATCGGATGATCTTTATGGACGCACACCCAAGAAAGTGAAGCAAATAGAAGAGCCGGTGCCCAAAACTGTGCGACTAAAATATGAGAAGCTGGATCCGATCCGGTTCACATCGCACCTGGATTTAATCCGGATTTTTGAACGAACATTCAGGCGAGCGGGAATCAAACTCGTTTATTCACAGGGCTTTCATCCACATCCGCGCATCGCGTATGGTCCGCCGCTTGGCATGGGCTATACAAGCAGCGCTGAATATATGGACGTGCAGTATTATCGAGGTGAAAATCCAGATGTTGCCGGCATGTTGAACATGAAACTGCCGGAGGGACTGCGCGTGTTGGATAGCCGGGAATTATTCGGAAAAAATCGTTCTTTGGCATCAATAATAAACAGGGCAGAATACGAGGTAATACCAGGAAAAACAATTGACCAATCCTATCTTAATCAAAGCATTGCTGAATTTCTTGAGCAAGAGCAAATCAAAATTGATCGCGTACGGGGCAATGATGTTCAGAAACTGGACATTCGTCCCTTCATCGAAAAAATTTGGTACGATGAGGAAAAACATCGATTATGCCTCTCGCTTTCATTCCTGAATGGAAAAACAGCCCGTGCGTCTGAAATTCTTGAGGCAATGCTGCATCTAACCGAAGAGGAAATTGCCATGAGCAAAGTACATCGAACGGATTTAGTCATTCAGTTCGGTGAAGTAAAGGCAACTCCTCTCGAGGTGTAATTAACAGGTACAAACCAGGAAAGTAAGATAGGAACCATGAAAAAAGAAATAATCATTAATTCGTCAATCAGCGAAACTCGGATTGCGATTTTAGAAGAGAAAAAGCTTGTCGAACTATTCGTTGAAAAGCCTGAAAGTGAACGAATGGTGGGGGATATCTATTTAGGCAAAGTTGTTAATGTGGTAAAAGGAATGCAGGCTGCGTTTGTCAGTATTGGACAAAAACAGGATGCATTTTTACATTTTTCTGATATTGGTGAGTCGTTTTATACGGTGAGCGCTTTAATCGATAAAGGTCCCGAAAGTCCTGTCGATGAGGCAATCCCACCAAATAGAATCAAAGTCGGTCAGGAGATTCTGGTGCAAATAATCAAAGAACCGATCAGTACAAAAGGTTCGCGATTAACCACCCAGATTTCGATTCCTGGCCGTTTTTGCGTTTTAGTCCCCAATTCGTCCATGGTCGGCGTATCCAAAAAAATCTACAGTGAACGCGAACGGAGGCGGTTACGCAAGTTTACCCGCAGCGTTCGTCCTGCCGGCTTTGGCGTAATCGTTCGGACAGTTGCAGAAGGCCGAAGCGAGGCCGTTTTGAAAGCAGATATCATGTCGCTTGTTGCGGTCTGGAATAAGCTGGAAAAGAAACTGAAAAAGACAAAGCCACCCATGCTGGTTTACAAAGACATGGGAATGACCTCCAGCGTAATACGCGATTTATTCACCCGGGACGTCGAACGATTAGTCGTCGACTCCAGAAAGCTGTACCGCGAAGTTGTGACTTACTTAAAAGATGTGGCGCGCGGACTTGTGGATTCTGTCGAATATTACCATAAAAATGTGCCCATATTCGATTTTTTCAACATCGAAACGGAAATCGAAAAAAGCCTGTCGAGAAAAGTGTGGTTGAAAAGTGGCGGAACCGTTATTTTCGATCAGACAGAAGCTTTGGCCGCCATCGATGTGAACAGCGGTAAATTCATTGGCAGAAAAAATCACGAACAGAATTCACTCAAAATAAATATCGAAGCGGCAAAAGAGATTGCACGGCAGTTGCGCCTGCGAGATATGGGCGGGATCATTGTAATTGATTTCATCGATATGCGCGAAGACCGAAGCAAAAAAGCGCTATATGATGCGTTCAAGAGAGAAATAAACAAAGATCGCGCGCAGGCCAATATCACACAGATTAGTGAATTCGGGCTTATTGAAATGACGCGCGAACGGGTAAGGCCAAGCCTGTTGTTCACGTTCAGTGAAACCTGCCCGACATGCAAGGGATTAGGCCGCGTGCCATCCAAAAGCACAATTCTCACAAAACTCGAACGATGGATCAAACGATTTCGGGCGTCTTCCCGCGAGCGGGGTTTGAGACTTATTGTTCACCCGGAAATTAAAACGTATTTAACACAAGGCATTCGCAGCCCCATTCGTAAAATCATGTGGAAGCAGCGACTGAAAATTGATTTGCAGGCAGATGAGAATCTTGATCTGGATGAAGTCCAGTTCTTCTCAAAAAGGTCGAATTCCAATATTACAGATCAATTTAAGTCTTGACAAATATAATAAAAATTATTATATTCAATTCTGTTCTTTTACAGAAAAAAAATTATCTTTTTAATTGAATTTATTTGCTCGAATGAGCCCGAAAAACGTATTTAGAGCAGATGTTACACAAATATCTGCAGAACATCGTTTAGATTAAAAAATATTTGACTTATAAGTATGGTGGAGGATTTGTTAATGTACGCAATAGTTGAAATAGGTGGTCAGCAATTCAAAGTGTCAAAAGATGATGAAATTCTGGCTCCGAACATGGAAGGCGAAGTTGGCAACACAATCGAATTGGATCGCGTATTAATGACTGCAGTTGATGATGATGTAAAATTTGGTGAGCCTGTTATTGAAGGCGCTCAGGTAAAAGCAACCATATTGAATTTCGAAAAAGGTGGCAAAGTGCTGGTTTTCAAAAAGAAACGAAGAAAAGGCTATCAAAAACTTCGTGGACACCGGCAGCATTTGACACGTTTAAAAATTGATGATATTATTGTGAATTAATTGCAGGATTTTGGAGGAATAAAAAATGGCACATAAAAAAGGTGTAGGAAGTTCCAAGAATGGACGCGACAGTAATCCACAGATGATGGGTGTGAAGCGGTTTGGTGGACAACGGGTTACAGCAGGCAGCATTATTGTCCGTCAGCGAGGCACCAAAATTCATCCTGGCGAAAACGTGGGCGTTGGCGGGGATTATACCCTGTTCGCAAAAATTGATGGTGTCGTAAAATATACGAAAAGCGGACGCTCCAGAAATTTTGTCCATGTCGAAGAAGTATAAGCCAGGTAGATCATCGCCGGAGATTTTTCAACACGATTATATATGGTGGATTTATCATATATTTCTATGATCTGAAGCAAAGATACAGGCATTCTGAATTTGAAGTAAATTTCAAATCAATATAACGCCTAACATACAAAACAAGGAGTATAATATGGCACGAAAAAAGATTGCTTTGATCGGAGGAGGTCAGATTGGAGGAATTTTAGCTCTTCTCGTCGCTCAGAAAGAATTAGGAGATGCAATCGTTGTTGAAATCCCGGATCTTGAAGGCATGGCAAAAGGTAAGACTCTGGATATTTTTGAAGCTTCCCCGTTGATGGGCGTGGACAGCAAAGTGGAGGGAACGAGTAATTTCGCCGATATCAAAGGCGCTGATGTTGTTATCACCACAGCCGGCGTTCCAAGAAAACCCGGAATGTCCCGAGAGGATTTACTGGATGTCAATATTAAAATAATGACGAACGTTGCAGAGAACGTTAAAAAATACGCTCCGGATGCCTTCTGCATCATCGTCACGAATCCATTGGACGCGATGGTTTACTCATTCAAAAAGATTACCGGCTTCCCCAAAAACCAGGTCGTTGGTATGGCCGGGGTTCTGGACACAGGTCGTTTCAAATCATTTGTTGCAATGGAATTGAACGTTTCGGTTGAAGATGTTGCTGCAACAGTGCTTGGCGGACATGGCCCGACCATGGTCCCGCTGCCACGTTTGGCGACTGTTGGCGGTGTACCGCTCACAGAATTGTTACCACAGGACAAAATTGACGCGATCTGCGACCGCACGAGAAAAGCAGGCACTGAAATTGTACAACTATTGGGAAATGGCAGTGCGTTTTTCAGTCCTGCGGTGAGCGCCATTGAAATGGCTGAATCGTACATCAAAGACAAGAAACGTGTGCTGCCGTGCGCTGCATATCTCGAAGGCGAATATGGTATCAACGGATACTATATTGGTGTTCCCGTCATTATCGGCTCGAAAGGTGTTGAAAAAGTATTGGAAATTGAATTGACATCAGAAGAAAAAGATATGCTGAATAATTCTCTGGAAGCTGTAAAAAAGGCGACCTCAGAAACGAAACTATAAACAGTCAGTATATTGATTAAAATATAACACGAATAAAAGAAACCGAGACAACATCTCGGTTTCTTTTTAGTTAGTCGTTCGTATACTGCGTAAAGGAAATTCTATGGTACGTGAAAAAATTGCCCAGGCCGTTGAAATTCTCAAAGAAAAGAACATCGATCTATGGCTGACATTTGTCAGGGAAAGCCACACTATTACTGATCCCTGTCTCCCGCTGATTCTGGATGCAAGCTGCACCTGGCAATCGGCATTTTTAATTTCTTCCCGGGGAGAAAAAATTGCTATTGTGGGAAATCTGGATTATGCGGCCATCAAAGACCTGGGTATCTATGATACCATCAGTTATAAGGCCTCCATCAAAGATGATTTGCGAAATGCTGTTCAAAAAATCAATCCGAATAAAATTGCAGTCAACTATTCGAAAAACGATCACATGTCCGATGGATTGACCCATGGCATGTTTCTGCTCCTCAGGGATTACCTCAAAGACACGCCATTCGCAGACCGCATTATTTCTTCCGAAGAAATTGTATCGGCATTGCGGGGAAGAAAATCGCCGGCCGAAATTACCCGGCTCAAAGGTGCCATAAAAATTACACTCGAAATATTTGATGAAGTGACCTCATTTCTGAAACCCGGATTAAGTGAAGCCCAAATTGCTGATTTCATTTTGAATGCCGTGAAAAAAAGAGGGCTGGAAGTATCGTGGGATCCGGCAACGTGCCCATCAGTTTTTTCAGGACCGGATACAGCCGGGGCGCACTACAGTCCCACAGAACGAATGACGCAACGTGGCCATATTATGAATATCGATTTTGGCGTGAAAGTGGATGATTATGTTTCCGACTTGCAGCGAACGTGGTATTTTCTGAGAGAAGGCGAGAATGACGCGCCTGATCAGGTGAAAAAAGGATTCTATGCGGTGAGAGATGCCATCCAAAAAGCTGCTGAATTTATTAAACCTGGCGTGGAAGGCTGGAGAGTCGATGACGTGGCGCGACAATATATCGTTTCCCAGGGATTTGAAGAATACCCCCATGCACTGGGGCATCAGGTAGGCAGAGAAGCGCATGACGGCGCAGGAGTACTCTGTCCTCAGTGGGATCGGTACGGTAACTTGCCATATTTGAAAGTCGAGAAAGACCAGGTGTATACTATTGAGCCGCGCGTAACAGTGGAGGGATACGGCGTTGCGACCATTGAAGAGGAAATCGTGGTGACTGGGGATGGATGTGAATTCCTGTCAACGCCACAAAAAGAGATTATTCTTGTATAGATGTATTTCATACTAATATTAAAGTTCAAATAAACAGGGGTTTGAAATGTTGAAACTGGTCGAATGTGTGCCGAATTTCAGTGAAGGTCGAAATTTGGACATCATTAATCAAATTACGAAAGAAATAGAAGATACGGAAGATGTTAAATTGCTCGATGTGGATCCCGGCGCAGATACGAATCGTACGGTGGTAACATTCATCGGCTCGCCCGATGGCGCCAAAGAAGCTGCATTTAAAGCGATAAAAAAAGCGTCGGAACTCATCGATATGCGCGAACACAGCGGTGCGCATGCCCGGATGGGAGCGACTGACGTGTGCCCGTTCGTTCCTGTCTCAGGCGTAACCATGCAGGATTGTGTCGAAATTGCCAAAGATTTGGGAAAGCGTGTTGCAGATGAATTGAACATCCCGATTTACCTGTACGAAGAAGCCGCCACATCGCCGGAGCGCAACAGTCTTGCCAACATTCGTTCCGGGGAGTATGAGGGATTGGCTGAAAAATTGAAAGATCCGCAATGGGCGCCGGATTTTGGCGAAGCAAAATTCAATCCAAAGTCCGGAGCAACTGTTATCGGCGCAAGAGAATTCCTCATTGCTTACAATGTAAATTTGAACACAAAAGACAGAAAATTAGCCCACGATATTGCTATGTCGGTGCGCGAAATGGGCCGCAATAAACGCGATGAGCATGGAAAATTTATACGGGATGAAAATGGCGTGCCCATCAAAGCTCCCGGATTGTTGAAGTCCACGCGTGCTGTGGGGTGGTATATCGATGAATATGGTGTCGCACAGGTATCGATTAATCTGATCAATTACAAAATCACTCCGCCGCATGTCGCATTTGATACCATTTGTGATGAAGCCATGAAACGGGGACTCAGGGTTACCGGCAGCGAACTGGTTGGACTGATCCCGTTGCAGGCCATGCTGGATGCCGGGCGACATTATTTGCTGAAGCAGGGGAAATCTCCCGGTGTTCCGGAGGAAGACATAATCGAAGCGGCGGTTGTTTCACTCGGGCTCCGGGATTTAACTGATTTCGATCCCCAAAAGAAGATTATTGAATACCAGGTTCGTGAATTGAAGGGACCGCTGGTCAAAAAAGATCTTCGTGATTTTGCCAACGAATTGTCATCCGAGTCGCCGGCTCCGGGTGGCGGAAGCGTATCAGCTCTTGCCGGATCTCTGGGCGCAGCCCTTTCGAGCATGGTGGCCAACCTCACCGTTGGCAAAAAGGGATACAAAGAAGTCTGGGATGAGATGAAGGAAATTGCATCAAAGGGGCAGGAACTGAAAGATAATTTGCTGCGTTTGGTGGATGAAGATACCAAAGCATTCAATAATCTCATGGCAGCGTTTGGGCATCCAAAAAAGACGGATGAACAGAAAGCACAACGTGAAGCAGCCATTCAGCAGGCAACAAAAGATGCATGCCTCGTTCCATTGAATGTCATGAAAAATTCCATCGAAGTGTTGAAAATTGCAAAACTTGTTGGCGAAAAAGGAAATGAAAACGCAGCCAGCGATGCCGGGGTTGCTTCGCTGATGGCGCGTGCTGCCGTGTTCGGCGCAGGCTTGAATGTGAAAATAAATCTGCCCGGTATTGAAGATAAGAATTTTGTTTCAGATATGACCTCCCGTGTCGAAGCGCTGATGGAAGAAGCCCGGCAATTGCAGGACAAGGTGCTTAATATTGTGAATCAAAAAATTGAAGCACAGCAGGCCTGAATGAGCAGTGATTTTGAATGCGTCGGATTTGGGATTAGCGCTGCCGATTATTTAAACATTGTGCCAAAATATCCCCGTTTAGATGAAAAAACAGAAGCCGCCCAGTTTTCATTTCAGGGCGGCGGACCTGTTGCCACAGCCCTGGTCACATTGGCGAGATTGGGCGGAAAGGTCAGCTTCCTGGGCAAAATAGGCAGTGATTACAACGGCAGGTTTGTCCAGGAACAATTTCAGAAAGAAGGGGTTAATATTAGCGGGATAATTGTTGATGAATCCATGCCCACAAATCAGGCGTTCATCTGGATTGATCAACAATCCGGCAAAAAGTCCATCGTATTAAACAGCCGCGGTTATCGAACGGTTCATAAAAATGAATTAAAAACAGATTATATCGGCAGCCTCAAGTATTTACTCATTGATGGCCGGGATACCGATGCGACGTTTCATCTCATAGAATGGGCAAAGGGAAAAGGCGCCCGCGTTGTGCTGGATGCCGGAAGTCCCAGGGAGAATATGAACGAACTGCTGAAGCTTGCTGATTACCCGGTCGTCTCCGAATATTTTGGACGTTCGTTTTTTCAAACGAACAACCCTGAAAAAGTTATCGAATCTCTGCTAAAATACAACGCAGAGGCTGCTGTTATCACGCTGGGAGACAAGGGCTGTTATGGCAGCGATGGGAAGAATGTACATTACCAGCCTGCTTTTCCCGTCGATGTCGTGGATACCACAGGTGCCGGCGACGTTTTTCATGGCGCATTTGTGTTTGGACTAATTCGACAGTGGCCATTGCCAAAAATACTGGAATTCGCCAGTGCAACGTCAGCATTGAAATGTCAATCAATTGGAGGCCGTCTCGGTATTCCGAATTTGAATAAAGTTAACATGTTTCTCGATACAATCAAACAACACCTTTAATCTCGATTATTCACATTATATTGCTAAAGGTATCGAGATAACCTGAATGGTGCTGAATTTAGAGATTAGTACAAGTTTACGTTTAAAACTGACTTTTAAATTAGTTAATAATTCAATTTGATAATAATCAGGTAATTGAATCAATTTTATTATAATTACATGAATAATTCAGGTTAAGGAGAGGAAAAAATGAAACGAATTGGAATCACGCTACTTTTATTAGCTTTGGTACTGCTACCTGCCGCAAGTTATGCGCAGCTTCAAATAAAACAGGGGGATGAACTCTATGTGAAAGCGGATACAGAAAATCTTAGACTATCGCCAAACGGAACCGTAGTTTGTAAATTGCCCCAGGGCGCGAAAGTGATTGGCATTGAAGAAAACGGAGGCTGGGTCGCCGTTCATCTGGTTGGATATATATGGAAGAATTCTCTCACCTCATCGCGATTTGATATCCCAGGATTCAACATGCGCGCCCTTCACATTATGGTCAAAACTGAAGCCGAGGCCAATGAGATCAAAAAATTGCTCGATGCCGACGGCGATTTCAAAAAACTGGCAAAGGATCGCTCCATTGGTCCCAATGCAGAGCGGGGCGGCGATTTGGGCGTGATAAATAAGGGCGATTTCCTGCCTGAACTTGACCAGGCGTTGGGTTCCCTGAATATAGGTCAGGTCAGCGATGTCGTGAAATCGAGTATCGGATTTCACATATTTAAACGCATCGAGTAAAATTATCCAGCTTCAAGACAATCATCAGGAAGCCTCAATAATGTAGAATTATTGGGGCTTTTTTTTTGATAAAATTGTGAATTTATACTTTTGATTATTTTTGAAATCAAATGATATTTTTGAAAAAAATGAAAAAGTATACAATAAATTTTTCATTCAGACGTTTACTGAGTAGTGACAATTAAGGAAAATTATGAGCGATAACACCTACTCTGACTTATCCGATTCACAATTGCTCGTCAATTACCGAAATGGAGACGCCGGTGCTATTGAAGCGCTGATAAACCGCTATAAAAAGCCTTTGTATTCTTACTTGCTCAGATTACTTGGGGATCGCGATTCAGCCGAAGATATTTTTCAGGATGTGGTTGTAAAGTTGCTGCATGGTCTGCCAAAATATAGTGAGCATGGAAAATTTGGAAGTTGGCTTTTCGGTATCGCGCATAATCAAATTGTGGATCACGCGCGTAAGAAGAAAAAACTTCAGGCAGTTTTCTTAAACGATAATGAAAATAGTATAACAGATCTGATTTCCTACAAAGAACAAGACAGGCCGGATAAAGAGCTTGAGGTTAGAGAATTAAACAATATTATTCTTCAAGCTGTGTCAAAGTTGTCATTCGAGCAACGTCAGGTTTTTCTCTTGCGAGAACATTCGCAGCTCCCGTTCAAAGAAATTGCTGAAGTTTTGGATCGGCCGCTGAATACAGTGTTGGCTCAAATGAGGTATGCGCTGCTCAGTTTGAGAAAATACCTGAATGAAAAATACCAGGGAGAGATCACCCATGTCATGTGAAAATTATAAGGATTTTGCTATTCTTTACGCCTATGACGAACTGAATACCGAAGACAAAGAAATGTATGAACATCACCTGGCGCACTGTTCGATTTGCCGTTCAGAAATTGAAGGTTTCAGGCAGACACATTTGCTTTATCAAAATGTGCCGGAAGAAAATTTGCCAATGAACCTGAATATTCCGCTTTTGGGTAAAGCAAAGTTTTATGTATTTTTGGCGCTTGTGAATAAAGTCATTTCGGAATTTTCAGTATTTAATAAACGTTGGTTTCCCTCTTTTGTCACCGTAACCGTGATTATTTTTTTGACATTTATGGTGGTGGGTAAATGGGATTTTCGGGAGACTGCCGATGACTCACTCAATCTGCCGGGATACTATCTTACTGATTTTGATTTGATGCTGGATAACATTGATTATGAAATTTCAAATGTATTTGCCGAGGAAAAGCAGAATCTTGGAGATTATTTAACGAAAGAAGCTATAAATAAGGAATTAACGGATAAATATGAATCAAGCTGGGAAAATATTCAGGTTGAAGTTGAAATATTGTCCTGGGAAATGAAGCATAATTACTTTTAATCTGGAGGACTTTCAAAATGAGAAAATTATATTTGATTACAACTTTAGTGGGCTTTTTATTCCTGAATGCTGTGTCTGTATTCGCTCAAAAACCGGATGAAATACAGCAAAAAAAGAAACAGATAGAGCAGGAATTTATACAACAAAAAAAGTTGATAGAATTGCAGGAAAAACAGCAACAGGAAAAAATAGAAGCACTGTTAAAAGAACGTATTCCACCGGAAAAAGAGCATGAATTGCTGGAATTTATTAAAGAACGCAGCGCTAACGAAGCTGAATACCTGAATCAACTTCGGGAAAAAAATGAAATTGATTATTTTAGATATCTGTTATCCATCAATCATCATCAACGCCAGCTCGAAGAGATCAAAGAGAGCGATCCCCAACGATACGAGCGTCATAAAAAAATGCTTGAGCTGGATAAACAAACGGAAAGCCTGGTGAAAACATTTCATTCCAAAAATGACGAAAAAGAAAAAGATGAAATCCGGAAAAAATTAAGAAAAGTACTTATGCAGCTATTTGAATACAGGCAGCAACAACGTGAAGAGGAAATTGTACGATTGAACGAAAAGTTGAAAAATCTTCGTGATATACTTGATGAGAGACAAGGAAAAAAAGATGCCATCGTTGACCTGCGGTTAAAAAAACTCCTGGGGGAGTTGAACCATCTCGCCTGGTAAATTCATTCATTGGCAGTCGTCGGACTTGTCGGCGACTGCTGATGTTCAATCCGCACACAAATTCTTTTCTATTCCGCCTGAAATCATCCTCAAAAATAAAAACTTGCCGTGTTAAATTTATGTTATGTGCCTTACCAAAACTTATTTAATATTTCTCTCATAATGGTCAAGAAGGAAAGGAATTCTATCGATATATGAAGATAAATCCTTTAACCTTTGATCCATTTTGAGGAGCATATCATGGAAAAAAATCTTCGTTACCAGACTTCATTCGTTATTATCGCAATTGCGTTGTTGCTAAATGCTGTTTCTTTATTTGGCGCAGATAATTTTCTGATCAATGGACAAAAGAGTGCGACTGTCGCTGTTCATGATTCGTTCACTGTTTCATTCGATTTTGGTCAGGGTGATACATTGGCGCATGTATTGCTATGGATAGATGTGAACAGAAATGGTGTTATCGATAGCCTTGTGGATATGCCTGCATACAGTTCAGAACAGGAAGGCGAGCCGCTCATCGATGGGGGAATGGAGGATCAGGATTTTCAGAAAAATGGATCTTTCTTTATGACAATTACAGATTTTTGGAACATTGCAGACGTAGAATATATTTTTGTGGTTTACGATCAGTCAGGTTCAGATATGGCACATCTAATGGTTGGACAAATTACATCGACTTATTCGATTTCCGGGAAAGTAGAGGAGCCACAAAACCAGCCAAACCTTTTCATCGAAGTATGGCCAGCCTCCATGTGGCCTGATCAGAATGATGAAGTAAATCATGCGGATAGTTTTCACTCAGTCTCCATGCTGAATTCCCTACCGGCCAAAAAGATTTTCGCCAAACAGGCGGGCAATGATGACGATTTGAGTTTTGCAGCGATTACCGATTCAACCGGTGCTTATACAATTCATGTTCCGGATGATATGGCTCAGGACTGGAACGTTAGCACTTTTGATTTTTGGAGCCTCATTCCCGGTTATGTCCCGCCTGAGCCCCAGATTGTATGGGTTGATGGAATGATTACAGATGTCAATTTTTCGTATTACATGGCAAGTATCCTTGTTGAGGGAAATGTGCTGGATTATACTGGTCAACCGCTCATGGATGATTATGGAAACCCGTTACAATATGGCATTGGCGCACGAAATCATCAGAATGGAATGTGGATAGAAGCGGAAGTGGACAGCAGTCACTACAGGCTTCATTTAACAGATGGCGATTTCGATATTATTGTTTATAATGTAATGCCGCATTATTTGCGTCCTTATGAGCAGCATGTCATGGTAGCTTCCGGCGATACGCTGCAGAACATGGACTTTGCGCTGTATCCGGCAGATGCAATGATTTCCGGAAGAGTTACTGAATTTGGGACCAATCCGGTGCCGTATGCGGAGATTATTGGATTTGACGAAAGCCGTATGTACGGTTTTGGACTGGCACAAACAGATATGGACGGACATTATTCGCTGCCGGTATCCTCTCATTCGTCAACGTGGAATCTTTATTTAAATACTGAACATTTTCCACCTGATATGGTTGTGGAAGGCGGAAATTCGCGCATGGCTTCGCCGGGAGATGAACATGTGGATTTTAATATTACCAGGGTATTGCCGGAGCCAAAAATAGAATTCATCAAAGATATTCCACATGACCAGGGATTGCAGGTGCGGGTTGCCTGGAAGGGATCTGCTTATGATACACGTGATTTTCATGGCATGCCAATCACCCAATACAGTGTTTGGCGGTTGACTCCCCGAAGAATGATACCTGAAGAACTTCCTGCATCTTTGGATGAAATTCAAAAGCTAACAGAAAAATCACCTCTGGAAATACTGTCTGATTTTGGAAAAAATCTGCCAAAACAATTGGAAGGACAGAATTATATCTGGGATTTTATGACAACAGTCCCGGCGATCAAATTGCCGATGTATTCGTATGTATCTCCAACTTTAGGGGATTCAACAGCGCATGGGATTTTTTGGTCCTATTTTGTCGTGGTTGCTCATTCCGCGGACTATTATAGTTTTTATCACTCAGAAATTGACAGCGGATATTCCGTGGACAATATGACTCCGCCAGCACCGGAAGTTGTTGCTGAAGCGGTGCCCATGGCAATTGAGCTTCGCTGGAATGTAAATCCCCATCCGGACGTGACCCTGTATTCGCTATACAGAAGTGATACACCTGGATTTGCTCCCTCCAATGAGAATCTGATTGGCGCCACAGAGGAATGTTACTTTCGCGATGAAAATGTCACTGGTGTGCAAACGCTTTATTACAAAGTCGGAGTTGAAGATGATGCCATGAATCGTTCAATTTCTGAGGAAGTGTTCATCACATCAACTGATGTAAACAGCCAGAGCCAAAATGAAATCCCGCAATCATACAAGCTGGGTAAAAATTTTCCCAATCCGTTCAATCCTGTAACTGATATATCTTTTCAAGTTCCAAGGGATGGTAATGTAAAAATTGTGGTTTATAATGTATTGGGAGAAAAAGTAAAAACCCTGACGAATCAAACTTACAAAGCAGGGTATTATCATATTCCCTGGCGCGGTGATGATGATCTTGGCAATAGTGTATTCAGCGGAATTTATTTTTATCACATGGAAGCAGGAGATTATAAAGCAAGTGGAAAGATGATTTTGTCACGTTGATTTACCTTTTCAATCATTTTCAGATTAATGGCCAGGCGCAGAACGTTCTAAATGTTGCACCTGGCCATTTTTTTTATAGGATCAATGGAATTTAACCAGCATTATTAAGCTTCGAGAAAAAAGTGCGACTATGCCCTTAACCTGGATTATTCATTGTAATTCATTAAGGAATCCAGATAGCCTGAATGGTGCTTAATTCAGAATTCGTTATATCAAACTCTGTTAAATTTCACACATCTCGTTAATCTCATTAATAACAACTAATTATATATGTTTAAGTAGAAATCTGTGAATAATTCAGGTTAAAAGACCTTGACTTTTTCATATTTATTAATTATTTTTTGCCACGAAAGCTACAATTAAATTCCTGAAAAATTTGTTAATATTTGATCGTTCTCTTTACCTCTCCTTACACATCAAATAATTGAGAAAACGATGGAATTATTTGATGAAGGTGGACATTTTATGTGAAAATTGCCCCAGGGAATGACTACCAATTCGAGAATGTGCGGAAAATAAATGTCAGACAGACCGTTTAAAACATGTGGTGCATGCAAGAAAACCTGGAATTCAGCAGATGAATTTATTCATGATAAAGATGTAAAAGTTTTATGGCTTCAGGTAATTCCCGGACATCCGGACGCCAATTGTATAATTTTTGAACATCGGGGATGCGGCAGCACTATTTCTGTATTGACGCCAAAACTTCGATATCTGCTGCCACGCAAATTTGAATATACCGAAGATCTTTATGGTACTGAAGAATGCAACGAGCATTGCAATACGCGAGATACCATGGCTGCCTGTGAAAAAAAATGTGTAAACGCGCAGGATCGGGAATTAGCCAGGCTTTTAGTCGCCCTGAAATGGGCTGATCAATAAAGTAGTTAAACCTTACAAAAATTGGAGACCAAGATGGCTGAAAACAAAAAGATTTTGATCATCGATGATGATGAGGACTTCCGTATTTCTATCCGTACACTTCTTGAGAGTCATAAATACCAGGTAACTGAGGCAGAATCCGGCAAACAGGGTCTGGAGAAAATAAAATCAGAAAAACCTGATCTCATTGTTCTTGATATCATGATGGAAACAATTGATGAAGGTTATCTGCTGAATCAGGTGATAAAATTTCAAAAAGATTTCGAGGAATATCGGAATATGCCCATTCTTATGGTGTCTTCTATTCAGGAAGATCCGCTTTCACGATTTCCTTCCGCTGCCGGCCAGGTGGATATGATTATGCCGGATTATTATCTGACTAAACCTGTCGATGTGCCGAAATTTCTGGATTTGGTGGAGAAATTATTGAATCAATAGCAGAATTCCCCTTTCGCAGTGTTGAAAATCATCCATGCCCATTAAGTTGAGATTTATTCATGAAAGAAGACAGTATTAAAAAAAGCAGGATTTTTGTCATAGACGATGATCCTGTCATGAGATTATCATGTCTGAAAATATTGGAAAAAGAAGGATTCCAGGTAGAAACGTTTGAAGATGGTGTTTTAGGTATAGAACGAATAAAGGAGCAGCAGCCAGATTTACTTGTCGTTGATTTAAAGATGCCAAAAATCGGTGGTATGGAGGTTATCAGCCGTGTTCACGCATTGGATCCTGATATTTGTATCGTGGTGATCACAGGGTATGCAACAATTGGAACGGCGGTCGATGCAATGAAGTCTGGCGCTTACGACTTTCTTCCAAAGCCCTTCACACCCGATGAGTTACGCCTGATTGTTAATCGCGGGATGGAAAGAAGCCAACTGGCTCGACATTCCAAGCAATTAAAAAAAGAAAAAGAGAATTTAGAAAGACGCTACGTTACATTTGTTTCCCATCAATTGCAATCGCCCCTCGTTGCAGTGCAACAATATTTGGATGTGCTCTCCCATCTTGGAGAATCACCTGGCAAGGAAAAATTACAAAAGGAGTGGATAGGCCGTTCTTCCAAACGAATTCAGGAACTTATCAGTATTGTGAGAGATTGGCTCACCATTTCCAAAATTGAAAGCGGTCAATTTGCGGAGTGCAAGGGCGACACCTTTATCCCGCCGATAATTGAGGAAATTTTTAAAACCTATGATGAACGCGCAAAAGGCTCCAATATTGAGTTGATTTCTGAATTCGATAGCGCCATACCTGCAGTAAATGCCGGGAATGAGTGTTTGAAAATGCTCTTTTCCAATCTCATTGTTAATGCAATTAAATATGGACGAAAAGGTGGATACGTGAAAGTCAGGGGAAAGATAACTCAGACTGAAATCGAAATTTATTTTGAAGATAATGGGATTGGTATTCCGGAGGATCAACTACCTATGGTTTTTGAGGAATTTTATCGGGTGAAAGATGAATCGACAAACCAGATTTTAGGAACAGGTTTGGGCTTGCCCATTTGTAAAAAAATTGCCAGTGAACTGGGGGGAAGTATTGATGTTAAAAGTAAAATGGGAATCGGTACCACATTCATCGTAAAAATTCCAACAATCTCTTAATGTTAATAAAAGCAAAGATATAAACGATTCAAAAGGAGTAGATGCTTGCTATCTTTTTTGAACAAGTTTTCCTTGCGGGTTAGAATATCCATCATCTATGTGATCATCATGGGAGCCGGTGGCATTATTACCTCCTATGTGGGCACAACGATTGTCACGACGACTATTTTTAATCAAGCCCGAAGCAAGGTCCACCACGATTTAAATACCGCTCGAATGGTCTACAAGCAACAACTCGATGAAATTTCCAATTCAGTTCACCTCTCTCTATATGAAAGAACCATCCAGAAAAATATGTCAGAAAAGGAAAAAGAAAACTTAAAATATTACCTGGAAAAGGTTCGAAAAGAATACAATTTAGATTTTTTAACATTGACAGATTCAGAAGGACGTACAATTTTAAGAATGCCAAAGTCACAGGTTCTCGGAGACGATGTTACGTGGCTTGCCCCGGTCAAGGCCGCGTTAGATGGAAAAGTGGCCACATCCACTGAAATTTTCAGTCAGACCAAATTGAGAAACGAGAACCCTGATCTTGCTGAGCAGGCGTATATTAAACTATTACCAACTAAAAAAGCATTTCCCACGGAGAAAATTGAAGAAACGTCCGGTATGGTGCTGATCGGCGCTTCTCCTGTGCATTACAATTCCAATGGAGAATGGGGTACGCTGTACGGTGGTATTCTGTTGAATAATAATTTCGGTATTGTCGATCGTACGTGGGAGCTTGTTTATAAAGGCGAACAATTCCAAAATGTGGACATTGGAACCGTCACGATTTTTATGAATGATTTGAGGATTTCTGCCAATGTAAAAAGCGCCGAAGGGGAGAGGGCGGTTGGCACCCGAGTATCCGGGGATGTTGCCACCGCGGTTCTGGAGCGGGGCGAATCGTGGATGGAGCGCGCATTTGTTGTCGGTGACTGGTACATCAGCGAATATGAACCAATCCGGAATTATGAAGGCGATGTTATCGGAATTCTCACGGTGGGGCAACTGGAAAAAGCATATCTGTCGATCAGAAATAAAGTGATATTTGCGTTCTTCTTCATCGCATCGGTCGGATTTGTCGTCATTATTGTGATCAGTTACTTAATCACCCGTTCGATTACCCGGCCATTGAGTGAAATGGTAGAATTAACCCAGTCAATTGGTATGGGAGATCTGAACCGCGAGGTCAAGGTAAATTCAGCCGACGAAATTGGACACCTCGGCCGATCGTTCAATGAAATGGTTGCCCGTTTGAAAAAAATGCGGCTTGAACTGGAAGAGTGGGGAAATTTGCTTGAGAAGAAGGTTAAGGAGCGTACCGAGGAACTTGCGGTCATGCAAAATACATTAATGCAATCCCAACGATTGGCTTCTCTCGGTAAAATGGCTGCCGGCATTGCCCACGAAATCAACAATCCACTGGGGGGCATCTTGGTCCTGAGTTCGCTCGCATTGGAAGATATGAAAAAAGATGACCCGCACCGGGAAAATTTGCAGGAAGTGATCAAACAAACGATGCGATGCCGCGATATTGTAAAGGGGCTTCTCCAGTTTTCCAGACAGGAAGAAGGAAAGATGGAATACGTTCACGTGAATGATATTTTAAACAACACCCTTTCACTGATCGAAAAACAGGCGCTGTTTCACAATGTTGAAGTCATTAAGCTGCTTTCCAATGATCTGCCCCATGTTCTGGGCGATGGCTCACAGTTGCAGCAGGTATTTATGAATATCATTCTCAATGCTGTACAGGCCATGAAGGAAATTGGCACGTTAACGATCAACACACTGTACGACCAGAAAAATGACATGGTGGTCATCGAAATATCTGATACAGGAGTTGGCATTCCGGAAACATTGATCGATAGAATTTTCGATCCGTTTTTTACGACCAAAGAGGTTGGCGAAGGGACCGGTTTGGGACTGGCAATTGCATACGGTATCGTGACCAAGCACCACGGACGAATGGCAGTGAAAAGCAAGGAAAAACAAGGCACCACATTCACTATAAAAATACCCGTTGTTGATCAGACCGAAACAACTGAAGAATAATAGAATCGGTGCATTTGCTGATAAGAATCAGGGATTAATAAAGCTGATTGTATTTGAGAAATGCAATTCTAATTTGAACTGTCAATTGATTTTTATTTTCTATGAAACAAAACGCTGAACGAAAAAAGCTATACAGATTACTGGGTGATCTGCCAGATCGAAACCTTCCTATCGTTGTGCAAAAAATAAATGAAGAAGACAAACCGACATATATTCTGCAGCGTTTTGTTTTTCAATGGAATGGGATTGAATCCGTGTCGGGAATTTTTATTAAACCCAAAAAAACAGGAAAAACGAAGTTTCCGGTTATTCTCTATAATCACTCCCATGGGAATAATTTCTCCCTGGGAAAATACGAATTGATCGAAGGGCGGGAGTATATCTCTGATCCCCCATATGCCGAGCAGTTCGCTGAACTGGGCATTGCAGCGCTGGCAATCGATCACTGGGGCTTCGGGGAACGAAATGGACGAACGGAATCGGAAATCTTCAAACACATGCTCTGGCATGGGCAGGTGCTATGGGGCATGATGGTGTTCGACAGTCTCCGCGCGCTGGATTACCTGATGACGCGAGACGATGTGGATGCAAACAAAATTGGTACGCTGGGGATGTCCATGGGGAGCACAATGGCCTGGTGGTTGTCTGCACTGGATGAGCGCATTGCATGTTGTATTGATATCTGCTGCTTAACCGACTTCCAGTCTATTATTGACACGCAAAATTATGACAGACACGCACTTTATTATTATGTTCCCGGATTGTTGAAACATTTCACCACCGGAAAAATTAATGGACTCATTGCGCCCCGCCCGCATCTGAGTGTTGCCGGACGATATGATCGGCTGACCCCTTTGAATGGATTGCTTAAAATTGATGAAGAATTGAAAGTGGTGTACAAGCGTCACAACGCCGAACAAGGATGGAAGCTGAGCATTTATGATATAGGTCATTTTGAAACGGCTGCAATGCGCGCCGAAATCGTGAACTTCCTTAAATCCCGGCTTTTGTCAAATAGCTTATAAATTATTGAAAAAATTATGGCAGAGAATCGCCTGAAAATATTAGTTGCCGACGATGATGAATCCATCAGATATTCACTGAAAAAGGTTTTTGAAAAAGAAAATCACACCAGCGTGCTGGTAGCGGATGGGCAACAAGCGATGGAAGTCATCGAGGATAATTGCTTTGATCTGGCGTTTGTGGATTTGAAAATGCCAAAAAAGGGCGGTATCGATGTGCTTCGGGCAATTCGTAAAACTTCCCCGGCAACAGATGTTGTTATCATCACCGGCTATGGCACGTTTGATACAGCAGTAAAGGCAGTCAAAAACGGGGCATACGATTACATTCCCAAACCATTCTCGCTGGAAAGCATTCGACATATCCTCGATAAAATTGTCGAAAAAAAAGGAATATTGAAATCCGGGATAACGAAGCCCCTCCAATTCAATCGTGATGGACGGGTTGAAACAATCATCGGTAAAAGCCCCCGCATGGTTGAAATTTATGAATTGGTTCAAAAAGTTTCCCCCACAGATAGCACCGTGCTGATTACCGGGGAAACCGGTACCGGAAAAGAATTGATAGCCAAGGCCATTCATTTTAACAGCCTCAGAAAAGAGAAGCCATTCCTCACTGTCGATTGCAGTTCACTGGTAGAAACCCTATTCGAAAGCGAATTGTTCGGGCATGTCAAGGGATCGTTCACCGGTGCAATTGCTACAAAACACGGGAGTTTTGAATTGGCCAATGACGGCACTTTCTTTTTTGATGAAATCGGGAATATTTCATTGAACATTCAGGCGAAAATATTGCGTGCCATACAGGAGAAAGAAATAAAGCGCGTCGGCGCAACGGATACGATCAAAGTCGATGTGCGTGTCATCGCTGCAACAAATAAAGATTTGCGTCATGCCGTGGAGGAAGGTACATTCCGGGAAGATTTATTCTACAGAATCAGTGTGATTCCCATTCATTTGCCATCGCTGAAAGATCGAAAAACAGATATTATGCCGCTGGCGCAGCATTTCTTAACAAAGTATAATCAAAAAAGGAAAAGGGATCTCCCGGGATTTTCTGAAACTGTCAAAAACATTTTTATGAAATATTCATGGCCGGGCAATGTTCGCGAATTGGAGAATGTGGTGGAACGGGCAGTCGTCATTGAAGATGCGCATGAAATAACACCATCTAGTTTGCCGAGCCATCTTCGAAATATGAAAAGTGAATTTTTCCGGGAAAACGAACAAATCAAAAGCCTTGAGCAGATTGAAAAGAATCATATCTCACATGTACTGCAAAAAACCGCGTGGAACAGATCAAAAGCCTCCGCAATTCTGGGCATCGACCGTAAAACGCTCTACGATAAAATTAAAAAATATAATTTGAGCAAAGACGATTGAAACGCTTTTTTCTATAAAGTTGTTGTAACTTTCAAGAAACTTGATTTTGCCTCCAATGTCATTCCCGCACGTTATACGTTGGTAGACCCGTCTTTTTTATAGTGGACGGGAATCCATTGATTGTAAAGATGTTAAATTGTTAAACA
>CAZSBG010000015.1:0-65111 GCA_964605145.1 uncultured Cytophagia bacterium | reverse complement strand
CGACGCCAGTACTTTTTTAACTTTTTTTATGATCAAAATGGGACTGAATAGTTACCAGAATTCTTTCAGATAGTTCTTTTAACCAAGAAAAAATAGCATATATGAAAGTTATAAAAGTATATCCGGAATTTAGTGACACAAAATTGTTAATATTAGATAACCCATTTAACCAAATAGAAAATGATATTATAAACTATGGCGACCAAGTGATTGAGAGACCATTCAAAGGCATGATTGGAGGATTATTTCATGAAACTTTATTATTAAAATCTAAAAATGATGATTTCCCTGATATAAATATCTCATTTCAGTCTATTTATGTTGGTGGGTATTTTGAGCGATTATTAAATAATATTCCAGAACTTACAGCGACTTTTTCTATTGGATTTAGTTTAACACCTGGATTTTGTTTTAATTTTGGTCTTCAAAAGTCATATTATAAAAGAAGATTTGGATTAAATTGGGAACTAGGATATGGAGGATATTATTTTTCGAATGAATTCTATTCGGATATTAATAAGGATTTTGTTTTATATGCATCATTATTCGGAAAAGTTGGTGTTCATTATTTGATTTCACCAAAATTTCAATTATTCAGTAAATTTGGACTGAATTATGGAAATACAAACTGGCACGATGATGAAGAAGATGAAGAATTTATAAATGAAAGTTATGGTGGCTACAACATTTCTATTGGATTTACAAATTATTTTTAATAAGATTTTACTTTATTTGAAGTAGGTTTCTATTATTATGTATCTATAATTAATAAAATCTTATAATGATTCAAATAGTGGAGCTAAACATGAAACATTTCCAAACTAGAAAAAGATTAATACAAACAGTTTTATTTGCATGTTTTACTCTCCTTTCTGTTAACTATGTAAAAGCCGATGAGCCCAATTTTGACTGGGTCCGGCAAGCAGGGGGAACATCAACAGAAAAATCGTATGCCGTTGCAGCAGATCCTTCAGGGAATGTTATCATTACCGGATATTTTTATGGTTCTGCCAGTTTCGGCTCAGTGAACTTAATTGCCAATGGTACTACTGATATTTTTGTTGCGAAATATGATGCTTCAGGGAATATAATTTGGGCAAAAAACTTTGGTGTACAGGATTATAATGGAGGAACATCCGTTGCTACCGATAGATTCGGAAATATTTATATTTCAGGATATTTTGCTGAATCGATTACCTTTGGTTCTTGTTCGTTTTCAGCGACTTATACGGATCTTTTTCTACTGAAAATGGATGCATCCGGTAATGTAAAATGGGCAAAACAAATTGAAGGAGAATTCAAGAGTGCAAGTTCAGGATGGTCTGCAGATCCATGTTGTTTAACCGTAGATAATTCTGGGAATATATATGTGTGCGGTAATTTTCGCAATACAGCTAAAGTTGGCTCCTTTAACTTGTTGAGTGAAGGGTACAAAGATATCTTAATTGCAAAATTTAACTCCTCTGGAGCTGTGGTTTGGGCAATAAGTGACGGTGGGGAACATAAGGATATTATCAGTGCAATAACCATAGATAATTCAAATAACATTTCTATTACAGGCCATTTTGAGGAATCTACGAGGTTTGGCAATAATCAGTTTAATTGTGGTTGGGGGAATCATAATATTTTTATTGTTCAATATAACTCTAATGGTAATTTCAAATGGGCAAAAAGTGCTGGAGGAAATGGTTCTTCTGTTTATGCTTATGGAATAGCAACAGATGATTATGGAAATTTAATTATCACAGGTGATTTTGGTTTGACAGCATATTTTGATTCAAAAAGCATTACTAGCTATGGTTTAATGGATATCTTTATAGCGAAATATAACAGATATGGAAATGTGATTTGGATTAAACAAGCTGGTGCAAATAGTGAAAATGATGTAGGTAAAGCGATAACCACAGACTCGCAGGGTAACATTTATTTAACAGGTTATTTTGAGGACGAAGCGAGATTTGATCCAATTATTTTTCATGGAAATGATGATGATCGAATATTTATTGCCAAATATAATTTAGATGGTGATGTACAGTGGGTAAAAAAAGCTGGCAGTCCATCCGGTGGCTATGATTGTGGTGAGGGTGTTGTTGTAACAAATTCGGGTGAAATTTATGTTACCGGGAGATTCCGTGGCTATGCCACTTTCGAGCCATTTTCATTGACGAGTCAGGGTGATAGCAAGCCTGATATATTTCTTGCAAAATTAACTGAACAACAGATTACTACACCAGAGATCGCATTGAACCTGACAAGTTTATCACAAACTTGCACTGAGGGAACGAATGCCTCGACTCAATATTTTAAGATTTGGAATTCAGGTGATGGGACACTTTCTTACTCAATTAGTGACAATTCCAATTGGTTGTATTGTTCTCCTTCCAGTGGAAGTTCAACTGGAGAACAGAATCAAATCACTGTTAATTATAATACTACCGATCTTTCTGAAGGTAATTATAACGCGACGATAACAATAGGCTCTTCAAATGCGAGTAATAGTCCTCAAACAATCTCAATTGATCTAAGCGTTAGTGAAGCCCAAAATTCTGAAATTGGATACAGCCCGGTTTCACTTTCCCAAACAATCACTACTGGAACCGATGCTTCAAGTCAAATTTTCAAGGTTTGGAATTCAGGCAATGGCACATTATCCTACTCCATTAGCGACAATAGAAATTGGCTAAATTGCTCTCCTTCGAGTGGGAATTCTACAGGTGAACAGGATCAAGTTACCGTTAATTATAATACTGCAAATCTATCTGAAGGTAATTATAATGCCACTATAACAATAAGTTCAGCGAATGCGGGTAATAGTCCTCAATATCTTAATTTGACTCTAATTGTTAAATCAGATAATAATTTATCTAATGAATGTTTTTATTTGGCAAAATACTATGATTCTGCAATCGAATCTGTTTTGGAAAATTTAAATTACAACATAACTAAGGCTTCAGCAATCCCTTCCGATTTTTCTGATTATGATCTACTTTTAGTTCATGACTATGATGGCGATGGTTCTTCATTATCTGCAAAATTGGAAAATTATATTAAAAATGGCGGTGGTATAGTTTTAATTGGCGGAGCTCCTTCAATAATTTGTGGCGGTGGCTACAACACAACTTGTATTTCTGAATGGTTCGGCACTTCTCAATATAGTAATGTGGGGGCAAGTTATGCCAAAGCGGTTTTTGATAATCCATTGGGAACATCAGTTGAAAAAAATGATATTATCGAAGAATGTACTGGTTGGGGAGGTGCGGCTGTTAAAAATGTTATTGCTGATGCAACGGTTCTTACGGAATGGGATTATGGGAGCGGCAACATTCACAGTTTTATTCGGCAATATCAAAGCGGACGCATTGCCTTTTGGGCTGGCTATGCTTCCTATAATTCGAATACATTTGAGTTATTTAAAGCCGTATGCCAATGGGTAGGCAATTCCCAGGGGAATCAAGGATTAGTCGCTTTTTATTCCTTTTCAGGAAATGCTGATGACGAAAGCGGTAATGGTTTTCATGGAAATGTAGTCGGTGCATCTATGTCTCAAGATCGTTTTGGAGATTCTAATAGTGCCTATCATTTTGATGGTAATCGTGATTATATAGAATTACCTGGAAGCAGTAGAATTATAAATCAAGTTCAGTCCATCTCTTTTTGGGTCTACTTTGATGTTGAGTATTCGCCTGGTACAGACAACAAAAATCAAGACTACTTGCTAAGCAAAGCACACGATACAGGATGGCAGAGAGATATCATTACGCGAGATAATACCAATTATATCAGAAATACTTTCGGAACAAGTTCTTCATCCTCTTCAGACTTAATTACTTCAATTCCTTTTTCAAAATCGAGATGGTATCATGTTGTTTTTGTAAGATCGCAGACTACAAATACAGTTTATGTTAACGGAAATTATGACAATAGTAATAATTATTCTGGTTACCATATTGATGATTCTGATTATTTAATGGTAGGTACTTATCACGATAATTATGGTATTGTAAATAGTTTGAATCGATCGCTTAAAGGGAAGATTGATGATATCAGAATTTATAATAGGACTTTGTCAGCTAGTGAAGTAAAAAATCTTTATGATAATAGTAAATCAAACATTATCAATTATTCTGAAAACAAAAAACCTCATTCTTTTTCGCTGTCTCAAAATTATCCTAATCCCTTCAATCCAACAACCACTGTTACTTATGACCTGCCCGAACAAAGCAATGTAAAAATCGAAATATTCGATTTGACGGGAAGAAGGGTGAAAACTTTAATAAATAGTGTACAAGAAACAGGAACGCATTCAGTGAATTGGAATGCCGAGGATAAACAATACCAGCGTGTGAGCAGCGGGATTTATATTTGCCGAATGACTGCGGGTAAGCATGTATTGAATAGAAAGTTAATTTTTGCGAAGTGATATTTCTAAAAAAAATATTACACCTGTTGAATATGATACGTTTAATTTCAAAAAAACGTAACATCTTGAGCGAAATGGCTATCCCAACATCAGGTATAGCCATTTTATTTTTCAACAAATTATGCCAGTCAAGAAATTTTTCTCTTGACATTTAATAATGATTGTAGTAAAATTATTATAAAAGAAAACAAATATATTGAGAATGTAAATGTTACCTAATTCAATCCGCGAACAAATCATAAATGTATTTTCTGAATTGAAATCGGTTGAAAAAGTGATGTTGTTTGGCTCAAGGGCAACGAATCGCTATTCGGAAACATCGGATATTGATTTGGCAATTTATGGTGAGAATTTAACTTCGACGGATATCAATTTAATTCATGATCAATTGGAGGAGAATATTCACACTCCTCAGAAATTTGATGTTTTATTGTACCAGGACATTCGAAAAGCTGAATTAAAAAAACATGTTGACAATGGAGTAGTGATTTATGAAAAAAAGTAGAATCGTTGAGTTGTTTACTGATTTCTCTCATGCCTATGAAAGATTAAATGAGGGGATATATTCCAATATTCGGGAAGATATGTTAGTGGATGCGGTTATTCAAAGATTTGAATTTACATTCGAGTTGAGTTGGAAATTGATGAAAAGCTATTTAAATTTTCAGGGAATCGAGGCGAACAGTCCCAGACAGGCAATCAAGGAAGCCTTCAAAATAAAAATGATCGAAAACGGGGAGCTTTGGATTGATATGCTTATGGATCGAAATCGTACTTCTCATATTTATGATGAGGATGCTGCAAAAGAAATTTTTAATAAAATAAGAAATCAGTATACGCGTCTTTTCAATTACTTGTTGAAGTTTATGGAAAAGGAAATAGAAAATATTGTAGAATAAAATGCAAATTATACCTAAAATCTTAATCAGGAAGTATTCACTTTGATGCCTCTCCCCCCAATTTTCCCTTGACTATTACCCCTATTTATGCTATATTTTAACTTCTTTTTCAGAATTCACTAAAATAGTTACATTCAAAAACTTGCCGGAGGGTTTGTTTTGCAGACCGATTTTTATTCAATTGAAAATTCCCATGATTTGATTATACATTTGTTGAGCCTGTCGTATTTTTATAGTGATTACTCCATTCTATTTCACATGATGAATACCAGTTCATCGGTGTATCTTTCAGTTAAGAAGAAAGACATTGCGGCGCTTCGAAAATTTGCCGAGCGTAACTGGATCGATTTTGAAAAATTGACCGATGAACAACGGAAGGAATTGGAATCCATCTATCAGGAAATCAATGATAAATATGGGCAGCAAATTCAAGATGAATTGTCCCCGTTGCCGAATCAGTTTCTCTCAGATTTTGGTGATCGGGCAATCGGTGTTGGACACTATAAAGATGCCTATTCGGCGCTAATCGCGATCAAGGAATTGGATAAAAAGGTCAATGAATCTGTCGCTAAATCCGTGGAATTGTTGAAATCGAAAGAAGTGAGCGATCCTGGTTCCGGCGATATGGTCGAGGTTGATCAGAAGGTCTCTCAAGCGGCTGATCTGGCGTACATGGCTGCAAGATTGAAAAAACCGTTTGGCGGTCAATTTCAATACCTGGGTGAAAATCTCCATTACAAAGATTCAGAGGCAATGCGAAAATTCACCAAATATGTGGAGCTGAATTTGTTAAAGGAACTGGTGGATTTTTCTATTCATTTTCTGTTCGATGACAAGCAGATTGCTGACAAGATGACCCAGGCGCTGCCCAGCGGAAAAGTGCGAAAAATGTTTCTGCGGTATTTGGCGATAAAATATTCCAATGGTGAGGAAAGATATAAACAATTTGTGGATAATTACGCCAGCGCTGTGGAAAAATTGTCTGAGGCCAAAACCGAGGTTGATTATTTCAATGTGCAGAAGACACTGCTGGGCCGTGGAACCGGGGAAAACGTGTACCACCAGTTCTTGCGGGAACTCTCACTTGAGCATCCCATCAGTGCAATGCTTGTCATCACGCAGGCTACGCCAAATGGCGAACCATTCATAGCGCCATTGATTTTGAAATCCGGCGTCTCGCTTCTTGATTTTCTTGAGTTGGGAAACGTTTGATTGAAAGGTTAAACAGCTATTTAGAATCGGAAGATGAATAATTATTCAATTTATAACACTTGTTTCGTTTTCCATTATTTACATTTGGAGTGAAAATTTATTTAAAAGGCTCACTACCGGATGCTTTTCCAAAATGACATTTTTGATCAAATTGTTATGCCCGAATGCCTGTATATTTACATTGTATTTTAAGGGATTACAGGCTCTGCTTCTATCGGACATCCATTTGACAAAATTTTGGGAGATTCCCGCCAAAAACATGCGGGAATGACAGCTCTACCGAACATAATTTGAAAAGTGTCCGGTAGTGAATTAAAAGGAAATCGGCCATAGCTGTTTTCCTTTTTATTTATCGGAGGGATGAATAAATTGGAATTCAACAGTGATACGTTTTATATTGGTATTGATATTGGTTCCGTGAGTATCAAATTAAGTATTGTGACCCATGAGAATAATGAACCAAAATTAAATGAGATTTACAGGAAAAATCAGGAACACTTCAATCCCCCATTTACGCATCGGTTGACACATAACGCTGCATTTTCTTGTTTGAGTACAAAATATCAGCGAATTCAGGGAGAACCTCTGCGCGCTGCATTTAAGCTTCTTCAGCCCTTGCTTGAACATTTACCTGCCCAATCTAACATCAAAATTGCAGCCACAGGTGTTGGCGGAAAAATCATTTCCCGCGTATTAAATATTCCCTATGAAAATGAATTCAGGGCAATTGCCCGCGGCGTGGGAAGTCTCCATCCGGATGTGAAAACAGTCCTTGAAATGGGGGGAGATAGTTCAAAATATATGATTTTGGATATTGAAAATTCAGGGCTAACCGGAATTTTGGATTACGAAGTGAATGGTGAATGCGCTGCCGGCACAGGTTCATTCATTGACCAGCAGGCGTCTCGCTTGCTTTACACGGTGGAGGATGTCGGCGATATTGTGTTGAACGCCGGCAAACCGGCAAATATTGCCGGTCGATGCTCTGTGTTTGCCAAATCCGATATGATTCACGCCCAGCAGAAAGGATTTCATCCGCCGGAAATTTTGAAGGGATTGTGTCTGGCAGTGGTGAGGAATTTTAAAGGGACGATTATTAAAGGCAAAGAGGTAATACCTCCTGTGGTATTTATCGGCGGCGTGGCGGCAAACAAGGGCATTGTCGAGGCCGTGAAAGAAGTTTTCGGCCTGAACAACGATTCTCTTTTCGTCCCGGCAAATCATGCATGGATGGAGTCGTTAGGCGCGGCATTGCTCGTTAGTGAACGAACTGATGTCATGCCGGTGCATCATCTGAAGCAGAAGTTGGCTCAAATTGGAACGCAATCAAAACAATTCGATGTACTGGAATCAATCCGAAAAGAAAAATTAACACTGATGCGCCATCTGGAAATTCCATTTGAAATACAGAAAAATCTCAAAAAAATACCGGTATTTATTGGAATCGACATTGGTTCTGTGACGACAAAATTGGCAGTGATTGACGAACGGGGACGGCTATTGAAAGGCATTTATACAAAAACCCAGGCAAGGCCCATAGAGGTTGTTAAAAAGGGTCTGGCTGAAATTGAAAATGAATTGGCTGAAATCATCGATATTCGAGGTGTGGGCACCACCGGGTCCGGGCGGGAATTGATTGGCGAACTGATAAATGCCGACACGATTAAGGATGAAATTACCGCTCATAAAACCGGCGCCATGCACATCAGTCACACGCACACCAAAGCAGTGGTCGATACAATTTTCGATATCGGGGGACAGGATTCCAAATATATTTCCATTGAAGACGGCATTGTTGTTGATTTTACGATGAACGAAGCGTGCGCTGCCGGCACCGGTTCGTTTCTGGAGGAACAGGCAGAAAAACTTGGAATTCGGATAAAGGAAGAATTTGCAGATCTGGCGTTTAAGTCGAAGCACCCCATTCGCCTGGGCGAGCGATGCACGGTTTTTATGGAGAAAGAAATTAATCCCTATTTGCAACGTGGCGCTGAAAAGAAAGATATCGTGGCCGGGTTGGCGTACTCCATTGTTACAAATTACCTCAACCGCGTGGTTGGCGGGAGAAAAATTGGAGATGTCATTTATTTCCAGGGTGGAACTGCGTACAACGATGCTGTGGCAGCGGCATTTGCCACGGTCTTGAAAAAAAAGGTGATTGTGCCGCCATATAATGGAATTCTCGGGGCTATTGGCGCGGCGCTCCTTGCGCAGGAAAAGGTGACGCGGACAGGAAGTAAAACATCGTTCAGGGGATTCGATCTCGAAAATATCACATATCAACTTCGCTCGTTCACCTGTAAAGGTTGCACAAATTTTTGTGATATCCAGGAATTTACCGTCGAGGGCAAAAAGACCTACTGGGGTGACAAGTGTGCTGAGCGGTATCGCAGGGAAATTAAACTGGAGCGCGAACCGATTATCCCTGATCTTTTCGAAAAAAGAGATGCGCTGCTATTAGAAAATTTTCGAACTGAGGGCAGCCGGGAGCAGACCATTGGCATTCCACGGAGTATATATTATTATGATCAGTTTCCACTCTGGTTCAACTATTTCAGGGAATTGGGTTTCCCGGTAATCATTTCGGATGAAACGAACAGGAAAATTATCAACGCTGGCGTAGAAAGCCGCGTTGCAGAGCCATGCTTTCCAATTACAGTAGCGCATGGTCATGCGTTGAATTTAATCGAAAAAGGCTGTGATTATCTATTCGTCCCAAATGTAGTGGATGCTGAGACGAAGTTCGAAGAAACCAATTCATATTTTTGTCCCTGGGGGCAGACGCTCTGTTATGTGCTTCGCGCGACACCGGCGTTTATGCCCCATGCGGACAAAATTTTATCACCGACACTCCGTTATCGCCTCGGGAAAGACCAGGTAAAAAAACAGTTCCGAAAGATGGCCGAAACCCTGGGAGTTCGCGGCAAGGAAAGTGATCGGGCTGTGGATGCTGCTTACAACGCCTGGAACAAATTTCAAAAAGAACTTAATCAGGAGGGGCATGAAGCTGTCCAGACAATTTTGAATTCAAACGAACAGGCGATTGTCTTTCTGGGGCGCAGTTACAACATGTATGATAAAATGGTGAATTTGAATGTGCCGGCAAAGTTACGCAAATTTTATGGCATCAATATCGTTCCAATGGATTTCCTCGATATTGAGTCTATCGATATTTCAGATATCAATGCAAATATGTACTGGAATTACGGTCGAAAAATTTTACAGGCTGCGCGTTGGACAAGTCAATATAAAAATTTCCATTTAATCTATATTACAAACTTCAAATGTGGGCCTGATTCATACATAAAACACTATGTGCGTGAGGTTGCCGGAAAACCATATCTTACGATTCAATTTGATGAACATGGAAACGATGCCGGGATTATTACACGCTGTGAGGCATATTTGGATAGTAAGGGATTTTTGAGGTGAAAAGCTTACTCAATTAAAATCTAATCTAACATGTAAAAACTGCTTGTGTACAAAATAAATATTTATTAAATTTATCATCATAATAGAACCTGAATAAATTAGGGCGAACTGATGATTAGTCAAGACGACCAAAAGGTTGTTCAAAAAATTCATGACCTATTGAAGCATAAATTTTCCAAATATGCCGGACTTTATTTTTATGGATCGAGGGTAGGCTCAAACAAACGAGAAGATTCGGACTTTGATATCGTTGTCACCTTCAACGATAAAGTTGACTGGAGATTAGAAAATGAAGTGTGGAGCGAGATCGCTTTATTTGAACTGGAAAACGAAATTTACACAGATGTGAAAGTTTATGAGTTTTCTGAACTAAATAAGGAAAGTACTCCTTACAGAGAGAATGTCATAAAAACGGGAGTATTTTATGGCGTATAACAAAAGAGAACTTATTGAATATCGAATTGAAAAAGCGAGGCTATGTTATACCGAAATTGACACATGCCTTGAAAATAATTTGTTGCATTTAGCAGAGAATAGAATTTATTATTCTCTTTTTTATTCTGTAAGTGAATTGGGGCTGTTGATGGATTTCTCAACGAGCAAGCACAAGCAATTGCAGGGGTGGTTCAACAGGGAATTCATCAGGCCGAAAATTTTTCCAATCGAATTTGCAAAGATATATGCTATCGCATTTGAGCGGAGGCAAAAAGGCGATTACGATGATTTTGTGACCTTTGAAAAAGATGAAGTGTTAAATGATTATGGAAATGTGAAGAAGGTAAATGAAAAAATTTGGGGATTTATTTTTTCAAAATTAGAAAGCGAAAAATGAAATCAATTCTAATAAACAAACCCGGTAATTTTGAAATAGTAGAAATAGAAAAACCGACTCCACTCGATGACGAGTTGTTAATTGAAATGAAAGTGGTTTCCCTGTGCAATCAGCACGACTGGAAAGTGAATAAGGGGTTGTATCATGATTTGGAATATGTGGAGTATGGAATTCCCGGTTTTCCCGGCCATGAGGGAGCCGGCGTGGTTGTTGATATTGGTGAAAAAGTGCACGATTTCGAAATTGGCGATCACGTTGTTTTATCCGGTTTGGGCGGTCCTCCCTTGTATTCTCAGTTTGTCACCCGAGAGAAGGGTTTGTTGGCGCGAGCTCCAAAAAATATCCCGCTGGAACAACTGGCCATGTCTGAATTGTTTGGCTGCGTCCACCGGGCGGTGAGAAAAGTTGGTGATTACAACGGGAAAAAAGTCGCTGTATCCGGCTGCGGATCCGGCGGTTTGGCAGCTCTTCAAATTGTGAAAGTCTACGGCGCTGCTCATGTCACTGCGCTCGATATTCGGGGAGATAGACTGGAATTGGCATTGGAGCTGGGTGTGGACGATGCAGTTGACACCCGGGACGAAGCTCTAATCAATGATTTGAAACAGACTGGGTTCGATGTTGTCATCGAATGCACCGGCAACAAAACCGCGTATCAAAACGCAGTTTACATGGCGCGTGAGTCAATCGTTGTTTTCGCGTATTCAGAGGGAAATATTGAATTACCGCTTTACCCCATGTTTGACCACGAATTGACAATCCATAATTCAAAATGGTTGATAAATGAGGATTTACAAGCGATCGTTGATATGATATCTGCCGGTAAAATTAATACTGAAAAAATGATCACCCAAAAAACGGATTTTGAGCACTACCTTGATGCGGTTGAAATGATTGGAAGAGGTGAGGCCATCAAAATTATTATGATTCCATGAGGACAGGATGAAATTAGGTTTAGACAGTTATAGTTATCACCTTGCTTTTGGCGCACATCCGGATTTTGCGCCGAAGCAAAAAATGACCCTGTTCGATTTTATCGAACGCGTCGAAGAACTTGGCCTGGATGGATTTCAAATTGATCCCCAGCATTTGGAGAGTCGTGACAGACAGTATTTGGAGGAAATTGTCGCTTCTGTGAAAGAAAAGAATATTTTTCTGGAATACGGCGCCATGGGTGTTGAAACAGAATATTTGAAAAACGAGATGGAAATTTGCTCAGCCCTTGAAAGTCAAATACTCCGTACTTTTATTGGCTTTGACCGGTTCAATAAAAAAACTGATGTGGAAGCCGAGGTTCAAAAGGCGATCAAATATTTGCAGGAGATTAAATCGGAAGTGGAAAATGCCGGCATAAAAGTAGCCATCGAAAATCATGGCGATGTTTCAACAGAAGAGTTAATTCGAATTGTTGAATCTGTGAATAGCCCGAATATTGGTATTTGCCTCGATTTGGGCAATGCAATGATGACGCTTGAAGATCCTCTCGTCGCAGCTGAAAAAATGGCGCCGTTTGCCTTTACAACCCATTTCAAGGATTATTCCATTCAACTGCAAAATTACGGATTCAAAGTCACCGGCGTTGCATTGGGACAGGGAAATATCGATTTGTTTCGCGCGCTGGCTATTTTGACAGAAAAGGCGGAGCTCGAAAAAATTATTCTGGAACTGCCGGTAGAGGCAGAGCCTGATAAAAGGTCGGCATTGCAAAAGGAGGATAACATTGTTCGGGAAAGCGTGCTTTACGCAAGAAACGTTCTCGGAATAAAATGGAATCCCCTCAAAAGAGGGGATTCCTGATGTGAAAAAGTTAGAAAATAGAAACGGAGGATTTTCAGTTTAAAATTAATTCGCGTTAACAAACACACTGTCCACAACTGTTTTTTCCAAATATATTAACTTCAAGACCGGCACTTCTTCCGGGACTTTATTCACTGGTAACGGATTGTAATCCATCAAACCTTTTTTATAGCCCCACATTTCAACCGAAGTGACATCATTCGTTTGTTCCAGATGAAGCTTGATCGGAATGCCTTTATAATTTCTTCTCAATCCCCGAAGTACAGAAGCAAAAATAGCTCCCATGGCGCGAACAGAATCCGGTGCATGCTCGAATCGTTCCGGAGAATCATTGGAGTTTGCAGTAAATTTAATATTGCCCCCAAAGCTCCACAAGTTCATTATCTTCTGAGCCTTGCTGCTTGGGGTGAGAAGATAGAACTTCCCGCCGGGATAGGTTCTGGCGATATCCCGTTCCCCAAAACCATCCCCGGATAAATCGTAAATAACCATTTTTTCGATTTTTTCTTCCGGGATCATAAAATCTTCAGTGAAAAAATTGATCAATTTTTTATTGGTGACCGTCGTGGTCTGAACGATTTCCTGATCGAGGTGTATGCTATTGGATTGACTAAATACGTTCGAATTTATCAACCATGTTAGAATAAAAGATATTATAAAAATGACCTTTGCTATACGCAATTTTTTCCTTCTCATAACTTGCTCCTGGATTGTTTCCATTTGGTGAAATATTCCCTGGCTTCATCATAAAGCCCTGCGCTCTTGTGCGCCCGCACCATCAGCGACAGTAGTTCGTCCGATTCTTCGTTAGTCAGGCCATTGGTATTTGCCAATGCCTTTTTTCCGTGAAAAATTGCCTGTTCCGGATCATTCCATAACAGCGTTACCAATTCAATATGAGCTTTTGCCACCTGCTCCCATTTAAATGAAGCGGCCTTGTTGAAATATGCCAACGCCAGTCTTTTCTCCTGTTTATCCCTGGTTTCAACGCCAAGTCGATAAAGCATGGCGCCATAACTGTCGTAAAATGGCTGAATTTCTTTTGGTGTCATTCCGAAATTTTCGTATTCCAGTGTTTCGTACACCATCCGCATTCGCTCGACCGCCTGAGCCTTCCTTCCTAATATTTCAAATTCTACCACAGCAAGTTTATGGTAGACGCTCATCTTCGCTTTTTTCGTTTTCAGCATGGGGATTAATTTTTCACACGCTTGCGCCATGGGGTCAAATTTTTTTTCAAATTCCAGGGCAAGGATTTTGTCATATAATTCTGAGGCACGGATATTTCCGTTATCCCATTGAATCCATTTTATATAATTATCCAGATCTGCTTTTTCCTGTGGTGATCTGGCAAATGTTTCTGCAACCTGGAATGCCTTCAGAGCGCGAACTTCATCGTGCATGCGGGCATAGGCATCGCCCTGGGCATACATATAATAGAAAAGCATGGAAGTATCCGGCGGCGCTTCAAAGCTTATTTTCAGCATGATTTTTTGCGCTTGCTGGAAGTTCAGCATAGCTTGCTCATAATTTTTTACGGCTAGATAGTTTTCAGCCAGTAGTCGGAACAATTCATGCTCGCCTTTTTCTATTCGTGTAAGTCTCTCAAGTATTTCAATTGATTTTTCATAATTTTTTTCAAGACCAAACATGTGTTGCAAATTGTAATAGGTTACGGCCAGTAATACCCTGGCGTTTTTATCAAAGGGATTGAGTTTTACAGCCGTCTCCAAATGCTGTTTGGCCTGTTGACAATACTTCATGGCTTCTTTTGCGCGAGATTCATTGGTGCCATTGTTGGTTAATTTTTTCCATTTCGCGAGGTTCTGGGAACCCAGGTTCATTTTACGGTCAAATTGTCTTTTATCAGATGAACTGAGTTTGGCCTGTTTTTTCATGTCCTGTTCAAGGTAGGCCCAAAATTCATCGACCTGGTCTAAATCTTTCTTCCCTTTTTTGGAGAGAATCTCAGCCTTTTTTTCCTTTTTCGTAGAGACAAAACTGTTGTTGGCAATCTCCAAAGATCGAACTACCGTGGTGCTATCGAGACCGGGTGGGACGTTCAATTTCTTTACGTATTTGCCACCGGATGAGGCGCACCCGAGTACACTGATGAGCCAGGCGCTCGCCAATAACCGGATTATTAATTTCATCTTTCGTTCCATTTCAAGTATTCACCTCCACGTTTGTACCTGTAAAGTATTCGTTCAATAGATGGATCTTAAATTATGTTACACGTTTTTTGGAAGATCATTTTTCCTGAGTTTTCCACCAGGCCCAGAATATCTGGTAAAACGCAGCAGCCTTATCTCCCGGCGCTCTGCGGGAACTGATAAGAGATGTAATTTTGCTGTTTTCCCGAACCACATCTCCAATGGTTAAAAAATTACTCTCTTCGCGAATTCCATTATCTTTCAACAGGGTAAAATTGTTGCCCTCTACGAGACAAATTCTTAACAGCAATTCAGTTTCATTGCAGGAAAGGAAGAATCGAAAATTTCGGCCATTCAACATGAATGGGATGCTTGAAGATAAATCGCCGCCCTGTTGACCCATTTCATAGGCGACTAATTTTGGAATGGCTCCCGGATGCGCTTTCATCCATTTGATCAGCGCATGCAGGTCCAGAGACGCATTGCCGCCGCCTGAACCGGAAGGCAGAGAAATGCTCGCACCGCCAACACCGGAGCTGCTGCCTCTCGTGGCTCGACTGGTGCCGCGTCCGCTTAAAGCGACTCCATCAGTGCCGGATCCTGTGCCTGTTCCAACGGAACTGCTACCTCCCAGGGAAATTTTAGGTCCGCCATTGCCTCCCCTTGCAGCCCGTTTGGAGGAAGCCATCGCTGTTCGGTGATTGGACAGTTGCCCCAAAATATCGAAATCCTCCAGATTCCGGCTCTGCCTGGAAACATCGGTCGAAACGCCGGCAGAGTGATTGATCGATTTACTGGCCACGCCTCGCCGTGCAGCTCTGGTTTCTTTGGAAATCAGTTTTTTGGAATCAAAACCCTGAACAAGCGAGGAAATGTTCATCTTGTTTTGAGATTTTCTGGCGCTGTGTTTCTTGTTATTCCCCTGCGTTTTTGTGTAGGAGGCCTTCTTGATTTCAAATCCTTGGGTTCGGGATTGCTTTTTCAGTTTTTGCGGCGTAAAAGACAGCTTAATAAGTTCCCGGACTTCCATTTTGGTGTTTTTCAATTTTGATTTATCTGCAAGACTTGTGAATGAAAATATCTGTGCAAGGATGAACAATATCAGCATGATGCCTAAGGTGATCCATGCTGATAGCAAATGAAGGTTGTTTTGTTTACTTATATAATCAGTTATAGCTTTCATAGCTCAAACTCTTCTCAATTTTATTCCGATGACAGACATCAAAAACATCGACTAATTTTTGCATAATGCACGATTTGTGAGGCTCTATGGTTACAACAAGTTTCGTTTTCTGACGAGCGTATAAATTGTTCTTGTTGATAAGAACGTGTTCCAAATCCTGAATGGATCGCCCTGTCCACGAATTTCCGCGATCGTTTAGTTTGAAAGAATTACGATAAACGGTGAGAGTTGCCTCATGAAAATTTTGAGACATTCTCACCTCTGAAGTCGACGAGGAAAGATCCACAAATTCTGTTTTGAGCCGACTGATGGCGATGAATCCCAGAAGTATAATCAGCGCGACATCGATGAGCCTGATCATCAGGCGAGTGTTCATATTCATGATAGCCCCTTACTCTGACACAAATTTAATGACATCCAGCCCTTTTGAAAGTCCTAATTCCCTGCATATTCGGGCGACAGCCAGACCATGTTCAACGCGGGAATCCCAATCCGCCCGAATCCGAACGCCCAATTGATTCCCCTTTTTATCTGCCTGGCTGGCTTTCTCCAGTAAAAAACGACGCAATTGATAGGTATTTTTTAAGACGTGTTTTCCGCCATCGACCGGAAAGGTGCCATCCTTTTTCACGCCAATAATAATTGTTTTGGCGTCGGCCGGCGCGCCTTCCATGGCTTCGCTGCTTTTTGGCGGATCGATGGCTGCGGTGGTATCGATTTGCGAAACAGCAATGAATCCAAAAAGAAGTATAAATACAATATCAATCATCCGAATCATTAAATTGCTTTTTCCCATGGCCTTTTACCTGTGATGATAAAAATGAGTGCGATTGAAACACCCTCCCGAAAGCAAAAGGCCATCGGGAGGGTGAATCGAACGAATTTACTTCAGGTACAAAATGCGTTTAGTTGCTTTGAAATTATCAGTTGTCATGCGATAGAGATACACTCCGCTTACCAGGTCTTTGCCAAAATCGTTTTTGCCATCCCATGAAACTGAATGGAATCCGGCAATTCTGATTTCAGAAACCAGGCTGCGGACTTTTTGGCCCAGCAGATTGTATAATTCAACTTTCACCATACCGGTCTTATTCATATAGAATTTGATATTGGTTCTGCCATTGAACGGATTGGGATAGGCTGAGCCTAATTGATGGTTTTCAGGCAATTGACCATCATCGGAAAAATTGAAAACCGAAGTGCTCTGCGCCGTTGCAGGGAACGGTCCAATGATATCCGTGGTTGTTCCTGTAACGTCGACATCAGAGATTTTGTAATAATAGGTTTGACCTTCTTCCACGTCGGAATCAACATACGTGTAATGATGTGTCTCACCCGCGCTATTTGAAGAGGGAATGACCTCTGTATTGATGATCTGGTACTCTCCATTTTCCGAATCGCTTCGGGAAATTTCATACCCGAGATTTTCGGTTTCGGATTGAGCAGCCCAATTCAGCATGATATCACCGAATTTGAAGATGTATTTGAATGAATCAATTTCAACGGAAACAACAGGTTCGCGATCGGTCAGGATGAACCCGAAATCAACATTTAGATTGGCCTCGCATTCTTCCAAAACGATGGGATCGGTCGGATCGTTATTTGTTGTCAGCGCAACATTGCTCTCATTCATATACGGATGATCGATGTCAACGAAATAAGTGCCGGCATCGAGATTTTGAAACAGGTAAAATCCGAGACGATTAGTGCGCACGCTATCCACAAACGTATCGCTTTCAGGTTGGTACAGATTGTCGCCATTGTCCTGGTATAGCATCACATTAACTGCGGGAAGCCCCATTTCAAAAGGTCCGCGAACGCCATCGGAATTTTTATCATAGAAAACCCTGTCGCCAATGCTGCCGCATCCGGTTTCTTCAAGAGGAAGTTTGAAAGCAACCATATTCCACACGCCGCTTAACGCCGGCAATTGTGGATTGTCGGTCTGTGATTCCAATTGAAATGATGCCCAGTCTTCTTCCGATCGAACCGGGACAATGAATTCAACCATTGAAAAATGACGTCTGATTCCAATGCCATCCGAAAGCGGGTTGGTATCGATATTTGGATCGGCATTCGATGAATTGTTATAATCGACTGCGCCATCCGTATCAGCGATATCGCCGGAAGGTGAGCTGCCGAAACCCATTTTGTACCAGACACCCGATGCGCTGTTGCGATCGTCGACACCAGCGAAAATTTTGACGGAACCCCAGCGTTCAAAGCGATTTCCTTCAATCGGGAAAGAAACGGTTTTGGTTAATGGTAATTCGCTGGCCGCATTGAAATAATCCAAACCATCTGCAATCCAGATATTCGATTCCGGAAGATTGTCCAGACTGTAAATTGCAACGAGACCGCCGCCATAAATACCGCCACTGGTGGGCCGTACCGGAAGCTGCACATCATCAACGTGGTAGCGATGTTCACCCAATACCAATACTTCGGTCGCATCGGCGCGATAGGTGAAGCTTTGCATTGCACCTTCAGTTGAATAGCCAATGAGCGATGCATTTTTCGTCACTGTGCTGCCTTCATCATTGCTCAGCGTGACAATAATATCGCCAAGCTGCGCCGGCGTTACATCAGAATACGCGCTGAAATATACATAGCCTGCAACGATTTCTGCGTCTTCCGGAATTTTCATCAAAGCTGTGGCTTCTCCACGCAAGCCTAAAGAACCCAGACTTGTCACACCAACATCATATTTTCCGGTATATACCGGTAAGTCAATACCCAGTTGTTCATTTCCATCAGCGAAAACCAAAGATTCACTGACAGTCGCCATCATAAAAAGTCCAATTATTCCGATGGCAACTTTTTTCATAAATTTTGCGGATTGTAGCTTTTTTGTCTGTCTCATGGTCCATCTCCTTAATTTGTTAAACATGCGATTAGTTAGTATTTACTTTTGGTGGTATTATCGAATCAAGTTTAAAAGCCCGCGATGAATGACCTGGTTACTATCAGTAATCAGATACAGATAACATCCAGGTAGCATCAAATTTCCAGCTTCATCCCGGCCATTCCAATATTTTTCTCCATTGCTTAAGGTTTTAATTTCGAGGCCTGATCGGTTCATAATTGAAATCACCCAATCAGAAGGCGTGTTATCGCCTTTTTTGAATTCAACCCAATCATTGATGCCATCGTCATTTGGTGTGAATGGATTGGGAGTGACTTCAATTTCAGGTTCATCCGGCGGTTCTTCCGGTTCCACCGGAGGGTCCGGTGGAGTTGGCGGATCGACCGGCGGATCAATTGGCGGATCCACTGGCGGATCAATCGGAATTTCCTCATACGGCGCCACATAACTGGAGGTATCGGCGCTGTTGTTGCCGTTTACATTCACATCGATCTGAACGTAACGCCGGCTTCCATCTTTTGCCGGATTATGTGTAGTGTATGTCACGCGGTAACGATGATGTAATAGTTTGGAAATCGCCCGATAGATTTCTTCCAAATCGCTGGATGTGGGGCTGTAATAATACAATCCTCCGGTTTGTTTGGCCAGATCCTTCAGCGTGTTCTCTTCAGGACTGTTTGGATTCAGTCCCAGGCCGATTGTAAACACGCGAATTTCATGGGAGATTATGGCAGTCAGCGCTTCATTGTAACTGTATTGGCTGTCCTTATCCGCACCGTCGGTCATTAATATGATGGCCCGGTTTTTCAGGTCACTGGTAAACAAATACACAGAATGAACCAGTGCATCATAAATTGCGGTGCCTCCCATGGCTTCCATTCTGTTAATGGCCGCATTCAGAGAGTCCTTAATATTGGTGAAGGGAGAATCCGTCTGCGGCTGATGCGAAAAACTAACAATAGCCGATTGGTCTTCGCCCTGCATCAGGTTGACAAACGCACTTGCAGCCACTTTTGAATCATCGATGGGTTGGCCCCGCATGCTTCCGCTTCTATCCAAAGCCAGAATCACGCTAAATCCAATTTCGTGGCCGGTGAGTTCTTCCACCAGGATGGGTAATTCCCGAATGTCATCCTCTCTTACTTCAAAATTGTCCTCATCCAACTCGCCAATCACGAAGCCGGCGTCATTGGTTACCGTAACAAGAGATACGATTTTGGGGAATTCGCCCGCTGTCACATTATTGTAAACCAAAGTCAGGCTATCCAGACTGGTCTTGTGAAATGCGGTTCCATCGATGCCTGCCCCAATTGCATCGGGAAAATGATGAGGACCGGCAAAGACTGCTGGAAAGAGTAGCATTGTCAAAACAGCGAGGGATACAACCGTTCGGTTAGTCAATATTCTGGAATTTGTTGGTTTCATGGTAACTTCACCTGTCTTCAAAAAAAGTCACTTTGTGAAAAGTAGAAAATTAATAATTCGATTGATATGCCACATCCAGGTTTCGCTTGGCGCGCGCTTTCGGTCGCGGCTGATAATTCATCTCCACGGTTTGGATGTCATAATCACTTTCTTCAACAGGCGCCGGCTGTGGCTTTGTGCCTTTTGTTTCATGGGCTAACAAAATCTGACGCACCGCTTCCGCACGATTGGACAAAACATTCAACTGGCCATTGAACATTGTAAAAATATAGGTTGAACCCATGTTCAGGGCCACACTGATTATGAGTCCTACCAGGGTGGTGACGAGTGAAATACTCATTCCCTGAAGAATGGTGGGGCCGTCCAGTTTGCCAGCGTGGAACGTTTGAAAAATACCCCACACCGTCCCCAGCAATCCCAATGCGCCGGCCGTATCCGAAAGAAAGCTCGTTATCCTGTTGAAGGATTCGAATGAATCGCGTTCTGTATTCAGGAATTGGTTGACATCATCCCCGATCGGTTCAGCTTTGCGCGTTTTATCGAATGTCACCAACATTTGATGAAAAAGCCGCCAGGCACGCGTGGGATTTGGTCCACGATTCATGCGGATCAGTTGTTTTAAGTCGTTCAGTCGTATTTTTCCCTGCATTAGCGATTGTGAACGGGACTTTTCCCTGTATTCATAGAGCCCCCGGTAGGTAATTAGCATGATGCCTGTCGTGATGATTAAAACAAATGGCCAAAATAACCAGTCCGTCATTTCAATAATTTTCCAAACGGTAAGTTTGCCCGCTTTCTCTGATTCACTTTTATTTTCTCCAGCTTGTGATTTTTGAGCTTCAATTTGTCCCTTTGGCGCTTTTCTCCCTTTGGCTTGAATGGGTGTTGCATTGAATAGAAAAAATACAATGCCCAATATCAGAATCAACTGGCTCAGGTTTACAAATGATTTTCTGATTTTGCAATGTGCTGATTTTTTCACTTTTCAACTCCTGTTTTTTTCGATTTGAAGTATTTATTAAAAATGTTTGGCGAATTCCAAAATTGTCAGGGTACTAATTTATTTACCTGTAAATTTCTTTGTCTTTTGAACTGCAAGACGATTTTGCGATTTATTTTTGTGACCGATATTTCTTTGGATGAAGAGGTTTTCACCTGATCGCTCATGGTTTTGAGGGATAAATGGCAAAAGTATTTTCCTGCCGGCACCAGCTCTCCCCAGTTATTTTTCCAGTCCCACACAATGTTTTCCAGGAGTTTGTCTCTGCCCTGAAATGAACGGATCACTTTGTCCCTGCTATTTTTGATGTCCAATGTCCACTCTTTAACATGGCGAATTTTACCCGGGACCATCATTGTGATGGAAAGATGATCCTGCGAACATTTCGGTTTCTGTCGGGTTTCATTTTCCTTTCCCGGGTAGAAACCGGACAGGTTCAATTCTCCGGTGGAAGTCAGTGCAGCGATCCCGATATCATCAGAAACCGCAATCCGATGTTTTTGCAAAAAGTGTTTGAATGCGCGTGCATCTTTTAGTGATGTTTCTTCGGTTTGCAGAATGAGCTGCAGCCCGGGATGCTGCGATAGTTTCTTTTGAATTTCTTGTCCCAATCTGAGGTAGCGCTCCTGCCGAATTTTTTCTGACTCATACTGGCTTAAGTTTCCTGTTGGAATAATAAGCAGGTTTCTGAAACTCCCCGCGGTTTTCAGATAATCCGGCGCTAACTCTGTCAGGCGTTCGAGTTCCGATGGGTACATATCGGAAGGCATGCTTCTTACAATGTTCTCTTCAAAAATTTGTATTTCATTTGTGGATAAAAGTATTTCTGGCTGCCCAATGTCAGGTCCCCGATCGAAAATATGTGTGTAAATCGCTTCATGAGATCCCATGGATACTGAACTCATGTGCTGTCGTGGAACATCAAGTCCATATTGCAGCTTGTTATTCTGGGAAAGACTGAACTGTATTTCCATTTTGAAAGGCATGGTATTTTCGTATGAAAACCTGATGGTCCCCCATCGTTCCCGTTTTGCAGAAATAGCCAGCCCGTATCGAACATTTAAACCATCGTTTTGAATGAGCACTGTGGGGGTGATGTAACCAAAACGGTAGCCCACTGCGGCTGAAATATCCCGTAGCAAATGCGCAGATGTCTGGTATCCCATATTGGGTTGATTTAAATGATTCAATGCAACTCCCACAGACCAGTTGCCGGGATTCCAATAGGCTCCTGCTCCGATATTTAAACCATTTACACCGAGGTTTCCCGAGAGTAATGGGTCGTTTTCATGAATAGTCGAAAAATTATCCCTGGAAAAACCAAATCGTATCAGCCCCACTTTGAGTCCAATTCCAAACTGAGATACAATTTTTCGGCTGAATAACAGCGAGCTCTGCAATTCTGAATAAATTCCGGCAGAGAAATACCGTAGGTCGCACCCAATACCAATTTCCAATGGTAAATGAAATGGAAAACTGGCACTGATATGACTCTCATTAAGACCAAGCGCTTTGTCCTGTAAAAAACCAAGATGGAACGACCTGAAACCAAGGGAGACCTGGCCGTATTGAAAAGATACCATGGCCGGATTGATATCGGAAATCCAGGGATGAGATTTTTCTGCGGCATTATTGATGTCATACGTTTGTGCCACACAATTTTCAGACATAAGAGCTTGTAATATTAAAAGCGCTGCAATGATTAAAATGAGTATTCGTTTTTTGGATTCCCTGATCAACATAATCATCTCTTGTTTTTGAAAAGTCTGTTAGCGAATTTATGATAATTGAATTCATCAAATGTTTCATTCGTTAATCAGGCAATAACAATACCAAATTGAACGGTTGTCTATTTAAGTATACAAAATAAAAGTAAGTTGCCATTGCATGACTTGTCTTAAGTCTTAAAATTTAATAAAATAAGTTTAAGTAAAAAAGATGAGAAGAAAAATACAGAATGAATGAAATAGAAATGTTAGAAGTGAAACAATTAGCGGGCCGATAACAAAATTGGTAAACAAGTTTGAAATTAGAATTACAAAAAAGAAAATTACTGTATTACACGTCTGTTTAATAGTAAATAGAATTAGGTGAGAAATAGTGGTTAAAATTTGATCGAATATGCTGTTGATGAGAGATTGAAAATATTGCTGAAATTGGAAACAAATTTTGAATGCATTGATTTTGAAGCAAAAAAAAGCGCTCTCAGATAATTGCTGGGAGCGCTTCAGTGAATTGTCGAATCTGCTATTACTTCAGGGTGATGGCTTTTCGATGAGTACCACCTTTCTGGCAATCCAGTTTTACAGTGACCGTGCCGGTACCTTCCACGAGAAATTCATATTGGACTTCTGCCTTGCCGGGAATGCCTCGGAGAAGCTTTAAATTTTTCAAATCCTTTTGATCGATGAGTTCTACATCGCTGTCATCCGCGCGAAGGAAATACCGCCTGTATCTTGCCGGCACATTGGCCAATCTCGAACTTTTGTTCATGCCGGCCGCAACAACTTTGATCTTTCCGTCAATTGATAATATGTCCGGCCGCTGAACTTTTCTCTCTATGGCTGTTGCCGACATGGTTGGCATAAGACGTTCGTTGTAAATCGTCACTTTCAGTTTGCCAAGTTTACCCGCAATTTTTTCATAAGTGACATCTTTAATGACCGGGAGCGGCATTTCATAAGCGTGCAATAATGTGAATGCCATATTACGATGACATAGTTCTTCCAATAACCAGGCCGGTGGAACGCGACCGCTTAATTTGGTTCTGTCCTGATCGATGGTGACCTTGCCGAGCTGGGGATGTTCAATTTCATGCATCGGAATGACTGTGTTCTGCATATCAATATATTTATCAAAAAATTCCCGCTCCTCTTCACTGGCTCTTCCGTCTTTGTCAAAATCAGCGCGGGAGGTCCAGAGTTCATTTGAATAAGAGTAAATGCCAAGCAGATCGTGGGTGAAATCGATAAAGCCGCCCCATACCGAATAGAGTCCGCTCCAGATAACAATATAGCGGTAATTTTCAATGATCTTTTCACCTTTTTTCCCAATCTCATCATAAACAGAAAGATCAGCCCCTTTGTATTCTCCGCGAAGCTGAACGCCCGGTCCCCTTAAAATCATTCCGCCTGAATTGTGGAATGCCTGAACGCCGGCAATATTTGGATGAGAATACAGGAAATTTCTTGTGTGCTGCGATTCAATCCATGTGAAAGGGTAATCGCCTGCGCCGCGCTGAATGGATTTCGCCTGCCAATACGAGGCAAAATCGCGATTGGGATCATATCCACCTCCGCCGTCTTCATTATAGCGGCCGTCGCCATCATTATCAATGCCCTCTGAACCGACGTATTTGTAATCGCCTATTTCATCCTTTTTCCCTTCCACATTTTTTTTGATAGGCACCAGTTGATCTCCGAGGTCGTTTAATCGATATGTGCCCTCCCCGGGTTTTACCTTAATGAACATGGAACCCACTTCCCCGTCGCCGTCCATATCTTCAGGACCATCTTCATCGTAGAGACCATCATCATCGTTATCATACGGGTGCTGACTGGAGCGCGCCGAGGCTCCTTTATGCAACCACAGGTCCCTTCCGTCCGGATTCACTGATGGAAAAAGATAAAACACCCGCTGATCGACCAGTTCTTTGATGTATTCATTGTATTGATAGTTTTCCATCAAATACCAGATAGTGTACAGACAAACCTCTCCGCCCTGTACTTCGTTACCATGAATATTGGCGTCGATGTACATGGCGCTTTTATCCATTTCATCACCGGTGTCCGGATTGTTGACGGTCATGTACCACATTTCGCGACCCTGAAAAGATTTCCCGATTGATCGGAGTTTGAGAAACTTGGGATACGCCTGCTCCAGTGTTCGAAGCGCGTCTTCCATTTCTTTCCAGTCGTAATAGCGATTAAATGAAAGATTCACCTTTCTTGTTTTCCAGGTTCGGGGCAGGTAATTTTGAGCCAATACCAGGGAAGCCCCGAAAAGTGATATGAGAGCAACTATTGTGAGATGAAACAGTATTTTATTTGAATTAAATTTCATTTTATTAATACCTCCAAATGGGATTGTCAAATAGTTAAAAAACCTTTTTTCAAGAGAACACAATAATGCTACTCCAGAACGACCGATGAATTGAATTTTCCGCCGCCTTTCCGAGCCAATAAATTGAAATCAATTTTTTTGCCCGGGGGAGAAATAATGACCCATTTGTATTCCTTTTCCGCGCCCGGTTCCAGGTTGCGAAGGTCGTGGCGTTTTTCACCGCCAAAAAGTTTCATGCTTTCATCATCTTCGAATTTCAAGCGTAATACGATGGGAGTGACGTTTCGGCTTTTTTGACCCATTTCAGTTGCGTATGGAAATTTCCCTGTGTTGTGAACTTTAATTTTTAACTCGTATAAATTAGTGGATAATTTTTTAATCTCCGGAGAATCCATTTTAATTTCAGCAAACTGAGATGCCAGATAAAGAGCGAATTTTGCATGGCTCTGGCTGAGCGAGTCGATTAAACTGTGAGGAGCATTCGTTTTGAGATAGGGGTAAAAACCACCGATCTCGACCTCTCCAAGTTGTTTGTGCTGAAAAGTTTCCCAATCCACAAATCCCACCCCATTATTATTTTTTTCTATCCAGTTTAGCCAGCGGGAACCCTTACTTTTGGATTGAGATTGTGAAGATTTCTTAGAGATTCGATCCCCGGAAAATTGGCGACTCGCGCCCTTTCTTCCCTGCGGACGTTGTTGTTCATTTTCTTGTTGTTCGAGGTCGCCTTCCTTTTTTTCTGGTTTATCTTTCTTTTCGTTTCGTGGCGACCATAAATTACTCGAAAAGGAAGGTACGCCGTATTGAAAGTAGGCCCATTCCAGCATGGAGCCAAATGGTTTTTCAGACACAGCGCTCTCAATATGGGTGATTTTTTTATAATTCTCGCTCACTTTTTTGAATAGCGGTAAATCTTTGTCTTCGGTTTTTTGTGGCTGGGGATTTTTGGCCTTGCCCCCGGGCGCACCCTGACTTGATGAACGTCTTCTGCCAAAACGGAATGATGTTCTGGGGGCATCATCTTCTTTTCTGACTTCCGGGAATTCCGGCTTCCCGCATTCGATGCCGGGGGATGCTGCCAGATTATCGAATTTTGAAAAAATCAGCACGCTGCAAATATTTTTATGCGGCTGGGTTTTCAATGATGGAATGTAGCGATTCATAAAATCAATGACCGCACGTGTTTCGTTTTTAGATGCTGGATAAACGCCGAGGCCTTTAATGTCGTAGCCAAAATTGTGCGGGAAATTTCGATTGATATTGAATCCCCCAGGGCCGTCTTCGTTGTAAAGCTCGTCGCCGTCATTGTCGATTCCTTCCGGGTAAACGCTGTAAAGGCTGTCCAGCGATGTTTCCTGTTTTTTCCTGAACATGACGCGATTATCTTTGCTGTCCATGAACCATTCGCCATCTTTATCCTTCACGCGCATGAGCGTGATTAATCCATCGCCATTGAGATCTTCCGGTCCGTCTTCGTCGATGAGCCAGTCGTAATCGTCATCGCGGGGCTTCAGATTTCCCTCGATGTCTGTCAGTGTTTTTTCGAAAAACATTTCGGCGCCATCCGGATTAATTCTGGGAATGATGTAAAATGTTCGTGAGTCGAGAATGTTGGTTATTTCCAGGTCCGAACCGTAGCCGCTTACTAATTTTTCAGCAATGCCAAGAGCGACTTCGCTGCCGACAACATGGTCGGCTTCCAGGTTCCCACAGATGAGAAGCGCCTGTTTTTCTTCCGGTGCTTTGCCTTTGTCCCCGGAAATCTGAATCATCCAGATGTCGCGGCCCTGAAGCGTTTTTCCAATGGACGAAAGCTTGGTTATTTTTTTATTTTGCTTGGCCAAATCTTCCAGGGATTTAGTGAGCGCCTTGTAATTGTGATACCCTGTTGAGGGCTTGTACGTGTCAATCGCAAAGGCGGGCAGGTTAAAAAATAAAGATAGAATGATAAAAAGGAAAAATGTTTTAAACAACAGTTTCATATTTTTACCTCCATTTGTTAAGAAGAATTAATGAGGATTTGGCGATTAAGCCAACAATATAATATAAATATTGATTTTATTAAAAACAAGAAATGATTTTTAAATACGGAAAAAAAATTTCATCGAAACTGGCTGCTGAAATTATAATCGTCAAAAGGTTGAAATAGAAAAATATGTATCATGAAGTTAAGATCGAGTCGCCGTGTGGGTCGATGTATCAATTTCAAAAATATCATGATTTTCAAGAAAAGTCCAGGAATGATTTTTATAATGAGGCAAAATTTCAGAAGAAAAAAGCGTGAATTCGTTTTCGGCTAACATTTTCATTCGATAGTAATTGGGATTGATCGCCCACCAGTTTGTGACAAATGAAGTCTCTCCGTTTGAAAGAATGAAGTTTGCTCCTGTAAAATTAGTCAAAGCACCGAGTTTTTTTTTCAGGGAAATAGCATTCAGTTTTTCTTCATTTGAAGACAGGAGATAATAGAAATAACGCTCCGAGTCGGTAGTTCCTTTGACGTTGAATTGCTCGTCGAATACAAGTTCGTCGCGAACAGTGCCATTGTGAAAGAAAACGTAGGGAATTTTATTGAGAATAGCTTCAAAGGGGTGAACATTGTGAATATCAACTGCTCCCTTTGAAGCATGCCTTGTGTGCAGAATAACGAGCCGGGATTCAAGATTTCTAAATTGATCGATTTGTGGATCATCGAAAATTGGCGCGAGAGAATGAAACGTCTTCAATCGATTCCCTGAAAGATAGCTGATTCCCCAGCCGTCTTCGTGCCTGAATTCTGTATTTTCATTTTCTTCATGCCTTTCGTTTCGGTCGGAAGCCATTTCGATCATGTCATCGATGAGCCAGTTGAGATTGGATTTTCCCGCGCAAAGAATCATTCGGCACATAAAATTCCCCCTACTTCACCAGAACCAGCTTTTTCAAGATTGACTCAGCTCCTGATTTAATGGAGTACAAATACACGCCACTGCTGACAGGCGCCTGGTTTTCGTCGGTGCCATCCCATTCAACCTGATAGAATCCGACGGCCTGCTTCTTTGCGACCAGCGTTTTGATGTGTTGTCCGCGGATGTTGAAAATCTGCACTTTCGTAAACGTCGGTTGCAGATCGTTCAAGGTATACCGGATTGTCGTCGTCGAGTTGAACGGGTTGGGATAATTCTGATAAAGCTGAAAACTCACCGGCGCTTCTGTCTCGAATTTTTCTACTTTGTCAATGATACCCGAGCCGGGCGAAACGAGTTTCTTGTCCGTATAAATATGAAATTGGCCGGCGTTCAATGAAATGAGTTGGCCGATGTCTGTCACTGTCAGGCTGTCGCCGTAAAAATAATCGTACCAAACACCTGTGTGCTGGAACGCCGGGTTGATGCTCGCAGTTGTCACACCGAAATTACCGACGATTGTTACATTCATTGTTTCGTGGGAGATATTAATCCGTTTGTTCGAACCGCCGACTGCAAGGGCCACCTGGGAATTTGGGCTGGTGAACGCCGCGTTTTCTTTTCGAAGCTTAATTAACTCTGAATACGTTTCATACAAATTGCGTCGATCTTGATTCTGATAATAATCCCACCGAATGGGTTTGTTCCCAAGACGGCCATCGTAATTTATCGAATAATCATATCCCAATTCACCAAATTGCCAGATCATTTTCGGCCCGGGCAAAGTGAAGAAAAACGCGGCAGCTAACTTAATTCGGTTCAACGCGGTTCCCAATTCTTTAATTGAATAGCTGCCGGAGCTATTTCCGTATTCCAGATTTTTGTACATCAGCCGCTCTTCATCGTGGCTTTCCATGTAGGTTACCAAATGGGGATTGGCCCAGCCGCGAGTTTTGTAATAGCCCCACGAAAAATCGGATTTATTGGAATCATGGTAGCCCATGGTTGCTTCCGTATAATTATAATTTGAATTTCCCCACAGCATCATCCCGTAATCGGAAAGCTCCTTTTCTTCGGTGGTGTCACAGAAATGTTCCAGAATGACGTAGGCGGTGGAATCGACAGCCCAGATTTGATCTGCCATTCGTTTCAAAATGGCGATTCGCGACGCATCGTACGAGCTGGCAAGGGATTCATTATAATTGCCATTGCTGGTATAGCTCACTCGTTGCGTCATACCTTTTGTCAGGTCGAACCGAAATCCGTCGGCTCGATATTCCTCGATCCAGAATGCGTTCACACGATCGATGAATTGTTTCGTCGAATAACTTTCATGATTAAAATCATAACCAACATTGTAGGGGTGCCGCGCCTGATAGCCGGCATAATTTGGATCGTAGTCGTTGTTGTACCAGATGTTGTCTGCTGAAGGCGGGCCATACAGGCCTTCGCTGAAAAGCCGAACCAGCGGTGATTGCCCAAACGAGTGATTGAGCACGATATCCAGAATAACCGCGATACCGCGCTTATGGCATTCATCGATGAATCGCTTCAGTTCATTTTTCGGTCCGTAATATTTGTCCGGCGCGAAATAAAACGACGGATTGTAACCCCAGCTTTCATTGCCTTCGAATTCCGAAACCGGCATCACTTCGATGGCGTTAATGCCGAGGCGTTCGAAATAACCGAGAGAATCGATGAGCGTTTTGTAATCGTGCTCAGCTACAAAATCGCGGATCAATAATTCGTAAATGACCAAATTTTTCTTTTCCGGCCGACTGTAATCCGTGGATTGCCATTCGTACTCATCGTCGTCTATTTGAAAAACAGAAACGATTTCAGTCGTGTTTCCCGTGGGATAAGATTTTAGGTCCGGGTAGGTCGCATCGGTGATGTATTGATCATGCCACGGATCGAGAATTTTTTCTGTATATGGATCAGCAATTTTAATTTCACCATCGACAAAATACTGGTATGCATATTCCTGGTTCGGATTGAGTTCTTCAATGGTCAGCCAGTATCGCTGTAAGTCCGGCGTTTTATACATGAAATAATTTTGATCTACGTTCCAGTCGTTGAAATCGCCAATGACGTACACAAAATCCTTTGTGTATGGCGCGTGCAACACCAGCGTAACCGTGGATTGATCGATGTAATTAATTCCATCCACAACCCCGGACGGCAGAGGGCGAATCTCCGGCGATGCGCCCTGGTAGGTGAAACTTACGGAGTCGGATAATGTTTTTCCGTTTTTTGTGGTGATGTTCAGTACAATTTTGTGGTTGCCGTTGCTCAATTCCGGCAGCGAATATTTGAGAAGGGAAAGGTCCGTGACGAACCAGTTCTCAAACGTGGATGCAATAGTTTCATTGAGCGTAATTGTGGACTGGCTTAAAAGCAGGGAATCGTTTTCAGTCGTGAACACGCCGAGGACGAGCTCCGGCTCTTGTTCCGAAATAACCGCGCCGTTTTGGGGTAGCGTTTCGAATGTCATCAGTTCATTGACCTGCAAAATCGAATTGTTGTACCCGCCGGTTTCCCTCAATGGATTCAACGGGTCCGGCAGCCATCCATCAGACGTGCCATTTTCATTGAATTTATAATAGTGGGTTGAACCGACCTGAAAGCGGTAATCCTTAATCCAGCATCCCAAAGAATCGACGAAAGTCATCAGCGAAGGATCGGTGGGAGAAATGTTGCCATTGCTATTATTTCCCCAATTATTGAATGAGCCCGGCACGAACGCACTGGTAACCCCGGGATTGGAAGAATAATGGCGAAACGTAATATTGACAAATTCCTGGGCATGCAATTGAAAAATAAAAACAAGTGTCCATACGAAGAAAAAATATTTTTTCATGAGACCGTTCCTTTACGCACAATGGTTTCGAAAATCAATTTTTCATCAGAAAAAAATTATCGACTTTCCAATTTTTGGCGGGTACATTCCAGCAAGCCACCTGCATCTCGGATAGCCAAAATCTCCGTCGGCAAGGTCGGGAAAGAGAATTTCTGTCCACCCACGATGATGGTTCCGTTCTGCAAATCAAGTTCAACCGCATCTCCTTCTTTGAATGCATCTATGGCTTCCGGGCATTCGATGAGCAGCAAGCCCTGGTTAATGGCCGCGCGATAGAAAATTCGGGCGTAACTTTTGGCAACAACGGCCTGAATTCCCACGGCGCGCAGGCCCAGCGCCGGTTGCTCCCGCGAGCTGCCACAGCCGAAGTTGCTTCCCGCGAAAATAATATCGCCCGGTTTCACCTGGCTGGCAAAATTTGGATCCAGGTCTTCTAACAAATGCGGTTTGATTTCTTCGGCAGTGCTGCATGTGTATGTATATTTCCCCGGAAAAAGCATATCGGTATTGATATCATTTCCATATTTCCATACTTTATGTTCTGACATATTTTTCCTCGTAGGTTTGTCGATATATTATGCCGCCAAGACGCCAAGTCGCGAAGAAAAACTGAATTTGTTTATTTTAATGGCCATAATTTGTTGAAGCAAATATAGCTCTGCTTTCAGTTTCTTTGAGTCTTCGAGTCTTGGTGGCGAATAATTTTGCTTGGGCTTATGAAATCTTTCGCGGATCAGTGATTTTACCGGTCAAGGCCGAAGCAGCAACCGTGGCCGGGCTGGCAAGGTAAATTTCCGCTTCTTTGCAGCCCATGCGCCCTTTGAAATTGCGGTTGGCCGTGCTGAGGCAGACTTCGCCCGGGGCGAGCACTCCAAGATGCGCGCCGAGACAGGGGCCGCAGCCGGTCGGTAAAATCATGGCGCCGGCCTCGCTCAGTGTTTCAATGTATCCCAATTTAATGGCCTTATTGAATACAGAACGGGACGCCGACAAAATAAGAAATCGCACATTGTGAGAGATTTTCTTTCCCTTTACAATGGAAGCGGCTATTTCGAAATCGCTCAGCCGACCATTGGTGCAGGTTCCCAACAGGCACTGATGCAATTCGATGCCCTCCACTTCAGAAATTTTGGCGAGATTGTCCACCGTGTGCGGTTTGGCCACCACCGGCTCCAGCGCGGACAAATCGTAATTCAATTCGCAAATATAGTTAGCGCCGTCATCCGCCCAGATTTTATCGTAGCTGCCCCTCGGAACGCCGACCGATTCCAGATACGCTTCGGCTTTTTCATCGACCGGGAAAACAGCGACTTTGGCGCCCATTTCCACGCCCATGTTGGCGATGGTGATGCGTTCTTCGATGGTGAGATTGTGAATTTCCCCGTGGAATTCCACCGAACAGTAATTAGCGCCGTCGGCTTTGATATCGCCAATAATTTGCAACACCAAATCTTTGGCAGAAACGCCGGGAGCAAATGTACCTTTTAATGAAATTTTAATGCTCTGCGGTACTTTCAGCCAGGTTTCGCCGGTCAGCATGAGCGCGGCCGCTTCTGTTCTGTCGATGCCGGTTGAAAATACGCCCAGCGCACCATACGAGCAGGTATGCGAATCGCTACCAACGATGATGGTTCCCGGGATCGCAAATCCTTTTTCAATCACGATTTGATGACAGATTCCTTCCCCGGCATCGAAGAAATTTTTCAATCCGAATTTTTTCACAAATTCCCTGACCGCTTTGTGATTGGCAGCGGTTTTTTCATTGGCCGCCGGCACCACATGGTCGAGCACAATCACGGAAAGCTCATCATTGACAACGCCATATTTATCCAGTTCTTTCCCAATCTTGCCGATGATGGCGGCGGTATTATCGTGGGTCAACAGGTGAGCCGGCTTTACCGTCACAATCTGACCGGCAATGGTTTCGTTCAATCCTGCCTGTTTTGCTAATAATTTTTCAGCGAACGTCTTTGCCATATTTTGTCCTTATCGATTATTCCTGTATCACATGTCTTATTGTAGTTTTTTCGCTTCTTCTAATAATTTGTCTAATAAAGTTTCGACATCAATTTTACGAGCCCAACTTTTTAAATATTTGAAGTCTATAACTTCCCATTTTGCAATTGCTACGCCGAGGGCATCACGAAATTGACGCTCTGACTCCCCAATTTTTGCCCATTCAAGTTTACTTAAAATTGTATCTTCTTCTGATAGAATCTTCAGATCAATACCAAGTAATTTGGCCGATTTTCTTCTTGCGAACTCTTCATGCGCAAATTCACTATCTTTAAGAAAAATGAAATCAGCTTTCCAGCCGCTATTTAAATCAATGATATTGAACATAGATTTTGTTCTTAATGCTTCTTCAGCAGAATCTAAATCAGCGTAATAATCATTTTCTGGAAATTCATGAATAAATTTTTGAATTTGTTTTATCCCACATTTAATGATTATGTCAATATCCATTGTTGCTCTGGGCTCCCCGTATAATGAGCTGCTCAGTGAACCACATATCATATACGGGATATTTGCTACATCCAAATTGCGAATGATGTTTGACAAGAATTTTTTTTGACCGGTCATAGATTTCAAAATAAATTACTGTAAATTTTTTGATGTAATTTTTTGTCCAATATCCGTTTTAGAAAAAGTCGAACAATTTGCTTTTGATTATATTCAGGATGATTTTTCTGGATTTCTGATTTTGTAATATCTTGTAAATTTTCAGATAGCTCAAAGGTCTGTAATAATTTTTGAGACATGTCAAGTTTCTTGAATATCTCGAATTGAATTTTTAAAGAAGCTATCTCATTTTCTGATATTTTATATGTGTCCATAGTGATGTTTGAGATTAATAAATTATTTTGGTATGTAAAAATCTTAAAATTATCAAAACTTCCCGGTATACCTGGTCCACAAATCATCGCCTAATTTCCACCAATCCTGAACAATTCGTTCCATAAATTCATTGCTGTATTGGGTCAGAAATTTTTTCGCTTTTTTGGGATTTTTCTGAAACAGGTACACTGCTTTTTCTTCGATTTCCTTTTGTTGAGAAAAAGCTCTTTGTTCAACAGCGATTCGGGCTGAGTCCACATCCAATCGCATCCAGCCCCATTTTTGGGCCGACAAATCCGCCACGCGGTTGAACGCCCACCACGCGCAATCGTGATTGAAGCCACCGCGTCCATTGATTTTGTAGGAATCCGGCACATCGGTTATTCCGACATAAATTGGCGCGTAGGCGGTCATGGCCGGGTTGTCATAGCCAAACCACACCAATCCGCCGATGGGGTCCGGCAGCCAGTCGCGGGCCTGGGCCACGAACACAAAATTACAGTAATACCGGGCAATGGTTCGCTCGCCCATTTCGTTCCAGCCTCCGTTCACTTTGAACAGCGGCATCATATCGTAATGCATAAACGGATTGGCGTAAGGACTTTTAGCAGCTTCGCCCTTTTTATTTTTCACAATCATATTTTTGGTCATGTCGAACGGGGTATTTTCGAACGTGTCCCGCATAATCGCCATGACATCCTGAATTTTGACAAGGCTGTCCGGTTTCACTGAAAACGGGTAGTTTTCGGAATTGGGATCGAGCTTCAACGAAGGCGCTAACAAATCCAAAACGCGCCATTCGCGCCGGCGGGTGGCCAGGCTTGTTCTGTTGTCTGGCGCGTATGCGTAGCAGAATTCAAATGGATCGCCGCTTTCAGGATCCCACCAGCCGTATTTGATGGCCACATCAAAGACATTGTCCGAGGCCATAAAGTATTCCGGATCATCGAGGTCGATCTGCCGAATTCGACTGCCGTTGCCGTCCACGCTTACATGATCATCCGGCACGCGCTGGGCCGCCCAGACTGCGCCGATCTGGTCATGTCCGCAGCCCAAAATTTCAAGGCACCAGATTTCGTTTTTGTCGCCAATTGCGAGATGTTCGCCGGCGTCATTGTAGCCGTACTGTTTTGTCAATTCATCGATAATTAAAATGGCTTCGCGAGCCGTGCTGGCGCGTTCCTGTACAATGCGACACAATTCTTCGATGGTGAACATAGCGTTTTTGTTGCGAAGCGTGTCCCAACCGCCAAATGTGGATTCGCCAATCATCAACTGGTTTTCGTTCATGCACGGATACGATGTATTGATGAATTTGTACGTTTCAGCAACCTGCGGAATATTGCCAACGAAAATCGCTTTGGATAAATCGCTTGGACTCTTGGTCAGCTTCGTGTTTTTATAAACAGCGCACAAAGCGCCGGCCTTGTAATCCTGATGCGGTATGATGTTGAACCAGGTTCGGGAGGTGCGGCTGTCCGAAGCGTAGGCGACGATCACCGAACCGTCTTTGGTTGCTTTTTTACCGGCCATCACAGTGGTGCAGGCTTGCGATTGCATCGGTAAAAACAGAATGAGTAAAAATAAAAACAGAAGTACTGGTTTGAAAATTTTCATTACGGCCCCAATTTTTATTTCAATTTATTTACTGTTTTCTGTATTCAGAGTTGTTATAAGATTTTGAATTTTTATTTTTAAGTCGGGCAAGTCGTTTAAAATAACGGCCCAAACGATTTCTATATCAATTTCAAAGTAATTATGTACAAGAATGTTCCGCATTCCGATAATTTTATCCCATGGAATTTGATCATGATTTAGTCTGAATTCCTTAGCCTGGATTATTCATTGTAATGCATTAAGGAATCCAGATAGCCTGAATGGTGCTTAATTCCGAATTCATTATATCTAACTTTGTTAAATTTCATATATCTGATTAAATTCATTAATAACATTAATCAAAACATCTTTTGTTTGAAATTTGTGAATAATTCAGGTTAGAGAGTTTCGCTGCAGCTTCACCGATAATTTGTAGATGATGGATAATCCAATTTTGGATTAATTCTTCTCTCTCAAATTCTACTTTTCCATAGTGAGCATATTTCTCAATCCTAACAATTGCTTCATCAATATCTATGATTCTTTCAAGATCATCCCTCATAAAGGTTTTGCCTCCTTGAGTATTTTATCTCGAATTCGATTTCTGAGTCCCCTTTCGGTTACAATATCTACTTTTTTTCCAAGCAGATTTTCCAATTCGATAGATAATCCCCCGAGATCGAATAAACTTGTGCCAGTTTCCACATCAACTAAAATGTCAATGTCGCTTAAGTCATCATATTCGCCTCGGGCCACAGAACCAAAGATTCTGAGATTGAATGCCCCATGTTTTTTAGAAATGGCGAGGATTTCATTTCTTTTATTTTGAAGAAAATTTGCTAAAGCCATAAGACAATCACCAATTCTTTATATACCTACCGAATGAAATGGTTTAATTTCCCAACAATCCGCCCCTCATATAAATTTCCATTTGAACGCTGGAAAAAGGCTCACCATTAATCGATTGATTCCCGGACAATCGATCTATCTTTCCTGTTTCAAAATCCACGCGAATCTGCTCACCGTCCTGAATATCCGTATTCGAAAGGTCAGCGCGAAGAATCGGCATACCGGCATTGATGGCGTTGCGTTCGTAAATAGCGCTGAACGATTCAGCAATGATAAGCGAAATGCCGAGGCTTTTGAAACAGTCCACAGCCTGCTGCCGGGAACTGCCGGCGCCAAAATTTTTACCGGCAACCACAATATCGCCCGGCTTCGCCTTTTTCGCGAAATCTTCCCAGCCCTTGAGATTGTCGAACGTGTATTGGCCCATTTGTTCGATATCGGTGATAGCCAGATAGCGATTGTGGAAAATCATGTCCGTATCGATATTATCGTGGCGGACGACCCACACTCGTCCCTGAACCACGGTTGGTTTTGCCCCTGATTTTTCGGGTGCTTTTTCTTCGGTGCGCTGCTTTCTTTTTAGGATGCCGGATTGAAATAAAGTCGGATTTCTCGGAATGCGTTTCGCGATGGTGATGATCCCGGAAACTGCCGAAGCCGCAACCGTTGCCGGTGAAGCCAGGTACACTTCGCCTTTTCCCTGCTTGCCGGTAAAATTCCTGTTCCCCGTACTGATGGTGACTTCCCCCGGCCCGTTTTGTCCGATTTGTCCGTTCGCACAGCCGGCGCAACCGGCATTGCCCACCAGCGCGCCGGCAGTTTTGAAAATTTCGATGAGTCCGTCATCCAGGCAACGCTTCCACACCGAATTTGTGGCAGGCACAATTTTCAGCACCACGCCCGGCGCCACTTTCCGTCCGTTGAGAATTCGCGCGGCTTCGACCATGTCTTCGTAACGGCCATTGGTGCACGAGCCGATGAACGCGGAGTCGATTTTGATGTCCGCAATATCGCACGTGGTAATCACATCTTCCGGGTGTCCCGGCTTGGAAATAAGCGGCTCCAGGCCTTCAATGTCGACAACAAGTTCGCGAATGTACTCGGCGTCTTCGTCGGCGTACACAGGCTCAACTTTCTTTCCATTGGCGTGATTGCAATAATCGATGACTTCCTGATTGGGCGGGAACAGCATGATGATGCCGCCCATTTCCGTGTTCATCGAGGCAATGGTGATGCGCGCCGCCAGGTCCAGATCGTCGACAATATCGCCGTACACTTCGGACGCGCAGCCTAACAAACCATTCGCACCGGTTTCCTTCAAAATTGCAAGCGTAAGGTCTTTTGCCGTGGCTAATGGCGCCGGTTTTCCCTTCAAAATAATTTTGACAGTGGGCGGGACCTTGAACCAGATTTTCCCGTAAGCCCAGGCCGCCGCAATATCCTGATCGCCCATGCCCTGGCCGAACGCGCCGATGGCGCCCATGATATTAGCGTGCGAATCCGTTGAAATGAATGTGCCGCCAGGTTTCACCAGGCCTTTTTCGATGGCGATGTGAGTGCCGATGCCCTGGTCGATGTCGAATACGTTGATGCCGGTTTCCCGGGCGAAAAGCCGGCAAATATGCTGATTGGTGGCGTATTTTTGGTCAGAACCTCCCGGGTTGCAATCGAACGTAAAAAATGTTTTTTCCGGGTTTTCGATGGACAGGTTGCTGTCCCGAATATTCTTCACAACATTGGCGCCACCGAAATCGCGTGCCACGCGCGCATCGATGGAAACATCGACAATATCGCCCGGCTTCACATGTCTATCGCTATGAGATTCAATTATCTTTTCAATTATCGTTTTGCCCATTATTCTCCTCCGCAGAATTAAGCTTGATATCTATTTCGAATAACTCTTGTCCTCTCTCAAGGTAAAAATATAAAAAAAATATTCGTTAAATCAAACAAATTCTTATAGAATTTTTCCATGAGCAAAAATTTTTCAAATCGACTGCTTTTTGAATAATCTGTCTTGACATTTAGATGGAATTCTATTATTTTACTAAATGAAATAGAAGCATAAGATTGTAAGCGATTCATTCGAGGGGATTTGTTCAGGGGAACAATGGAAGGGTGAAAGAATGGAAAAGTGACACGCTTTGAAATAAAGGCGGAAGGTATCGTGGAATATTTTCAACAACATATTTGGAGATAAATAATGGAAGAAGAAAACGAACATCGGGATATGCTGCCGGACGAGTTTCAAAAAAGCGTTGGCGATGTGGTTAAGTGGATTGCCCGTTACCTCGAAAAAATGGATGACTTCCCGGTGCTGGCAAAGACGAAACCTGGAGAAATAAGAAAACAGTTGCCGGAGCTTCCGCCTGGGCATTCGGAGAAATTCGAAAAGATTTTTGAAGATTTTGAGAAACTTATCATTCCAGGCATTACCCACTGGAATCATCCCCGATTTTTTGCCTATTTTTCCATCACTGGTTCATACCCGGGAATCATCGGCGAGCTGCTTTCCAGCGCGCTTAATGTGAATGCCATGCTGTGGAAAACTTCGCCGGCAGCCACGGAATTGGAGGAGGTCGTTCTGGACTGGCTGCGCCAAATGGTGGGATTGCCGGATCAGTTTCAAGGCGTTATCAATGATACCGCGTCCGTGGGAAGTTTATGCGCCATGGCCGCGGCCCGGGAGCGGGCCAATCTCGATATTCGGCAAAAGGGACTGGCTGGAAGAAGCGACATTCCGCCATTGGCCATGTACACATCTGAGGAGTCCCACTCCTCCATTGAAAAATCGGCTATCGTTCTCGGTATTGGCCAGGAAGGCATACGAAAAATTCCAACAAACGAAAAATTTGAAATGGATGCCGAGGCGCTTGAGAGCGCGATCGAAAAAGACATAGCCAATGGAATTAAGCCAATCTGCGTAATTGCCACGCTGGGAACAACATCGACGACCAGCGTCGATCCTGTGAAAAAGATCGCTGAAATCTGTCGGAAAAATAATATCTGGCTCCACGTGGATGCGGCGTATGGCGGCTCTGCTGCGGTGCTGCCTGAGATGCGGCTTTTGTTCGAAGGCTGGGAAATGGCCGATTCCATCATCGTGAATCCCCACAAATGGATGTTCACTCCCATCGATTGCAGCGTGCTTTTCTGCCGGCGGCCGGAGGTTTTGAAGCAGGCGTTCAGTTTGACGCCGGAATATCTTCGCACTGCCGAAGCGGAGGAAACCACGAACTATATGGAATGGGGCGTGGCCTTGGGACGCAGGTTTCGGGCGCTCAAATTGTGGATGATCATCCGCTCGCTGGGGCGCGAGGGCATTATTTCGGCCATCCGCGAACACATTTCGTTCGCGCGTGAATTGAAAGTGAAGATCGATTCCCATTCCAATTTTGAGTTGCTGGCGCCGGTGCCCTTCAGCACGCTGGTGTTTCGATACATCCCGAATTCATTTCAAAATACAAACGAAGAAAAAGCAATCGCCGACATCAATTCGATGAATGAAAATCTGCTGGAAAAAATAAACGCCACCGGCCAGGTATTCCTCTCGCATACGAAGCTGAGAGGGAATTTCGGCATCCGCCTGGCCATCGGAAATTTGAAAACGACGTGGAAGGATGTGGCGCTTGCCTGGGACATCGTTCAACAAAAAGCGAGTGAACTGGAATAAAAATTAGTGAAAGATTTTTTGCCCACGGAACACGCAGAAAAATAGAAAATGAAAAAAACGCGAAAAGTGAATATCAAGATTTCGGAGAGTGCACCCAACCTTGGCGTGGTTCCAAATAGAATAATGGCCAAAAAAATAATATGTCCGAAATGAAGCAAAACAGATCCTTCGATAAATTTAAGAATCGTTATAATGATAAAATCCCACTACCTCTATTTTCTGAAACACAACATTGCTGCGCGAGTATTTGGTAAAAAAGTGCCCTTGCTGGCTGGCTTCAAAATTACGTATCGCTGCGCCCTGAAATGCCGGTCCTGCCCTTTTTGGAAAATGAAGCAGCTGAGCATTTCATTCGATGAGGCAGTCCGGGTCATGGATTCGCTGTACGAGAGGGGCGTCAGGCTGCTCATCTTTGAAGGCGGCGAACCGTTTCTGTGGCGCGATGGCGAGCACACTTTCGAAGACCTTGTTTTGTACGCCAGGAAAAAATTCTTTCGCGTGGGAATTACCACCAATGGCACCCTGCCTATCGAATCCTCGGCAGATGTGGTGTGGGTGAGCGTCGACGGGCTGAAAGAAACGCACGAAAAAAATCGCGGTACTTGTTTTGAAAAAATCATTTCGAATATTAAAAAATCAAACCATCCCAAGATTTTGGCCAATATTACTATCACGAGTTTGAACGATGGTGAAATTCCTGATTTGATAAAATTCCTCGCGCCACTGGTGAAGGGAGTCACGATTCAATTTTACTATCCGTTCCCCAATTCGGAAAATTTGTGGCTGCCGGAAGATCGGCGAATCGCAGTCCTTGATCAGTTGATAAAAATGAAGCAGGACGGTTTCCCCATTCTCGATTCGGGTTCCACGCTGGAGGGATTGAAAAAAAATACCTGGCGCTGTCACGACTGGCTGATTGCCAGCGCTGAGCCGGATGGCCGAATGAACATCGGCTGCTACCTGAAAGATCGTGCGGAAATATCCTGTGAGAAATGCGGTTTTGCGGCGCACACGGAAATCTCGAAAGCGTTTGACTGGAATATGCGCGCGATTTTAGTGGGAAAGAAAACGTTTGATTTCAAAATAATTTGAAATGGCGAAATGGGAATTGTGGATCATCGATAAAGCCGGCCACTCTTCCAGCGAACCGGGCATTCAGAGCGAGCGCTGAGGGCGGAGAAAGGATTTGAATAATGCAAAATTATGAGAAATGAAATGAATTATTAATACTTTTGTAACCTGCTGGTGGTAGATTTTTTTTATAATCAGAAAAAAAATGGACGCTATTTTGGAGGCAAAATGAAATTCAATCTGTTCAAGAAATTTAATTTAATTCTCGTTGCGGCGATGAGCTGCTTGTCTTTTTCGACGGGTTATTCTCAGGAAAGAGGCCGAACTGAAGTTGCAATTCCGAACATTCCCGGCTATTTCACCCTGAAATGCGATTTTCACATGCACACGGTTTTTTCCGATGGTTCGGTTTGGCCAACCACTCGCGTTGAAGAAGCCTGGTTAGAGGGACTGGATGCAATCTCGATTACGGATCACCTTGAATATCAGCCGCACAAGAATGATGTTAAAAAGGATCTTAAACGTCCCTATGAAATTGCAAAATCAAAGGCCGATGAATTGGACATTATATTAATCAAAGGCGTCGAAATTACCAAATCCATGCCACCCGGGCATTTTAATGCGATTTTTGTAACCGATGAGAACGCAATTGAGAACGAAGACTGGAGAAAGTCGATTCAAATTGCCAACGACCAGGGCGCGTTTGTATTCTGGAATCATCCCGGCTGGAAGGCCCAGGCTCCGGATGGAGCAAAATGGTGGCCGGAGCACACCGAATTGTTCGACAAAGGTTTGTTCCAGGGCATTGAAGTGGTGAACTGGTACGATTATTACCCAACCGTTTTTCAATGGGCGCTGGATAAAAATCTGACCATGTTCGGAAATTCGGATGTGCATCCGCCGACCGGTCTTGGATTTGATTTGGCCGGCGGCGCGCATCGTCCCATGACGCTGGTGTTTTCCAAAGAAAAATCACGCGATGCCATCAGAAACGCGCTGGATAACAAACGAACGGCTGTGTACTACGAAAATTTACTCATTGGTGCCGAAGAATTCTTGAAGCCGATCTTCGAGGAATCTGTGACGCTGTTGAATCCAAAGGTGAAAATAGTAGGAAAAGGCCGGGCCTATGTTCAGATTCACAACAGCTCCCAGGTATGCTTCGAATTGGAAAAAGCAGGGGATGTATCAGGTTTGTCTGTCCCGGAAAATATAAAACTTCACCCGAACAAAACCATGCTTTTCAAAATTCAAAACAAAGTTGAAGGAAAAACCGGTTCACAGAAAATAAAAATTCCGTATGACGTCAAGAATATGCTGGTTACGCCGGATCAGGGCTTGCCTGTGGAATTGAATGTTGAGGTTGAATTTATTTAAAGTGCATTGAGTAATAAACCCCGATAGTTTGAAACTCCAAAAGGATTATAAATGAAAGAATTGCTGAAATGGCGAAACGAATTCCCCATCCTGGAGAGAACGACCTACTTGATTAACAATTCACTGGGCGCCATGCCACGTGGTGTGTATGACAATCTCAAAACTTATGCGGACATCTGGTCGAGGCGAGGTGTCCGCGCCTGGTCAGAGGGATGGTGGGAATTCATCGGTGAAGTCGGGAATATTCTGGCGGACATTATCAACGCGCCAAAAAATTCTGTTTCCATGCATCAGAACGTGACCATTGCCGAGGCAGTTATTCTCTCCTGCTTTGATTTTCGCGGGAAACGAAATAAAATTGTTTACAGCGCAATGAATTTTCCATCGGTGATGTATCTGTACCAGTCGCATGAACCGGCTGGCGCGAGAATCGAAATCGTGGGATCCGAGGATGGCATGACAGTTTTCACCGAAAAAATTGTGGATGCCATCGATGAAAATACCCTGCTCGTTCCCATTTCGCACGTGCTGTTCAAGAGCGCTTACCTTCAGCAGGTGGAGCCGATAATAGAAAAAGCCCATGATTGCGGCGCGTACGTGGTGCTGGATGCGTATCAATCCGTGGGCGCAGTACCTGTGGATGTGCAGCAACTGAACATTGATTTTGTCGTGGGCGGCTCCATCAAATGGTTGTGCGGTGGTCCGGGAGCTGCCTATCTTTACGTACGCCCGGATCTGTCCGAAAAATTGCAGCCACGCCTCACCGGGTGGATGGCTCATGCTGATCCATTTGCTTTTGAAAAACAGATGCGATTTACGAAAAATGGCGGATTCAAATTTTTAAATGGCACGCCGCACCTGCCGGCGCTTTATGCGGTGAAGGCCGGCTACGAAATTATTCGGGATGTCGGTGTGGAAAATATTCGAAAACGCTCGCTGAATTTGACCGAACGTATCATCTGTCGAGCCAACGAATATGGATTTCAGGTAAACAGTCCGCTTGAGCCTGAACACCGCGGCGGCACCGTGGTGGTTCAAATGGAAAACAGTCAACGTATTTCAGAGGAACTATTGAAGCGCGATTTTCTCATCGACTGGCGCCCGGATGCCGGCATTCGAATTTCGCCTCATTTTTTCAATACTGAAGAAGAAGTCGACGCGATCATGGCGGAGATTCATAAACTTTCAAATAATTCAGATTGAACTATTCGGAGTAACGATGTTGAAATTCCAGAAATATTTTTTATTGATCATTTTAACCTGAATTATTCACAAATTTCAAACAATAGATATTTAACTTATTGTTATTATAAAAATTAATCAGATATATGAAATTTAACAAAGTTAGATATACTGAATTCGGAATTATGCACCATTCAGGCTACCTGGATTCCTTAATGCATTACAATGAATATTCCAGGTTAAGTGGAATGGCATTCGGCTTTTGCTCTGGCCATGCGCGCTCATTCGATCCGCAAGTGGCTCAAAATATGAAAAATGAAGCCATTGAACAAGCGAAATTAACAACCAGAACTGCTTCTCATTTTGCTGCGCTGGCGCTGAAGTGCATCCATCGGGAATATCCCAATAAAATGGATCACGTCATGAATTCCGAAAAGGAAGTGCTGCCGCCAGGCAATTTGCACCCGGTTTTTTATGGCTGTTACGACTGGCATTCTTCGGTTCATGGCCACTGGATGTTGATTCGACTTGTGAAGCTTTTTCCAAATTTGCAGGAAGAAGGCGAAATTCGCGCGGCCATTCATCAAAATTTGACTGCTGAAAATGTCAAGCAGGAAGTGGATTATCTGCACCAGCCGAGCAGGAAATCGTTCGAGCGCATGTACGGTTGGGCCTGGCTGCTGAAATTAGCCGAAGAGCTTCGCGGCTGGGACGATTCGGACGGACGAATGTGGGCCAAAAATCTTGAGCCACTGGCAGCAGCCATCGCAGATCGTTACCTGGATTTTCTGCCCAAACAAACCTATCCCATTCGAACCGGGGTGCATCCGAACACCGCGTTCGGACTGGCTTTTGGTTTGGACTACGCCCGCGAAATCGGAAATGAAAAACTGGAGGCTTTGATCCTCGAACGAAGCCTGACATATTTTGGAGGCGACGAAGCGTGTCCGGCTCAATGGGAACCGGGCGGCGAGGATTTTTTCTCCCCCTGCCTTTTGGAAGCGGATTTGATGAGGCGCGTATTGAGTCCTGAAAAATTTGCGGAGTGGTTCCATAGTTTTCTTCCGGATTTGAAAAATGGCGAACCAAAATCCCTGCTGGAGCCGGCTGTGGTTGGCGACCGCAGCGATCCCAAAATCGTGCACTTAGATGGACTTAATTTGAGCCGCGCCTGGTGCATGAAAGGCATTGCCAATGCGCTCCCGGCCGACGATCCGGTTCGGAAAACTCTGATCGATGCAGCCGATCGGCATGCTGAAGACGCCTTGAAAAACGTGGCCAGCGGCGATTACGTGGGGGAGCATTGGCTGGCTTCGTTTGCGGTGTTTATGTTGGCGAGTGAGAAGTAGACTTGCAAATGTCTAAAAAATATATGGAACACGGATGACGCGGATTTGACGGATTGTTATCTCTGTTCCTGCTTAAAAATGAGATAGCTGCATCTTTGAAAAAAGTTAAATGCTTCAATAATACTTCTCTATTTTTTTTCAAAATGAATTCTTTAACAGTGGAAAAAATGACTTCATTAATAATAAAACCAACGCTCTTTATTGAAAAAAGCAGAGCAAAACAGAATATCAAAAAAATGATGGAAAAAGCCCACCGCAGCAACATCAGCTTTCGCCCCCATTTTAAGACGCATCAATCCGCAGCTATTGGTGAGTGGTTTCGTGATTTTGGTGTGGAGGCAATCACAGTCTCGTCGGTTGAAATGGCCAGCTATTTTGCGGACCATGGCTGGAACGATATTACGATCGCGTTCCCTGTCAATGTGCGGGAAATAGCTCAGATTAATCTGTTGGCTCAGCAGATCAATTTAGGCTTGCTGGTTGAATCCATCGAATCGGTCGCGTTTTTGGAGGCAACTCTCCTGTCCCCGGCGGATGTCTGGCTGAAGGTTGATGTCGGCTATCACAGAACAGGCACTTCCTGGGACGATGTTGAGGCTGCTTTCTCAATCATTGAGAAAATGAAGGACTCGCGTCGGTTGAATTTCGCAGGGCTGCTCACCCATTCCGGGCACGCCTATCACGCAGACTCGCTGGAAAAAATTCGGCGGATTTACGATGAAACTGTGGCTCGGCTTCAATCAATGAAATTGCGTTTGGGGGAAAAGGGAGTTCGAAATATCGAACTGTCTTTGGGAGATACGCCGTCGTGCAGCCTCGTGCACGATTTCAGCGGCGTGGATGAAATTCGGCCCGGGAATTTTGTGTTTTACGATGCCATGCAGCTCAATCTCGGCGTCTGCGAGGAAGCGGATATTGCTGTGGTGGTTGCCTGCCCCATTGTTGCCAAACATGCTTCACGCGGTGAAATTGTCATTTACGGCGGTGCGATTCATTTGTCCAAAGAACGTATCGTGGATAGAAATGGCGACACTCTTTACGGTTATATTGCATTAATGGAAGAAAAAGGTTGGGGCTCAATAATCCCCGGAGCGTTCGTTTCCTGCCTGTCCCAGGAGCACGGCGTGGTTCGCATGCCGGATTCAATTCTGAACAAACTGAATATTGGTGATTTGATCGCAGTCATCCCGGTTCATTCCTGCCTTACCGCGAACTTGCTGAGATATTATCTGGCCACTGAAGGCGCAATCATTCCCACAATGCTCACTGTGCGTTAGTCCGTAAAGCCTTTCAAAAAAATGAAAAAAAGTACTTGACTTTTAAAACGAGATAGATTATATTATAAATATAAAATAGGACTAAAAAAGTCGTGTATTTGGATGTCGGGAACCAATCAGGATTTTTTTTGTATAAAAATAAGACTAAATTAGTCTGGTATTGTTATGCTCAAATTCAGTAAGAAAGTTGAATACGCCCTGATCGCGCTGGATTATATGTCAAAGAAGTTGCCTGGTGAGTTAACGACGGCCAGAGAACTTTCGGAGAAGTTTAATATTTCACTGGATCTCATGGGAAAAATTTTGCAAAATCTTGCAAGAAGCCAGATGATCGTATCAGTTCAGGGAGTTCGGGGTGGATATTACTTAAACAAGTCAGAGGAAGAAATCAGCGTCAGTTCTGTGATCAAAGCAGTTGATGGCCCATTTAAATTAGTGGATTGTGTTCATGACAATGGACCAAGCAAATGTGGCCGTGACAAGAACTGCGCGATCAAAAAATCAATGGAACGCATTCAGTCGAAACTGGAGAGTTTATTTGATGAGATTACGTTGAAAGATTTTCATGAAAAATTTAAATAATGAGGAGGTTTGACTATGGCTCGGACACCATCAAGCATGATAGAACTGGGAACATTAGCCCCGGATTTTACCCTGAAAGACACAATCAGTGATGAAATGAAATCGTTGAAAGAATTGAAATCAGATAGAGCAACAGTCATTATGTTTATTTGTAATCATTGTCCTTTTGTGAAGCATGTTCAGAAAGGCATTGTGGAGTTGGCCAATGATTACCGAAAAAAAGGTATTTCGTTCATTGCGATTAATTCAAATGATGTGGAGTCGTACCCTGAAGATTCACCAGAAAAAATGAAATTGGTTGCAGAGAAACTGGGGTATTCATTTCCGTATCTGTACGATGAAACTCAGGATGTTGCAAGGGCCTATGACGCGGCTTGTACGCCGGATTTTTTCATCTTTGATAAAGATTTGAAATGCGTATACCGCGGTCAAATGGACGGCGCACGCCCTGAAAACAGCGTACCTGTGACAGGCATCGATATTCGAAATGCACTGGAAGCCATACTGGCAGGAAAGCCTGTGGACGAAAATCAGATACCGAGCATTGGCTGCAATATCAAATGGAAATCGTAAAATGAGTACTGCAAATTTCGAATGAAAAATAATTTATTAATTTCAATAATACATCTGAAGAAACGGTAAAAAAAGCGAAGAAGTTTTTTAGCCTAAATTATTCATAGATTTCAACCTAAATATATTTAACTTTATGTTATTAGTGAGATTAACGAGGTGTGTAAAATTTAACAGAGTTTGATATAACGAATTCTGAATTAAGCACCATTCAGGCTATCTGGATTCCTTAATGAATTACAATGAATAATCCAGGTTAGATAATGGAATTCCAAGATTTATACCAGGAAGTAATGCTGGATCATTACCGAAAACCCCGTAATTTTGCAGCGATAGAGGGTGAGGGTTTCAGGGTGGAATTTGATAATCCGGTATGCGGTGAGCATAGTAAATTGATTCTGGGGGTGAGTGATGAAGAAACGATCCAATATCTCAAATTTAAAGGCCACGGTATCAATGATGACAGAGGCGGTGAAGGGAAAATCGGTGGACCAGGCAAAGAAGACCATCAGTGAAATGATTGATGCCATGCGGGGAGTTTCTGATCCGGAAAGTTGTGATGATTTTGGCGATTTGATGGGGTTAAAAGGTGTTGCGAAGTTTCCTGTTCGTGTGAAGTGCGCTACACTGTCCTGGCATGCATTGGAGAATGCACTAAACCAGGATTCGAAATAATTCATTGAACAAAGCAGAATAACAGGTTATATCGGGAGGCGAACATGACTGGAATAATGAATCAGAAAAAGGCCTTGAATAATGGTTATGAAATTCCTGTTGTTGGGCTTGGAGTCTGGCAAATACCGGAAGGAGAAAAAACGATAAACGCGGTGAAATACGCTCTGGCGACCGGCTATCGCCATATTGATACAGCCAGGATTTATGGAAACGAGGTGTCGGTAGGAAAAGCCATAAGAGAAAGAGACATTCCCAGAGAAGAAATCTTTCTTACCACGAAGCTCTGGAACAGCGACCAGGGATACGAATCCACGCTGGACGCATGCGAACGCAGCCTGGAACAGCTTGGTGTGGACTATATCGATCTCTACCTGATGCACTGGCCGGTGCAGGGAATTCGGCTTGAATCATGGAAAGCGATGGAAGTGCTGTTGTTGGAGGACAAATGCAAGGCTATCGGGGTCAGTAATTTTATGGGGCACCATCTGGAAGAACTTCTGAAAAACTGCCAGGTGGTTCCTGCTGTGAATCAGATTGAGCTCAGTCCTTACAATTTTAAGAGCAGGTTGGAGGTAATTGATTTTTGCAATAAAGCTAAAATCGCTTTGGAAGCATACAGTCCGTTGACTCGTGGAAGAAAACTTAATGACAGCAAGCTGGTCAAAATTGCCAAAAGATACGACAAATCACCGGCCCAAATATTAATTCGTTGGGCTTTGGATCATAATTTTATTGTGCTTCCAAAATCGAGTCACAAAGAAAGAATTATTGAAAATGTAAATGTATTCGATTTCAGTATCAGAGAGGAAGATTTAGGGGTATTGGATTCTCTGGATGAAAATTTGGTGACAGGCTGGGATCCTACCGCTGCGCCCTGATTTGCTGAGATGGTCAAGAATCATCAAAAATCGGTGCGCTAAAACCATTGAATTAGTTGAAAATATTCTAATATCCCGTTCAATGGAGAAAGGATTGATGAATGAAATACACTAAATTTAGAACAGGCATATTTGTCTTACTGGTTGGATTTATATTATTTCAAACCGGCATAATTGCGCAGGAAAAAGAAGTGCAGACCAAGTTGATGAATGAACACTTGAAACCACTTTCACCTTTCATCGGAAAGACATGGCGCAGTGAGTTTGTGAATTCAACTGCGGAAAATCCAACGGTTGATGTTCAGAAATTGGAGTTGATTTTAAACGGTCAGGCTGTAAGAATTATGCATTCGCTGAATGATGGCGAGTACGGCGGGGAAACCATTGTAATGTGGGAAAAAGAAGAGGAGAAACTGAAATTCTTTTATTTCACAACAGCAGGATTTTTCACACAGGGCACATTCAGCATGGACAGCAATAAATTTGTCAGCCACGAATTTGTGACCGGGAATAAAAATGGAATCACGGAAGTGAAGGGAAGCGGAGAAATACTGGAAGACGGCCGCTTGCACAGCAAATCACAGTATCTGAAAAACGGGAAATGGATTGATGGTCATGAAATTTATTATGTGGAAGATGCTTCAGCTAAATTAATTTTCAAATAAACGATTTTCAGAAGAAAGGACGAGAGGCATGGCAAAATCACCGGAAGAAATGCTGGCATCGATGATTCGGAATCTCAAGGAAAAGACAGGGAAAAATTTGGAGGAGTGGCATGAAGTTATCGGAATATCATAATTAGCCAAACATGGAGAAATTGTAAAATATTTGAAATCGGAACATGGCATGACCCATGGTTTCGCCAATACCGTTACGCATTTATTTCTGCAGAAGACCTCAAATGAACAAATGACTAAAAATGATTTGGTTGACACACAGTACTCAGGAAAAAAGGAAGCCCTGCGGAAGGTTTATGATGCACTCATCCAATTGGTAACAAAATTTGGTGGGGATGTTCAGATTGCACCGAAGAAAACGTATGTCAGTTTGAGGCGGAATAAACAATTTGCAATTATCCAACCTTCAACAGCCACGCGAGTGGACGTGGGGATCAACTTGAAGGGCGTAGCACCGACCGATCGGCTGGAGGCATCTAAAAGCTTTAATGCTATGGTCAGTCATCGGGTGAGGTTAGGTACACCTGAGGATGTCGATGCAGAGCTAAAAGGTTGGTTAAAATCAGCGTATGAGGCTTCATGAAAATTATGGGCAGCGTTAACCATATCAATAGTAAAATAGGTGAGAAAATGGAAACCACAAGAAGTATTCATAAAGTTTTAAACGCCAAACCGACATTGGAAGGTGCCGGCGTGAAATTGAACAGAGTGTTTGGGTATTATGAGAATCCATTATTGGATCCATTTTTATTGTTAGACGATTTCGGTTCGGACAACCCGGATGATTACCTCGCAGGATTTCCCTGGCATCCTCATCGCGGCATTGAAACCGTGACGTACATGATGCATGGCGTGGTGGAACACGGTGACAGCATCGGAAATGAGGGAATCATTGAATCCGGCGATGTGCAGTGGATGACAGCCGGGAGCGGAATTGTACATCAGGAGATGCCAAGAAAAGTAGAAGGACACATGCGTGGATTCCAGTTATGGGTGAATTTACCCGGCGCCCGGAAAATGATGCAACCGCGTTACCAGGAAATTAAAAAAGACCAGATTCCGGAAATGTCCATTAATGAAAATGTCAGTATCAAAATCATTGCCGGAACGATATATGGTACCCGTGGCCCTGTGAAGGATCTGATCGTTGAAACAGAATTTCTGGATATTTCAATGAAACCCCATACATCGTTCGAAAAAAATACACGAAGTAAGGATAAAGTATTTGCCTATGTCTTTGAGGGGCAGGGACTTTTTCACCCGCAGCAAAAAGAATTGGTTCAGCAAGGTCAACTGGTCATTTTTGACAAGGGTGAAAAAATCGTGATTGAAACATCAGGTGAACCTGTTCGATTTTTATGCATATCCGGCCCGCCCCTCAATGAACCCATTGCCTGGCGTGGCCCCATTGTGATGAACAGTCAGGAAGAATTGGATGTTGCATTCCAGGAATTCAGGAACGGCACCTTCATTAAAAATCAATAAAAATAAATTCACAGGGATATCAGAGGTGATTGAAATGAAAAAGACGATTTTTTTCCTTACCCTAATTCTGGTTTTCATGTTAAATTCTTTAACCATATCACAGGAAAGAAAAATGAAATACAATGAGTTAACCAAAGAAGAAGAATATGTGATTCTTCACAAAGGAACCGAGCGGCCGTTTACCGGCAAATATTACAAGCATGATGTGAAAGGGACGTACACCTGCAAGCGTTATGATGCCCCGCTTTACCGCTCGGACGATAAATTCGACGCCCACTGCGGCTGGCCCAGTTTTGACGATGAAATTCCCGGCGCTGTAAAACGAGTCCCGGATGCTGATGGGATACGGACAGAAATTATTTGCAATAACTGTGGCGCTCATCTGGGCCATGTTTTCCTGGGTGAAGGTTTTACAGATAAAAATACCAGGCATTGCGTCAATTCCATTTCATTGAATTTCATCCCGTCTGAACAGGAGGCAAAAACAGAACAGCATGTTCAACGGGCCTATTTCGCCGGCGGATGTTTCTGGGGCGTGGAGCACCTTTTCAAGGATGTGAAAGGGGTTGTTTCCACGGATGTTGGATACATGGGGGGACATACATCAAATCCCACTTATAATGAGGTGTGCAGCGGCACCACCGGCCACGCAGAAACAATGGAGGTTGTATTCGATCCTGCAAAGACCAATTTTGAAACGTTAGCGAAATTGTTTTTCGAAATCCACGATCCAACTCAGGTAGATCGCCAGGGACCGGATATTGGAGATCAGTACCGCTCGGCTGTTTTTTATACCAATGAAGAACAGAAAAAGACGGCGGAGAAGCTGGTGAAAATCCTGGAAGATAAAGGATTATACGTGGCAACGGAAATAACTGAAGCGGATGATTTTTGGCTTGCGGAAAATTACCATCAGGATTATTATCAGAAAACTGGAAAAAGACCATACTGCCATGTTTATAAAAAACGGTTTTAGCATGAAAAAAAGATTTAAGTGAATCAAACAGGTTAATTCTTAATCAAATAGATAATGACATTTATGAAATAAATGAATATTCGTAATCGTTGTAAAATAAAAAGGAGATTTCATGGATTTTCACGAGGTGATGGAAAGGCTCGAAACCATGGGCACGGCTCAAAACCGAAAAGTCTATAAAAGACACGGCGCTGGTAACAACCAATTTGGTGTCAGCTTTGCAAATCTCAAAGAACTGAAAAAAGAGATTAGAAAAGATCACCAATTGGCCATTCAACTGTGGGATACGAACAACGCAGATGCGCAGACATTGGCAACAATGATTGCTGAACCGAAAAATATGACACCAAATTTGGCTGAAAAATGGGTTCGTGAAACCTCATATTATATGGTTGTGGATTCGCTTGTTGGAAATGTTATTTTCAATACTCCATTCAAACAGACGAAGATGGAGGACTGGATAGAATCGGATGATGAGTGGATTGGTCGGGCCGGATGGATGTTAATGGCCAAAATTGCTGTGGAAAAAAATGAACTTCCAGACAGCTATTTTGAAGGTTACGTGAAAATCATCGAAAATAAAATTCATGAAGCAAAAAACAGAACGAGAGAGGCCATGAATAATGCTCTCATCGCGATCGGAATTCGCAATTCACATTTAAGGAGGTTGGCATCAGATGCTGCGAAACGGATTGGTGTTGTTGATGTTGATCATGGAGATACGTCGTGTAAAACACCGGATGCTGAAAGTTATATTCAAAAAACGTGGGCAAGGAAAAAATAACGAATTGATACGGTGCGATACTGTCGGATAGCCGTGAGGTGAAAAGAAATGAACAAAAACGGATACATGGAAAAACAAAGTATTTGAATGATTAAACAGCCAGTTATACATCCAGGTCGTGATATACTTGTGAGCAGGATGAATAAAAGATCGGTGACCGGAAAATATCACGGATTTATTAAAATTAAAATACGGATTTTATTTTTACTAATATTCAGCGTTAATGGCTTTGCACAGATTCAGGATATTCGGTTTGAGCGACTTTCACTTGAGCAGGGACTTTCTCAAAGTGTGGTCAATTGTATGATGCAGGATAGCGAGGGCTATCTCTGGTTTGGAACACAGGATGGCTTAAATAAATTCGATGGCTATAAATTCACAGTGTATCGCTATGATCCCAATGATACAACCTCCATTAGTAATCACTTCATCTGGTCAATTTATGAAGATAATGACGGTTTCATCTGGGTGGGAACATATAACGGCCTGAATAAATTCGAAAAATCCACTGAAACCTTTGTGCATTACACGCATGATCCTGAAAATGAGAAAAGTTTGAGCAGCAGTGAGATCAGGGAAATCTTTCAGGATAGTGACGGATACTTGTGGGTTGGTACAGCGGAGGGCCTTAACAGACTCGAAGATGACGGGAATTCATTCACGCGATTTACACATGATGAAGATGATCCGAACAGCATAAGCCATAATTTTATCAGCGCCATACACGAAGATATGTCCGGTCGACTATGGATTGGCACCGGTGATTTAGATGCAGGTCGGGGAGGTTTAAATTATTTCGATCGGGAGATGAATTCGTTTAGGCATTATACTCATGATCCTTCTGATCCGCAAAGTTTGATTGATGATTGGATAACATCGATTCATGAAGATAAGAATGGCGCGTTGTGGATTACCACAGACGGCGGTCTTGAAAAATTCAATCCTGAGAAGGGGACGTTCACTCATTATCGCATTGACCAGGGGCAGCCGGAAAGCACCTGGAGAAATTATATGAAATGTATTGCCGAGGATAAGTCTGGGAATATCTGGGTGGGTACCTGGCAATGGGGATTGAATAAATTCGATAAAAACACGGGGAAGTTTACTAACTATATAAACGATCCGTTAAACCCGGCAAGCCTGAGTAACAACAAAGTCATTTCTTTGTTAATGGATCGTGCCGGCGCTTTGTGGATTGGAACGTCGGGTGGGGGAATTAATAAATATAACCCTGTGGCCAATAAGTTTGCGCATGTCAAACGCTATGGCTATCCTGAAGGACACGGATACAACAACGTACGCGCGATTACTGTGGATAACAACGGAGCTATCTGGTATGGCACCGGTCTCGGTTTGAATAAATACGATCCGACACTAAATGAATTCGAGCATTTTACACCTGAAGATGATAATGGCGTTCTCAGTAATTTTTATATACAGAGCTTGCTCTGGGATAATAATGGCATGTTGTGGATAGGTACGGTATCAGGATTAAATAGATATGACCAGCAATCGAAAAAAAATACAGCATATTTTCATAATCCAAATGATGCGAACAGTTTGTCTCACAATAACATTACGACTATCATCCGCGATGATGATGGAACGTTGTGGATTGGCACTGTGAATGGACTGAATCATTTTGATCCTGATAGAGGAGTTTTTAAGCGCTATTTTAACAATCCCGAAAATACCGAATCCTTGAGCAATAATTCAATAAAGACGTTGCTGAAGGATCGTGAGGGCGCTCTTTGGATAGGGACGAGCAATGGCTTGAATCGGTTCGATCCGGTTAAGGAGAAGTTTACGAGATTTAAAAAGGATACAAGTCAATACGGAAGCATATCGAGTAATGATATCATATCTATTATTGAAGATGAAGCAGGAATCATCTGGGTGGGGACGACAGTCGGCTTGAACGAATACAATGCAAAAGATGAGACATTTAGTAATTATACGATGAAAGACGGTTTGCCAAACAATGTCATTCATGGAATTCTGGAAGATAGCCAAAAAAATTTCTGGGTGAGCACGAACAGCGGTTTGGCCAGGTTCAATCCGGAAACTGGAGATATTCGAACCTTTGATGTGTCTGATGGACTGCAGAGCAATGAGTTCAATGTAATGTCTTATTATATGGATTCTGAAGGGATAATGTATTTTGGTGGAATAAATGGTTTTAACCACTTTTTCCCTGATGATGTAAAAGATAATGCGTTTGTTCCACCCATTGTGATCACTGATTTTCAGGTTTTGAATAAAACAGAAAACAAAAGTGAAGTCAGCAGGATTTCACTTAAAAAAGATTTGGACCAGAATATTCAGTTGTCCTACGATCAAAATTCATTTTCAATTGAGTTTGCAGCGCTTTGTTACACTTTTCCAAAAAAGAATCAATTTGCCTATAAGCTGGAAAAATTAAATAAAGAATGGGTGAGTGCTGGAAACAGGCATTATGTGACATTTACGAATTTGAATCCCGGAACATATATTTTCCGTGTGAAAGGCAGTAATAATAATGCCCTCTGGAATGAAGAGGGGGCGTCAATTCAAATTACAGTTTCACCGCCGGTCTGGCGAACAAAATGGGCGTTCATTCTTTATTCATTAATTTTTGTCGCCGGTGTTCTGGCCGTGGATCGTGTGCAACGAAAAAGATTGATACATCGGGAGCGTGAAAAATCGAAAGTTATTGAAGCCGAACTGAGAGCTCAGGCAGCAGAAGCCCAGGCAAAATTCATGCAGTCGGAAGATGAGCGCAAAACGCTTGAGCTGGAAGAAGCGCGGAAATTACAATTGTCAATGCTGCCAAATGATGTGCCGGATTTACCAGACCTTGAAATTGCTGTGTATATGAAGACGGCCACGGAAGTGGGTGGCGACTATTACGATTTTTTCGAATCTGATGACGGGACATTGAATATCGCGGTGGGCGATGCAACCGGTCATGGTCTGAAGGCCGGCATCATGGTGTCAGCGATCAAATGGGCGTTCACATCAGATGTGCAGCATCTCGACATTCTCGAAATGTTCGAAAAATGTACGTGCACAATAAAGAAAATGAAGTTTGGCAATTTGTTCATGGCGCTGACGCTGATTAAAATCAAAAATAAAAAATTGATCGCGTCATCCGCGGGCATGCCGCCTTTTTTCCATTATCGGAAAGAAACAGGAACTGTCGAGCAAATTGTGCTCAAGGGAATGCCCCTCGGCGCGTTTGTGGATTTGGAGTATGAGTTGAAAGAGCTCGATTTGAACGAAGGTGATGCACTTCTGTTTTTGTCCGATGGCCTGGTGGAGCTTTTCAATTCGAGTAAAGAACAGTTCAATTATGACAGAGTTCAATCCGCTTTTCAGGAAACGGCTGAAAGTTCTTCCAGGGAAATAATTCAGGAACTGGTGCTTGCCGGAGAAAACTGGTGCGATTGTCAGCCGAATCAGGATGATATTACTTTTGTTGTGGTGAAAATCAAATAAGAATCGGGGTTTAAATAGATGAATACAGATTCATTCATTTCACAATTACTTGGATTGAAAAAGATGACAGCCGTGGATGTGAATCAAAATTTTTGTGCAGTGAAGGATTTAGGTGTGTTGAGTCTTGCAAAGACAGACAGTCTGATGCACAAACTCACACATTTGCGATCAGACGATGTGATTCCGGATGTTGTCTTATTCCTTGCGCATTCGCCTACGCTGACAGTTGGAGCCAGAGATTTGGAACATTCTGATTTGCTCAGGCCAATTTCCTATTTCAAGTCGCGGGGAATTGATTTTGTGCAAACCGTTCGCGGTGGCGGATTGACATATCACTGGCCGGGGCAGCTTGTGTGTTATCCTATTTTGAAATTAAAACCACACGAACAGAACCTTTCGAAATACATGTACCGGCTCGAAGAAGTGGGATTACGAACGCTGAGAGGTTTCGGAATCAAAGCAAGCAGAAAAAGGAATGTAACAGCGCAAATCGGATTGTGGCTTGGAAATAATAAAATCGCGTCCATGGGAATTCATGTGTCCAAATGGGTGACGAGTTACGGTTTTGCGATGAATATCGGGGGAGAAAAGGAGCCTGCCGATTATATTCGTCCCTGCGGCCTTGAAGGTGTTAGGCTGATTACCGTAAATGAAGTCATTGGATATGAACCATCGCGCGCGCGAGTCAAAGCCAAATTGATGAACCACTTCGAGCAGGTCTTTGAACGAGAAATACATTCTCTGGATAATAAAAATATGGCCATGATGAATGACCAGGATTTCAGTCTCTTGCATGGGCTTCAAAAGATAGCGTAACCACATTATTCGAAATTTGGAAACGATTTTTGGATTTAAAGATAAATACTAAAAATAAATGTTAAAACGAATCATGTTGTTGTGATGAAAATTCAAACGATAACAGGAGTCATTATGAAACCAAAATTAATTCAGATATTAGACGAAAAAGGAAATTGCGATGAAAAAGCAATTGCCGATATCACTGACGATGATATCGTCAATATGTATCGGTTAATGAACCTGACCCGAATTTGGAATGACAAAGCCCTGAGCCTGCAGAGACAGGGCCGGTTAGGCACCATGGGATCCGTTCGTGGACAGGAGGCTGCCAACGTTGGAATGGCATTGCCCCTGCAATCCAATGATTGGTTTGTACCCGCGTTTCGTGAATACGGTGCATTGTTCGCCCTGGGAATTTCGCTGAAAGATCAGTTAATGTTCTGGGGCGGCGATGAGCGAGGCGCAAAAATTCCGGAGAATATTCGGGTGACGCCGACTTCGATTATTGTTGCGTCGCATTTGACCCATGCAGTTGGTATTGCGCTGGCCGGGAAATTGAAAGGCGAAAAGAACGTTGCCTTGTCCTCATCCGGGGATGGATCGACCTCTCAGGGTGATTTCCACGAAAGCCTGAACATGGCAGCCGTGTTCAAAGCCCCGGTCGTCTTTGTCATTCAAAATAACCAGTGGGCGATTTCCCTGCCATTCAGCAAACAGACCGCTACGGAAACAATTGCTGAAAAAGCAGCCGCCTATACCATCGATGGCGTTCGGGTTGACGGTAACGATATTTTTGCTGTGTACTCCACAGTGAAAAAATACGTCGAATCTGCGCGAAAGAATAACAAGCCAGCGCTGATTGAACTGGTTACCTATCGCATGGGCGACCACACAACGGCCGACGATGCCACGCGTTACCGTAAACCGGAAGCACTGGCAGAATGGGAGAAAAAAGATCCCATCAATCGGCTGAAAATTTTTATGATGAACAGCCGTGGCTGGACCGAAGAAAAGGATAAACAACTGATTGCAGAATGTACAAAGGAAGTGGATGAAGCGGTGAAAGGTTACGAAGCCGAGGAACCTGCGGATCCCGCGGACATGTTCAAATATATTTACAAGGAAATGCCCTGGCATCTGAAAGAACAAATGGAAGAGGTCAGAGAATTCTCCGGGAAAGGAGGGGTAAAATAATGGCACGAAAATCTATGATTCAGGCGATAAATGAAGCGTTATTCCAAAAAATGGAAGAAGATAAAACTGTGGTTGTCCTGGGCGAAGATGTGGGAGTCGACGGTGGTGTGTTCCGGGCAACCCTGGGATTGATCGAAAAATTCGGTGAAGCGCGGGTGATGGATACGCCGCTGGCAGAATCATCCATCGTTGGGGCCAGCGTGGGTATGGCTATCCATGGTATGAAACCTGTCGCTGAAATTCAGTTCATGGGATTTATTTATCAGTCATTCGATCAAATTTTGGGACACGTCGCCCGGTACCGGCACCGCAGTCAGGGACGGTATGGCATGTCGCTGGTCGTGCGTGCGCCCTATGGCGCCGGCGTTCGAGCGCTGGAGCATCATTCGGAAAGTACGGAAGCGCATTTTGCGCATCTTCCCGGGCTGAAAGTGGTCATCCCGTCCAATCCTGTCGATGCAAAAGGATTGCTCATTTCCGCCATTGAAGATCCGGACCCGGTGATATATTTGGAACCGAAGCGGCTCTATCGGCTGAAAAAAGTCGAAGTCCCGGATGAAATTTACCGAACGCCCATCGGCGAAGCAGATGTTGTGCGCGAAGGAAACGACATCACGCTGATCGGCTGGGGCGCTATGGTGCCATTCTGCCTCGATGCTGCCGAGCACGTGAGCAAGGAAGGCGTGGATGCCGAAGTGATTGATTTGCGCACGATTAACCCGTTTGATATTGAAAAAATTACCGCTTCCGTTGAAAAAACCGGTCGACTGGTTATTGTTCAGGAAGCGCCGCGCTCGTTTGGGGTGGCGTCGGAAATTGCAGCCCAGGTGGGAGAGAGAAGTATTCTCCATCTGTTGGCGCCAATTCAGCGCGTGACCGGTTACGACATCATTCCTCCTCTGGCAAAAATGGAGGAACATAATTACCCGAATACTGAACGTGTTGTAAGAGCAATACATAAAACAATGGAGTTTTAAAATGAGATATGTATTCCGATTACCGGATGTCGGAGAAGGCATTCATGAAGCTGAGATCGTCGGTTATGAAGTTCAGGTCGGTGATGCCGTTAAAGCAGATCAAACGATTATTAAGATAGAAACCGATAAAGCAGTCGTGACGCTGCCATCTCCGGCAGATGGAAAAATATTAGAGATTCCCCGCAATCCCGGGGATATTGTTGAAGTCGGTGATCCGATTATTATTCTTGAAACAAACCAGGAAATCGAAGGCGAACAGCCGGAAGTTGAACCGCCGGTCAAGGAAGCCGCTGCGCCGTCTGGGGATGTGAAAAAAGAACCGGTGCTGGAAGAGAAACCTGCCGCGACAAAACGCGCGCTGGCCACGCCGCATACCCGGCATCTGGCGCGGGAATTGGGCGTGGACATCAATACAGTGTCCGGCTCCGGACCACGCGGCCGAGTGACCGACGATGATGTGCGTCGCGCAGTGAAGGAAGCGCCTGCTGCGCCTCCAAAAATTCCTCGCGCTGCAGCAGTCAGTCACGAGCCGTCCACCTTGGGCTTTGATTTTGAAAAATACGGCCCTGTTCGGAGAGAGCCACTCAAGGGCATTCGCAAGCGAATCGCCGAAGTGATGGTTCGGTCGTTTTCAACCATTCCGCATGTATCGCATACGGACGAGGTCGATGTGACCGATCTGTTCGATGTGCTGAAACGGCAGAAACCCATGGCCGAGCAGCGCGGCATAAAATTGACCATTACTCCGTTCATCGCAAAAGCGGTTGTGTCCGCGCTGCAGGCATTCCCTGAGGTCAATAGTTCTCTGGACGAGGAAAGCGGCGACCTGGTGTACAAGGATTACTTCCATCTCGGCATTGCAACGGATACAGACCAGGGATTGATGGTGCCTGTTGTAAAAGATGCCAACAAGAGGAGTATTCTTCAAATTGCTGAAGAAATTCAAAATCTATCGACACAGGCGCGGAACCGGGAAATTGACCTGGAAGATTTACGCGGCGGCACATTCACCATCACCAATCCTGGCGGCATCGGCGGTATTCACGCAACGCCGATTATCCAGCATCCCCAGGTGGCAATTCTGGGCGTGATGGCAGCTCGAAAAAAGCCGGTCGTGAAAGACGATGAAATCGTAGTTCGTACCATGATGCCGCTGGTCGTTTCATTCGATCATCGAATCCTTGACGGAGCGGTGGTGGCGAGATTTCTAAATCACATTATTCAATTATTGCAGGATCCCATGCGAATGCTGGTGGATGTGATATAAATTCCAAATTGTTCTTTATAATGAATATTGTCGACTATGTCCCGCGGGTGGAAGCACACACTCCCGGGTCAGGTGTCTTGAGCGGACGCGTGGTAGATGCTGCAACAGGAGAATCTGTGGGGTTTGTCTATTTGCTCATCGAGGAGATTCATTTCTGGCAGCGGGTAAAAAGTGATGGGACATTTCGATTCGAAAATATTCCGGTCGGTCGTCACTCGGTAAAGACGTATCGCCTCGGTTATAAAGAGACTGTTGAGCAGATAAGAATAAAAGATGGCCAGGTTACGGAGAAAATTTTTCGTGTTGTGATGGCGCCGATGATGATCGGCGATGTGACGGTCTCCGCGCATCGTGCGCGGGGCGATTCTACCGTGGAAAATCCGGATATTGTTGTTGCGGACCGAAAACTGCGGCAGAATCTCGGCATGACCATTGCCAAAGCTCTGGAAAATGAGCCGGGCCTGGATAAAATTACCATGGGGCCGGCGCCGGCGCGGCCGGTGCTTCGGGGGCTTGGCGGCGACAGACTGCTTTTGCTGGAAGATGGCGAGCGCACCGGCGACCTCTCCACAACATCGGCTGATCACGCGGTATCCATCGACCCGATGACCACAACGCGTATCGAGGTGGTTCGCGGCCCGGAAGCCTTGATCTATGGCTCGAACGCCATGGCCGGCGTAATCAACGTGATTCGGGAATCCATTCCGCGCGTTTTTCCGGAGAGGATAACCGGATCGGTCACGCTGAACGGTGAAAGTGTGAACCAGGGCGGTGCCGGCGCTTTCGAGCTGAGTGTGCCCGTGGGAGGTCTGGCGGTTCGAACCGATTTCAGCTATCGCTCTGCCGGCAATGTAAATACACCGGCTGGCGAGCTTGGGAATACGGATATTCAGACAGTGAACGGCTCAGCCGGTTTCAGTCTGGTTCGCGATTGGGGGCATGTTGGCATGTCCGGAGGTGTGTACGATTCCAGGTACGGAATTCCCCCGGATCCCCTTGCCGGGCATCCCAATGGCGTGGATATCGATATGCTCAGGCAGCACCTTATCACGGAGGGACAATTTAACATCCCAACAGCGATGATTCGGCATCTGTACCTGAAACACCAGTACTCGCGCTACCAGCACGAGGAGATCGAATCGTCCGGGACTATTGGCATGGAATTCGGCGTGGTGACCCACAACGCGTCGGCAATTTTGCATTTTTGCGAATGCGGACCGCTTCATAATGCGAGAATCGGAATTTGGGGAGAGCATCGTGATTACGCTTCCGGCGGACTCACGTTTACGCCGGAAACAAAGGAATTGGCAGCGGCCGCATATATTTACAATGAATATATTCGGGGACGATGGTCGTTCAACGGTACCCTTCGGATCGATGGGAAATTGGTTCAACCTGAAGAAAGCTACTATTCGCGGCGCGTCGGGAATATCCGAAAACGTGACTTTGCCGGAATATCCGCGGCGCTGGCCGGGCATTACCATTTTCTGCCTGATTTTATGGTTGGCGCCTCTGTCATTCGAACATTTCGCGCGCCGGGCGTGGAAGAACTTTTTTCCGAGGGGCCGCATTTGGCGGCTTATTCGTATGAAGTCGGGAACGCGGATTTGAATACTGAAAAAGGTATTGGACTTGAGCTGTTTGGCGAATATGAGTTCACGCATGGCTCAATTCGGGCTGCTGTTTTCAGGAATGATTTGCAGAATTTTATTTTTCCGCGAAACACCGGAGAAAGAAGCTGGCGACGTGCGGATTTGTTCCTGTATCAATACAGCGGCTTGCACGCGATCATGACAGGCCTTGAATTGTCGCTGAGTTGGACGCCGGTAGACTGGATGTCGTTCGCCACACAAATTCAGCATGTTCATGGACAATTAATTGATGAAGATCAGCCTATTCCGCGAATGCCGCCGCTATCCGGCAAATTCGAGGTTAGATATCATCGTGGGCCATTGTCCATCATTTTTGACACGAAAGGAGCGGATCGGCAAAATCGCCTCGACCAGTTCGAACAGCCCACAGATGGGTTTGTAATACATGATTTAACGATTCAGTATCTTTTGTCACACTGGAAATTGTTGCATACAATTTCACTGACAGTTGAAAACATCGGAGATTCGGAGTACCGAAGGCATTTGAATCGCGTGAAAGAAATAATGCCGGAACCGGGGCGAAATGTTCGACTGTTGTACAAAGTTTTCTTCTAAGGTGGCAATAAATAGTGAATACAGGCCGCTGTTGCGGTTTTAAGATATAATATTAACTTCGAGTCTTTGAGACTTTGAGGCAAAAAAAATGTAGGAATGGAGATGAAAATGGTAGTTGGAGATTTTACACAAAGCGTGGATACCATCGTATTGGGAGCCGGTCCGGGTGGTTATGTGGCCGCGATTCGGGCGGCTCAATTGGGACAGGAAGTCACACTCATTGAAAAAGACCAGTTGGGAGGCGTCTGCCTCAACTGGGGGTGCATACCGTCCAAAGCGATGATTGAAGTGTCCGGATTGAAGCAGCACATAGCCAAAGCCGCAGAAATGGGGCTGATCGCGAAAGATGTTTCAGTCGACCTGGCAAAGCTGCACGAATGGAAAAACGACGTGGTGGTGAAACTGCGAAAGGGAATCGAAGGATTGCTTTCGAAAAATGGCGTGGACGTGGTTCAGGGGACTGCCAGTTTTACCGAGCACGGCCACATTCTGGTCGATACGCGCGAAGGCCTGCAGCGGTTCGAATATAAAAACATCATCATTGCCACCGGCTCGCGTCCGATTGAATTGCCAGGCTTGCCATTCGATGGGAAAGTCATCATCGATTCTTCGGTTGCGCTGTCACTGCCGGAAGTGCCGGAGAAAATGGTTGTCATCGGCGCCGGTTCGGTCGGGATTGAGTTGGGAACCGTGTACCGAAAGTTGGGTGCGGAAGTGACCGTGCTGGAATTCCAGGAGAAACTGCTTCCCATACTCGACCCGGAAGTGGCACGAGTTCTGGAAAAATCGCTGAAGAAAAACGGAATCGATTTGCAGCTTGGCAGTGAAGTGAAGTCCGTAAAGGTGAAAAACAATCGCGCTGAAATTAGCTATGTGAAAAACGGCGAAACCAAAACGCTGGAAGCCGACAAAGTGCTGGTCGCTGTTGGCCGGCGACCCAATACCGACGACATCGGCCTGGACAAGCTGGGGCTGAAAACGGACGAGCGCGGATTCATTAACGTGAACGACCGCATGGAAACCGATGTGGACGGCGTTTACGCAATTGGAGATATTGTGGTTGGGATGATGCTGGCTCATCGTGCATCGCACATGGGCAAAGTTACGGCGGAAGTAATTTCCGGTGAACCGGCTGCGTTTGATAATCTGGCCATTCCGGGCGTTATTTTCAGTGATCCGGAAATCGCTACCGTGGGAATGACTGAGGCAGAAGCGGAGAAAGAAGGCTACGAAGTGAAAACCGGCGTGTTCCCGTTCCGGGCATTGGGTCGTGCCATGACCATCGGTGAAATCGATGGCCTGACAAAGGTCGTGTCCGATGCCGATGCCGGCACCGTACTTGGAGTGCATATCGTTGGTCCGCACGCATCGGATTTGATCGCTGAAGGCGCGCTTGCCGTGGAATCCGCTTCCCACGTCGATGATCTGACGCTCACCATTCACGCGCATCCCACGCTGCCGGAGGGAATCGGCGAAGCAGCGGACGCGGTGGCGAACAAAGCGATCCATATTTTCAATCCATTGGCCAAAAAATAATTGGGGCACTGATCCAATGGATGAACGCAGATTTCACTGATAGATCGATGCATTTTGAATATTATTTTTTTGAATTTTATTTGATATTTGGTTCTTGGATTTTGAGATTTTATTCAAGTTAAGAGTGCTATTGTGGCAAGAAAAAGTACTCATAAATGTCTGGGAATTCGACATATAAATTCAACGGTTTACGTCGTTCGAATCGAACGAGGGGACATAAATTTCCGCGCCGGGCAACACATCCCCATCGGATTTCCCGGCGAAAATTTGGTTCACGATTACTCCATTTATTCCGGCGAAAAAGAGCCGTTCCTCGAATTGATCATCAAAGAACGGGCGAACGATGAAATCTCTGTTCGGCTGAGGCAATGCCAGCCAAATGAACGCGTTGCGCTGGGCGAACCTGAGGGAGAAATGATCATTCAGCAGCCAGAAGATGCGGAGCGAAAGTATCTTTTCATCGCGACAGGCACCGGCATCGGCCCGTTTCATTCGATGGTGAAGAACTATCCACAACTTAACTATCAAATCGTGCATGGTATTTCTTCGCTTCGTGATTTGATCGACATTGAGGATTATACTCGTGAACGTTACACCACCTGTGTCTCCCGCGAACCGGGCGGCGATTTTTCAGGGCGGGTCACAGAATACATTCGGTTGAACGAAGTGAATAAGGATTCATTGTGCTACATTGCCGGATTCCCGGAAATGGTTTTTGAAATGTATCACCTGCTGCTTTTAACCTGAATTATTCACAAATTTCAAACAATAGATATTTAACTTAATGTTA
>CAZSBG010000014.1:0-79718 GCA_964605145.1 uncultured Cytophagia bacterium | reverse complement strand
CCATTCAGGCTATCTGGATTCCTTAATGCATTACAATGAATAATCCAGGTTAAAAGTAATAGACTCCGCTACCCGAAAATGATGATCATTATCAAAAGGATTGAGAATTATTATGGAAACAAGAGTTAGGTTCGCGCCAAGCCCAACCGGGCATTTGCACATTGGAAATGTTAGAACTGCAATTTTGAACTGGTTGTTTGCCCGTCACACGAATGGCAAATTTATTCTGAGAATTGAGGATACCGATCCCGAAAGATCGGCAGATGAATATATCAAATATATTTATGAGGATTTACGCTGGTTAGGTTTAAATTGGGATGAAGGGCCGGATATCGGTGGGCCTCATAAAAATTACCGGCAATCGGAACGATTCCCCATTTATGAAAAATATGCTAAAAAATTGCTGGATAAAGGCCATGCGTATCACTGTTTCTGTACGCCGGAAGAACTGGAAATCGCGAGAAAAGAAAGCCTGGCTCGTGGAGAGAGCAGTAATTATAATGGTCGGTGTCGAAATCTGACCAAAGCACAGAAAGAAGCATTTTTAGCCGAAGGCAGAAAACCTGCCATTCGGTTCAAGGTGCCGGAAGGCGCTATTCAGTTCACCGATCTTGTAAAGGGCGAATTGTCGTTTGAACAGGAAAATATCGGTGATTTTGTTATCATGCGCAGCGAAGGAATTCCAACGTATAATTTTGCTGCTGTTGTCGACGATGCATTGATGGAAATTACCCATGTCATTCGCGGGGATGATCATGTTTCAAATACTCCGAGACAGATCGTCATGTATGAGGCGCTGGGATTCTCGCTTCCGGAATTCGTACATATTCCGATGATTCTGGGACCGGACCGTATGCGATTGTCCAAACGTCATGGCGCTACATCCATCGATCAGTATCGATACAAAGGCTATCTGCCTGAGGTGATGATTAATTTTCTCAGCCTGCTAAGCTGGTCTTCAATTTCCGGCGATGAAATTCTCTCCATCGAACGTCTGATTGAAGAGTTCGATTTTGGTCGAATTTCCAAGTCAGCCGCTGTTTTCGATGTTGAAAAACTGAACTGGATGAACGGCTATTACATTCGACAAATTGATTTGGATCGGCTTACACGACTTGCCATCCCGTATCTGAAGCAGGCCAACTACCCGATCGAAGATTTTGAGAGTGTGAAACGAAATATCAGTATCATCCGGGATAAACTGGAGGTTCTGGAGCAAGTGGTTGATAAAGCAGCCGTGTTGTATCAGGATACCGTTGTTGTGGACAATCCCGAAGCCAAACTCATGATACGCAAGGATAGCTCACAAAAAATATTCTGGTCTTTTCTCCGTGAGTTGAGCGCCATTGAAGAATTGGATAAAAATATATTTCGGGTGATCATGAAAACCGTGCAAAAAGAAACAGGTGTGATGGGCAAAGACCTGTGGATGCCAATCAGGATTGCTTTGACCGGGACTTTGCACGGTCCCGAGTTGCCGGAAGTCGCTGAAATTCTTGGCAAGGAAAGATGTGAAAAATTCATTCGCGATGCAATAGCTAATTAATTTTTTGGCAGTTTTAACTGTTACGCTATTATTGAAAACTTACAGATCAAACCAATTTTCTGAAAGAAACACAAAGAAAATTTTCGAAAAAAGATTATGGAACTATTCTCCTTTATAACGAGTTTATGAATGGCTTGATTTTTTCCTAAAAATAAACTGAGGGATGCAAAATATCTAATACGTAGTCAGATTACCTTTTTCTGTCATTTCCTCTGGACTTTACCCGGGGTAATTCCGTTGGTCGCCTTCGCGTTCTTTGTCGTAGATCCGCCATCTTTTTGGAGAACAGGATCTCATTCTATATCGCAAGGAGATTCCCTAAAAGCAAAGTCTGCTTTCATCTAAAAATATAATGCAACTTTGCAGGCATGCGACTGGAAGGAGTGCCTGTGGTACGGGAATGACAACAATAGGGAAATATTGCCTTGCATCTTGAGGCCTTTTTTAATTTGACTATGTAGTACTAATATTCATGTATTATAATGAAGATAATCATAGGTGAATCATTATGGCGCTGACAATTTACAATACCCTGACCCGAAAAAAGGAAGAATTCATTCCTGTAGAACCAGGTAAAGTACGCATGTATTTGTGCGGGCCAACCGTGTATGATTATTTTCATGTGGGGAATGCACGTCCGTTTATCATGTATGATATTTTCCGCCGTTATTTGGAATACAAAGGTTTAGAGGTAAAGTTGATCGTAAACTTGACGGACATTGATGATCGTATTATTGAAAAATCTATTTCAGAAAAAGTCCCGTCAAAAGAGGTGGCAGAAAAATATACAAAAGCATTTTATGATGATACAAACTCGCTGGGAATAAAACCTGCCACCATCAATCCAAAAGCTACCGAAAACGTTGATGAAATCATCCAGCTTATATCCACACTGATTGAAAAGGATATGGCTTACAGGGTGAACGGTGATGTATTTTATCGCGTTGGAAATTTTAAAGATTATGGAAAGCTTTCAGGGAAAAAAATTGATGACTTACAGTCTGGCGCGCGGGTAGAGGTAGACACCCGTAAAGAAAATCCCCTTGATTTTGCTCTGTGGAAAGCGGCAAAGCCGGGAGAGCCATACTGGGAAAGTCCGTGGGGAAAAGGTCGCCCCGGGTGGCATATCGAATGCTCTGTTATGTCCATGAAGTACCTGGGAGAGACAATCGATATTCACGCCGGTGGCAGTGATCTGATTTTCCCGCATCATGAAAATGAAATCGCCCAAAGTGAAGGCGCCACAGGAAAACCGTTTGTAAAGTATTGGATGCATAACGGATTTCTGATAACCAAAGGTGAAAAAATGTCCAAATCTTTGGGTAATTTTTTTACAGCGCGGGAAATTCTGGAGAAATATGACGCTACTTCCATTCGCATGTTTTTTCTGTTAAAGCATTATCGCAGTCCGATAAATTTCAGCGAGGACAGAATTCTCGAAGCAAAACAAGCGCTGGATCGTATTACTTCAACAATGCATAATATTAATCAGATAATCGCTGATCAGGAAATTGGTGATGAAAAAAGTGATTCAGGTTTGTTGGCATCTATCGATAAACTCAAGCAGGATTTTCTCGATGAGATGGATGACGACTTTAACACTGCAGGCGCTATTTCGAAAATCTTTGATCTGGTCAGAGAAGCAAATCTAATTTTGACGAAGACAGAGTTGTCTGATCGTGAGTTGCAGACGCTGAAAAAAATAAAACAAGTCATCGAAGAATTTGATGAATTTCTTGGAATTCTCAATAATAAAAAAAGTAACGATTCATCGAACATCGAAGCATCTCTTGTCGAGTTGTTAATTGATGTGCGCAGCAAGATGCGAGAAGAAAAATTGTGGGACATGGCTGATTATATACGGGACAAATTAAACGGGATTGGAATTGAAATTAAAGACCGACCAGATAAAACAACGTGGAGAAAAAAATAAAAAAAAAGTCTTGACTTTGAAAAAAAAAATGATATATTTAAAGTTTTAGCTAAAAAGCGGTTTACCCCATTGTTAAGGTTATTTAATATAAAGTTGAGTAGCAAAATTTGATGCCACCATAGCTCAGTAGGTAGAGCACCTCACTTGTAATGAGGCTGTCGCGGGTTCGATTCCTGCTGGTGGCTCATGAAAAAACGGGAAGGTTCCCGAGTGGCCAAAGGGAACAGACTGTAAATCTGTCGGCTCAGCCTTCGGAGGTTCGAATCCTCCCCTTCCCACAAAAATATTGAATTGTTCTATTTTTTGCGGGAATAGCTCAGCTGGCTAGAGCATCAGCCTTCCAAGCTGAATGTCGCGGGTTCGAATCCCGTTTCCCGCTCAACAAGGTAAACCCCTCATATTGGCTCCCACATATTACACGCGAAAGACACTATGAACAAGAGACCAGGGGAGATTCGTCAGAGTTTTCGAATTGTGGGTTGTGTGGTGAATAAGAGAAATTTAATTTCTCTAGCTGTGTAATGATCTTATTTCTATTTTCGGTAGCTATGTATGAGGGGTTTAGAATGTCATATCGGGATGATTTTTATTCTGGCTGAAATTAGTGGTTTTTTTTTGATTGGCTTCAAATTTTTAAATGGTGCCCACGTAGCTCAGTCGGTAGAGCACATCCTTGGTAAGGATGAGGTCACCAGTTCAATCCTGGTCGTGGGCTCATGATATAATTCATACGATTGAAAAATAATAATTTTTCGCGGAGGTATCCAGTCATGGCGAAGGCAAAATTTGAGCGGACGAAGCCGCATGTAAATATAGGGACGATAGGTCATGTAGATCATGGCAAGACGACACTGACAGCGGCGATGACCATGTACTTAGCCAACAAAGGTCAGGCAAGCATAAAGAAATACGATGAGATCGACAATGCGCCTGAAGAGAAAGCGCGCGGTATAACGATCAACACAGCGCACGTGGAATACGAGACAGACAAGCGTCACTATGCTCACGTGGACTGTCCTGGTCACGCGGATTATATCAAGAACATGATCACGGGTGCGGCGCAGATGGATGGATCGATTCTGGTGGTATCTGCAGCAGACGGCCCCATGCCTCAGACGCGCGAGCACATTCTTCTGGCCCGTCAGGTGAACGTACCGTCGATCGTCGTTTACATGAACAAGACCGACCAGGTTGACGATCCCGAATTACTTGAATTGGTGGAACTGGAACTTCGTGAATTGCTGAGCCAGTACGAATTCCCCGGCGATGAGATTCCAATCATCAAGGGCAGCGCGCTTCAAGCGATGGAAAAAGGAGTGTCAGGAGATTTCACAGGCTCTGAATGGGAATCGATACAGGAATTGCTGGATGCCGTGGATGCTTATATTCCGACGCCGGAACGCGCCACGGACAAACCGTTTCTGATGCCAGTTGAAGATGTATTTTCCATCACGGGTCGTGGCACTGTTGGTACAGGCCGAGTGGAACGCGGTATAATCCATGTTGGCAATGAAGTTGAGATCGTGGGTCTTGGCACACGTCGCAAGACGGTGTGCACAGGCGTAGAGATGTTCCGCAAGCTTTTAGACGAAGGCCAGGCCGGTGATAACGTTGGTTTATTGCTTCGCGGCGTAGACAAAGAAGAGTTGGAACGCGGTCAGGTTGTTTCAGCGGTTGGCAGCATCAATCCCCATACGAAATTCAAGGGCGAGGTTTACGTGCTGACCAAGGAAGAGGGTGGCCGACACACACCGTTTTTCAATGGCTACCGTCCCCAGTTTTACTTCCGAACAACGGATGTGACCGGATCGATCGCGATGCCTGAAGGTGTTGAGATGGTGATGCCAGGTGATAATATCAATATGGATGTGGAGCTGATCACCCCGATCGCCATGGAAGAAGGATTGCGATTTGCAATTCGAGAAGGCGGCCGAACAGTGGGCGCTGGTGTTGTGACTCAAATTATTGAATAATATAGATTTTTATAAAATATTGACGTGATATTTACATACAGGTAAATAAAATGAGAGACCTTGTCATACTTGAATGCACTGAATGCAAGCATCGAAATTATAACACGACGAAAAATAAGAGAAAGCATTCAGGACGAGTTGAATTTAAAAAATATTGTCGTTTTTGTGACAAACATACAGTTCATAAGGAAACACGATAAACAGGTTAGGCCAGTAGCTCTAACGGCTAGAGCACCGGTCTCCAAAACCGGGTGATGGGGGTTCGAATCCCTCCTGGCCTGCTAATTTTTGGTTAATTTAAACATTCTGTTGGAGTCATAAAATTTAATGTTCCGAAAAATAAACAAATTTTTGCAGGAAGTTAGACAGGAAATGTCTAAGGTTAGTTGGCCGACTCGTGAGGAATTGAAAGGAACGACACTTATCGTTATCGCTTTGACTCTGGTGATCACTATTTTTATCTGGATAACAGATAAAGTATTAGAAGGGTTGTTAAACTTCATATTTTGATTTGAATTAAACGTAGTAGTTAGAGGGGCTGTTGGAAGAACAAGAAAAAAAATGGTACGTGATTCATGTCCTGTCCGGTCATGAAAATAAAGTCAAAGCCTACATTGAAAACGAGGCAACCCGGATGGGCCTTGAGGACAAAATACCACAAATCCTTGTCCCGTCAGAAGAAGTGACAGAGATGCGGGATGGAAAAAAGAAGATGAAAAATAAGATCTTCTTTCCAGGGTATATTTTGGTCCAAATGGATGTCGACAAAGATACAGTCCATATCATTGCCAATACCCCCGGGGTGACAAGTTTTCTGGGTTCCAAAAACAAGCCTCAACCTTTGCGTCCCGATGAGATAAAGAGAATTATGGGACGTGTGGATGATTTGAAGAATCGCGAACTGTTAGACATTCCGTTCAGAGTTGGAGACCCAATTAAAGTGACGGATGGCCCTTTTACAGATTTCACAGGCGTTGTTAAAGAAGTTAATGAAGAAAAAAAGAAGGTGAAGGTTATGGTGAGTGTGTTCAATCAACTGACACCTGTAGAATTAGATTTTTTACAAGTAGAATTGGAGAAATAAAATTAAATGGCCAAGAAAGTAATCGGATCAATCAAGTTACAGATTCCTGCTGGTAATGCAACACCATCACCACCTGTTGGTCCGGCGCTCGGACAGCATGGTGTGAATATCATGGAATTCTGCAAAGCGTTTAACGCTCGAACACAGGATAAAAAAGGACTTATCATTCCAGTAATCATCACGGTTTACGGGGATCGGTCTTTTACGTTTATCACAAAGACTCCACCAGCGCCCATCCTATTGAAGAAAGCTGCAGGATTGGATAAAGGATCAGGCGAGCCGAATCGAAACAAAGTCGGTAAGGTGACTAAAGCCCAGGTCCGCGAAATCGCTGAAACCAAAATGCAAGACCTCAATGCTTTTGATGTTGAAATGGCGATGAGAATGATCGAAGGAACTGCACGCAGTATGGGCATTACGGTTGAGGGTTAATTCTATACGAAAATTATCTGTTTTTACGGAGATAGTATGAAGAGAAGCAATCGATATAATGAACAAGTGGCAAAGCTCGATAAAAGTAAAACCTACGAGTTGGAACCTGCAATCGACCTGATGAAAAGCATGGCTTCAACGAAATTTGATGAAACAATCGATGTGGTCGTAAGACTGGGAGTCGATCCCCGACATGCCGACCAGATGGTGCGCGGAACCGTGGCCTTGCCCCATGGGACTGGGAAAACCGTGAGAGTGTTGGTGCTGACAAAGGGAGGGAAAGAAAAGGAAGCCGAAGAAGCCGGCGCCGATTATGTGGGATTAGATGAATACGTGGAAAAATTGCAACAGGGATGGCTGGATTGTGATGTCATCATCGCCACCCCGGATGCCATGAGCACCGTTGGAAAGCTGGGGCGAATTCTTGGTCCCAAAGGAATGATGCCAAATCCCAAAAGTGGTACGGTAACCTTGGAAGTTGGACAGGCGGTCAAAGATATAAAAGCCGGACGAATTGATTTCCGCGTGGATCGGAATGGTAATCTTCACGTGGTGGCAGGTAAGGCGTCTTTCAGCGCAGCCCAGATTAAAGAGAATATTAAAGCCTTTCTCGAAACGATTATGCGATTGAAGCCGGCATCATCAAAAGGACAGTATATTCGTTCTGCAACATTATCGACGACCATGGGGCCCAGTATAAAGCTGGATCGAGCTGCGTTAATGGATGAATTAAAATAAAAAGAAAACATTCTTTGCGATTGAGGAACACAGACAAATGGCGAAACCAGAAAAAGAAAAAGTAGTCGCTGAACTGGCTAATACATTGTCATCTTCCGATGGCGTATACTTAGCTGATTACAAAGGCTTGAATGTAGAAGAAATCAATGACTTGCGGACGCAACTTCGCAACGTCAAAGTTGATTTCAAGGTCATTAAAAATACCCTGGCAAAAATTTCTGCAAGTGAGATTGGCTGGGACGATTTGAATGAATATTTTACAGGCCCGACAGCAGTAGCAATAAGCCGGGAAGATCCAATTATTGGAGCGAAAATACTCACTGACTTTCGAAAGAAAAACGAGAATCTCAGTTTGAAAGCATGCGTTTTTGAAGGTCAGGTGTATGATAAAGACCGAATTGAAGAAATTGCTAAATTACCTTCCAAAGAGGAAGTGATCGCACAAACAGTGGGAATGTTTGGAGCTCCCCTGAGAGGTATGGTAAACGTCCTTCACGGTCTGTTAACCGCTTCGGTTGTGGTGTTAAACGAAATTAAAAAACAAAAAGAAAGCTGATAGTGGTATTTTTACAATTTAATTTATTACGGAGGATTAGAAATGTCTGATGTAAAGGAGAGCAAAGCTACAGTGGAAAAAGCTGCTGCAAAAAAAACTCCGGCAAAAAAATCTGCAAGCAAAAAAAGTAGCAATGGTGTAGGCAAAATAGTCGAAACTATCGAAAAATTATCAGTACTCGAACTGGTTGAGTTGATAAAAGAGTTGGAAGATAAATTTGGAGTTTCCGCTCAAGCTGCTGCCATGGCACCCATGGCAATGGCAGGTGCACCCGCTGCCGCTGCTCAGGAAGAAGCAGAAGAAAAAACCGAATTTGACGCTGTTCTCACTGCTATTGGAGACAAGAAAATTCAGGTTATTAAGGTAGTCCGAGAGATTACATCGTTAGGTTTGAAAGAAGCAAAAGACCTGGTTGATTCTGCTCCCAAGCCGGTAAAAGAAGCTGTTCCAAAGGAAGAAGCCGAAGAAATTAAGAAAAAATTCGAAGAGGTCGGTGCGACAATAGAAATTAAGTAAATTACTTGATTCTAATATATCTTCCTTTGATTCTAAATATTCTTCGAAATCATTGTTAAATTAATTCTATTATTATTAACGTGTTTCGAAGATTATTTTTTATGTTATGACCAATTTAGCTGTGGATGTTGAAAGGGGTTAATCTCTTCATGTCAACAAAAATAAAACCAAGAAAAACATTTTCCAAAATTGTAAAAATTGCAGACCTGCCGGATTTGCTCAATATTCAATTGGAGTCATTTGAGGACTTTTTACAAGCCAATGTGACGCCTGATAAACGAGTAAACAAAGGACTGCAAGCTGTTTTCACCAGCATTTTTCCAATTGTGGATAGTCGGGAAAATTTCATTCTCGAATTTGTATCATATTATCTCGAGAAACCAAAATACGATTTGAAAGAATGCCAGGAAAGGGGCGGTACATATTCTGTGCCATTAAAAGCAAAATTGCGCCTTTCCGTGAGAGACCCTGAAAGCGAAGAAGAAGAGATAACAGATACAATTGAACAAATCGTGTATTTGGGAAACATCCCTGTCATGACAAACCGTGGAACGTTCATTATCAACGGTGCGGAACGAATCATAGTTAGCCAATTGCACCGTTCTCCAGGTGTGTTCTTTGACGAGATGAAACATCCCAATGGCACGAAGATATTTTCAGCGAGAATTATCCCGTTGCGAGGGTCATGGCTGGAATTCCTCACGGATATCAATGATGTCATGTATGTCTATATTGACCGGCGGAAAAAATTTCCGGTAACCGCATTACTGCGAGCTCTCGGTTTTTCAACTGATCAGCAATTGTTCGAGCTTTTTGATCTTATCGAGGAAGTCGATATTAATGATCCCAATATTGATTCGTTTTTGGATCAGACAGTGCTACTCGATATCATCGATTATGAAACAGGTGAAATTCTGGTCGAAAAAAATTCAATTCTGGAAAAAGATGTTCTGGAGCGAATTAAAAAAGACACAGATGTTACTTCAATCAAGTTTCTTAAAAGAAGCGCGACGCTCAGTCCGGATGTTATTAATAACACGCTTCACAAAGACCCGTCAAAGTCAGAAAAAGAAGCGCTGGAATTGATTTATCGTCAATTGCGTTCAGGTGATGCGCCTGATCTTGAAACAGCAAGAAGTCTGGTCGATCGGTTGTTCTTCAATCCCAAACGATATGATCTGGGTCAGGTGGGACGCTATCGATTGAACAAAAAATTAAGTCAGGACATCGATCTGGATTTGACGGTTTTGACAAAGGAAGATATTGTTTCAATCATCAAATATCTGCTTGATTTAAGGAATGGTAAACGTACTTCAGACGATATCGATCATCTGGGGAATCGACGCATCAAAACTGTGGGCGAACAGTTAGGCGCTCAGATGAGTGTTGGTTTATCTCGTATGGCTCGGACAGTGAAAGAGCGCATGAATCTTCGGGAAAATGAGAATCTTACGCCGCAGGATTTGATTAACGCACGAACCATTCTGTCTGTTATCAATACATTTTTCGGCACCAGTCAGTTATCACAGTTCATGGATCAGACCAATCCTTTGGCGGAAATGACACATAAGCGTCGTCTTTCTGCCCTGGGACCCGGGGGTCTAACGCGGGAAAGAGCAGGCTTCGAAGTTCGTGATGTGCATTATACACACTACGGCCGTCTCTGTCCCATTGAAACGCCTGAAGGTCCAAATATTGGTCTCATTTCTTCATTAACAACCTTTGCCCGAATCAATCAGTTGGGATTCATTGAAACGCCCTATCGCAAAGTTGTTGACGGGAAGGTGACCGAAGAAATTCACTATCTGTCTGCCGACGATGAGGAACAATTACGAATTGCCCAGGCCAACGCACCATTGGACGAAAAGGGAAGATTTATCAATGAAAAAGTACAGGTGCGATTTCGAGGTGATTTCCCGTTAGTGTCGCCGGAAATGGTTGACTATATGGACGTTTCTCCGACACAAATGGTATCTGCCGCTGCATCCCTTATCCCGTTTCTGGAACATGATGATGCGAACCGGGCATTGATGGGATCCAATATGCAACGGCAATCCGTACCACTGCTACAACCTGAAACTCCAATTGTTGGAACTGGTCTTGAGGGTAAGGTGGCTCAAGATTCACGAGCGCTTATTACCAGCGAAACTGATGGCATTGTTGAAAAAGTGTCCTCCGATGAAATTGTCGTTCGCAGTGAGGAGATAGAAATGTCAGAAGAACTGGACCTGGAAGCACTTCTCGATTTTGAATCTGATGAGAAAACGGTGTACCCACTGACCAAATTCATGCGAACGAACCAGGACACCTGCATCAATCAGATACCTATTGTCAAAGAGGGTGACCGGGTAAAAACCGGTGACGTGTTAGCAGATGGATGCGCAACGCAAGGTGGAGAACTTGCGCTTGGAAAGAATGTGCTGGTCGCCTTTATGCCCTGGCGCGGCTATAATTTTGAAGATGCGATTGTTATTTCAGAACGATGTGTTCAGGATGATGTTTACACCTCAATTCATATCGAAGAATTTGAACTCCAAGTTCGCGATACCAAACGGGGTGAAGAAGAATTAACAAGAGAAATTCCGAATATAAGTGAAGAAGCAACAAAAGACCTGGACGAAAATGGTATTGTCCGCGTTGGCGCAGAAGTAAAAGAAGGCGATATCCTGGTTGGTAAAGTAACGCCAAAAGGTGAAACAGATCCAACCCCTGAAGAAAAATTATTAAAAGCAATATTTGGAGAAAAGGCAGGAGATGTAAAAGATGCATCGCTGAAAGCGTCGACCGGTTTAAAAGGAATCGTCATCGACACCAAGCTTTTCTCCAGAAAGAAAAGAGATGCTAAAACAAAACGCCAGGACAAGAAAAAGGTCGAGGAACTCGATGCCTGGCTAAGCGCTGAAAAAACAAGAATTCGAAAGATGCGCGACAGCAAGTTGGTTAAAGTGCTGGACGGACAATTGTCTGCCGGTATTCGCGATTTGGAAACCGGCAAGGTCGTCATCCGGGCAAAAGCCCTGCTCAAAAAAGAAGTGATGGAAGATGTTGATTTCGATATCCTTGATTTGACCAAACCACTGGTGGAAGACGAGGAAAGGAATCAATTGATCAGCGAAATATTGGAAAAATATTACGAACGTCTCGCGTCACTGAATGAAGAATATGAATTGAAGAAATTCAAGATTACAGTGGGCGATGAACTGCCACCGGGAATTGTTCAATTGGCAAAAGTGTACGTGGCTAAAAAACGAAAACTGATGGTCGGTGATAAAATGGCCGGACGTCATGGAAACAAAGGCGTTGTCGCAAGGATCGTCCCCATGGAAGATATGCCATTTATGCCAGACGGCACGCCGGTTGATATCGTGCTGAATCCTCTGGGCGTACCATCCCGAATGAACCTGGGGCAGATTATGGAAACCAATCTGGGTTGGGCCGCAAAAATATTGGACGTGATCTATGCCACCCCGGTTTTTGATGGCGCTGAATATGAAGAAATTCAAGCTGAAATGAAAAAAGCCAACCTGCCGGTAAGCGGAAAAAGCATTCTCTATGATGGCCAAACAGGAGAGAAATTCGATGCCGAAGTCACGGTTGGTTATATATATATAATGAAACTTTCGCATCTCGTAGAAGATAAAATTCATGCTCGTTCCATTGGTCCATATTCGCTCATCACCCAGCAGCCGCTCGGAGGAAAGGCGCAGTTTGGTGGGCAGCGGTTTGGAGAGATGGAAGTCTGGGCATTGGAAGCTTATGGTGCGGCTCATACATTGCAGGAAATATTAACTGTCAAGTCGGATGATGTGCGGGGTCGCTCAAAGGTTTACGAGGCGATTGTAAAAGGCGATACATTGCCCGATCCCGGTCTGCCCGAATCATTCAACGTGTTGATTCGGGAATTAATGGGATTGGGACTCGATGTTGAACTGCTGGATATATTGGACAAATGAACATAGATCGACATATCAATTCACTGGGTCAAAGCGGAATAAGTTGATTTCATAGGCAGAAAATAGGGTTGTAAATCCTCTGTTTTTGCACATACTCACGCTCAATTTATTGTCTATGACATCATTAAAATAAATATAATTCCCAAAGAATTAATTTCCATTTGGGAGGTGTTCCCTATATGCTGTCAACAAAACAAGATATGACAAGCAAATCAAATTTTACGGCAATATCAATCAACCTTTCATCGCCGGACAAAATTTTAGAACGTTCGCATGGAGAGGTTACAAAGCCGGAAACAATTAACTACCGCTCCTTTAAGCCTGAAAAAGACGGGCTTTTTTGTGAGAAAATATTTGGACCGGTACGCGATTGGGAATGTCATTGTGGAAAGTACAAACGAATACGATATAAAGGAATCATTTGTGACCGCTGTGGCGTAGAAGTTACCATGAAAAGCGTTCGCCGAGAGCGAATGGGCCATATTACACTGGCGGTCCCCGTGGTTCATATCTGGTACTGGAAGTCACTTCCTTCCAAGATTGGATATATCCTTGGCATGAGCATGTCCGATCTGGAAAAAATAATCTACTACGAATCCTATGTTGTGATACAACCAGGGAAGAGCGGATTAAAAGCGAAAGAACTGATCAGCGAGGAAGAATACTTCGGTATTATCAGTGAGTACCCGGAAGTGACCGAGGATACCGAAGATGAAAGTGAACGGTTTGTTGTTAAAATCGGCGGTGAAGCTGTATTAGAATTGCTTCGAAGCACGGATATTGAACAGGTATCCGAGGAATTGCGTCATCAGAGCCAGGTGGATTCGTCGATTCAACGAAAAACCGAAGCACTGAAACGCTTGAAGGTAATTGAAGCGTTCAAACGCAGTAAATTTCATAAAGAAAACAAAGCCGATTGGATGGTGATGACCGTTATTCCGGTGATTCCCCCGGAACTGCGTCCTTTGGTGCCGCTGGAAGGCGGCCGATTCGCCACATCAGACTTGAACGATTTGTACAGACGTGTCATCATCCGTAATAATCGATTGAAAAAGCTTTTAGAGATAAAGGCGCCTGAGGTAATTCTTCGAAATGAAAAACGCATGCTTCAGGAAGCTGTGGATTCGCTTTTCGATAACGGGCGTAAAACTGCGGCGGTTCGGTCGGATGGAAACCGGGCACTGAAATCTTTGTCCGACATGCTTCGAGGAAAACAGGGTCGTTTCCGTCAGAACCTCCTTGGAAAACGTATTGACTATTCAGGACGTTCTGTGATTGTGGTTGGCCCTGAGTTGAAGATGCACGAATGCGGTTTACCCAAAGAAATGGCGCTGGAACTATTCAAGCCGTTCGTCATTCGTAAGCTCGTTGCGCGAGGACTTGTTAAAACGGTGAAGAGCGCGAAAAAAATGGTTGAAAAACGCGGGAGCGAAGTGTGGGAGATTCTGGAGGAAATTATAGAAGATCATCCCATCCTGCTCAACCGTGCGCCAACGCTTCATCGCCTGGGAATTCAGGCTTTTCAGCCGGTCCTCATCGAAGGAAAGGCAATTCAGGTTCATCCCCTTGTATGTGCAGCATTTAATGCTGATTTCGATGGCGATCAAATGGCGGTTCATATTCCATTGTCATTTTTTGCACAGGTCGAAACAAAAGTCCTTATGCTTTCGACCCACAATATTTTATCGCCGGCAAATGGCAGACCGGTTGCCGTGCCCAGCCAGGACATTGTGTTAGGCTGTTATTATCTCACAAAAACCAGGCTCGGCGATATCGGTGAGGGAAAGATATTTTCATCCCCCAACGAAGTTGTATTAGCTTATGAAAATGGAGCCGTGGGTCTGCATACGAAGATCAAGGTGAGAATCAATAATAAAATGGTTGAAACAACCACAGGTCGGATTTTGTTCAACCAAATACTTCCAAAAGAAATTGAGTTTGTGAATGAATTACTCACCAAAAAACGAGTAGAAGATATTGTTGCCAATGTTTACAGCAAACTTGGCAATTATAAAACGGCTATCTTTCTCGATGATATCAAACAACTGGGTTTTTATTATGCGATGAAAGGTGGTATTACCATTGGAATGGATGATGTTATCACGCCGGAAGAAAAACCGGTCATTCTGGATAACTCTATTTCCCAAGTTGAAAAGATAATCAAGCAGTATGAAAACAGAATCATTACCGATGGTGAGCGATATAATAAAATAATTGATATTTGGACCCACACCACCAGTGATGTCGCTGAGACGATGTGGGAAAAATTGAAGAAAAATCAGAGTGGATTCAATCCCATTTATATGATGGCCGATTCCGGCGCGCGAGGTTCCCGCGAACAGATTCGACAGTTGGCAGCCATGCGTGGATTGATGGCGAAACCGCAAAAGAAAATGACCGGTGAGATGGGCGAAATTATCGAGAACCCGATCAAGTCCAATTTTAAAGAAGGTTTGTCGGTTTTGGAATACTTCATCTCCACTCACGGTGCGCGAAAAGGTTTGGCCGACACCGCATTAAAGACCGCAGACGCAGGATATCTGACCCGAAGACTGGTGGATGTTGCTCAGGATGTGATAATCACTGAAAAAGACTGTGGCACCATTTTGGGTCTGAGAATTGGCGACTTGAAAGAAGGCGAAGAAGTTATTGAGCCCTTGCGGGATCGCATTCTCGGCCGTGTCTCTGCCGAAGATGTATTCGATGAGCAGGGAAATGTGCTGGTCGAAGCCGGCGACCTTATCAATGAAGACAAGGCTGACCAGATTTACGATTCAGGAATTGAAAATGTTAATATTCGTTCCGTGTTGACCTGTGAGTCCAAGCGCGGTGTATGTTCTTTATGTTATGGTAGAAATTTGGCAACGGGAAAACTGGTCGGCAATGGAGAATCTGTGGGTGTTATGGCAGCGCAATCCATCGGTGAACCCGGTACTCAGTTAACGCTGCGAACATTTCACATCGGTGGAACCGCAGCGCGTATTGCAGCCCAATCTCAGGCCACGGCCAAACAAGATGGTAAAGTTGTTTACGAGAACCTGAAGTATGTCGATCGGGAAGACGGCTATTCCATTGCTATTGCTCGAAATGGAAAAATTAAATTAATGGATGAAGACAATCGCATTCTATCAGTTTATATCGTGCCATACGGTTCTGAAATTTTGGTGAGTGATAACACTGACGTGAAACGCGGGGAAGTGCTGTTCCGTTGGGATCCCTATATCACGGGAATTCTGTCTTTCCATTCGGGACAGGTAGAATTTGTGGACATTATCGAAAATGTAACGTACCGTGAAGAGGCCGATGAGGCCACAGGCTTGCGCCAGCGGGTTGTCATTGAATCGCGAAACAGGAGCCTCAGTCCCCAGATCAAATTGCTGGATGATGAGGGAAATGAACTCAGTTCGTACATTTTACCGACGCGCTCTTCCATTCAGGTGAAAAACGGTGATAAAGTAAAAGCGGGTGACCCGCTTGTGAAAATACCCCGGGAAATTTCCAAAACGCGTGATATTACCGGTGGTCTGCCGCGAGTGGCAGAGCTTTTTGAAGCTCGTCGTCCCAAATCTCCGGCAATTGTCAGCGAAATTGATGGCAAAGTGAAATTTGGTGAGATACGGCGGGGCGTCAGAAAAGTCACCGTAACTTCGCGGGATGGCCAGGAAGAGAAAAATTACCAGATCCCGTATGGAAAGCATATTCTGGTTCACGATAACGACTACGTCGTTGCCGGTGAAAAATTATGTGAAGGATCAGTTGCGCCGCATGATATTCTTAATATTATGGGTGCAAACAAAGTGCAGGAATATCTGGTGAACGAAATCCAGGAAGTGTATCGTTTACAGGGCGTGAGAATCAATGATAAACACATTGAAGTAATTGTGCGCCAGATGCTCCAGAAAGTGAGAATCGAAGATGCCGGCGATACATTTTACCTGCCCGGTGATCAGGTGGATCGGTTGATTTTCCAGGATGAGAACAATAAGGTTCGTAGCAAGGTTGTTGTTGTTGAAGCAGGGGATTCAGATTTCAAGGTTAATCAACTGCTCGAACGTAAAGAATTCGAATTGACAAATCAAAAATTGATTAAAGCGAAAAAAACACCTGCGAAATCACGGCCGGCCAAACCGGCGAGCTTTCAGCCATTGCTGCTCGGTATTACCAAGGCTTCTTTGACAACAGAAAGCTTTATTTCAGCAGCTTCCTTCCAGGAAACGACCCGGGTTTTGACCGACGCTTCCATAGAAGGCAAAATTGATTACCTGAGAGGGTTGAAGGAGAATGTGGTTATGGGGCACTTAATTCCAGCCGGTACCGGATTGAACAAATACAAGGGTATCAAGGTGTATAGTCCTGAATTTGAAGAATCCGAAGAGCAGGAAACTGGCATAAATGATCAGGAAAAGGTTCTTGAAGAAAGCATTGAGCCGTAAATGATATAAAAAAAGTGATAAATATCAAAAAAAAATATTGCTATTTAAAAATATTTTCTTTATATTTAAGGCTTTGTAGAAAAAATGGAGATGGACATTGCCAACGATTAATCAGTTAGTTAGAAAAGGTAGAAAACAGGTCAAGAAAAAAACGTCTGCACCTGCGCTTGCCGGCTCTCCACAAAAAAGGGGGGTTTGCACGAGGGTTTATACGACCACGCCCAAAAAGCCGAATTCTGCGCTCAGAAAAGTTGCCAGGGTTCGTTTGTCGAATCAATTTGAAGTGACAGCCTATATTCCCGGCGAGGGTCATAACCTGCAGGAGCATTCAATCGTACTCATACGCGGCGGGCGTGTCAAGGATCTGCCCGGCGTTCGTTACCATATAATTCGTGGAGTATTAGATACCGCTGGTGTACAAGACCGGTCTCAAGGACGATCTAAATACGGTACTAAGAAGAAAAAGAGCTAAATTTTATATCAATAAACCTGAATGTAGCTATGCCAAGAAGAAAAAAAGTAGTAGCACGAGAAATTTTGCCCGATCCAAAATTCAATAGTATTGTGGTTACCAAATTCATCAATGGCTTGATGACGCGCGGTAAAAAAAGCATTGCAGAAAAAATCTTTTACGATGCTGTTGATATCATGGAATCAAAAACCGGCAAAAATGGATTAGACGTATTTCAAAAAGCCCTGGAAAATGTAAAGCCAATTCTTGAGGTTAAATCGAGACGAGTTGGCGGCGCAACATACCAGGTACCTGTAGAAGTCAAAGAGAATCGACGACAAGCTTTAGCAATCAGGTGGGTTGTAGGATACGCAAAAGCTCGTAATGAAAATACTATGGCAGAGAAACTTGCCGCTGAATTGATTTCTGCTTCGAAAAATGAGGGACCATCCATTAAAAAGCGTGAAGATACGCATAAAATGGCTGAGGCAAATAAAGCTTTTGCACACTTTAGATGGTAAAAATAGTAACCTGATTAAATAACTTTTCATTTAACCTGAAAAAAATCAATTGCTATTCTTCTCCACTGCTTTAGGGAGGAATAAAGAAAGGTTGATTCTCTCTAATTTGTTCGGTGGAGTTTTTTATGTCAAAAAAAGTAAAACTTGAGCATATACGAAATATTGGCATCATGGCTCACATTGATGCGGGGAAAACGACCTCCACAGAACGGATTCTGTTCTACTCGGGAAAGGTTCACAGGATCGGCGAAGTGGATGATGGCACCGCAACAATGGACTGGATGGAGCAGGAGAAAGAAAGGGGTATCACCATAACTGCTGCTGCCATTAATTGCAGTTGGAAAGATGTTCAGATCAATATAATCGACACTCCCGGGCATGTGGATTTTACAGTGGAGGTTGAAAGATCGCTGCGAGTTTTGGATGGTGCAGTAGCAATTTTTTGTGCAGTGGGTGGTGTTGAGCCACAATCGGAAACTGTCTGGCGACAGGCAGATCGTTACAAAATCCCGAGAATTTCGTTCATTAACAAACTCGATAGAATTGGCGCAGATTTTTACAATGCAGTGAATATGATAAAAACTCATCTTGCAGCGCGCCCGCTTCCAATTCAAATTCCAGTCGGAGAAGGTGATCAATACAAAGGGATTATAGACCTGGTCAAAATGAAATACCTGACCTTTGATCAGACATCGCTGGGAGCGCGGATTGAAGAGCATGAAATCCCCGCGGATCATCAGGAAATTGCAGATAAATATCGCAATCAGATGATTGAGATTCTCTCCGAATTTGATGATGGCATTATTGAAAAATTTATCGATGGTATCGCCATCGACGAAAATGAAATATATAGTGCGTTGCGTAAAGCAACCTTAAGTGTCAAAGTGACACCTGTTCTTTGTGGTTCAGCTTTAAAAAATTCTGGCATGCAACCGTTGCTGGATGCAATAAAAGACTATTTACCTTCACCTTTGGATGTTCCTCCCATAAAAGGTATTAATCCGAAAACAAATCGGGAGGAAAGCAGAGTCGCGTCAGAAGACGAGCATTTCAGCGCATTGGCTTTCAAAATAGCCGCAGATCCGTTCGTCGATAAGTTGACATTCATCCGAGTTTATTCCGGAAATGCCCGATTGGGACAAAGTGTCTATAACTCCAATACAGGGAAGCGCGAGCGAATAAACAGAATATTGAGAATGTCTTCAAATAAACGCGAAGATTTAAAAGAAATCAGTGCTGGTGAGATAGTTGCTATCGCCGGGTTCAGGGCGACTAAGACAGGAGATACCCTGTGCGTGGATAAGCATCCCATCGTCCTGGAGAGTATGGAATTTCCCGAACCTGTTGTGTCCATCGCAATCGAGCCAAAAACAAAAGCTGACCAGGAAAAATTATCCGATTCGCTGAGCAGACTGGCTGATGAAGATCCCACATTTGTGGTAAGACAGGACGAAGAAACCGGACAAACGATCATCTCCGGTATGGGGGAACTTCACTTGGATATCCTGGTTGATCGACTCACCCGAGAATTTCGAGTCCATGCAAATGTTGGTAAACCTCAGGTTGCTTATAAAGAATCAATTACCAAATCGGTTCGGGCTGAAGGGCGATTCATGAAACAAATCGCCGGCAAAAATCAGTATGCAGTGGTAAAATTGGAAATAGAGCCAAATGAATCTGGAAAAGGATTCGAATTTGTTAACAAAGTTTTGCCGGAAAAAATTCCCGACCTTTATATTCATCCGATTATTAAGGGTGTAAAAGAAGCCATGCTTGGCGGAGTACTTTTGGGGTATCCTGTAATTGATGTGAAAGTCGCTCTAATCGACGGTGAATATGAAGAAGAAGAGGCTACCGAGGTTGCATTCAAAATCGCGAGTTCCATCGCATTTCGACATGCTGCAGAAAATGCCGGCTCCATTCTTCTGGAACCGATAATGAAAGTTGAAATTACAGTGCCGGAAGAGTATTTGGGAGAAGTGGTAAATTTCTTGAATGCAAAGCGCGGAAGAATTAAAGACATTCTGGCGAGAAAGAATTTACAGGTTGTAACAGCGACTGTACCACTGAGTCAAATGTTTGGATATACAACTACACTGCGGTCATTGACCCAGGGAAGAGCGACACATTCAATGCAGTTTTTACATTATGAGCGACTTCCTGATGAAATAACAAACCAGATGTTCGGTGGAAGTTAGGTGAAAAGTTAAAGAAAAGAAGAAATTAAAAGACCTTAATAATGGAGGTATTAAATCATGGCGAAGGCAAAATTTGAGCGGACGAAGCCGCATGTAAATATAGGGACGATAGGTCATGTAGATCATGGCAAGACGACACTGACAGCGGCGATGACCATGTACTTAGCCAACAAAGGTCAGGCAAGCATAAAGAAATACGATGAGATCGACAATGCGCCTGAAGAGAAAGCGCGCGGTATAACGATCAACACAGCGCACGTGGAATACGAGACAGACAAGCGTCACTATGCTCACGTGGACTGTCCTGGTCACGCGGATTATATCAAGAACATGATCACGGGTGCGGCGCAGATGGATGGATCGATTCTGGTGGTATCTGCAGCAGACGGCCCCATGCCTCAGACGCGCGAGCACATTCTTCTGGCCCGTCAGGTGAACGTACCGTCGATCGTCGTTTACATGAACAAGACCGACCAGGTTGACGATCCCGAATTACTTGAATTGGTGGAACTGGAACTTCGTGAATTGCTGAGCCAGTACGAATTCCCCGGCGATGAGATTCCAATCATCAAGGGCAGCGCGCTTCAAGCGATGGAAAAAGGAGTGTCAGGAGATTTCACAGGCTCTGAATGGGAATCGATACAGGAATTGCTGGATGCCGTGGATGCTTATATTCCGACGCCGGAACGCGCCACGGACAAACCGTTTCTGATGCCAGTTGAAGATGTATTTTCCATCACGGGTCGTGGCACTGTTGGTACAGGCCGAGTGGAACGCGGTATAATCCATGTTGGCAATGAAGTTGAGATCGTGGGTCTTGGCACACGTCGCAAGACGGTGTGCACAGGCGTAGAGATGTTCCGCAAGCTTTTAGACGAAGGCCAGGCCGGTGATAACGTTGGTTTATTGCTTCGCGGCGTAGACAAAGAAGAGTTGGAACGCGGTCAGGTTGTTTCAGCGGTTGGCAGCATCAATCCCCATACGAAATTCAAGGGCGAGGTTTACGTGCTGACCAAGGAAGAGGGTGGCCGACACACACCGTTTTTCAATGGCTACCGTCCCCAGTTTTACTTCCGAACAACGGATGTGACCGGATCGATCGCGATGCCTGAAGGTGTTGAGATGGTGATGCCAGGTGATAATATCAATATGGATGTGGAGCTGATCACCCCGATCGCCATGGAAGAAGGATTGCGATTTGCAATTCGAGAAGGCGGCCGAACAGTGGGCGCTGGTGTTGTGACTCAAATTATTGAATAGAAAAACAGATAAGTTTAACTTTGAACGATTGAAAGCAACTGTTAATGCTGGAGTTATAGAATGGCTGGACAAAAAATTCGTATTAAATTGAAAGCCTATGACCATCGACTGATAGATAAGTCCACAGATAAAATTATAAAAACGGCAAAGGCGACCGGTGCCCATATTTCCGGCCCGATTCCTTTGCCAACTCGAAGGAGCGTCTATACTGTGTTGCGCTCACCCCATGTGGATAAAAAATCGCGGGAACAGTTTGAAACAAGAATTCATAAACGGTTAATTGACATTTTGAATAGTAATCCCAAAACTGTTGACGCACTGATGAAATTGGAATTACCTGCTGGAGTCGATGTAGAAATTAAAGTATGATCGCACGACAATTAGTCAGAGAATTTTTTGTCGGCCATTTACTAATTCGCGGGAAATATAATCGAACGAATTCCCGAAGAGCAAGTCTTGAATAAAACATAATGAAGAGAAAATGAACGGTTTAATTGGTAAAAAACTTGGAATGACCAGGCTTTTTGATGAGACTGGACAGAATATTGTTGTAACAGTAATTGAAGCGGGTCCCTGTTATGTCACTGAAATCCGGAAAAAGGAAACTCATGGTTATAACGCAGTGCAGTTGGGATTTGAAGAAAAACGCGAGAAAATTACAACCAAGCCATTGTTAGGTCATTTCAAAAAAGCGAAAGTAAAACCTCTGCGAGTCTTAAAAGAGTTTAAAACAGTCGACGCTGACTCGAATGTCAAATTGGGAACTGAAGTAAAAGTCGATATTTTTTCCGAAGGCGATACAGTATTTGTTGCTGGGGTATCAAAAGGAAAAGGCTTTGCTGGTACCATGAAGCGTCATGGTTTTAGCGGAGGTCCGAAAACACACGGTCAAAGTGATAGGTTCCGTTCTCCAGGATCGATTGGACAGTCCTCCTACCCCTCTCGGGTTATGAAAGGAATTCGAATGTCCGGCCGCATGGGCGGAAATAACGTAACGACTAAGAACGTAAAAGTCGTTAAAGTCGATCCTGAGAAAAATTTAATAATGGTGAAAGGACCGGTACCTGGTTCTTTAAAGAGCATTGTCGTTATCAGAAAACAAGCGGTTTAGCATAATATTAATAGCATAAGTGGATATATAATATGGAATTAGAAGTATATAAAATCGATGGTATTTCTTCAGGAAATTCTGTAGAGCTTCCCAAAGAGGTTTTTGATATTGAGCCAAACGACCACCTGATTTATCAGGATGTGCGAGCGTATATGACGAACAAACGTCAGGGCAATGCGGCTACAAAAAATCGCAGCGCGGTTAGAGGTGGTGGACGAAAACCATGGCGCCAGAAGGGGAGAGGAACTGCACGCGCTGGTACCAATCGATCTCCAATTTGGGTTGGTGGTGGACGTATATTCGGCCCTAACCCGAGAGATTTGAAGATGAAAATCACTAAAAAAATGAAAAAGATTGCCAGGAGCTCAGCATACACTTACAAAGCCAGACAGGAAGAAGTGATGCTTGTTGAAGATTTCCAGATTGAAAATGCCAAAACAAGAGAGATGTTTCAAATTCTGAAAAATCTCAATATCAATGAAAAAAAAGTACTTCTACTTACAACTGAAAATGATTCGACAACTCTGAGGGCAGGAAGAAATATTCCCAACCTTACCATTCGACTTGCAAACGACGCATCGACGCATGATATTTTAAATTGCCATGTGCTATTAATTCAGCATAATGCACTTGAAAAAATTTCAGAGGTTTGTACTCTATGATGAACGAACAGACAATATTGATTCGTCCCATACTGACTGAGAAAATGTTGAAACTTCAGGAAAGTATCGGGAAATATGCCTTCAAAGTTCAAAAAGATGCCAACAAGATAGAGGTAAAGAAGGCAGTCCAGGAACGCTTTGATGTCACGGTGAAAGATGTTCATATTTTCAACGTAAAAGGAAAATCAAAGCAAAGAAATACGCGACGCGGGATTACGCGCGGGAAACGTCCTGATTGGAAAAAGGCAATTGTGACCCTGCGAGAAGGTGATTCAATTAATTTCTTTGAAGGTGCTTAATTAGATTTTTAGTGTGTATGGTTTTGGAGAATTGAAATGGCAGTAAAATCATTTAAACCAAAAACTCCATCTTTGCGGTTCAAAACTGTTTCTACATTTGAAGATGTGACGAAAATCAAGCCGGAGAGATCGCTCGTGGTTTCGTTGAAGAAATCCGGCGGCCGCAATAGTTCGGGTAGAATTACGAGCCGTCATCGCGGCGGTGGTCACAAGCGCTCCTATCGAATTATCGATTTCAAGCGCAATAAAATGGATGTCCCGGCGCGTGTGGCTGCGATAGAATATGACCCGAACCGATCTGCGCGGATTGCGTTGCTGAACTATGCAGATGGAGAAAAACGGTATATATTAGCCCCGATCGGCCTCAAAGTCGGTGATAAAGTCGTATCTGGCGAAAAAACAGAAATTAAAGTTGGTAATAACTTACCTTTTAAAAACATCCCCCTTGGATCGACAGTTCATAACATAGAACTGAAAGTCGGCAAAGGAGGTCAGTTAGCGAGAAGCGCCGGATCGTATGCTCAATTAGTGGCCAAAGAAGGAAAATATGCCCAGATAAAACTTCCTTCCGGCGAGGTGAGAATGGTGTTATTAGAATGTCGGGCTACCTTGGGTCAGGTCGGCAACACCGAATACGAAAACATCAACATCGGCAAGGCCGGTAAAAGCAGATGGCTGGGCAAACGGCCAAAAGTTCGCGGTGTGGCAATGAACCCCATCGACCATCCTATGGGTGGTGGAGAAGGAAAAGCATCTGGCGGGAGGCATCCCTGTTCTCCCTGGGGGCAATTAGCCAAAGGTAAAAAGACACGAAGAAAGAAAAATTCTGATTCATTAATTATTAAAAAAAGAAAGAAAAAATAGGTTGAGAAATTATGGCAAGATCAATTAAAAAAGGCCCATATATAGACGAGTCACTGCTTGCTAAAATACAGGCCATGAACGAAACGAATCAGAAAAAAGTCATTAAAACCTGGGCACGACGCTCGACGATTACACCGGAATTCGTCGGACATACGTTGGCGATACATAACGGAAATAAATTTATCCCTGTATTTATAAGTGAAAATATGGTTGGGCATAAGTTAGGCGAATTTGCTTTAACTCGTACTTTCCGCGGTCATGCTGGCAAAGGCGATAAGAAAAGTAGAGTTCGGTAAAAAAGAGATTCAAAAAAAGCAAATATTAGCCTTAATGGAGATTAATAAATGGAATCGAAAGCGGTTGCAAAATATATTCGAATGTCCCCTCGCAAGGTACGGCAAGTAGCCGACATGATTCGTGGTAAAAATGTTGTTGAAGCGCTTGATATATTACACTTTACCCGTAAATCAGCGTGTATTCCTTTAGAGAAAACATTACGTTCAGCAATTTCAAACATGCTGAATCTGGAGGGGAGTTCAAAAGTAGATCCTGATGAATTATTCGTGAAAGAAATTCGCGTCGATGGTGGCGTTATGTTGCGTCGATTCCGGGCTGCTTCAATGGGGAGAGCCGTGAGAATTCGCAAACGAACCAGTCATATTACCATTAAAGTCGCAGAATTAGAAGATGAAGCTTAGCATGAGGAGGAACATTTGGGACAGAAAGTAAATCCCGTTGGTCTTAGGTTGGGTATCAATCGAACCTGGGATTCAAATTGGTTTGATGAAAGAAATTTCGCAGATAAATTGAGCGAAGATCTCAAGATCAGAAAATATGTACGTGCTCGACTCGAACATGCTGGAATTTCTAAAATTGGCATTGAAAGAACTGCGAAAAAAATTACGCTGTCAATTTATACCGCTCGACCAGGCATTGTGATTGGCCGAAAAGGGGCAGAAGTTGATAAACTGAAAGTTGAGTTGCAGCGCATCACCAAAAAAGATGTTCAGTTAAATATCGAAGAAATTAAACGCCCCGAACTGGATGCTTATCTGGTTGCCCGGAATGTTGCCAACCAGTTAGAGTCTAAAATAAGTTTTAGACGCGCCATGAAAAAAGCAATTATGTCGTCCATGAGAATGGGAGCTGAAGGTGTGAAAATTTGTTGTGCCGGACGACTCGGTGGGGCTGAAATGGCACGAACAGAGCAATATAAAGAAGGAAGAATTCCGCTTCATACGCTGCGTGCGAATATAGATTATGCGAATACGGTTGCCAAAACAACCTATGGTATCATTGGCGTAAAAGTCTGGATTTGTAAAGGCGAGAAATTCGATACATCAATTTAATAGTTTTTTGCTGAGGAAAAAATATCATGTTAATGCCAAAGAGAACAAAATATCGTAAACAACAACGCGGTAGAATGAAGGGAAAAGCATACCGCGGTTCGAAAGTTTTATTCGGCCAATACGGACTGAAAGCGCTGGAACCAGCCTGGATCACCAGCCGACAGATTGAAGCTGCCCGTATTGCCATGACGCGATATATCAAACGTGGCGGAAGAGTTTGGATTCGAATCTTTCCAGATAAACCTGCGACTTCCAAGCCTGCGGAAACGAGAATGGGAAAAGGTAAAGGCGCGCCGGAATTTTGGGTTGCCGTGGTAAAACCCGGACGCATTTTGTTCGAAATTGAAGGGGTCAACGAAGAGCAGGCCCAGGAAGCAATTCGTCTCGCTTCTCATAAATTGCCGATTAAGACAAAATTTGTATCGAGATCTGATTTTGGAGTATAAATAATGAAAGTTGATGAGATCATTCAATTATCTGAGGCTGAGATAAAGCAACGCCTTGAAGACTCACAAGAAGAATTGCAGAATTTAAAATTCCAGCATGCAACGCATCAGTTGGATAATCCATTGCGCATTCGAACCCTGCGCAAAGATATAGCGCGTTTGAAAACGGTGCTGCATGAGTATGAATTGGGAATTAGAAAATCTCGTAGTTAACAATATATAATTTGGAGATAAAGAATATGACTAAGCGAGGAAATCGCAAAGTTAAAGTCGGTCAGGTGTTAAGTGACAAAATGGATAAGAGTCGTGTCGTGGTCGTGGAACGATATGTAAGACATTCTCTTTATGGTAAGTTCATTAAGAAAACGAGCAAATTTATGGCTCATGATGAAAAGAATGATAGTCATGTTGGCGATACAGTTATGATCATGGAAACTCGTCCATTAAGCCGACGGAAGAGATGGCGTTTAGTTGAAGTAGTCGAAAGAGCCAAATAGTAATATACGAACATTGCAAGCTGCAGAATTTAAGGAGCAAAAGTTAAACCATGATTCAAGAATATTCGAAATTGAATGTGGCTGACAATACAGGTGCAAAGAAAGTCAGTTGTATTCGGGTTCTGGGCGGTTCTAAACGACGGTACGCTCGCGTGGGTGATATTATCGTTGTCAGCGTCAAATCTGCCATTCCCGGGGGAGCCGTGAAAAAAGGAGATATCAGCAAGGCAGTTGTGGTTCGCACAAAAAAAGAAATCGGTCGCAACGATGGCTCCTATATCCGTTTTGATGAAAATGCTGCTGTATTAATAAACGAACAGAAAGAACCGAAAGGTACACGCATCTTTGGTCCGGTAGCACGAGAATTGCGAGAACAACAATTTATGAAAATTGTTTCATTAGCACCCGAAGTTTTATAAAATATTTTTGGAGCAAAAATGCATATCAAGAAAGATGACATGATTCAAGTAGTATCAGGCGATGATAAAGGCAAACAGGGACGAGTACTAAAAGTGTTTCCTGAACAAAAAAAAATTATTGTGGAAGGCGTCAATTTTGTAAAGCATCACACAAAACCGAATCAAAAAATGCCCCAGGGTGGCATTATTGAAAAGGAAGCGCCGATTCACGCGTCCAATGCCATGGTTTTATGTCCGAAATGCAGTAACTTAACAAAAACCGGCATGAAAGCCGTTGAGGATAAAACGAAAAAAACAACAAAGAGATTTCGGTACTGTAAAAAATGTGGTGAAATGCTGGTTCCCAAATCAGTATAAATAGTATTTAATTTAGTAAAATAGGCATGAAAATGGAATATTTTCCAACATTATTGAAAACGTATCGCGCTGAAATTATTCCCCATCTGACGAAAAAATTTAGCTATAAAAATGTCATGGAAGTTCCTCGATTGGAAAAAATTGTCATTAATATGGGGATTGGCGAGGCCATTGAAAATAGCAAATTTTTAGATACGGCTTTGGAGGAACTGATGGTCATTTCGGGACAACGCCCTACCATTACAAAAGCCAAAAAAGCGATCTCGAATTTTAAGCTACGCGCAGGAATGCCAATCGGGTGTTTCGTGACGTTGCGCGGCTGGCATATGTATGAATTTTTGGAACGGCTGATCAAAATTGCTATTCCCCGTGTTCGTGATTTTCGTGGTTTATCCGATCGATCAATGGATGGTCGGGGAAATTACAATTTAGGCTTCAAAGAACAAATTGTTTTTCCTGAAATCAATTACGATAAAATTGAAAAAATAAGAGGCTTAAACATTACCATTGTGACAACAGCCAAAACCGATGAAGAGGGACTTGAATTGTTGGGACAATTTGGTATGCCTTTCATCAAAAGAAATGAAGAACAAGTTCATTAATTAAGCAAGGAGATGTTAGTTTGGCAAAGAAAGCGCTCATAGCAAAAGCCAAAAAGAAAAAAAAGTACCAGGTGAGAGAATATAACCGGTGCTCCAGATGCGGACGTCCTCGTGGCTATTACAGAAAATTTGGAATTTGCCGCATTTGCTTCAGGGAATTGGCTCTCGAAGGACAGATTCCTGGTGTAGTAAAATCAAGTTGGTAATTTGAATCATATAAATTTTAACGGAGAATTAATCAATGTCAATGACTGATCCAGTTGCCGATTATTTAACCAGGATTAGAAACGCTATATCGGCAAAACATACAAAAGTCGATATTCCTTTTTCAGGATTGAAAGAGGAAATCACAAAACTTTTATTGGATTATCGATATATAAAAAGCTATATAAAGATCGACGATGGCAAGCAGGGTCTGATTCGTATTTATCTTAAATATGATGAAGATGAAAAGAGCATAATCAGCGCTTTAAAAAAAGTGAGCAGGCCAGGACTTCGGAAATATGTAAAATCTGATGAGATCCCTCGCGTGTTGAATAATCTTGGCATCGCTATTCTTTCCACATCCAAAGGGGTTTTGACCGACAGAGAAGCCCGTGAGTACGGTGTGGGTGGTGAAGTTTTGTGTTATATCTGGTAAAAAAAATAGTAAAAGGAGTATAAAATTGTCACGAATTGGCAAAAAACCAATCAAAATTCCACAAGGCGTAGATATAAAGATTGAGCATAATGTCATTAAGGTCTCAAAAGGGAATTTGAAGTTAGAACAGGAATTTAACCCATCGATAACGGTTGAATACGATAGCGAGAAAAATATGGTTCAGGTGAGCCGGCCTACTGACAACAAGAATCATCGTGCGCTTCATGGATTGTATCGTTCCTTGATTAACAATATGGTGGTTGGAGTCACGGATGGCTTCACAAAAAAACTGCAAATTGTTGGCGTAGGTTATCGCGCTGAACTCAAAGGTAAAAATTTGCAATTGGCGCTCGGGTATTCTCATCCGATCTTATTCAAACCGCCTGAAGGAATTGAAATTACTCTGGAAAATCCAACGACTATTACGATAAAAGGATTTGACAAGCAGCTCGTCGGACAGGTTGCAGCGAAAATACGTTCATTCCGACCTCCTGAACCGTATAAGGGCAAAGGAGTCAAGTATGAGAATGAATATATACGTCGTAAGGCTGGCAAAACAGCTGCCTAATAGAAGAAAGAATTAACATTAGTAAAGGAATGTGTGCTTTATGAGCAGCAAAGGAAATAAAAAACTTGCAGTTCGGCTCCGAAAAAAAAGAAGTATCCGGAAAAAAGTTCACGGTACCTCGGAACGTCCTCGATTGGTTGTGTTTAAAAGTCTCAATAATATCTATGCGCAGCTCGTCGATGATAAAAGTCAGAAAACGATCACAGGAGTTTCAAGTCTGAATAAAGACTTAAAAGAAAAAGTCGGAAAAGCAAAATCAAAAGTTGAAGTCGCAACGCTGGTTGGCGAAAGCATCGCTAAAAAGGCCAAAGATTTGAAATATGAATCTGTTGTTTTTGATCGTAATGGGTACATTTATCATGGCCGTATAAAAGCTGTTGCAGATGGTGCACGTAAAGGCGGATTAAAATTTTAACGATAAAGTTGGAGAGAGATTGTGAAGAAAGTCGATCGTATTAGCCCCAATGAACTTGATCTAAAGGAGCGAGTTGTTCAGATAAATCGCGTTGCAAAAGTCGTAAAAGGTGGTCGACGATTTAGTTTTAACGCAATTGTCGTTGTTGGTGATGGAAATGGTCATGTAGGCATCGGACTGGGAAAAGCCAACGAAGTCACTGACGCAATTACCAAAGGGGCTGACAACGCGAAGAAGAACTTGAAACGAATTCCTCTGGTTAAAGGGACTATCCCGCATGAAATAGTGTCCAAATATGGCGGCGCCCGCGTATTTCTGAAACCAGCTTCGGCTGGTACTGGCGTAATCGCCGGTGGAGCCGTGCGTGCTGTGCTGGAATCTGTAGGTGTTCAGGATATACTCACGAAATCCATAGGGTCTTCCAATCCTCATAACGTTGTTAAAGCAACGATGGCTGCGTTGGAGAATTTACTGGATGTATCAAAAGTAGCCAGAAAAAAAGGCATCTCCAATCGTGAAGTATTTTCTAAACCAGTTTCATAAATTAGTTGTTTCTTTAACTATTTTGTACATATAAATTAACAGAGAAATATAATGGCGAAAGAGAAAACTAAAACTTTGAAAATTACGCTGAAGCGAAGTGTTATTGGTTATAATGTAAAACAGAAACTAACTGTTCGTGCGTTGGGATTGCGTAAAATTCACCAGACTGTTGAACATACCGACACTCCGCAAATTCGTGGTATGATCAATAAAGTGGGTCATTTAGTGGATGTAGAAGAATAGGCAAAACGAAATAGAGGAATATATGAATTTAGGCACATTATCATACGCACCCGGATCGAGAAAAAAGAGAAAGCGCGTCGGTCGAGGACCCGGCTCTGGACATGGCGGTACCAGTTGTCGCGGACATAAAGGTGCTCACTCAAGATCAGGTTTCAAAACCAAATCCGGATTCGAAGGTGGACAAACTCCATTACAGAGGCGTTTACCGAAAAGAGGATTCTACAATCGATTTCGAAAACAATTTCAGGTGATTAATCTAAGAGATTTGGAACGGATTAATGACATTGCCAAAATTGATCCTGAAATTTTATTCGAAAAAGGACTGATTCGAAAAAAAGATATGCCGGTGAAGGTGTTGGGCGATGGTGAGATAAACAGAAAAATCGAAATTTCTGCACATGCGTTCAGTCAATCTGCAAAGGATAAGATTGCGTCTGCCCAAGGGAGGATATCTGTTCTATGATTAAAAGTATGCAGAGTATTTTTCGAATACCCGATCTCAAAAAACGAATTATCTTCACATTAATGATTCTGATTGTTTATCGAATTGGTGGCCACATACCTGTCCCAGGTATTAATGGAAAAGCGCTTTTCGAATTTTTTGAACAAATGGGCGGCGGAGGAATTTTCAGCCTGTATGATATGTTTGCCGGCGGCGCGTTGATGCAGGCCACAGTTTTCGCTCTGGGGATAATGCCATACATTTCGGCATCAATTATTCTTCAGTTGTTGGGGGCAGTTGTACCTTACTTTCAGAAGCTTCAAAAAGAAGGTGAAGAAGGACGAAAGAAAATCACGCAGTACACTCGCTATGGAACCGTACTGATTTCTGCCTTGCAATCGTACGGATTGGCCGTGTTTATTGAAAGCATCGGTTCCTCACCCTCGGGCCAGTTGATTGTCCCAGATCCCGGCTTTGCATTCAGAATCTTTACCATGTTTACTATGACCAGCGGGTGTATTCTCATTATGTGGTTGGGTGAACAAATTACAGAGCGCGGTATTGGAAATGGAATTTCATTAATTATCTTTATCGGAATTATTGCGCGGTTCCCAAATGCTTTGGCAACTGAAATTTCCCAGGTCATGGGCGGTAACAGAGCGATTTTAACCGAAGTATTTTTATTGGCATTAATGATTGCCACTATCGCTGCCGTGGTTATGCTGACCCAGGGCACGAGAAAAATTCCGGTGCAGTATGCTCAGCGCGTTGTTGGTAGAAAGGTGTATGGCGGGCAAAGCACACATATTCCGCTTCGCGTGAATACAGCAGGCGTGATGCCAATTATTTTTGCTCAGGCAATTATGTTTGTCCCGAATACAATAAAAACATTTTTTCCTGGCAGTGAATTTGTAGCAACTGTCGCAAGCTATTTTGAAGCGACGTCCATTATTTACTGGATAATCTATGGCGGCATGATAGTTTTCTTCACTTACTTTTATACGGCTATCGCATTCAATCCGATTGATGTCGCTGATAATATGAAAAAATCCGGTGGATTTATCCCCGGCGTTCGTCCTGGAAAAAAGACGTCTGAATTTATTGATAATATACTAACACGAATTACATTGCCAGGATCAATTTTTCTGGCGATCATTGCAATCTTTCCGTACTTCGTGACAAAGTTTACCAATGTATCATTTACGTTTGCTTCGTTTTTCGGGGGAACATCTTTGCTCATTATTGTCGGTGTGGCATTAGATACATTGCAACAGATTGAATCTCATTTGCTCATGCGCCACTACGATGGATTTATGAAAGGCGGAAAACTGAAGGGAAGAAGAAGAGCCTAAAAAGCAATAGACATGCTCTCCACTGGAGATCGATATTATGAGATTAATCATGTTGGGGGCTCCTGGAACAGGAAAAGGTACCCAGGGGAAAATTCTAAGTGCATATTATGGAATACCCAATATATCAACCGGTGATATACTGAGATCCGCGATTGAAAAAGGCACCGAGTTAGGACAACAGGCGGAACAGTACATGGATAAGGGAGAACTTGTGCCGGATGGATTAATGATTGGTCTCATCGAAGAACGTCTTCTCGATGATGATTGTAAAAATGGATTTATTCTGGATGGTTTTCCAAGAACGGTTAAACAGGCCATTGCGCTTGACAGGCACTGTCAACAAAATAAAAATTGTGTGGATTTCGTCATCGGCCTTGAACTGGACGAAAATAAAATCGTCAAACGACTAACAAGCCGAAGGGTTTGCCGCACGTGTGGAAAGGATTATAATCTGGTTACCAATCCTCCACCGTCAGATAATAAATGTGTCGTTTGCGGCGGAGAAATTGTTCAAAGGGCAGATGACACAGAAGCAACGGTGAGAAATCGACTGAAAGTTTATCATGAAAAAACAAAACCGTTGCAGGAGTACTATCAGAAAAAGGGTAAATTAAAAATATTCAATTCTGATGGTAAAATCGATGAAATACAGAGAGAAATACGAGTATTTCTTGATGAAGTCAAAAATTAGATGATTCGAATAAAAAGTCCCCAGGAAATAGCCTTAATCAGAAACAGTTGTAAAGTTCTCGTTAATACATTTCAATTATTAGGACAGATGATCCGAGCGGGAGTTACAACTCAGGAAATTGATGGTGAGGCTGAACAGTTCATTCGTTCCAGGGGGGCGCGGCCTGCTTTTAAAGGGTATCATGGTTTTCCAGCATCAGCATGTATCTCGATTGATGACCAGGTCGTGCACGGAATTCCCGGAAATAGAAAGCTGGAAGAGGGCAGCATAGTCAGTATCGATATGGGTGTCGAGTTAAATGGATATTTCAGTGACGCAGCAAAAACTTTTGTCGTTGGCAACACAGATCCGGGAAGAAAAAAACTGGTAGACGTTACAAAACAGGCTTTGGCTGATGGAATAAATATCATTGAACCTGGCAGAAGGCTTTCAGATATCTCTCATGCAATTCAGACTCACGTCGAGTCAGCCGGTTTTTCAGTTGTTCGTGATTTAGTCGGTCACGGTATTGGCAAGAAGCTTCACGAAGACCCTCAAATTCCGAACTATGGTCCGCCGAATCAGGGACCAAAATTGAAGGAAGGCATGGTCTTCGCAATCGAACCAATGGTTAATCTGGGTAGTTATAAGGTATTTATCGAAAAAGATCAATGGACAGTACGAACAATAGATGGTCAGCCATCCGCCCATTTTGAACATACGGTAGCAATCACAACAAGTGGTTCTGATATTTTAACAAGTGGAATTTAAACTCAGGGAGTTAATTTATGCCTAAGGAAGAACCAATAAAAGTTGATGGAACGATTATTGAAACTCTTCCAAATGCATCATTTAAAGTAGAATTGGAGAACGGTCACCAGGTGCTGGCCCATATATCCGGAAAAATGAGAATGCATTTCATTAAAATACTGCCGGGTGACAAGGTCACCGTTGAGCTTTCACCGTATGATTTAACCCGGGGCAGAATTACCTATCGGTATAAGTAGTTCTCGAATTCTGAATGATTTTCATGAAATTTGAACGCTATTTATTTTATGGTGGAGAAAAATGAAAGTACGTGCTTCAGTAAAAAAAATGTGTGATAATTGCAAAATTATTAAGCGAAGAGGTAAAATCAGGGTAATCTGTAAAAATCCTCGCCATAAACAAAGACAAGGTTAGAATATTTAACATTTTAAGCAGGAGGAAATCTTGGCTCGAATTGCAGGAGTAGATCTTCCCAAAGATAAAAGGGTTGAAGTCGCATTGACATATATATTTGGTATTGGTCAATCATCATCGAGAGAAATCATTACCAAAGCAAAAGTAAATCCTGATACACGTGTGAAAAACCTGTCGAATGATGAAGTCGGTCGAATTCGTACAATACTATCGGATTATAAGGTTGAAGGATCATTACGTGCCGAATTATCGATGAATGTTAAACGGTTGATGGATATCGGTTGTTACCGAGGTATCAGGCATCGTCGTGGACTGCCCGTACGTGGACAAAGAACACATACAAACGCTCGAACCCGGTCAGGTCGAAAAAAATCAGGCGGTGTTCGGAAAAAAGTAAAATAATAACTCATAGTTAGAGATAACATTCCAAAGTCATTTTCTTGGAGGTAAACTTTGGCAAATCCTAGAGGTAAAAGAGGAAAGAAACGCGAAAAGGTTGAAGCAACAGGCGTTGCCCATATTAAAGCAACATTTAACAATACAATCATTGCATTAACAGATAATTATGGCAATGTTATTTCATGGGCATCAGCAGGTCGAGTTGGTTTTAAAGGGTCTCGAAAGAGTACGCCTTTTGCCGCCCAGTTAGCAGCAGAAACCGCTGTGAAAGAGGCTAAAGAACTTGGGCTTCAGCGGGTTGAGGTATTGGTCAAAGGCCCTGGAAGTGGACGGGAAGCTGCTGTACGTTCAATTCAGGCTGCAGGCCTTGAAATAACTGCAATTAAGGATGTGACACCCATTCCACATAATGGTTGTCGTCCTCCTAAAAGACGTCGTGTATAATAAAATGAAAATTAGTTTGAAAGCAATTTCTGGAGGCTTTAAATAGATGGCAAGATATAAAGGAGCTGATTGTAAATTATGTCGACGGGAGAATCAGAAGCTTTTTCTGAAAGGCACAAAATGTAATACCAACAAGTGCCCCTTTGAAAGAAAGGGCTATGCCCCGGGCCAGCATGGTCGAAGCAGACGTATGAAACAATCTGAATATGGAATACAGCTTCGGGAAAAGCAAAAAGTACGCCGAATCTACGGAATCCTGGAAAATCAATTTCGCAATTATTTTGAAAAAGCTGAACGGATGAAAGGGATTACAGGCGAAAATTTGCTGCAATTACTCGAAACTCGCTTAGATAATGTTGTCTATCGGTTAGGATTTGCACCTTCCCGTAAAACAGCCAGGCAATTAGTGCGGCATCGACATTTCATGGTAAACAATCGATCGGTGGATGTACCATCCTATGTGGTGCGCGTCGGAGATGTCGTTCAGGTGAAAGAAAAAAGCAAAAAAATGGCTGTTGTTCACTCTTCGCTAAGAAAAATTAAAGATGATCGGCAATACAATTGGTTGAGCTTGAATAAAGCAAATTTAAGCGGAACATTATTAAATTTGCCGGAACGATCGGAAATTCCAGATCAAATAAATGAATCATTAATAGTTGAGTTGTATTCAAAGTAGTCGTTAATAATCCTAATAATAATTTTCGCCATTTAATTAAGAGGATTATTCATAGGGATTGGAAACCTCTATTCATGAGGAGTGAGAGTGATGAATTGGCCAAATTTTCGTATGCCGGATGGCGTTGAACTTGACGAATTAACATATACAAATAACTATGGTAAATTTACCGTCCAACCTCTTGAACGAGGGTTTGGTGTAACCATAGGAAATGCATTGCGCCGCGTACTGCTGTCTTCGTTGCCTGGTGCTGCAATAATATCTATCCGAGTTGAGAACGTACTTCATGAATTTTCGACCATACCTGGTGTGGTCGAAGATGTCGCTGAAGTTATTCTTAATTTAAAACAGGTGCGTATCAAATTAATCAACAAAAGACCGGAAAAAGTCACATTGGATATGGTTGGTCCTAAAATTTTCAAAGCCGGTGATATCCTGGATGGAACGAGTGACTTTGAAGTGTTAAATCCTGATCAACACATTGCCACGTTGAATAAAGACGCACAATTCAGACTGGAATTAAAGGTTGGGCGAGGCAAAGGCTATGTGCCCGCAGAAGAAAATAAATTGCCGGATCAACCGATCGGTACAATTCCAGTCGATGCAATTTTTTCACCTGTCAAAAATGTTGCATTCAAGATTGAAAACACGCGTGTGGGACAGAAGGTCGATTATGAGAAATTGATACTTGATATCACCACAGATGGCAGCATAACACCGGATGATGCGTTGAACTATGCAGGAAAAATTCTGAAGGATCATATTCAGTTATTCATCAATTTTGATATTGAACCGGAACAGGAGGAAAGCCCTGAAATTGATGAAGATACGTTGAGAACTCGAAAATTGTTGAAAATGAGTGTGGATGAGCTGGAGCTCTCCGTTCGCTCTCATAATTGTCTGATGGCAGCCAATATTAAGACAATTGGTGATCTTGTTCGTAGAGACGAGCAGGAAATGTTGAAGTTCCGAAATTTCGGTAGAAAGTCATTGTCTGAATTGAATAAAATCCTTGAAGAAAAAGGATTACATTTCGGAATGGATGTCGATAAATATTTGAAATCTGAAGGGTATTGATTCATAGAGGATTAATTTTATGAGACATAGAAAGTCATTTAACAAATTAAATCGAACTGCCAGCCATCGCAAGGCACTTTACTCCAATATGGCCGCTAACTTGTTTATCCATAAGAAAATAAAAACAACAACGGTTAAAGCAAAGGCAGTACGACCGGTGGTTGAGCGACTCATCACCTACGCTAAAAAAGGAACGTTGAGCGCCAGAAGACAGGTGTTGCGGACGGTACGCGATAAAAAAGTCGTCAAAGAGTTGTTTGACGAGATAAGCCCGGTTTATGATTCTCGAAATGGTGGTTATACACGTATCATAAAACTGGGACGTCGCAAAGGCGACGGCGCTGAATTGGCTTTTCTGGAGCTTGTGGGCTTCGAGAATGTCCGCAAGCAGAAAAAAGACAAAAAGAAAACTGAAAAAAACAAAGAAGCTGATACACCAGCGGAAGAAAATGTTGAGCAGGCACAGGAATAAATGTGAACAACAAGTTTTTAAATTGAAAAAGCAGTCAATTATGACTGCTTTTTTTTTATCTGTTAGTCATTTTTCATTGAAATTGAAAAATAGTCTCAATTCGAACTGTATGAATTGGATCAATAGGTTTATATGAAGTTCAATTAAGAACAAGCGCTTATAGCTACTTTTCTCCGGAATTTAAATAATTCACACCGTATTGTTTTGCAAACCTTCACCTTCTAATTATTCCTTCAATTGAATGTGAGAATTATTCCAGCTCACAATACCTTCATTTTATACGGTACTAACCTTCTTACCTTTACAATTCTTAATAATATTTTTCTCATACCGTTGTTCCATAATTTTAATTGAATTAAAATTCATTTTTTACCCTTCCATCCAATTTTTCTTAAAGAAATAGCTTGGTTGTAACAAAAATTAGAAATCATTACGCTTTTTCAATGTAACCATTATCCTTTTAACTTCTTTTAAGTATGGATGATAAGTGACCGATAAAAACAAATGGAGTACTATACCAATAGTTAAGAAGTTGGATTCACTATCCAAATAAATATTTTCGCAATAAAATGCAATTCAATTAGAAAAGGAGTTTGCTCAGTGAGAGCCAGAAAGCAAGCTGTATTTTATTTTATGTTAATGGTTGGTATAGTTTTTCCAACCAGGACATCATTATCGCAGGGATATTTGGTGCATTCCTATACAGAAAAGGATGGACTGGCAAATTCATCTGTTTACGACGCATTGCAAGATTCAACCGGTCGGATGTGGTTTACCACACGGTCCGGTATTTCCGTCTATGATGGATTTGAATGGAAAAGCTATACAGTTAAGGAGGGACTGCCTGGAATTTCCTACTCGAAATTAAGTTTGGATGAAACAGGTAAAATCTGGGCACTTTCACAAGCACCAACCTTAAGGATTTCATTTTTTTATAAAGGAAAATGGGTAACACTGCAAAATCCGATAGGAGAACTAACAGGTACAACGTTGACCGCGTTTTATGTAACAACAAAATGGCAGGGCTTAACAATTCTGGTGGGTACCAGTTATCATGGAATTTACATGCTAAGAAATAAAAAATGGGAATGGTTAAATGAAAAAAACGGATTTTTGAGCAACCGGATCAATGGCATTCACTTTCATGAGAAAAAATTTTTTGTGAACACGGATAAGGGAATTGCAATCATAGATAAAAATGGAATTCATAATAATTTTATGAAGCGCATCAGAACTGCGGATTCAAATGTAGCGGGTATGGTATTCGAAAAAATAAATGAAGGTGAGTCAGTCAAAAACCGAATGTGGATGATAGGTAAGAATTGGATAGGATATGTCGTTGATGATAAATATGTGTCTGTTATGGAGAATGTAAGAATAGCACTGGATGAGCCCTTTCATTATCTCGAATTAGTTCCGGATGGCAATGGCGGTGTATTTTATGGGAATCCCATAGATTTATGTCATTATCACCGAAAAACGGGTAAGATAGAATATCTCAACAGGGAATCTGGATTAGTCACCGAGGGGGCCACGGCATTACTTATTGATCGGGAGAAGAATCTATGGATCGCCAGTTTGCGGGGAGTGAGCAAAATACCGAGTTTCAAATTTGCGAATTACAGTAAAGCGCATGGATTATTTGAGAATGAAGTTAGCGCGATAATTGAAAGGAAACCAAATTCCTATGTGTTTGGACATTCGACCGGGGTGACGTTTTATGAAAATGAACTAATGAAAACTTTGCCATTTGATTTTTCCGGGGAAATTAGCAAATCCCAAATCAGAGTGCTGGATATGGACAAAGATAGTTCTGGAAATGTTTGGCTGGCAATTTCGAGATTGGGATTGGTGCGTATTGATAAAAATAACCGGATTCATTGGTATCATTCAAACAAAAATGTGGGGAAACATGTGACTTCGGTTTTGGTCGATGCCGATGAAAATATTTGGGTTGCGGCTAATAAAGGAATATTTGTAAAAAAAACATCTGACTTCGAGCCTGTCAATATTGGAAAATTACCGGTCACGCATTTCAGAAAGTTGGAACTGGGTTCAAATGGAACGATCTATTTAGCAACCTCGAAGCACGGTGTTTACCGTTTGCAAAATGGTGAATGGGAAATGATTCGTCACCGAACTGATAACAGGTTTAATAACGTATACGCGATTTTCGAAGATCATCAGGGCAGGGTCTGGATCGGGACCATTGGAGGATTGGGAACGCTAACCGGGAATGAAATTGCAGAATTTCAGCAAATAGATTTTAGGATCAACCGGCCTGTTTATCTTATACTACAGGATAAAAAAAATCGACTTTGGTTTGGAACAGATAATGGCGCAATCCGATGGGATGGGAAAAAAACAAAATTTTATACCGTGAACAATGGTTTTGCCGGCCAGGAAACAAACAGGGCTGCCGGCCTGCTGGATAGCTACGGCCGGGTGTGGATTGGCGCGGATTTGGGAGTCTCCTGTTATCAGGAGGAATTTGATAAAGAAAATCAAAAGATCCCGGCGCCTTATGTTGAACTTTTTAACATGGAAGTAAATGGTTCTTTGTATAATCCTGAAAATGCATCGAACCTGCACTATAATGAAAATAATCTTGTTTTTCGGTTTCGCGGAATTTCTTTCATTGATGAAAAGCGCACACGATTTCGAACAAAGTTGGAAGGATTTGATATTGATTGGTCTGAGGTGAGACAATCGTACAATATGGAAATACGTTATACCAACCTCTCACCGGGTACGTACCAATTCCATTTGCAGGCACGAAATGCCGTTGGTGATTGGAGCAAAATTGTTTCTTCAGAAAAAATTATGATCAATAAGCCATTTTGGAAATCAGTTTGGTTCAATCTTGCGTTGATTTTTTTCGGTACCGTTTTGATTTTTATCATTATCAAAATAAATGCTGAATACCGCTATTCCACAGAACTGAAAAAACAGGTGCGTGAGCGCACTGAAAAATTGCAGGAATCCGAAACAAGATTGAAAAAATATAATGATGTATTGTTGGAGCTTTCTACGAGCAAGTCACTTGCTGAAGGTAATTTGGATAAGATGTTCCAACGAATTACAGAAGTAACCGCAAAGACAAATTCCGTGAAACGCGCGAGTGTTTGGTTGTACAACAAGGAGAGAACAAAAATTGAATGCCTGGATTTATTTGTGCTGGATAAGGAAAAGCATTCAAAGGGTACGGAACTGAGCGCAGACGATTTTCCAGGTTATTTTCAGGCGCTGCAAAGCGAACGGACAATTGCAGCGGTAAATGCCAGGACAGATCCAAGGACTGCTGAGTTTACTGACAGCTATTTGAAGCCTCTGGGAATTACTTCCATATTGGATACGCAAATCCGTATTAGCGGGCTGGGGATTGGTGTCATCTGTCAGGAACACTGCGGTGAACAACGATTCTGGTCCCAGGAGGAAATTAATTTTGGAAGTTCAATGGCAGACTTTGTCTCCCTGACTATTGAAGCCAATGACAGAAAAAAAGTAAAGGAAGAACTGGAGATCGCCAAAGAACTCGCTGAAGCAGCAAATAAAAGCAAGTCCTTATTTCTGGCAAATATGAGCCATGAAATACGAACGCCCATGAATGGTATTATAGGGTTGACTGATATTTTACTTGAAACCAAGCTCTCCCCCCAGCAATTGCAATATTTAACCATGGTAAAAAATTCTTCTGCTCAGCTGCTGGTTGTGCTAAATGATATTTTGGATTTCTCAAAAATTGAAGCAGGTCAATTAGCGCTGGAAACTTCAAGTTTCAATCTGCGTGAAGAGGTTGAAAGCGTGAGCGATTCAGTTATTCATCGTCTCAATGAAAAAAAACTGGAATTTGGTATTCTCGTCCAGAACGATGTGCCCACAGAACTGGTGGGTGATGCCGGCAGATTGAAACAAGTATTGCTCAATCTAATCGGCAATGGAATTAAATTTACTGATAGCGGGGAAATTATTGTAAATGTTTCTGTTGAAAAAGAAACAGAACATGATGCGATCATCCGGTTTAATGTAAAAGACACCGGGGTTGGAATTGATCCTGAAAAACAGAGTTTTATCTTTGATTGCTTCACACAGGTTGAAAATACCCGGTCAGCAAAATATGGTGGCACCGGGTTGGGTTTGGCAATCTCTTCGCAACTGGTAAAGATGATGGCCGGGGAGATTGGCGTGAAAAGTGAGCCTGGAAAAGGAAGCGAATTTTACTTCACTGCCAGATTCAAAAAGCAGGCAAAATCTTCGACTGAAAAAATGGTCCTTAACAATGGATTTAGGGATATCAAAATTCTGGCAGTGGATGATAATGCCACAAACAGATTGATATTGAGCGAGATGTTGAAATCATTCGGATGTCAATTCAAAATTACTGAAGATGGACAGCAATTTTTGGAAATTTTGAAAAGCAGCAATGATTATCAATTATTAATCACAGATTATCATATGCCTGAAATGGATGGAAAAAAATTGGTTCATCACGTTATTAATTCTGAAAAACATGCGCATCTTCCAATAATTATCCTCACTTCCATCGACCAAAATGAAGAAATCAATGGGTTGGCAGAATCGGGAAATGTATTTTCAATTTCAAAGCCTATCAGGCAAAGTCAATTATTTAATGCAATTATCATGGCACTGAATAAAGTGTATTTTCAAGAATCAAAACAGGTTGAAAGTGAGCAAAGCGATGACAAGGTCCGAAATATACTTGATCAAATTGAAGCGTTAAATATGCAAAAGGAAATATTGCTGGTAGAGGATAATTTGGTCAACCAGGCGGTGGCGACATCCATACTGGAAATGACGGGTTTGACGATAGATATTGTGGAGGACGGCCAGAAAGCAGTTGCGGCCATACAGAGAAAGGAATACGCACTTGTGCTGATGGATGTGAAAATGCCAAACATGGATGGATTGACCGCGACTCGAATAATTAGACAGGAGTTGAATTTGACTCGAATACCCATTATCGCAATGACCGCCCATGCCATGAAAGGCGATCGGGAGAAGTGCCTCGAAGCCGGAATGAATGATTATATTTCAAAGCCAATTATTCCGTTTGATTTATACAAAGTCATCTACAATTGGATGAAAAAAAGTAAAGTGTTGGTCGCAAACAATGTAAACGGCTAAATACAGGAGATTTAAAATGATTAAGACCTATAGCTCGTTCAGCGTAAATTCAAATGCTTATGAAGCAGGCCGGGATGCAGCCCTGCAAGTTAAAAATAAACTGGATATGGAACCGACTATTGTCTGGGTTTTCGCTTCGATTCATTACGATCAAAAAGAATTGTTAAAAGGAGTGACATCTGTTTTGCCCGAAACAATGATGGTTGGGTGCACCACAGATGGAGAAATATCAAACAATGGCTTAACTGTTGAATCGGTTGTTTTACTTGGGATGGCCTCGGATCAGGTCAGTTTCTATCCGGCCATGATCAGTGAAATTAGCAAAAATTCATTTGAAGCCGGAGCCAGGTTGGCTGAACAGTTCAAAGAATTCAAAACAGAGTATATTCAGATTTTTTCGGATGGTCTTACCGGCAACGGCTCGGAGATTATAAAAGGTATTCAATCTGTTTTGGGAAAAACTGTAAAAATTGCCGGCGGAACAGCCGGGGATGGCAGTCTGTTTCAAAAAACCTATCAATATTTCAATGGACAGGTGGCCACGGATGCGCTTATCGGGGTGGCCTTTGAGGGGGATTTCAGATACGGCACAGGCGTGCAAAGTGGATGGACAACCATCGGTGTGGCCAAGCAGGTGACCAAAGCAGAGAAAAACGTTGTTGCTGAACTGGACGGAAAATCTGCACTCGAGGTTTACGAAAAATTCCTCGGGCCGCACGCATCGTTATTACCCGCGGTGGGCGTTGAATATCCGCTGGGACTTTTGGGGCCAAGCGGAGATGTTCAGCAAGACGGCTATTTTTTATGTCGGGCAACAATGGGGGTCGATAGAGAAAAGGGTACCATAACATTTGCCGGCGATATTCCACAGGGCGCTTCTGTCAAAATGACCATGGGCAGTGAAGGCGATATTCTGGATGCGGTAAAAAAAGCAACATCCCAGGCGTTAGATCGACTTAAAAATGGCGGGATGGTTGTAAAACCCTGCGCTGTGTTTTTCTACTCATGCATGGCGCGTAAAATTGTGCTTGGTTCCAAAACCAACGATGAAATTACAGCAATTAAAAATATTGTTGGTGAAGATATCCCGATCATTGGATTCTATACGTATGGTGAGTATGCGCCGGCTGGAAAGGATATGGAATCCCATCTTCACAATGAAACGGCGACATTGACAATAATGAGTGAATAGTTCATGGAATAATAAGATGGAAGAAGTTGTAAAGCGGTTGCAATATCAGCTCCAGGTGTCCGAGAGAAAATCTGAAGTTCTTGGCTATATGCTCAAAGAAGCGGCGAATGAATATGAAAATTCAATGGTTGAATTGGAACGTTCAAAAGCCCGTGCCGAAGCAGCAAATAAAGCGAAGTCAGAGTTTTTGGCTAATATGAGCCACGAAATAAGAACCCCCATGAATGGCATTATTGGCATGAGCGAGCTGCTGTTCGATACCTCGCTGAATAAAAACCAGAGACAATATCTGGACATGTTGAAAAGCAGCGCCGAACAACTCCTGGCGCTGCTCAATGATATACTGGATTTCTCAAAAATTGAAGCCGGGCAGCTAAACCTGGAAAATATCGAATTCAATATTCGTGACATCATTGAAAATGTGTCAGATATTGTTATTCACAAGATTGAAGAAAAAGGAATCGAACTCCTTCTATCGATTGACCAGGATGTTCCCGTATCCGCGATCGGTGACCCCGGGCGTATTCGACAGATATTGGTGAATTTGGTCGGGAATGCTGTGAAATTTACCGAGGATGGAAGCATTACCGTTAAGGTGCGTTTAGCAGAAAAATCAGAGCATGATGTTGTGCTGCATATATCGGTGGACGATACAGGCATCGGAATTCCATCGGAACAGCAAGACAAAATATTTAAAAGTTTCACCCAGGCCGATAATTCCACCACGCGTAGATTTGGCGGCACAGGATTGGGTTTAACTATATCCAGACAATTGGTTGAAATGATGAATGGAAAAATTTGGCTGGAAAGTGACGTCGGCCAGGGAAGTACATTTCACTTTAAAATTAGACTGGACAAAGGCAAAGGCCTGAAAAGGGCTGCACACATCGGTAGTGAATGGCCAGAAAATTTGAGGGTGCTCGTTATTGATGACAATGAAACAAACAGGGTCATCTTATCTGAAATGCTCAAATCGTTCAAATGCATACCACATTTGGCTGAGAGCGGAACAGTCGCTTTGAATAAACTTAATCGAGGGAATAAGTACGATGTTATTATTACCGACTATCAAATGCCGGAAATGGATGGTAAATCATTTGTTTTAAAAGTCAGAAATACGCGGGCATTCAAAAATATCCCGATATTAGTGTTAACCTCTGTCGGTATAAATAAAGAAGTGTTAAAACTTGAAAAGCTGAAAAAGATTTGGATGCTGACAAAACCGGTGAAACAAAGTCAGTTATTTGAAACATTGATTTTTGCAATCGATGGGAATAAAAAGAAAAGTGCTGAAATTCGCTCGTCAAAACAAGATGACAGAATCCAGCAAGACCTATCTTCAATTTTGGTTTTCAAGGATTCTGTACAGGTGTTATTGGTGGAAGATAACATTATCAACCAGAAGGTTGCACTGGCGCTTTTGAAAAAAATCGGGATTCCTGTTGATATAGCAAATGACGGAAAAGAAGCGGTTGAGAAGGTCAGGCAACAGAAATTTGATTTAATATTGATGGATGTTCAAATGCCGAATATGGATGGCCTGTCTGCCACGCGATATATTCGGCAGGAGCTTCAGCAAACGAATGTGCCGGTCGTCGCCATGACCGCTCATGCCATGAAAGGAGACAAAGAGAAATGTCTCGCTGCCGGTATGAATGACTATATTTCGAAACCAATTCAGCCTGAGGAATTGTTCCGGGTACTTAGGCACTGGCTCGTGGAAGTTAACGAGCAATCCGTATGACGACTGATGAAGATATGCATAAAATGGACACACTTTGATGCAGAAAAGCTTCGGCTGATTTTTTAATACTAATAATTACATCCGAAGATGTAAAGGACATTTGAGATGAACCCTAATATAGATACAAAGATGAATAGTGAAATCAACAGCGAAATTGACCTAAAGAAGCAGGCAAATTTTGAACTTGGGAAAAGATCTATTCCCGGGCCATTTGTATATTTACTGCTTTTTGCGGTCATCTTCATCTCAACGGATTATTCTTCGGAACATCATCAGACAATGTTCTTGTTGGGAATTGGAACCCTGATATTTGCCGGCGGCCGGTTTATATGTGCAGTATTTAGGGAACAATTGTATGTGAAGAATCAAAGGTACTGGAAAATATTCTTTTATTCTTCCACCATATTAATTGCTGCACTCTGGGGCGGATTCACCAGTTTTACGATAGCAATTTACGGGCTGTCGTGGACGTCCCTTCTGGTCATTCTTGTGACAAGCGGTATTAGCTCGGCCGCAGTAACCTCTCTTTCACCAAATATTGCTTTGCTGCGGACTTTTCTCGCGTTGCTGATCCTACCAACCATTATATGCAGCTTTTTTCTCGGCGGGACTCAAGAATACACCATCACTGCGCTTTTTACATTATTTTTGATTTTTCTCATGGTTCAGGGAAAAAATCAGTACCGTGAATACTGGAATGCGATTAAAGATAACTCGCTGCTTAGGTTCAGGACAAAAGAACTTGAGCGGGAAAAACAGATTAGCGAAGAGGCCAACCGTGCAAAAAGTGAATTCCTTGCAAACATGAGTCACGAAATTCGCACACCAATGAACGGAATTATCGGATTGACGGATTTACTGGTTGAAACAGAACTTACGAAACAGCAAAAGCAGTATTTGGGGATGGTGAAAGCCAGTGCAGACCAGTTACTGACCATTTTGAATGACATTTTGGACTTTTCAAAAATTGAAGCAGGACAGTTGAGCCTCGAGAAAACAGAGTTTAATCTTCGTCAAATATTGGAAAATGTAACGGACATTTTTGTGTATCGCGCTGAAGAGAAAGGACTTGAGCTGAATCTGTTTATCAATAATGATGTCCACAATACGTTGTTGGGCGATCCTGTGCGGCTCACGCAAATTATCATAAATCTTGTTGGCAATGCAATAAAATTCACTGAGCAGGGTGAAATAACCATTAAAGTTGAAATGAAAAAGTGTAAAAAGAATGGAACAGAATTGTTTTTCTCTGTGGCAGATAGTGGAATTGGTATTCCCATACCGCGCCAGCAGGCAATATTTGAAAGTTTTACTCAGGCTGATTCTTCAACTTCCCGTAAATATGGGGGCACTGGTTTGGGATTGTCCATTTGTAAAAAACTGGTTAAAATGATGGACGGAGATATATGGTTGGAAAGTGTACCCGGAAAGGGAAGCACTTTTTATTTCACTGCTAAATTTCCCTTTATAGAGAGGAAAACTAAACCGGAAACTGGTATGCCGAATAGTATAAAAGGAGTTCAGGCCCTTGTGGTGGATGATAATGAGACGAACAGGCTCATTTTGCAGGAAATGTTGAAATCGATTGAGGTCATTCCTGTAACAGTGGCAAGTGGTCGTGAAGCTCTCGACAAGCTCAAAAATAATCATTCTTTTAAATTGATAATCACAGATTACCAGATGCCGGAAATGAATGGCGTGGAACTCATTCGTCAGGTAAGGAACATGGCAACGCACAAAAATATGCCCATTATTCTGTTGACATCAGTTGAAAAAAATGAAGAAATCAATTCGCTGAGTGGATTATCGCATTATTGGTCATTGGTTAAACCTGCCAAAAAACGCCGCCTCATTCGAACGATCATTTTGGCGCTTTCCGCGAAAGGCCATGAAAAAAAATCGTTAAGTAAAAATACTGTAGATAGCGTTTCAGACAAGAAAATTCAGGAGTTGACTACATTGAAAAATAAGAAAAACCTGTTGTTAGCAGAGGACAATTTTATCAACCAGAAAGTCGCCCTGGCTTTGTTGAAAAAAATAGAAATACCAGTTGATGTGGTCGGCGATGGTGAGCATGTATTAAAGTCGTTAGCGCAAAAACAATACGATCTGGTTCTAATGGATGTTCAAATGCCGAATATGGATGGTCTTCAGGCAACAGTGAAAATAAGAAACGATCTTCAAATGAAAGAATTGCCAATTGTTGCAATGACAGCCAATGCCATGAAAGGTGACAGGGAAAAATACCTTTCAGCCGGGATGGATGATTATATTTCCAAACCCATTGATCCCGACAAATTATATGAAGTTCTTCACAAATGGTTGATGAACTGATTGGAGACACATGACTCTCAATCTGCTGATTTTAATATTGCAAAAAAAGCGGACAGTGCATCTTCAATAAAACTGAATGAAAGAACCGTTTCACAACAATTTATGTATATCTGTCGAGGCAAAAAAATGATTGATAAGACCAGAAGCATGAACAAAAATACAAATTCCAGAGATTTGAAGCTATTTGAGAATTCACCAAATGCAGTGCTGCTATTTAAGGTAGAATCGGAGAACGGACAAAAAAATAGTTTCAGGTGTTTGGATGCCAATGATGCCTATGTTCAGATGGTTGGGCAAGAACTGGAACAAATTGTCGGGAAAAATTTGTATGAACTATTCCCTGAAAGCGCGGCAGGAAATTTCGGGAAAAGCTTCCAGGATGTTGCACGATCCCGTATACCTGCAATATTCGAACATTATTATCCCCACATGAAAAAATGGTTCGAAATAACAGTCAGCATGCCGGAGAAATCAACAGTGATGGCGATTTTCATGGATATCACCTACCGCAAGCAGATTGAAATTAAAGAGCACCATTTGAAAACCATTTTAAAATCTATACGAACGGTAAATTATTTGATTAACCGAACTTCAAACCAGGAAAAGCTTCTCAATGAAATTTGTCGCACACTGGTAGATTCACGAGGATATTTCAGTGTGTGGATTGCGGTATACAATGCTGAAACAGGATTGGAATCTTTATGTCATGCAGGGTTGAATGAAAAAGCAAAGGATTTTGCTGACCTGTTTCAACAAAATAAGCTGCCAATGTGCGCTTCGGAGGTTTTGAAAAAAAGCGGCGTGCATATTATGGAAGATACAAATGATTTCTGCGGTGAATGTCCATTGGTCGGCATGTATTTAAATCGTGGTGCCATGACGTCAAGATTGGTGCACAACCATCATGTATTTGGTGTCATGTCGGTATCGACAAAAAATGAGCTGCTTAAGGATGAGGAAGAGATAACTTTATTTGAGGAAATTGTCCAGGACCTTGGTTATGCGTTGCATAATCTCAAACTCAAGAAAGACCAGAACGCCATGGAAACATCGCTGATTGAAAGCGAACAAAAGTTCAAATTGATATCAGCTTCGGCCCAGGACGCCATTATTATGATTAATCATAAAGGGAATGTTACTTACTGGAATCGAGCCGCCGGTAAAATTTTCGGTTACACAGGGGAGGCAATGCTTGGTAAAAAAATGCATGATATTCTCGCTCCAAAAAAATACCATGCAGCACATTTTGAAGCTTTTCCCGAATTTGTAAATAGCGGCAAAGGGAATGCAGTTGGCAAAACCGTGGAATTGTCAGCGCTTCGCAGTGATGGCGTTGAGATTCCTGTAGAACTTTCTCTTTCGGCGGTTAAAATGAAGGGCCATTGGAATGCGATTGGAATAATGAGAGATATCACAGAGCGGAAAGTGGCGGAACGGGCGTTGATACAGGAGAAAGAAAAAGCGCAGCAACTTTATCATGTGGTTCCCGGAGCAATTTTTACCGTAGACAAGAATAAAAATATCACTGATTTGAATGATAAAGCTTTTGAAATACTTGGATATTCAAAAAAGGAACTGATTGGACAGCCTTGCAATTTGTTCGCAGTAGATCCGTGCGGTAACAGGTGTGGTCTGTACAATGATAATGTGGCCAAACCCAGTTTTCAGAATCATTGCATCATCAAAACAAAAGAGGGCTCTCTGCGTCATGTGTCGAAAAATATTGATTTAATTAAAGATGCCGACGGCAATGTTATTGGAGGTGTGGAAAGTTTTGAAGATATCACGGAGCAAAAGAAACAGGAAGAGTTGATCAAAATTCAACGCGATTTGGCAATGGATTTGAATTCGACTGCAGAACTGAATGATGCATTGAAAAAATTGCTTGAATATACTATAAAAATTGAATCAATTGATTGTGGAGGAATTTATCTTTTAAATAATGAAAAAAAAGAATTGCAGCTCTCTGAATTCATAAATTTACCAAAATCTTTTGCAAAAAGTGTAAGCAAAATCAAAGCGCAATCACCGCAATATAAAATAGTAATGAGTCGGAATAGCTATTATCGAACATATAATGAAAAGAATCCCGCTTTTGAGAAAAAGATCGATAGAAATAGAATCCAATTGGGTTTGAAATCTGTTGGCGTGATTCCGATTGTCCATGGCGATGAAGTGATAGCGGCGCTCATCATCGCTTCATTCAGCCATTCAGAAATTCCAACTGAAATTCGCAGCACGATTGAAACTATCGCTGCGCAAACCGGGGGCATTATCGCCCGGATTCAGACTAAAAATGAGCTAATAGTCAGTCAACAAGATTATAAGTTGTTAACCGAAGCATTGCATGATGTTATTTTGCGTGTATCGAGAAACGGAGTTCTTCAATATTGCAGTCCGGCGATAAAAGAATTTGCCGGCTATGATGCGGAAGAGGAGATCGGGTCGCATATTTCCAAATATTTCGCTAAGAAGACAGAACTTTTGTATGCATTAAAGATGATGAAAAAGATTTTTATAGAAAGACAGGCTGCGGTCATCGAATTTTTGTATAAACCAAAAAATAAGCAGCCTTTTCCTGTTGAAGTCACCGGCAGGCCGCTCGTTCAACATGGTAAATTGGTTTCGCTGCAATGTGTCATGCGAGATATTTCCGAAAGAAAGGAAGCTGAAAAGGAAATACAAAAGTTCAAAACAATCATCGATCGGGCAAATTATGGAGCAATTATCACCGATATGGCAGGCAATATATTGTATGTCAATGAATCTTTTGCACACATGCACGGCTATAAGCTGAAAGAAGTATTGGATAAAAATACGTCTATTTTTCATTCTCCGGAGCAACTTGCCGGGCTGTCAGAAAAATTGATGAATGTAATTGAAAGCGGTAATTTAAAAGCCGAGGAAATGTGGCGGCTGAGAAAAGACGGGACTGTTTTTCCAACCCTGACAAATGCAACGGTAATAAAAAATGACAGGGGTGATCCTTTATTCATTTCTTCAACGCTCATAGATATCACCGATAGAAAACGATATGAAGATGAACTGCGTCAGGCAAAAGTTGCGGCAGAAGCAGCCAATAAAGCCAAGTCAGAATTTTTGGCAAATATGAGCCATGAAATACGGACGCCTATGAATGGTGTTCTGGGAATGGCCGATTTGATGCTGGACACTGAACTTACAAGAGAACAGGATCAGTACATAAATATCTTGAAAAATAGTGCAGGTCAGTTGCTGGGTTTATTGAATGATATTCTCGATTTCTCCAAAATTGAAGCCGGGCAGCTCAACCTGGAAAAAATTGAGTTCAATATTCGGTCAGTAGTGGAAGGTATATCAGATGTCGTTATTAAGCAGGTTGAACAGAAAAAATTGGAGTTGAATATCTATATCGATAACAAGGTGCCGGAAACAGTTGTTGGTGATCCTAACAGGCTGCGACAAATTTTAGTGAATCTTTTAAGCAATGCCATCAAGTTCACGGATGAGGGGGATGTATTTGTTAAGGTGGAAGTGGAGGAAAAATTGGGAGAGGATGTCGTTCTGCATGTCTCTGTCATTGATACGGGCATCGGTATATCAAAAGAGCGACAGAAAGAAGTATTCGAAAGCTTCACGCAGGAGGATAGCTCGACTACAAGAAAGTTTGGCGGCACAGGATTGGGATTGACAATATCGCGCCAATTGGTTGAGATGATGAACGGCAAAATTTGGGTGGAAAGTTCGCCCGGCGAGGGGAGTAATTTTCAATTTACACTAAAATTGAGTGTCAGCAATAATAGGGTTGAAGTAAAACAAAAACTGCCTGTTGATGTTCAGGGTATGAAAGTTTTGGCCGTAGATGACAACGCCATTAACAGGCTTATTTTGACAGAATCGTTGAAGGCTTTCAAGTGTCGTCCCATTGTGGTTGAAAGTGTCCGGGATGCTATTCAGGCGTTGGAAACTGAACAAAATATTCAACTCATTATTACGGATTTCCAGATGCCTGGACTGGATGGTATCAGTTTGATTAAAAAAATTCGAACCATGGAAAAGCATAAAAATACTCCGATTATTCTATTGACCTCAGTAGAAGGCAATAAGAGAATTCAGGAAGAGTCTCAGAAGACTAAGGTGTTAACGCTTACTAAACCGGTCAAACAGAGTCAATTATTGGAAGCAATAACCCATGTTGTCGCGTCTGTTTCTGAATTGGGAGACGCGAAATCAGGAATTCAAAAAGATCCCGAAAAAGAAAAAATGCGTGAGATCGAAAAACTAATTGCATTGAATGGAAAATTTCGGATTCTGTTGACCGAAGATAATACAATCAATCAGAAGGTCGCTCTGGCGCTGCTAAAAAAAGCAAGTCTGGAAGCCGACATTGCCTGCGATGGGGGGCAAGCACTGGAAGCGCTCAGTAAGAATAATTATGATTTGGTGTTAATGGATGTTCAAATGCCAAACATGGATGGTTTTACAGCCACTCAAAAAATCCGTGCAAAATTTTCAAAGGATGATTTGCCAATAGTGGCCATGACTGCACATGCCATGAAAGGCGATAAAGAAAAGTGCCTGAAAGCCGGCATGAATGATTATGTTTCGAAACCCATTGAGCCTTCAGAACTATATAAATCACTTCACAAGTGGCTGACGAGGAAATAGCAGGAAAAAAATGAAGAGATATTCATTTTGTATCATTTTATTTCTGTGCCTATTCATAGATTTCTTTGCAGAAACCCGGGCGCAGGAATTATCGTTTGAGCTGTTCAGTGCGAATCATGGACTGGCCAATTCCGAAGTCACAGCAATTTTTCAGGATTCGAGAGGATATATCTGGTTTGGCACAAATGGGGGGATTAGTTGCTATGACGGGTTTTCGTTCAAAACGTTCTCTATCCGTGATGGGCTCGTTTATAACGCAGTTTTAGATTTTGAACAGGATCAACATGGGAATTTATGGATTGCTACCCGAGATGGAATCAGCAAATTTGATTATAAAAATGATCAGGATTTTTCATTTGAAAATTACAACAAAGAGGGAGGCTTCCCTGGTTCTTCGTTTGTGAATGAAATTGTTATCGACAAAGAAGATAGAATTTTCTGTACTGCGGGAAACCAGCTCGCGTATTTCGATGACAATAAATTTCATATTATTCATTCCCTGCCAGAACTCAAAGATGATGAAGTGGTGAGTCTGTACGTTGACAATGAAAATTATCTGTGGATTGGTACGAAAACTGGTGTATTAAAATTAATGGTATTCGGAAAAAAACCGGATTTTCAAATTAAGCGCATGTTTACCAAAGAAGTCCTTCCCGTCACAGAAGGAATTGTCGCAATAGCAGAAGACCATGCCGGAAACATGTGGTTTAGTTCGCGAGGTGTCGGTGTATGCCGGTTCGATGGAAAAACTTTCACCACATTTTTTCCTGAAAATGGATTATGCAGCAGGTATGTGTCCGGTTTTGTCGTTGATCGAAATAACCGAATATGGATGAAGTCCCTTGAGGGATTATCTATGTTTGATGGAGATGCATTTACAAATTACTACAAAAATAATGGATTGCCCCACAATTTTGTTACTTCGCTATTGCTGGATCGTGAGGATAATTTATGGATTGGCACCTATGGCAAGGGAGCCGCTCGCCTGAAATCAGAATACTTCGTAAATTATTCTCGAAAAAGCGGCATGAAAGAAACATCTGTTTTTTCCATTATTGAATGGAATAACCGGGAGATATTAGTCGGTACCAGCGGTGGCGGAGTGTGCATGATTGAAAATAACACGCTTACTTGTCCTGACTATTTTACGTCAATTGAAAACGAATATGTTTATACAATGGCCAGGGATGGGGACAATCGGATCTGGATTGGCACACGCGGAAAAGGCATTTTCATTTTTGATGGAGAAAAATTGATAAGACCGCCGGAAATCTGGAATCTTCCGAAGGCAAGAATTTTTTCTCTTTTCAAAGATGAACAGGGTAACATGTGGATCGGAACGGAAGGGTATGGTGTGTTCTGCTTCGATGGTAAGAAAACGCGGAAAATTTCTGAAGCCGATAGTGTGCATTGCAACTATGTAACCGACATCAATCAAACGCCGGATGGCAATTTATGGTTTGGCTCCAGCGTAGGGCTCGTCAAATTCAGGGACGGCGCTGCAGAGCTTTTCAATGAAAGGGATGGCTTGCAGGATCACTACATTTTTTGCGTCCGACCGGATTCAGCCGGGAATTTATGGATCGCAACGCGGCGGGGCTTCAGTATTTACAATGAAAAAGAGGGATTTCGCAATTATGATTATTCGCATGGTTTGTCGGATGATAATGTGTATTTCATTCAACACGATCAGCAGGGCAGTGCATGGATTGGCACAGGCAAAGGAATCGACGTATTTACTGATAAAGTTATCGCCAATTTTACAATGAATCAAGGATTAATTGAAAACGAGACAAATGGCAGAGCCAGCCTGTTGGATTCAAACGGTCACCTCTGGTTTGGAACTGTCGAGGGCCTTTCCTGTTTCGTCCCTGAAAATTATTCAAAAAAAGTATCCCAACCGCTGATAAACATTGAGAAAATCTGGATTGGCGACAGCCTGTTCGTCGGAGATGCGGCGAACAAGTTGTCACATACTTGCAACGAATTATCTTTTGAGTTTAAGGGTATCTATTTCAGTAACACGTCGGAGTTGAAATATCAATATCGTCTCCTCGGATTCCAGAACACATGGACGGAATCCAATTCCTATACACGGGCACATTACACGAATTTGTTTCCTGGTACTTACACGTTTCAAGTAAAAGCCGTTATCGGGGATAATGTGGAGAGTAGTAAGACCGCCAGTTTTCAATTTCAAATTTTACCACCATTTTGGAAGAAACCCTGGTTTATTTACCTGGCGATTATCTCAATATTTTTGATATTGTATTTTTTGTATCGGTTGCGAACCTATCAACTGAAAAAAAACCAGATTGCTCTGGAGAAAGAGGTCGCAAAGCGAACCGCTGAATTGGAGAGGCAAAAATCCCACCTGGTAAAAACGTTGCGGGAATTACGCACAACAAAAAATGATCTGGAAGAAGCCAATACAAAATTGAAAAATGCAAGCAAGTTCAAAAGCGAATTTTTAGCGAATATGAGCCATGAAATTCGCACGCCAATGAATGGTGTCATCGGTTTAACAGAAATTTTACTGGACACCCCCCTGACAGATCAGCAGCACCAATTTCTCTCCATGGTGAAAAATAGCTCGACTCAACTGTTGACGTTACTCAACGATATACTTGATCTTTCGAAAATTGAAGCCGGACAGATTTTTCTTGAAAACACCACTTTTAATTTGAGGCCCACTGTTGAGAACGTGGCGGATCTTGTCATTAAGCGCGTGGAAGACAAAAATATTGAACTGAATATATTCATCCACAACGAGGTGCCTGTACATTTGGTCGGTGATCCGGCCAGATTAAAACAGGTATTGGTGAATTTAGTCGGTAATGCCATCAAATTTACTGAAGGCGGAGAGGTGACCATTCAGGTAAAATTAAAAGAGAAAACTGACAAGTATGCAATATTGCTTTTTTCAGTGAAAGATTCCGGCGTCGGCATAGCTCAAGATCGGCAAAAAGCGATATTTGAAAGTTTTACACAGGCGGATGCTTCAACAACCCGCAAGTTTGGCGGAACCGGCCTGGGATTGACCATCTCCCGACAACTTGTGAAAATGATGGGCGGAGATATTTGGCTCGATAGCACGCTTGGCGCTGGCAGTACATTTCATTTTACCGGTAAATTTCTCATTCAGCAAGGTGAATTCACCAAAGAGGAAGTGCTGCCAACAGATGTACGAGGATTAAAAGTGCTCGCTGTAGATGATAATGCCACCAATCGACTCATTTTACAGGAAATGCTGCACTCATTCAAGGGGTATCCCAGGGTGGTGGAAAGTGGCAAACAGGTCATTGAAATACTGAAAAAGGAAGATGATTATGAATTAATCATTTCAGACTTTCAAATGCCTGAAATGGATGGCTGCGATTTGGTGCGTTTAATACGGGAATTGCAACCGTATAAAGATACGCCGGTCATTATGCTGACCTCGCTTGGCAAAAACGCTTGCATGATTGATCTGGAGAAACTGCAAAAAATCTGGACGATTACGAAGCCGGTCAAGAAAAGTCAGATGTTCGATGCGATGATTACTGCGTTGGGCACGTCATTCCGACCGAAAAATAATAGACAGGACCATGCGGAAAAAGAAAATTACGGCGAGTCTCTGCTGAAGATCGATAAAAAAGGTCGCATTTTATTGGCTGAAGACAACCTGGTCAACCAACAGGTGACTATGGAGTTTTTAAATCGCGTTGGAATAAAACCAGATCTGGCAGAGAATGGTGAAATCGCCATTGATGCCCTGAGGAAACACTCGTATGATATTATTTTAATGGATGTCCAGATGCCAGTCATGGATGGATTTACCGCCACCCAGAAAATTCGAAAGGAGCTTGGCATGGCAGACATTCCAATTATTGCATTGACAGCGCATGCCATGAAAGGCGATCGGGAGAAATGTTTCGATGCCGGCATGGATGATTATCTTTCGAAGCCCATTGATCCTGACGAACTGTATCGGGTATTGCATTCATGGCTGTCAAAAGCACATAAAAATAATTAATATAACTATCCAGCCTTATGAAAAATGCCACCGAGACACAGAGATACTATCTTGAAAAAGAATGCCTGTATTAAGCAATTAGCTATCAGCGTTCAGATTTCAGATTTCAGCTAAAAAACAAATATCTTTAAAACGGTTGTCATACTTCATCCCTTGGGTTATAGTTGTTTTCAAAACCTTTTTTTAAATTAGGTAACCACTGAAAGTTGTGTGCCCAAAGCTCAATTTAAATAAATGTATCATTCCTAAAAATCAACTACAGCCAGTTAAGAAATAGAAAAAAAGCCCTGCCAAAATATTACAATTGTAATAAAAAAATAATATTTCAATATTAATGAAGTGCTATTTTTCTTCGATAATAATAATGACAATATTCAATTTCATTTCATATATCTGAATGCTGTAATAATATGAACATGTCGACAGAAAAATTGAGCACGCTTCTCCTTGAAGAAAATCGAATTAGCCAGGGACAATTGAGCCTGGCCATCGATATTCATAAACAAACCGGCGAAAAACTCGAAGACGTACTGGTCAAAAAAGAGTGGATTTCCGAAGATGCACTGTTCGAACTGATCAGTAAATCTTTGAATATTCCGTTTACTCGTCTCGATACCACGCCCATTGACAAAACCATTATAGACACCATTCCTCTTTCCATGGCAAGAAAATACAAAGTGATACCGATCATAAAGATGGAAAATGAGCTTGTCGTAGCCATGGCCGATCCCTTGAATTTGGTTGCCATTGATGCGATCAAATATTACACCGGGTGTAAATTACTTATTTCCATTGCCAAGCCAAAAGAGATTGAGGCTGCAATTAATAAATTCTACAGTCTCAAGGATTCCATGGCTCAGGTTGTGGAGGATATGCAGGAGCCGGAGAAGGATTTAAGCGAAACAGAAGACGTGAACATCACTGAGGAGTCTGATGAAACTTCTGTCATCAAGCTGGTGAACCTTGTGCTTTTGCAGGCCATTCGGGATCGGGCGAGCGACATTCATTTTGAACCGGATGAGGGAACATTTCGAATTCGCTTCCGCACAGACGGTCTGCTTCATGAAGTTTTCACACCGCCGAAAAACCTTCAGGCGATGATTACTTCAAGACTCAAAATTATGGGGGACATGGATGTTTCCGAGCGACGCATTCCCCAGGACGGAAGGTTCAGCCGTCGCGTTGATGGCAAAGAAATTGATATTCGAGCATCCATTTTGCCCACGGTCGAAGGTGAAAAAGCAGTGCTGCGAATTTTGGACAAAGAAAGCTCCATCTTGAAACTGAGTGATATGGGATTTCACCCGGGAATTTTAGAACAGTGGGAAGAGCTCATTAAACAAACTGAAGGTATTGTTCTAATCACCGGACCCACTGGAAGCGGTAAATCAACAACCCTGTACGCGGTGCTAAATGCCATCAATACCAAAGACAAAAATATTGTGACTGTCGAAAATCCGGTGGAGTACAAATTGCCGCTCATCAACCAGGTGCATGTTAATACAAAAGCTGGGATGACATTTGCCAGCGCGTTGCGGTCCATTTTACGCCAGGACCCGGATGTCATCATGATTGGAGAAATCCGCGATCAGGAGACAGCCGAAATTGCCATACGTTCCGCCCTTACCGGGCATCTCGTCTTTTCAACGTTGCATACCAACGACGCCCCCGGCGCTATTGCCCGATTGATTGACATGGGACTCGAGCCATTTCTCGTGGAATCTTCGCTTATTGCAGTGCTGGCCCAAAGGCTCATTCGTCGCATTTGCCCGAGTTGTAAAACGAAAATGGAAATGGATGAAGAAGCGTTGAAAAAATTAAAGATCCCGGATTACCTGGATCTGCGCAAAGTCTACAAAGGCAGCGGTTGTTCGGACTGCAATTATACAGGCTATCAAAAACGAACCTCCATCCACGAGTTGCTCGTCGCAGATGAAGCTGTGCGAAGAATGATTATCACTGGAGAACCGACTGAAGAAATTCGGAAAAAAGCACAGGAAAATGGCATGCGGACACTCAAAGAGGATGGCCTAATTAAAGTGACAAAAGGATTGACGACTATTGAAGAAGTGTTGAGAGTGACATCAGTTTAGCTTGAATAATAGTGTTAATTTGGTTTGAAATGATCAATCCTTCAAATTTATTTGTGAATAAGAGCTGTTATGGAAAAATATTCGTATACAGCAACAGATGTCGCCGGAAAATCAGTAAAAGGCGTTGTAGAAGCCGGCAGCAAGCAGGAAGTCCTGCTTAAAATAAAGGAAGAAGGCTATTATCCCATCGCAGTGTCCCTGATTCGGAAAACTGAAATTTCATTCGGGTTTCTGCAAAAATTCAGCCGGGTCAGCCAGAAGGAAGTGCTTGTATTTGTAATGCAGCTTTCCACCATGGTGAAAGCCGGCATGTCATTAATCTTCGGCTTTGATGTCATCATCAATCAAGTTAAAAATAAAGAATTCAAACGAGTCCTGACGGAGATTAAAACCGAAATTGCCAAAGGACGAAATTTCTCGGAAATATGCACGCGTTATCCAAAAATATTTCCTGCGCTTTTCACAAATATTATAAAAGCCGGGGAAGAAAGCGGAAAACTGGATTTGGTGCTGGATCGATACGCGGAATATGTAAAAAATAATCAGAAAATTCAGGGGGAAATTAAAAGCGCCCTGGCCTATCCCATCATTTTAATTATTCTGAGCATTGTTGTGATGGTTTTTCTCACGACGTTTATCGTCCCAAAATTTGCAGATATTCTCTCATCATCCGGCACGGAACTGCCAGGATCAACTAAATTTCTGCTGGATTTCAGTGCGTTTATGCAGGCAAATTTTCATTATGTATTAATAGCTCTGATTGCGCTTATTGTGGCGATTGTTAAATACATACATTCTGAATCAGGTAGTTATTATTACGATGTTTTTAAATTGAAAGTGCCAATTTTGGGTAAACTGATATACAAAACAACGGTGTCCCGTTTCATTAGAACCATGGGAACATTGTTGACCAGCGGTGTGCCATTCCTTAAAAATTTAAAATTAGCGATAGATGTGTTAAATAATCGTGCAATGGCTAAAAAATTTGAAAAGATGTACGATAATATATCTATGGGAGAAAAGATCTCCAGAGAGTTTGAGCGCACCGGCGTGTTTACGCCTATGGTTGTTCAAATGATAACGATTGGAGAAAATTCCGGGAAATTAGATCACATGTTCGACGAAATTTCTGACATATATGACCGTGAAATAGATAACGCTGTAAAGACTCTTACCACATCTTTAGAGCCCATTGTACTGGTTGTTGTAGCTTCGGGAATTGGATTTATTGCTGTATCGTTAATTTCGGCTGTAATGAAGGCCGTGAGCAGTTTTCAATAGATTGAAATGAAATGATTTATGGATTTATTGCTGTTCCATGTAGTAGGTTACCAAGCGCATAATGGGCAGATTTCAATAAATTAATGTTTAATTAACTCATTTATTTTATTCACCAAATTAAGGAGTAATACCATGAGAAAACGATTTTTCAAGAATGAAAAAGGTTTTTCATTGGTCGAATTGTTAATTGTCATCGGAATCATCGGAATTCTGGCGACTATCGTAATCATGAATATGCGAGGCTCGGAAACAGGCGCCAAGGAAACCAAACTCAAGGCTAACCTGAATATTCTGAGACAAGCATTGGTCGCTTACCATTCCGATCATGGCTTCTTCCCCTGCACAACAAATGATTATAATCACAGTGGAAGCGAGTACAATTTCGTGAGGCAATTAACCTGGTACACAGATGCTGAAGGCAAACCTTCACAGACCAAAAATGAACAATATCGTTTTGGTCCCTACATTCAGGATTTTCCTGCAAATCCATTTTTTGAAGGAACCAATGAAGATGTAGCGAAAAAGGTCAAAATTGACACCAAAGGTGAAGATATCCTGGAAGCATTCAAGAAGAAGGTTGCAAATGGTAGTGGCAAATATGGATGGTACTATCAGGCTAATAGTGGCAATATCGTAGCCAATCTTGGCAGTTCAGCTTTCTCGGATAAATATGTGTACTTTTAATATGAGCAAAAAGACTTTTCTTTTCTAAGCTTTTGAAAATCGGGAATTGGCTAATTCGGGTATCTCACGTCTCGTGAAATAGAAATGATAAATCAGACTTACCAAATGCAATTCCCGATTTTTTTAATTATTGCTGATAATACAAAAAATAAATAATTTGAACCTGAAAAGCGATTCTACTAAATATGGGATGGCTCAAACAAAATGAAAAAGGATTCACTCTTGCTGAAGTGTTGGTAACGCTGGCGCTGGTGAGCGTTCTGGCGGTAAGCATTTTATCGGTGTTCAGAGAGAATGCACTTAAACAAAGGCGATTGATGCAAAAGGTTACAGCATTGCATTTTGCTCAGGCCGGCATGGAGTTCGTAATTGCTGATAAAATGAAGTGGGGTTTTGACCTGGTGCAGCAGGAACGCTATGAAATTGAACGCTTCCAGGGTATTAAACGCAAAATTAATATTGAATCGGTGACAGACGATTTGAAAAAAATTAGCGTTGTAGTGGATTGGTCAGATTTTTCGGACAGCCTGATTACTGTTATTTCTAACTACTGAATGCACATGAAAATTGTTTATGATGAAAAAGGTGTTACATTAGTCGAGTTACTTATTGCTATCATGTTATTTGGGTTGATTTCTTTGGCTGTGTTAAATATGTATCGGGCAGCCATGATGAATTGGAGCAAATCAAGCTCGCAGGCCTTGATTACAAATAATACCATTAATGCGTTCCGTTACCTCAGCGCGGATATACATGAATCCAGTCAAATAATTCGTGTCAGAAAAAATTCTGTTTTACTGGCCAAAGGAAAAAATAAAGTGAGGTATACGGTAAATAATCAAAACAATAAAGTATCACTCATTCGAGAAAAGTTAACTGCGCATTCAAAATGGCGACAGGATCCCCTTTTTCCTGTTGCCGAGTATGGCCGGAACGGTCTGTCCGATATAGCATCCATCAGCTTTAAGAGACTTACCTCTCAGAACATTCATGTGGAAATTTCTGTTTCAGGTTCGAAATTTCAAACCACCATCACAAAAAGAAGTGCATTGTGAAAACCAAAAAATTTATATTGAGGATTTGTGGCGAGGAAGGCGGAATACTGGTTGTCACCATGATTGCGGTATCAGTGTTAATGATTGTGGCTATATCCCTGGTTACTGTCCTTGCTGGCTTATATCGCCAGACCTCCACTCTCCAGGCTTCCATGAAGGCATTTTATCTCGCACAGGCGGGGATTGAGATGACGATTACAGAATTCCTGCTTCAAGATAAAAATAAAGACTGGAGCGACAACGCATACCAGGATTTTTATAAAGAGATGCGACTTGGAAACGGTCGTTTCAGTGTCAGATCTAAAAAAAGCCAGAAGGAATTCATAATAATATCTGCCATTGGTGAATGCAGGGGTGTTCAAAAAAAGGTCGAAGCGCTTATTCAGGTGAATTGGGATAACAAACAACCCATTGCATCGCTATTAAAATGGCATGAAGAAATAACTGATTCTCTTACGTTTGCGCTTTAAACGAATACAAAATGCATGCAAAATATTGATTTCAAAAATGCTGAGAAAACTGCAACAGCTTCGGAAGGTATTCACTATTATATTCACAAGATACAGGAATTACTCAGATTATCTTCTGATGAAAACTCCGGCAAGGTTTACCTAAATCAAATCGTTGAAAAAATAAGACGAGTAAAAATATTAGGGACTGTTAAGGGAGATCAGCATATTGAACATCTTGCCTTTCGCACATCTTTCACACTTCAAAACATATTTAAATACTCTGAAACTGTCCGTCAGGAATGCTCTGCTGAAATAAGATATTTTCTCACTGCATTAAAATCTATTGCCTTACCCGGCGACACGGAAACTGAGTTCATTTTTACGGAACAGGAAATTCACGATCCTGAATTTGATACTATTCTCACTGATTTACTTGATGATTCTCAAGAGACTGCTTCCAGGAAAGATGAAAAATTCAGCGAAAATTTTTTCCATGAGATAGAAATAAATATTTCAGAGAATGAAGCGTCGCAAATTCAGGCCGACAGTACGATTGACTCTCAAGACTCTGGTGATGAAGCTCTCCTCTCAAATTCAAATCAAACAGATATTAGTGGTGAGAAAAAGTCCGAATCTTTGCATGGTAAAGAGGAGGATGAAGAAACAGCTACCTATCTGGCTCAAATAACGGAACAAATTCAGGAAATTAAAAAGCTTGGTATAACCCGCGGCGATGAGTACATTGTGAAACTGGCTGTCAATACGACCATTGCCTTGCAGAATATATTGAAATACGGACGGTTCGATAACGAAGAAATTGATGCGGAATATCAATATTTTTTAACTGCACTGAAGAACCTTTCGATTAGCCATGAGCCGATTTCTGAATCAGGGGAAATTCAAGAGGACAACGAAGAAGAGGCATTCTTAAAGGACTCTCACGCGGAACATGTGCTGAGTGATGAAGCAATTCCTGATGACCATCTTTCAGAGCCGGATGAGAATTATGAAAGATTGAGCACGGATTCAGATTTACCGGAACAGAGTGAAACCAGAGATGATGAAAATGATTTTGACGACCTTTTAACTGAGCATGAGGAAGACGATGAAGATTCTGAGTCCGGATGGTTCGAAAATATACTCGATGAAGAAATGAAGCAGGATGAAAATTCGCCGGAAAGTGATGCGTTATTTCAGGAGGTTCAGGAATTTCTGAATGATAATGAGGGTGAAATTCAGTCCGACGAATCTTTTGAGGAACTTGAAATAAATTCCGAGGACGATAATGGATTTTCATTCATAGATGATGCGGAAGAAGGTCTCGAAGAAATTCTAAAAGAAAATATCAGAAATATTGAAGTAGATGAAGCGTTCGATATTGAAGAAATCGAAGATGAGGTAAAGAATGATTTTGAAATCCTGGATCCAGCCAGTGAGCAGGAGGATGCTATCAGTGATGCAGATGATCAACTTGATGATCCTGTTGAATTAGCCGAATCTGATGAGCCAAGCATCGATGAGTTAGAAGAAAACGATGATAAGCAATCGCTTTCTGATGATGACAATGAACAAGATAAAGATACACTTGCTGAAGTGGAAAAGAATGTTGATGAGTCTTCCGAAAAATCAGATAATGCTGTTTCGACTGAAGAACTGAAAGACACAGAGCGCCCGGATGAATCTGAACCAGAGCATGAGATGCCAGCGATCCCCGGGGATAGCGAACAACAAATAGAAACAGAAACAGCGGCAGAATTGGAAGCCCCTGGCGGGAATCACAGCGAGGAAAAGACGTACGTGGAATCTGATAGCGTTGATTCAGAAACCGAGGTTGATACGGATGAACAATCCTGGGATGGACATGAAAAAGATGAAGAGGAGTCGGGTTCAGCGGAAGTTGAATCCGAGAGCAATACAGCCATTGAAAATGAAGTTGTCAGCCAGGAATTGATTCCGCCAGAAGCGTTGGAAAAAATTGAAGCCGAAGTTGATAATGAACAGGGAACAGAGTCTGAAGAAGAGCCCGCGACGCTTGAAGTGGATTCGCCACCGGAAAAGGCTGAAAACGACGATATCGTTCAATCTTCGGATTTTCAGAAATCTGAAGTTGAGATAAACGCTGAATTATCATCACAGGACGCGCCGGAAGAATCCGAAATCGATGCTGAATTAACAGAGCTGAATCAATCCCGCGAGTCTCAGGATGAGCAGGCGGACATTGCCGAAAATGTTAAAACTGATACCGAGTCGATAAAAGATGAAAATGAAAATCAGAGTGAAAATGAGAATGCGTATTCGATAATCGAATCGGAGACTGCAAGCGAGGAAAATGTGCGGTCGCTATCGGTCGGAACGGACAGACAGGATGACGTTCATACAAACACGAAACCTGGTGTTGGTGTCGCTGTTGCAGAAGAAATCAAAGAAGACGCTGATGTTGATCAAAGCACAATTGCGGAAACTGATGCGCGGAGTGACTCAGCGGGAGAGGAAACGGCCGCGGAGCAATTCGATCGAGAAGTTGAAAAGGACACCGCGGAAGATAGTGCATTCAGTTTTGATGAAAATTTGAAATCCGATAATGCAGCCATTGGGCTGGATATCAGTTCATCTTCGATAAAAGTAGTTGTTCTGAAAAAAGATGAACAGGGACTGAAACTTGTTCACTGGCGGATTTACGATCTGGATATAAATGAGTCTGAAGAGGAACGCATCAAAAATATCAAACATGTCTGGACGGATTTTTTGAGTCGTTATAAGCAGCTTAAGAAGTTACCTGTCGTTACATCGCTGATTGACAATTCGGTGCTCATCCGTTATATCACGCTGCCCAACATGTCCGATGCAAATTTCATGAGGTCTGCAGCGCTTGAATTTCAGGCGGAATTATTTTTCCCGGAAGATCAGGTCAAAATAATTACCTATCCCTACCATGTTCAGGAATCGAAAAATGGAAAACAAAAAACTGGACTTCTGCTGGCAATCGAAAATCACATACTGGATCAAATTTTAACGCTGATCAAAAACGCAAGTATTAAAATTTCCAGAGTTTGTATCGATTCTTTTGCCTTGGCTCAATACTTCGATGATAAGGATGAGACTGTCAGGGCAATCATTGATCTTGGCGCGGATATAGTAAAAATAGTAATAATCCACAAGAGAGAAATACGATTCGCGCGTAATATTGAAAGCTATGAGAAGAGCGTCACAGCCGAAATCGCCGAATATATGGGCGTGGATTTAAATGAAGCGGAGAATTTAAAACATCAAATAAGGTTCGTTGCAATTGAGGACGACAGGAAAAAATTTTCTTTAAATCTCCCCGAAGGAACAGAGGGAAATATTCAAAATGTGGCATTTCCGCTCTACAGCAAATTAAGCGATGAAATTCAATTAACGCTTCAATATTATAATTCGAACAATGATAAAAAAGTCGAGCGCGTAGATTTGGTTGGCGGTGGTGCGCTTCTGAAAGGTTTTGATAAATTTTTATCCCATACTTTAAAACTACTGGTCAATGTTGCCGATATAAATAACAGACTTACTGTTCCGAATATTCACCATAGATCGAGCATGTTAGGTCGTATTTCTCCGAAGCTGGTTGTTGCCACTGGTCTGGCATTATCACAGATTGCTCCCATGCAGCTATTGACAAAAATTGATCTAAGGAAAAAACACAAGATTAAAAAGGAAAAAATCAGTTTTGGTTATGCGAAATTGTTGATTCCTGTAGCAGCGTTGGTGCTTTTCACACTGGGTGTGCAGATATTTTTCAAATTCCAAACCTCGAAATATGAAAAGAACATGGATGGAAAGAAAAAGATAGCTGCAGAAATGGCCTTGACAATAGAATCATTGAAAGAATATGAGGAACTGAAAGGAAAACTCGACGCACAAATTCAAAACATTCGTTCGTTAAAATTACAGCAGCCACGCTGGTCCAGGGTGATGAAGATTCTCAGCCAAAAAATTCCGGATGGAATATGGTTGGATCAGTTTATCGGAAAATATGAAACCGTTATTCCGGAGGAGGAGGAGGAAGAAATGTCCTTTGGTGACGAGGAATCACCCGACTCTGAGGAGGAGATTGACAAGAACCAGTATTTCCTGAACCTCTCATTAAAGGGGGCAACTACAGAGCAATATCGAATTCAGGAATTTATTTCACGTGTCGAAAAAGATGATAGTTATGAACCCATACATTTCAGCAAAATAATCAACCAGGAAATCCCCAAGAGCAATATCACCAAATTTGATGCGGATGGAAAGGCTGATATTTCAGGAAATAAAAAATAATGGCTTCAGAATTTTTTAAATTTAACGCAACAAAAGAGCAAAAAATACTTCTGGCGACACTTGGCAGTATATTGGTTGGCTGGTTTGTGTTTCAATTTTTTCTGTTGACACCATTCAATAATTATAATCAGGCAAAGGCCAAAGATGCTGAACTGGAGATGAAACTGAGAGATAGTTATGATCAGATAATGGTTCTCAGCGACTTGAAAAAGGAGTACATGGAAAGCGTTGAACATCTTGAATCGACGAAGTCAGCATTGTCAATTGATGGTTCACGATTGTTAACCATGCTCACAAAGGACTCTCCGGTCACTAATTTTTTTTATTCATCGTTAGAGATGAATAATGTAACGGTCCAGGAAGACAGTATCGTGCAATATCCGTTTGAAATTGGATTTCAGGAAGATTACGTTGGAATTGTCCGATATTTGTTATACCAGGAGTCTTCGCTTCCAATTTCGTTTATCAATGAAATCGATGTAAAAACAAGTAAAAATGATTCAACAAAGTTGGACACCAAAATTACAGGAGTTATTTTTAAAGTTAAATGATCATGAAAAGATATCTGTTAATTCTTGAGTTGTATTTGGTTCTATTTTGCTGTGATAGCCTTGAAATGAATAATAATCAGGAATATTCTCAGTACAGCGAGCTAATTGCCAGTGTAAATGATTCATCTCAGTTTGTTCAATTGGATTCTGCATCAACAAATCCTATTCTTTCAAGTCTGCAGGAAAAGTATGACTGGCAGGTGGAGAAAGGCAAGGTGGAGCGAAATCCATTTCTTCCCGGGCGGGTGGAAGTGAAAGTTAAAAGAGTGGTTAAGCCTTCTCCGAAACCTCTGAATGAAACAAAAGGCCTGAATTTGACGGGTATTATTCAAGTAGGAGATACACGAAAAGCACTTGTAAATGGAAACTTATATCAGCAAGGGGATCGAATAAGGAATTTGGTCATCATATCGATCCAAAAAAATCGAATTACCTTAAAAAGCCGACTAAAATTTTACACACTTCATCTGAACGAAAATTAATTATGAAAAAGACAGTTGCAGGTTATAAAATATCACGAGGCAAAATATTTGTATTTTCATTAATAATGATTATCCTGGCGATGGTTGCATGCAGTCATCACGCGCCACAGGAACGAAAAAGATATTCATTTACAGATAATTATAATCTCCCCGATTATGATCCCAAAAAATTAATAGAAAAAAAATCAAATGAAAATATTATTGATACATTCAGCGATACGAAAATAACAATGAATTTTAACAGCGCCGGATTAGCCGATGTTCTTAAAATAATCGCTCGGGAATTTAAAGCCAATCTGGTCATACCAAAAGACAATAAGAGCAAGGTCTCTGTTTCGTTACAGAATGCAAATTTGTACGAAGCGTTGGAAATGATCCTGACTTCAGTAGATTTTTCCTATTACAAAAAAGACCAACTGTTCATTATTTTGAAAAATACGGATAAGGTGTCAAAAGTCTATACCTTGAAATTTGTCAAGGCCATTGAAATTTCAGAGATGATAACCGGGATTACTTCCACAGCGCAAATTAAAGCGAACGAAATGACCAATTCAATTGTTGTAACTGATAATATAGTCAATATGGCGACGTATGACGAGATCATCGAAAATCTGGACAGGTTTCAACCTGCAGTGATGATTGAAGCTGATATTTTTGAGATTTCCATGGAAAATCTGAGAAATCTTGGCATAGAGTGGGGGATTGAGTATTTTAAAAATCCAAATGAGATGGCCGCTGTCAGTCCGGATCTGTTATCAACCGGGGGATTGTTGTTCAGTTACAGTAATTTGAAAGCGCCACAAATTCAGATGATGCTCCATGCCCTTCGGGGAAGCAGCTATTCCGAGCTTCTTTCCAAGCCGCGAATTGTGGCCATGAACGGCGTAGAAGCAAAAATGCTGGTAGGGGAGCGGGTGCCTTATGTCAAAACATCCACGGCGACCTCTGCCGGAAATGTATTACAAGAGGTGGAGTTTGTGGATGTGGGCATTCTGTTGAGGGTTACGCCCAGAATTATCGAAGAAGAAAATTTAGTTGTTATCGACGTGCAACCAGAGGTAAGCGAGGTGTTGGATAAATCCATCCAGGGGGTTCCAAGAATTGGTACGCGGGAAGCAAAAACAAGGGTTGCAGTCAAAAATGGGGAAACAGTCATAATTGGCGGACTTATAAAAAATGACAAACTGAAAGCAGAGTCCAGCACCCCTTTGTTGGGAAAAATACCTTTGATCAATCTCTTTTTCAAGAACCGAACCGATAATCATTCGGAACGGGAAATGATCGTTTTTATCACACCACATATTTTAACAAAGGAACATTACGATATTATGAAAACCGAACGGAAAAGCATACAAACCATACAAAACAAATAATTTTTCTATCGATCATGTTTATTTTGCTGCTACCTTCTTCGGAGACTTCGACACCTTCCCTTTAAAATTTATTAAAACTATAAAATACAATGTATTACAAATGAGACTAAATTTTTCGGATTTATGGACAGAATTCGTTCAGGGTATAGTTTAAATTTGTCCATTAATATTAATTCGATAGCTCGTTACTAAAATGTAATCAATAAATGAGTCTAAATTGTAATTTTTTCAAAATCTTGGACAAATTAATTGTAAAACCAATCATAAGAACTTATAATTTAATTAGATGAAAATATTAATACTAAATAGTAATTTAAATATAAATAGTTATGCATAATTTCCATTTCGAAACAGTAATTACAACAATCAGAATATCTTTGGAGGATTCTAAAAAGAACTTGATTTTTTTTTACTGGTTTTTTATTATATACCTGACCTATGGTGAATGTCACATGTATATATAAAAATTGAGTATAAATTTACTTGATAATGTAAGCTTTGTTTTACGTGATATAAATATATTATATTGTTGTATAATGCTGTTATTAAATGTATTAAAACGATAATTTTCTGGATAGAGCTGTATTGAATCCCGAATGATACATGATTTGAACACTCTCCGACTGGAGTTTTTTGTCCATTTTTGATGATGATTTATTGAAGAGCAGGCTAAAAATGATACATTAATTAAGGTTCATTTGGAATGATAATTGCGTTGTAATATTTTGTGTTTTTTAGCGTTTTGACCAACTTAGAACAGGACTCAAGTAATTTAGTTTATATAATTATTTAATTTATACTTACAACTCTGAACTGCAACGGCAGGTGCATGCATGAATCGGCAACGGATACTTAAAATATTTCTCCTTACTTACCTCGGAATACACACCCTATTTTTTCTTTCCGTTGCATCGGCTTTTTCACAGCAAACAGGAACCGGCAGAATATCAGGTTCAGTGTTCAATTCAAGCGGCCAGCCGCTGGCCGGGGTTGAAGTGAGAGCTATTATTTCCAGCGGCTCGTATTACGATCGAATTGTGTATACTGCCAGTGACGGGAGTTTTGATATTCAAAATCTGCCGGTGGGTCAATATTATTTGAGAATTTTCAATAAACTTGGATATATAAATGTCTATCATGATGATGTCCTCAACAAGGATGATGCTACACTGATTAAATTGAATTACGGCCAGCACGTGCAAGGGGTGAATTTTTACCTTCGGAACGGTGGATTTATAAGCGGCACCATTTTTGATGAATACGGCGTGCCTGTTGAATCGAGCAGCTCCATCGCATTCCTCGATGAAGAGACTTATAATTCCCGGGGAATAATCAACAGCAATCCTGATGGAAGTTACGTCAGTCCTGCTTTGCCAGCCAAACCTCATATTTTGAAAGCCTCGTCTTTCCCCGGGGGGTACATACTTACCTATTTCGATAATGTCAGCACACAGGACAGCGCTGAGGCTGTTTATGTTTCGCAGGGTGATACTGTAAAAAATATCGATTTTTACCTGCGGAAGGGTGGAGCGATTTCAGGCTATGTTCATGGGGATAATCCCGGGCATGAGCCGGTTGCCAATGCCTGGATTGTCGTTACGAATTGGGAGAATGGTGAATGGAGTTCCGAGAGCAAGAGTGATTCAAATGGATATTACAGTGCTGCCGGCCTGAGACCCGGCAATTATCGTGTTCATGTTTACAGTGTCGACCCGCTTCTATATCATACTGAATATTATAATGATACTCCGCAGCGAATCAATGCAATTCCCGTATCCGTCTCAGCAGGAGATACGACCCGAAATATCGATTTTGATCTTCAGCCGGTGAGGCGATTGATCGTCGGCAATGACTTTCTCGAATTTTGCGTGAGCGATCGGTATCCTGGAACGAATCTCTCCCTGTGGATTACCGGCGGTCTACCTGAAACGATCCACGACAATGACAAACCGCTTCTGTTTGGTCATCCTTTTCCATATACTTCATTTACCACTATTCGGATGGACGGAGAGGATGTAATTTTTGGCTCGAGTGCCGGGAATATGACCGGCAATGTCTATATCAAATCAGATGGGAAAAGCATTGAGCGGACGTGGGAATATAAAAATGTTTCCATCGAGCAGAAAATTTCCCTGGTGGTCAGCGAATGGTCAGAGGCAAAGTACGAAGATACTGCCCAGATTCAATATGTCATCAGAAATAATGATGCCACAAGCCACGATGTGGGCGTGCGAATTTTGCTTGATACGATGTTAGGAAACGACGACGCGGCGCCGATTCGCACTTCAGATTATACCTATTCAAATTATGAGCGTACTTTCTATACCCATAATATGCCTGACTGGTGGGTGGCCATGGAAGCTGACAACCGAAAAACCATTTTTTCTGCCCAGGGCACACTGATTGGTTACGGCGCGACAACGCCTGATCAATTCTCAACGCTGAATTGGAGCAATGCGTTTAAAACCAAGTGGGACTATCGCACCAGCGGGGATGTGGGCGTAATTTACGATAGTGGCGTAGGTTTGTGGTGGTATCCGGAAACCATTGCCCCGGGAATGACAAAAATAGTATGCACTTACCTGGGATTGGGAGAAATGTTTCCGGATGATGAGCCGCCCTATACTGCAAACCACTTTCCTGCAAAAGACAGCATAAATATTTCACGTGATACCAATATCCAACTGGATATTTTGGATGATTACATGGGCGTGGATTCCACCCGAATTGTTATGTCAGTCAATGATGAGATTGTCAATCCTGTAATTAGTGGCAATCCCACTCGCTTCACGGTGAATTACCCACCGCCGCAGATTTTCCGTTACAATGATACAGTAAGAGTGAAAATTGATGCGGCTGATCTGGCTATTGAGCCCAATGATATGGAAACCGATGAATATGTTTTTTTCGTGATTCGGGATTCCCTTTCACCGTATATCGAAGATTTATACCCGGCTGCTGATTTCACCAATATCAAATCCGATACGACGCTGAAGTTTTCCATATTTGATGATCATTCCGGCGTGGATTCGAGCAGTATTCTGGTCAAATTGAATGGCGTGCAGGTTCGATCCATCATTTCAGGAGATTCTGCCGGATATGCGTTGACCTGTCCGTTCGAGCCGCCTTTCGGTGAAATGGAGACCGTGGCAGTGTACATTTCAGCGAATGATCTGGCCCGGCCAGCCAATTCATTAAATTTGGAATATGAATTCGTCACAGAGCGGGATTCTCTTTCACCATTTGTGAGTTTTAATTATCCGGCAAATAACGGGGTTGAAATAGGACGTGATACCACAATTCAGGTTCATTTAAGGGATGATTATTCCGGCATTGATGTGCAATCCATTCGAATGATGATGGATAGCGTTGTGGTTGAGCCGATAGTGGAAATTTATGATTCCTGCCATGTTGGACTTTCTTATGCACCTGAGTCCGGTTTTCAATTCAATGATCATGTGTTTGTTCAAATTGAAGCCAGCGACCGCGCCAAACAGCCGAATTCGATGGCGCCGTTTCAGTTCGCATTCGGCACCGTCACAGATATTGAGCCGCCATTCATAACCAGCCGCGTCCCGGCGCCGAATGATACATCTGTCGCTCCCAGTCCGGGAATTTCAATTGAAATTGCAGACGAAAAAGCCGGTGTGGATTCCTCGACAATCGCATTGCTGATCAATGATGCTATGGTACCATTTCAGTTAAGCGGCAATAAATTTTTATATCAGGTGAGTTACCAGTTCGAACATCCACTGAATTACATGGAATGGATGGATGTCGCCATTGTTGCAGCCGATTTCAGCCATCCGGCCAATGTAATGGACACGAGTCGTTACACTTTCAGAGTCACCCGGGAAAAAGATTTGGCTCCGCCCTATGTTATCTTGTGGCAGCCGTCCCCGGGAGCGGATGATGTTTTACCAGATTGTCTTATTTCCTTCCATGTGAAAGATGATATGAGCGGTGTTGACAGCAGTTCTGTTATGTTAAAAATTAATAATAAATTGACACCGGTGCGACCGAAAATATCTGGAGATCTTCACGATTACCTGGTTCAATATCAACCATCTGAACCTTTTAAGTATGGGGAAGAAATCGTGGTTCATGTGGATGCCAAAGACCTGGCAATTGAACAGCCAAACATAATGGAAACAGATAGTTGTTTGTTTTCCATTTTGCCGGATACAACTCCACCTGCGGTGGAATGGATAGCGCCCGGCCAACCTGGCACACATATTGCTTTAAATTCACATTTTATTTTCGACATCGTCGATGGGCTCACCGGAATTGATATGACTTCGCTTCGATTCAAATTTCAGGATGAAGAGATTGAGCCAGAGATCAGCGGGGATATCAATAAACTCAGGATTAATTATTCACCAGAGAGTTCATTAAATTATAACCAGCAGATAAATTTTGTCGTTACGGGCCACGATCTTGCTTCACCTTCCAACTGGATGAAAGATACATTATTTTATTTTTATACATTGGAAGATCACGATCCGCCTTATACGACTGCTCACATTCCGGCTAAAAATGAAACGAACGTTGATTTCGAGACAGAAATTCGTGTGAACGTTTGCGACGATATTGCCGGTGTGGATTTAAGCACGATTTGGATGACTGTAGAGGGGGATACAGTTTCTCCTCTCATTACAGGAATGTCCCAATGTTACCAGCTTTATTATCAGAAAGAGCTGCCCGGTTTCTTTCCCGGACAGCGAGTCCACGTGACTGTGGGATGTTCTGACCTGTCCAATCCGCCGCTTAAAATGCAACCAGACAGCTATGAATTTTCAATTCAGGATGTCTACCCGGATTTATATGTAGAAGCCTTTCATTCCAATAAAAACAAAATTTTGGTTCATCAACCAATTGAATTGAACGGAGTTTTTCTTGCCAGCGTGGCGCCAACATTCGACTCGGTAGACGTAGAAGTGCGGGATAACAATCGGACTGTATTCGCGAATACATTCCCGCCTCTGAAAGTTGATGGTCAAGCTGATTTTACCAGCAGTGTTTCATTTGAAACAAAGGGCACACATCGGTTGAGAATTACTCTCGACCCTGAAGATAAGATTAAAGAATCTAATGAAGAAAACAACAGTGCGGAAATCAGTATTCAAGTAACAGAAGGCGACCTGATTGTGCGATCCAACCCATTTACGCCAAATGGAGATGGCGTTAATGATTTGGTTACGTTCAATTTCGAAAAAGTCAGTATTTTGAAACCTTCATTGAAATTGTTCGATGTTTCAGGGCGAGCGATAACAACATTGACAGAATATCATGGCTATAAGTTTACCTGGGATGGTCGGGATCGATACGGCAATCCGGCTCAACCCGGTGTTTATTTATATCTTTTGCAAGATAGCGAAAAAGTTGTGGCAAATGGTTATGTCGTCATAGCGCGTTAACCGGAAATGATAATGAAGAATTTTAAAAAAATATTACTTGCATTGGCAATATCGTTTTGCGCGATTCAATGTATGCTGCCGCAGCATTGCACGGCTCAGAATATTTTAACTGCTGACCCTGCCGATATTTTTGATTCAAAATCCATGTTCGTTAACTCGGCGGTCATTCCATTTCAGAAACGACAGGTCTCTCTCGGGATGCAGGTGCATCAACTGGGTTTTATGAAAAGCAATGGATTGGGATTGAATACCGGATATTTTAATCTTTCCCTGAATGAAGCATTTCCAGTGCCATTGGATTTCGGATTGTCCGGTCAAAATTTTTCGACACCGCTTTACGATCAGACGAACTTTGCACTGCATTTTGCCACAAAACCAGTGGAACGCTTTTCAGTTGGCGTCAAGTACAATGTGTTCACAAAATCATATCACCAGCGATACTTTGACCTGGTTGACCCGAACGATCCTGTTTTCGCAAACGGGACATTGAAATTTGCGCAAAGTGTCGGCCTGGGTGCAATAGTTTTTCCGTGGTCAACCCTATCCCTGGGAGTCGCGGTGGACCATATCAACCAGCCGGATATTTCGCTGTCCGATGATACATTTCGCCAGCCAATGGTTTACGATTTTGGCCTTCGCTATTCGTATGGCTATTTCAGCAGTTCTATCCACATGAATTACATGCAGCATCATTGGCAGTTCAACTGGATTCTCGAATCGCGACCAACGCCGATCAGCATTTTCAAGGTGGGCTTTATTCAGCAGGCAGTCAATTTTCAGGCTCAATTAAAGATTCTTGATGGTGTCGCCGTCAATTACGCGTTTGACTATCCGCTTTATGAAATGAGTCAAATTAGCCACGGCAGCCATCAGATAAATTTCATTTATGAACTGGATCGAAATAATCCTGTAAATGAATTTTATTTCACTGAATACAATGAAGGCAAAGCACCAATTTTCGATTTGCCCTCTCAATTTTTTGTTGAGTTGAATGAGGACAATCTTGAAATTTTGTCACAGAATATTGTTCGAAGCATTGAAGATGGTGTTCCGGCACATGCGCTCACCAATCTGACGGAATTGGAGCTGGCTTTGGCTGATAGCATGTTTGATCCTTCGGATTTTTATGCCCATGGACAGGTTGAACCGCCGTTGAGCAGACTGCCCGGAGTTTCAAAATATTCAACAAAGTATTATAATTATTTGACTAAATTAGCCGATAATTTTTCCGGGGACAGGGTGGAATCCTTTAAAATATTAACACCGCCTGCTTCGCGAAACAGGGCAGAGCAATTATTTGATGACATGCAATTTCGTCGGTTCAAACTGGACAAAACTGACACAATCATTCAACCAGGTGAAGCCAGGCCAACCCGGACTGTGAAGCCTGGTGAATTACAGAGGAACAGCCTGTCATCTGAGATTCAGCTAAATCCTGAAAGGGCTGTGTTCAATATTTCATCCCTGAAAATGCGCAATTACCGTCGCGACTGGAAGCTCGTTATCTTGGATTTTTATGAACAGGAAGTAAAATCATTTCATGGCAAAGGGCATGTTCCTGAAGCGATTGTATGGGATTGGCGTGATAATGAGGGAAAACTGATTCACCCGGATACTTATTTTTATCGTTTCGTTTGGTATGATAAAAGGGGTAAATTGCATCATACACGAACGAAGTCGTTTTTTGTGCAAAAACGCTCCCGATCGGTATTCATCGATGTGTGTATGGAACCGAAACATGATTTTTATCCGGGGGCTAAAGTGGAAATAAAACTAACGCAATAGTCATCGTCGAAACTCAGGGAAGAGTTCACGTAAGAAATTCGAAAATAATGAAGAACAAGGGAAAGCAAGCGATTAGCTGGTGAGGGGCATTGAGTTTTCATCGAATCTGCAATGAGCAAATTGCAGAAGTTGCTCATTTCGGTTTCACAAACGTGATGAGCCGCGATGATTTAAAAGAGAAATGAGAGATTTATCAAGGAGTATTCCGATGTTGCTTAAAAAGCTATTTTTTGTCGTTCTGTTAATTTTCCTGCTTTTGCTGAGCGCAGAATCCATCTGGGCCATGCCGCAGACAGCGCTAAATGATTCGACAGCGAGCAGTGAAAATGCAAAACTAATGGAGCCGACGTCGATGACGCAGCTCAAAGATTTGAAATCGTTATGGGATATTACACGTTTTGGTGGTTTCTTTCGATGGTTAATTATTGGAATATTTGTATTAGGTATGATAACGATAGTGTATAAAGTGACCGAACTATTTATGGATAGCCGAAATTCAAATCGACTGGAAAAATTGAACTTGCGGCGAGTGACGCTTGTTGATGTGATGCGCGTGATTAAGACAAATAAACATAGCATGATGAGTCAGTTATTCAAATATATGATGGACCTTTACCAAACAAGAAAATCCGCTGAGGGATTCAGCAATGAAATCATTGATTTCGTGCAAATCCAGCAGGATAGATTTAAGGCGTTTCAATCAAAAATGTTGTTTTTTTCAGACACGGCCGGGGCGTTCGGTTTACTGGGAACTGTGTGGGGAATGTTCATGACATTCTTTGGCGGAGATCTTGAAAAACATAAAATATTAAGTGGTATGGGCGTGGCGCTCATTACCACATTGATGGGATTGGTCGTCAGTATTTTCCTGAATCTGTTTTCAACTCAAACGCATAGTTACTTTCGAAGAAGAATTGATAAAGTGGCAGATCTTGGAAATCAATTTCGACTGAGGCTGCATCAGTTAGAACAGACATTGGATAATTCGCTGCCGGACAATGGCGACGAGGTCGAGCATGGCGGGTATGATAAAAATCAGAATTATGAGATTTCGAAGGCTGTTATTGATGCAGTAAACCGTCAATTAAAACGGCCAGATCCCATTTTTGATTTCGAGAAAGATTCAGCTTCAGGAACAGCCGCGGACAATGGTGGATTTAAGTTTGTGCCAATTTCAGGGGATAATCAGGCTGTGAAAGTCAATTCCCGCTTAGAGAAACCATTTGTTGTGCAAATATCATCCCAGGAAGGCAATGGCCTGTCAGACCAGCCCATCCTTTTTGAAGTCGTGGAAGGCAATGGAAAGCTGAGCAACGGAAGAAAACAGGAAGAAGTTCTCAGCGATGCCAGCGGACTGGCCCAGACAAAACTGATTCTTGGCAGTCTGGCCGGCGAAAATAAAGTGAAGGTGAAACTGAAAGGCAGTTCCAATTCGGAATTTTATTTTACTGCATGGGGGCAGCCCACAGAACCGGACCGATTGGTCTATGTGTCCGGGAATCACCAGAATTCACCGTGCGGAACTGAATTGAAAGAGCCGTTCGTCGTCAGGGTAATTGATAAATTCGACAATCCAATCCCGGATTGGACCGTGATTTTTAAGGTAGGAAAAGGCAAAGGATTTTTTCCCGAGAAAAAAAGTGAATTCCAAACCAGAACGGATCAGAATGGATTTGCAGAAGTATATTTAACACTCGGGAAAAAACCAGGCTATAACGCGGTGAAGGCCTATGTCAAGGGACTGAGAAAATCGAAGCTGGAATTCGAGGCGATGGGGCAGAGTTAAATTTTGGAGATTTTTTCATTATGATGAATCAGGGTGGAATTGTCATTCGATTGATAGATGTGGTGCTCATATTACTTTTCGGTTTTATTTCAATCAGTGAAATTAGCAGCAAAAGTATAATAAAATTGCCAAAAAGTTCGCAAACTCAATATTCATTGCCGGATAAGGAAAATTTACTGATCGTTGGAATTACACCGAAGGGGCAATTTTTGGTTGAAGATGAGTCCCACATGCTATCCGATTTTCAGTCATTGAAAAATTATATATTGAAAACAAATGATAAGAATCGGGAAAACAACATTGAAACCAGAGTGCGCATTCGCTCTAACTGGAACACTCCCATAAAATATACCATCGCTGTTGCTAATTTGTGCGACGATTTGAAAATTCCGAAAGGGATGGATGTCATTTTAAAAAGCAATAATTAATTTGAACCTGTGAGCAATCTATATGTTACGAGGTGGTACAATTATTCGCCTGATCGACGTTGTGCTGATTATCCTTCTGGGTTTTCTCGGCATCACTGATTTTGAAATCAAAAGTCAGATTAAACTTCCTTCTGCCGGACCCGGGAAAAAACAGGAAATGAAACAACAAATTGTCTATCTGAATATTGAAAATAGTCATAAATTTATTTTGAGCGAAGGACAGAATAACAGCACGCAAATAGACAGCGTCACAGCACTGGAGCGAATAATTACCGTTTTAAATACAAAGTATGTTCAGGATAACAAGCGAATGGTTGTTGTAATCGAACCGGGTGAAGAGTCCGTGGTTCAAACCACAGTGGATGTCATGGATATCTGTGAGAAATATCAGATTCCGAAAAGCCTGTCCTATGCGAAAATAAATCTGAACTAATCCTGCGAGATCTATGGACTGGATTATTGAAAAATACAGCCTGCTGAATTTAAAAACAAAGCTGAAAAATTATAAACGAATCAGTGAATTGGCAATTCTCTTATTTTTTGCCGTGATTTATTTTTTTCTCAAACATGCAGGCATCCCTCAATTCAATTATGAATTTGCGAAATCCTATCGCGAGATTGATTGGGAAAAATTTGTCCCGGAAAAAACCAGACCGGTGAAACGGCAATCAGTGCCGGTGTCCACAACACCAGATGTGGAGACCATTGAGTCAAGTTCTGAACTGACTGAAATCACGGATTTTTTGAAAAATGATATCAGCACTGTTTTGAATCAGCAACCTGAAAAATCCTTATTGGAAACACCGGTGGAAACCGATATGTCTCAGAAAAATAAGCTGCAAATTGATAATTCAGATGTGTCCATTCCATTGGAGCAGCAAAATTATCTCGAATCAGAAACAACGGATCTGCTTCCACATACATTTGTAGAGCCGTCGAACGTGGGACCTGCTGTGGCAATTAATGACGTGTCGATTCAAACATCCAACATGGGACGAAAACAGTTTACCCCAAAACAAAAAAATCCATCAATTGCTACAGATAAGTTGATCCCGGAATCCGGCGAGATCCATATTCCACTCATCAGTCAGGATAAAGTCAGCGACAAGCCGGATATTTCTGTGCTTTTGGATAAATTAATGAGCTGGATGAAAAATCATCCTTCCGCATTTAACGATGTCACAGAAAGTTTCATGAGGTATGAGCCCGGAAATCTGACATCTAAAGTTGAATTTCGATTCAGTGATCGGAGGTTTGAATTATACTTGCTTTACAAGCCAAATATTCGGGAGATCAGGATATGTTTGGTGGAAGGTGATCAATCGACCATGCTCATTGATAGCGGTTTCAAGAAAACGAGCAATTACCTGAGAACCGGTAGTGTGAAGCGCGCTCTCGATGGTTCAATTTTCGCGTTTGGAACCAGTCAGCGCCCGGCCTCAACCCGGACCACATCGGAATTTTATCGGTTCTTTCTTTCATGGTGGGAGCAGGCAAAAAAAGAAGTGGAAAATTGATTCGTTATTTAACCTGAATTATTCACAAATTTCAAACAAAAGATGTTTAACTTAATGTTATTCATAAAAATAATCAGATATATGAAATTTAACAAAGTTAGATATACTGAATTCGGAA
>CAZSBG010000013.1:0-83303 GCA_964605145.1 uncultured Cytophagia bacterium | reverse complement strand
ATGTGACCGAAGGGAATGCCTGTGGTACGGGAATGACAATGATATGGGAATATTGACTTGTTTCTCGATACGTTTTTCAATCTGACTAAGTAGTATTATTAAGGGAAAATTATCATAATTCTGACATTAAATGGATTGGATAAAACAGCCAATCAACACAACCGATTAATCATACATGAATTAACAAGGGAAGAATAATGAAAGTACTTGTGGTCGGTGGCGGCGGGCGCGAACACACGCTCGTCTGGAAAATCGCTCAAGATCCCATGGTCGAAAAAATTTATTGTGCCCCTGGAAACGGCGGCATTCGTGAATTGGCAGAGTGTGTCTCCATCAGTGATTCCGATATTGAAGGCTTGCTAAAATTTGCCGATAATAAACAGATTGACCTCACCGTAGTCGGCCCGGAGGTGCCATTAACGTTGGGCATCGTGGACGCATTTCAGGCCCAGGGTTTAACCATTTTCGGACCAAGCCAGAAAGCAGCAGAAATAGAGGGGAGCAAGGTCTTCTCGAAATTTATTATGGACAAATACCACATCCCGACAGCCTCGTATAAAACTTTTGAAAAGTTTGAAGAGGCGAAAAAATATATTAAAAAAGGGCCGATCCCCATTGTCGTTAAAGCCAGCGGTTTGGCTGCCGGCAAGGGCGCGCTGGTTTGCTTCACGTATGAAGAGGCGCTGGAAGCGCTCAAAAAAGTCATGGTGAAAAAAGAATTCGGCAGCGCCGGAGATAAGGTCATCATTGAAGAATACCTCAGGGGCGAAGAAGCATCTGTTTTAGCCATTACAGATGGTGAAAAAGTTGTACCGCTCGTTCCGGCTCAGGATCACAAGGCCATTCTCGATGGAGACAAGGGACCTAACACCGGCGGTATGGGAGCATACGCCCCGGCAGTGATTATCGATGATGAGATGCTGCAAACTGTGCAAAAAAAGATATTGGAGCCGACAATTCAGGGCATGGCGCTTGAGGGCCGTCCATACAAAGGCGTTTTGTACGCCGGGCTCATGCTGACATCCCGGGGTCCCAAGGTGGTCGAGTTCAATTGCCGGTTTGGTGATCCTGAAACTCAGGTGATCCTTCCGCTCATCAAAAATAATCTCCTCGAAATTATGACCGCAAGCATCGATGGCACGCTGGGTAAAGTCAAAATTGAACAGGAAGATAAAGTGGCGGTCTGCGTCGTGATGTCGTCCGGCGGATATCCGGGAAGTTACGTAAAAGGCAAGCACATTCTCGGTTTAAACCGTACATGGGACGATGGAATTACCATTTTCCATGCCGGCACAAAATTAATGGATGACAAATACGTCACCAGCGGCGGGCGAGTGTTGGGTGTGACTGCACTGGGTGCTGATGTCCGCGAGGCCATCAAAAAAGCGTACGGAGCAGTAGGGAAAATTACATTTGACGGAGCTTATTATAGACGTGATATAGGGTATAAAGCATTATAATTCACAATAAAACTGACAACTTAGGGAGATATTGAAATGAAAATCTTAGTGACTGGCGGTGCCGGATTTATCGGCTCACATGTGGTGGATGCATTTGTTGAATTGGGGCATGAGGTTGTTGTTATCGATAACCTTTCAACCGGGCGCGAGGAAAACGTCAATCCAAAAGCAAAGCTCATCAAAATGAATATCGAAGATCCCGATGTATTGAACGTATTCGAAGAAGAAAAATTTGATGTCGTGGATCATCATGCTGCGCAAATGGATATTCGGCTATCGGTGGCAGATCCGATTTTTGACGCGACCAATAATATTCTTGGCACGATCAATCTTTTGCAGGCTTCAGTAAAGACAAATGTGAAGAAGTTTATTTTCATTTCAAGTGGTGGGGCAATTTATGGCGAACAGGATTATTTTCCGGCAGATGAAAACCATGCGACGCGACCATTGTCGCCCTACGGGATCACTAAATTGACCGGGGAAAAATATCTTTTCTATTATGCAAACACCTACAATTTGAATTTTATCAGCCTGAGATATGCCAATATTTATGGCCCGCGGCAAAATCCCAAAGGGGAAGCCGGTGTGGTGGCCATCTTCGCCAGTAAATTATTAGCAGGTGAACAGCCTATAATTAACGGCGATGGAAAACAGACGCGCGACTATGTGTATGTGGCTGATGTCGTTGCTGCTAATGTCAAAGCCCTGGATTATGAAGAAAATGATTATGTGAATATCGGCACCGGCCGGGAAACTGATGTGAATGTATTGTTCCACAAAATCAATGCCTTATGCGGTGGCACGGGCGAAGAAGTACACGGTCCTGGAAAACCTGGCGAGCAACTGAGAAGTGTTTTAAATAATGAAAAAGCAAAAAAATTATTCAACTGGGAACCGCAGGTTTCAATAGAACAGGGACTTGCCAATACCGTCGAATATTTTAAACAATTTTATCAAAAATGAGTGAACAGATAAACGAATTACAGAGAGAAGCTGACGAAAAATTTTTGGCGTTTCAGAATGAATCCGGATTATTGGGTAATTCCACAGCAATGCGCCAAATTTTTGAAACGATCGAACAGGTAGCTCCAAGCGATATTTCAGTGATGGTCATCGGAGAAAGTGGCACTGGCAAAGAACTGGTTGCCAGGGCCATTCACCAGCGAAGTGACCGAGCCGGGAAAACACTCATTATTGTCAACTGCGGCGCAATTCCTGAAGGAATTATCGAATCCGAATTGTTCGGTCACGAAAAAGGAGCGTTCACCGGAGCAGTGGGAGTTCGCAAGGGGTATTTTGAAATGGCGGATGGCGGAACGATTTTTTTAGATGAAATTGGTGAAATGCCATTGAACGCCCAGGTGAAAATCTTGCGCGTTCTGGAAGGTAGTGAATTTACACGGGTTGGCAGTGCGGAACCAAAGCGCGCAAATGTGCGTATCATAGCTGCTACCAATCGTGAGTTAGATCGTGAAGTACAAAACGGTACATTCAGACAGGATTTGTATTTCAGACTGCATTCGGTAACCATCCAGATTCCGCCGCTGCGCAAGAGAACTGATGACATTCCCCTTCTGGCTAACAAATTTGCCAATGATTTCTGCTTACAGAATCAAATAAAATTTGAAGGATTTCATGATTCTGCATTTGACGTGATGAGAGAGTATCACTGGCCCGGAAATGTCAGGGAACTGAAAAATCTTGTTGAAAGCATGATTATCCTTGAAAAAGGGAAAAGAATTGATCAACAGGTATTGCTCAGACACCTGGATACCGGAATAAAAACGTCGCCTAATTTGCCCATTCCTGTCAATCGGCCACCGGAACAGGTTGAACGGGAGTTTATATATCGTGCGTTACTGGATATGAAAACCGAAATTTCTCAATTGCGGGAATTGATAATGACCCGCCTGTTTCCGCCGCGTCGTTTGAAAAGCTGGGAGGGCGAGGAAGCGATTATAATTCCGGATGAGAATGGAGAAATCATATACGATGATTCCGCGGTAGAATCCAGACCTCTGGCAACTATGGAAGAAATGGAGCGGCGATTGATTGAGGACACATTGCGGCGCTATCACGGCAATAAACGCAAAGCTGCGAAAAGTTTGAAAATTAGTGAACGTACCTTATACCGAAAGATAAAAGAGTATGAATTACCATTCTGATATGAAACATATCAAACTAATATTTCTGTGCTGGATTTTTGTTTTTCTCTTGTTGCGCTGTGGCTATTATTCATTTTCAGGCTCTTCAATACCATCCCATTTGAAGACAGTTGCTATTCCTGTTATGGACAATAAGACTGTTGAATTTGGCGTACCTGAAGATTTGACAGACGCGCTCATTGCCATGTTCACGCGCGATAATTCTCTGAAGGTTGTGGACAGGCGTTCTGCAGATTCAATCATCGAAGGAACCATTGTCAATATTCGGGATCAGGCCGGCGCCTATAACCAGGAAGAAACCGTAAAGGAAATACGCGTTTATGTTATTGTTCAGGCCAAATTCGAGGATTTAAAGAAAAACAAAATCATGTGGGAAGAGCAGATTACACAATGGGGCACTTACAGTCCGGATGGATCGACCGGGGAATCGGCAACACGGCAGGAAGCGATTGCTGAAGCGATGGAAAAAATTGTTGATGATATTTTTAATAAAACTGTATCCGGTTGGTAAAATATTTGTAACATTTGGACGAATTGTTAAAAAAATGTTGATATTTATCGGAAAAACTGTTATTATATCGTATATATCTTCCCCGAAAAAAAGATGTATATAACCTGAATTATTCACAAATTTCATAAAAAATTTTTAACTTTATGTTATTAATGAAATTAATCAGATATATAAAATTTAACAAAGTTAGATATAATGAATTCGGAATTAAGCACCATTCAGGCTATCTGGATTCCTTAATGCATTACAATGAATAATCCAGGATAAAAATAAGATTCGGAGATTTGAACAAGGAGCTTCATGACAATGCAAAAATCTCTCAGAGAAGAAATAAAATTTCTGGAGGCAAAACTGGCAAAAAATCCTGCCTCCATCCTTTTTGCGCGTCTGGCAGATGCGTATCTTCAATCGGATCGATTGGATGACGCGATTGACTTGTGCGAAAAAGGCATTAAAAAACATCCGTATTACGTTACCGGGCATTATATTCTCGGCAAATGTTACCTCAGAAAAAAATTATTTGACCAGGCTGAAAAAGAACTGAAACGCGTTTTACTTTTCGACTCAAAATACATTGCAGCGCATCGTGACTATGGCGAATTGATGGCCCAGATCGGTTGGAATAATACCTGTGAAATGAGTTATGAAGAAATACTGCGAATCGATCCGTTCAATGAAAAAGCGCGCCGAAGGCTGGAAGAATTGCGCGAGCAACTCGCGTTGAGCCCTGAAACCCAGCGCGAATCCGAAGAAGATTTGGAATTCGACGAGGTTGAAGAAAATATACTCACCGGCGTCTCAAACTCTCTCGAAGAACCACCGCCTGAACATAGAGAAGAAGAAGCCGAATCAACGGATAATCTTGATGATTTTGCAGATTCTGATGAATTGTTCAGGGAGTTTGATGAGCATGATCAGGATGAAAAAGCCAATATCGATTTGCTTGAAGATATTTTCAACGATGAAAAGACATCAGAAATCGATTTGAAAGCTGAAGATACTCCAAACATTGAAGAGGAGGAGAAAAATTCCGGCTTCACGCAAGATCACATCGAAGAACAAATAAGCGAGACATTTGACGAAGATTCAGCGAAACCGGATGAACCAGCGGAAATGAGCGGCGATATGGACACGCGCCAGTCACAAAATGAGGAAGAATCATCGAAGGATTCATTCGATACGATGGACGATTCTGATATCTATCATATCATGAATGAGGAACCTTCCGGATTTGATGAGCGCCAGGTTTCAGAGGATGATTCCACCGCTGACGACCAAAAAGTGGATGAAGAATTCCATGAGTTGGATGAAGAAGAAGTCAGGGCCATTATGTCCGATGACTCGTATGAAAACGAAGAGGATGATTCCGAAAATATGTTCAATATATTTCCGAAAGGACCTGAACCTGAGCAACAATCCGTCTCAGAACAAGAGAGTTTGTCTCATGAGCGAAAAAAAGAAAAAATTGTCACCCCAACACTGGGTGAAATTTATGCTGCCCAACATCAATATTCCAAGGCTATTGGTGTTTATGAAATATTGAGAAAAAAAGATCCGGATAACGAGTTCTATACGAAAAAAATTGAATATTTACAGCAGAAGCTGGAAGAGTCCCAGGCTGAATAAAATGTGGATAAAGTAACTCTTTCGAAATGAATCGGTGCACATACAAATTTAGCTGATCCCACGTGATATTTTAACGTGGGATTTTTTTATAGGTCTTCGTCCTGATCGATCTTTTTTATCATGTGCGCCAGAGAGAAAACCGCCTTGGCGAAATAGCGGAAGTTGAGTTGGTCAATCGTATCTGTTATTTCGTGATAATTCGGATTTCTGTAAAACGCCGTGTCGGTAACCATCACGGCCGGATAATTATAGTGCCAGAATGAAGAATGATCAGATAATTCATTTCCGGGGATATGGCTGTAAGGAACGAATGAACCAATCTCCAGCAGTGAGGGCTTCCGCATAAATTTAGCGACTTTTTTCGCTAACAGTTCGGATTGATTATTCCCTAAAACAGCAAGGAAATCGCCTGTTGTTGGATATTTCTGGGCCATACTGGAAATGGGGTATTTTTGGCTTCGCTTTTTTTCCGTGAAATATCCGAGCATTTCAAAGGCAATCATGCCGATGATGTTTTCATTTTTTTCGAACGCGTGTCTGGCATGATATCGGCTCCCCATCATATCCGTTCCAAAATGAGGCGGTTCTTCCAGGGTAAAAGCAACAAATCTTAAGGTCTGGCAATTTGCGTAATCTTGAAGCAGATGAATGATTTCAAGAAGTGCGGCGATGCCGGTAGCATTGTCATCGGCGCCGGGGGATTCCATCACAGTGTCGTAATGCGCGCCAATGAGCAAAATGTTATCCGGGTTGTCCCTGCCGCGTTTTTCAAAGATCAAATTTGATACATACTTTTTGTCGCACAAATAGTCCTCAGAGGAGAAATTCCCGTGTGCAGATCGCATTTCATCGGCAATGTATTCGGCTGCTTTATTGAGGCATGAATAATGAGTAAGATTCCGAGGACCGATTTCATCAGAAAGAACGAGCACATGTCGGTGCAATTTTCGGCGTAAGATACGAAGCTGTTTTTTAGAGATTTTGACGTTAGAGTTTTTGAGGAAATTCACAGAAGATGTTCCTGTTCGGGTTTATGTCAATGTACGAATTTTTTAGTTTCCTTGATTCAGATACGTTATCATCATTCGAGCGATTTTTGAAAAATAGTGTATGTTTTCGATGGGGTGGAGCCCATCATTTCAACGATGCGAATGACCATAATATTGTCATCCAGCACCCAGCCCATATCACAATATTCATACCCCTTTTTCTGCGCGTAAATTTTTTGCTGCCATAGCAAGACCCCGTCCAGACCTAACCGCTGGTATTTTTTCTTCACGCCCAGGTAGCCCAGCCGGAAGCCTTTAACGCTGCCTTTGGTCGCGATCATTTTCGCGGCGCGTAACAGTTCACAACGGGGACACCAGCGCAACGGCGCCATTTTTTCGGTGACATTGGGCACTCCTCCGAAAAATGCAATTGGTTCATCCCCAATATACAGAAATATGAACAGCCCCCTATCCATGACAAGCTGCATATCATCGATGATGCGCTCGAACTCCTCCTTTTCAAACGGGACAAATCCGAAATTGTCGTTCCATGCGTCGTTGTAAATTTCCAGCATTTCCTGCTTGCGAATTTTTAAAGGACGCTGCCCCCATGTCTCGATTTTGATGCCATAGCGTTCAATTACTTTTTGAGCAACGCGAATCAGCTTTTCCTCCATGGGGCGTAATACAGGCACTTCCCAGGACAATACATTTTTTATCGGTTCGAAACCTGCCTTTTGTAATAAGTTTTTATAAAATGGTTTGTTGTAGTGATAATACATAACTGGCCGCGATTCGAATCCTTCGGTCAGAACGCCCGGGGTAGCTTCATTCACCGGAAGATTTTGCGGGCCGCGTATAGTATCCATGCCTTTGGATTTGAGCCATTCTTCAGCAGCGTTGAGAAGAGCGCCTGCGACCGCCGGATCATCGATGGTTTCGAACTGGCCAAAAAAACCCACTTTATCCTTCCAATGCTTGTTGTGATTGTGGTTGATGAACGTATTGCAGCGGCCAACAATCTGTTCGTCCTTGAAGGCAAGAAAAAACTGCATTTCTGCATGGTTGAAAAATAAATTGTCCGGCTCAAAAAAGCCTTTCATGCCGATGAGGCCCAGTCCAAGATATTCGTAGTCCAGAAGTGGGATGTATTGTGGATCGTTTTTGTAATGCTGCCAGTGAAAATCAACAAAGTTTTTGAGGAGAATTTTATCCTGATTGGTCTGGTTGGAAAAAGCGATGACCTGAATTTCAGAATGACGCGTTTCCTCAACGGCCATTGATTCCTCCCTCATTAGAATGTGGTCGAATTCTGATTCAAATTTTTATTGCTAAAAATCTCGAAGATTGAATTTACAAAATTTCGAAACTCTAAAATTCCTCGTGTTCGGTTCGCGTGATAATCTCTTCCTGCAACTCCGTGCTCAGGTCGACAAAATAATCGCTGTAGCCGGCCACACGGACGATCAGGTCGCGATAGTCCCGCGGATTTTTCTGTGCGTCACGCAGGGTTTTGGCATTGACCACGTTGAACTGAATGTGGTGACCATCCATCTTGAAATAGGTGCGCACCAGGTGGATCAATTTCGTGATCCCGGTTTCACCTTCCAAAACGTGGGGTGAAAATTTCATGTTGAGCAGAGTTCCGCCGGTGCGAACGTGGTCCATTTTTGATGCGGATTTAATGACCGCAGTCGGGCCTTTTTTATCAGCGCCCTGAACAGGGGAAATGCCCTCAGACAGCGGTTTGCCGGCCATTCGACCGTCCGGGGTGGCGTTCACCACCGAACCGAAATAAATATGACATGTCGTCGGCAGCAAGTTGATGCGATAATTCCCGCTTTTTGTGTTGGGCCGGCCATTCACAGCATCGTAATAGGCTTCGAAAATTTGCTGCATGAGGCCATCGGCGTAATCATCGTCGTTTCCGTAGCGGGGCGTTTTGTTGAGCAGTATGTCTCGGATTTTTTCGTAACCCTGAAAATTGCTGTTCAGCGCGTCCACCAATTCGGTCATGCTGACGGATTGATTATCAAAAACATGATATTTCATCGCAGCCAGCGCATCGGTAATGGTACCTGTGCCCACGCCCTGAATGTAGGACGTATTGTAACGTGCGCCGCCGTTGTGATAGTCCAGGCCTTTTTCGATGCAGTCGTCGATGATGAGCGAAAGAAACGGCACCGGCATGGAATCCGCGTAAATGCGTTCGATGATGTTGTTGCCTTTGATTTTGATGTCGATGAAATGTAGAAGCTGCTTTTTGTAAGCTGAAAAAAGATCGCCAAATGTTCGGAAACCGCGCGGATCGCCGGTTTCCAATCCGATGCGCTTGCCGGTTCGGGGATCGACGCCGTTGTGCAGCGTTAGTTCCAATACTTTCACAAGATTGAAATAGCCTGTGAGATTGTAATTTTCCTTGCCAAACGCGCCTGTTTCCACGCAGCCGCTGGTTCCGCCATTTCGCGCGTCTTCCACGGATTTCCCCTGGCGGATGAGCTCCTGAATCACAACGTCCGTGTTAAAAACCGAAGGCTGGCCAAATCCGTTGCGGGACACCAGAAGGGCTTTTTTGAGGAATTTGTCCGGCGTTTTTTTGCTGATTTGCACCGACGGGCTGGGCTGAATCAATCGCATTTCATCGACCACATCGAGGATTAGGTACGAAACCTCGTTCACACCGTCCGTGCCATCGGTCTTCACGCCGCCACTGTTGATCTGGGCGAAATCCGCGTAAGTGGCGCTTTCCTCGGCAGTGACGCCGACTTTGGGCGGCGCCGGCTGATTGTTGAATTTGATCCAGAACGCGCCAAGCAACTCCTTGGCGGAGTCACTGTCCAGTGTACCGGCTGCCACATCTTTTTGATAAAACGGGAACAAATGCTGATCCAGCTTGCCGGGATTGAACGAATCCCACGGATTTAATTCCGTGATCACGCACAAATGGACGAACCAGTAGTATTGCAGCGCTTCCCAGAAATTTCGGGGCGCGTTGGCCGGCACATTGGCGCACGCGTCCTGAATTCGTTCCAGCTCTTTTATCCGCGTTTCATCTTTTTCAACCTTTGCCAATTCTGAGGCTTTTACCGCATGTCGCCGGGCCAAAATCAAAATGGCGTCGATGGCGATGTCCATGGCTTTCAGCTCTTCACGTTTGTTATATGCCAGCGGATCGTTGAGAAAATCGAGTCTGGCCAGGCTTTGCTGAATTTCCTCCCGAAAATCGAGCATGCCTTTTTGATAAATTTTTCCATCGAGCACCGTGTGCCCCGGCGCGCGCTGCTCCATAAATTCCGTGAAAACGCCGGCCCCAAAAGTATCCTTCCATTGGTCGCTCATTTCAGAAAAGATTTTTTCCCGAATGGTTTTCCCCCGCCAGAAAGGAATGATGATGTCGCGATATTTTTCTCTCGTCTCCGCGCTGACTTTGAACGGAATTTTTTCCCGGGAATCGAGAATGTCCAAATCCTGCAAAGAATGCGTTGTGAGTTCCGGGTAGGTGGGAACCGCTTTGGGCGCGGGGCCTCGTTCCCCCACAATCAATTCGCCGTCGCCAATATGGATGGATTTATGTTCCATAATATATTTCAACGCGAGGGCGCGCCGAACCGGCGGCGAGGCATTGGCTGATTCGTCGTTTTTGTAGAATTCGGTGATGAGCAATGCCCGCTCCGGGGTGATGTACGGAACAGCATCGATGCTTTCATCATGAAGCTTTTTGATCCGCGGAGTCAATTGCTTTTTCTCCTCAAAGAGTTTGCCTCATTTATATAATTTTTTTTTACTGCCGTGATTATGAAAGTCTTCCCTAAGTCGGATAAACCGGAAATTACAAAACTCAACAAGCAAATTACAAAACCAAATTCCAAAAAATCAAACTCGGACAGGATCGTTTGGTTGTTCATATTCGAATAAAGTTTGAAAATCAGTTTTTCTCATCCGAAGTTACCAATTTCACGGAAAAATCATTACAGTCCAGGATGAGTTTTTCGCGCTGATGTTGAATTTCAATTATCTTGCTACCCACCCGGGCATTGACAAACGGTCCGTCAAATAACGGCCAATTATCGAAGGTGATTTCTTTTTCGTTGAGCAAACGCTTATCCGGGTATGTAAAGTCCAGATCGTCGCCGCGGAAATTTGTATATTTCACCTGAAGATTTTTTCGGTCGATGTGAAGTGAATTCTTCTTTATTTGATTCTGAAATTCCGAGAACGAAGGATACTCCGAGACCTGTGCGACCTCCATGATAACGCCTGTTTTTGGGTTGTCGAGCGTAAGCCGGAAATGATCTTTTTCCTCATGCCATTTTCCTTTCGTCAAGGTTCGCACCGCAAAATACACAGAATCGGCACGGCAAAAAATCCATCCACTGGCATCCTGAATCCGCTCTTCAATATTTTTTGGGAAAAATCCATTGACATGCTGGTTGCGCTCTTTTTTGGGAATATCATAGAGGGCGATAATCGTATTCTCGTGCTGAAACAATTCTTCGTAAGGCGAGCCTTCAACCCATTTATTGGGATCTTTGTAATAGGGCCGCTGCCGAATAATATTGTCGAGAATCGTGTTCGGAATTTCATCAAAATATTTCAGCAATTGCTCGCTCGAAAAAGACGGATTGATGAAAAAGCAGGTTGAACCATCTTTTTTGGAGACCCAGGTAAGGTCCCATCGATGATTCTCCACGGCGGTGATGTCGCCGTAAGACGAGCCCAGTGCATAGTCTTTGGTCACGTAATCATATTTCCATATCGGCAGATCGCTTTTGTTGATGCCAAATCCACGACGCGGCGCTTTTGTCTCGCGATGGATGTAGGGCTTAGACCGATCCGTGGCAATGTTGCCCATCATCGGGAGCGGTCGAAATCCCTGAACCGCAGCTAATCCAACGTAATAGGTTTCCGCTAATTCCGGATGGTAAACGGAATTGCCAAAATACAAATACCCGAAAGGAATTGCGGTTCCGCAATTGAGCGCTGTGTGGGTGACCTGGTTGTATTTTTCACGGCTGTGCGCGCCAATCCAGTTGCCATTCAAATATTCCGGCGCCCAGTCCGCGATGAGAAGCTGCATCACCATCCAGGCTTTTTGCTTCATAAGCGGATCGGTGGCAAAATCATAAAGCGAGGTGAAGCAAAGATAATAAAGCGAATGATAATTCACCGAATCGAACTCCAACTGACCCACGGCCACAGTGCGGTCGATCCAGTCGTTTATCCACGCCTCGGCTTCGGCTTTGGCTCCCAGCGGTGTCATTCCGTCTGCAAATGTGGGACCCTCCGGCCAGGTTTGTCCGAACAGATAACGCGCCACACGATACTGCAATTTATGATTTTCAGTAAAACCCTTGTCCTCGCCGAAATGGGTGCGCAAGCGATATTTAGCCTTTTCGATGAGCGCGTCCGGCAATTGATCCCCGATGCGAAGGACGGCGTCCATAACTGAATAGGTATTGAAACTGCCCCAGTGTACGGAATCGTCGATGGCATCACGGAGATATTGCAGCCCGGTGTCTTTATCGATGCCGGTGTACATTTTGACGACGCCGAGGTAAATTCGGCGGCGATAATCGTCTCCTTCCATCCACGACTGGCCTGCTAACGCGGCAAGTATCACCTGGCGCCGCGCTTCCAGTTGTGTGTAGTAATCGTGGTTTGTCGGGTACAATCCCTGGGAATGTAAAACAGATGTCGCGGCAAAGCAAAAAAGTAAAATCGAAAGTAGAATTTTTTTGAACATGGGACTCCTTCTCACACTTTAGAGAAAACAAATACGCAACTTTAGGTTAGAATTTAGTGCATCAGAACATGCGATCCCACGGCGCTAACAGAATTGGCTTCTGATCCAGAATATCCAGGGCTTTTTTCGAGACGAATTTTTTATGCACGACCAATCGAAACATGTATTCATCGAACCAGTCCTCGGTCATGATAAGGAATCCGTTGTAGCCACTGGATTTGCCCCAACTGTTTTCCAGCAGCCATTTGGTGGTGCTGCCGTCTGCGGTCGTGTCCACACCCACCAGGGACATGCCGTGAGAGGAGCCGCTTTCATAGGACAAAATGCGTTCGGTCTTGTCCATGTCGAATTTTACACCGTAAATGGATTCGTAATCGTAAATGCCCGGCTGAAGCACGCCTTCATCGCGATTCAACTGCTTGCCCACATCACAGGAAAAGTACATGGCCTCATCCGCCAGGATGGATGTTTTGGCAAAATTTTTGATTTCATCGGTGGGCAGATTGATGAACGTCCAGTTTGGTTCATCCACCATGTTTCTGTCGAATTTAATTTCATACTGTTTGTAGTACGCTTTGGTAGGATCGTTCATGAGCTGCACGTATTCGCGCAGATCGATCCCCACAAAATCTTTATAAAATGATTGGGGCGTGTACTTTTCTGGCCCGATTATTTTGCCGTCTTTGTCTTCGTAAGTCCAGGTGAATTCTTCGGGCGGCACACCCAAATTTATCACGAGCATTCGGTAAATGTTGGACAGCATGTCCACTTTTTCTTCGCGAAGCGCTGAAAGCTTTTTCCCTTCTTTATGCAGTTCACGAAGTTTCAAGCCCTGACCTTTCAATTTTCTGGCAAGCAAACGCCGCATCATGCCTGTGTTTTCGCTGTTATAACTTTCCGGCATGGCATCTTTCGGGACAGCGCCATATTTTTCAATCAAACCGACCGTGTAATTCCAGATTCCGCCATCCTGCATGGGATGCTTGAACAGCCATTCCACTTCGCGATTGTCCATTTTCAGGTTACGCGTGCTGATGATGCCTTCCAAAAATAGATTAGCTTTTTCGAATTGATCCCAGAAAAACAGGTAATTTTCTGAGAATTGGAATTCCTTGAGATTATTTTTTTCGATGATTTTCGGGCGCAGCACATTGAGCGAGGTGAATAGCCAGCATCGGCCGGAAGATTTTTGATTTGTGATGGCATTCGTTTTAATTCGATGCGCAAAGAAGTGATCGGTTTTACCAACCAGTTCACGGTTCAAAGCAAGATTTCGAATGTTGTTATTCGAAACAGCATTCATTATCGCACGGGTGGGCCCGTCCAGTTTGAACGATGATTTTATTTCGGCCAATTGTTGTTCCGAAATCGCCGCCTCTGAATTTTGGGCGAACAGGTTTGGTGTGAAAAGACTCAATGAAAACAAACACATCAAAGCAAAAAAAGTAAATCGTTTCATCCTGATTCTCCTTGGGATTGGATTAAACTAAAAATTCAAAACTGAATATGAATGAAGTCGAACATATATTATAAAAATTTAAATGATAAAATCAAATAAAAATAATATTTTTTTGAAAAACAAATGAGAAAAATTGGTGTGCGCATCATGAGGAGCCCAAAAAAAACCCTGGTCGAAATCAGGGTTTTGAGAATAAATTAAATCATTATTGAAATTTCTTGTATTAACAATTATTGAGGCACACTTTTCTGGGATGAATCCGGCCTGGATTTACCGTTCTTTGGTGGATAGTCAGAGTCGGAATGGTGCTTTTTCCTGCGGTCATCCCCGATCATCATTCGGGCGAAGATGGATTTGAATTTGCTCCACTGTTCGTCATCTAAAACAGTGCGATGTTTCAGCAAATTTTTTATTGAATAAAACTGTATCTGTTTCTGAAGTTCAGCGATGCTCTCGATCTTTTCATTGATTTGTAAGGTATCCAGCGAATCGTTTTTCAGTAATTCTGAGAATTGTTTGCGTTGCTCACGAAGTTCTCCCATGAGCGGTTTAAATACCTTGAAAAATTCAGACCGCAATTCACGCATTTGCTCGATTTGTTGTTCGGATAAATTCAGCTTTTTGGCCAGCCGGCTTTCAAAGGATTTCCTGCGATCTGTTTCTTTATCTCTGGAGTAATCACGTTTTGAGGAAGAATGCCAGTCCTGATGAAACCATCGATAATAACCGAAGGTGACAATTGTCGAGATATTCAATATTATCGAAAAGAACAAAAGCCATATCAATGTTTTTCTGCTCATTTTGTTTTACCTTCTAATTCATTGTTTCCGGAAATCAGGGACGCGTAAATTTCACCCACAGAACCGGATGACAAATCTGTGAACGAACTCACCGATAGTTGCTGCTCCATTTCCTGTTCGAGTGTTATGGGCACGGTTGAGGTTGATTCTCTGTAAATGTTTTTTCCAAGGTAGACGCCAATTAACAGGCCAAAGATAAAGATCACCGTCGAGATAATCGGTTTGGGCAAGTAGATCAATGGAGCAATCAGCCGGTCAAATATCCGATCTCGGTTTTGCTGCGCTTCGATCCGCTGCGACAAACGCGTCCAGAAGTAGGGTGCTTTTTCGATGGTGTCCGCTTGGGCGAGTGCTTCCCACATATTTTCTATTTCCTGGAAAACAAGGGCGCATTTCTGGCACGTTTGGAGATGGTTTTGTATCGCTAATTTTTGTGAATCAGATACTTCGCCATCCTGGAATGCAGATAATTTTTTTCGAACGTCCTGGCAGTTCATACGGTAAACCTCCTACAACATATTTAACACACATTGGCGAGAAAACTTGCGCTGATAGTTTGGTCTGAAAAGTTGTTTTGCGATAAATTTTCTTGAGTTATTTTTTACATTGTCATATCATTTTATTCACTCTTTTCAATTTTTTCTGCAAATTGAGCTTGGCCCGATGCAGCCGGGATTCAACCGCTGAAACTGTTGTGTCTAAAACATCGGCAATCTGCTGGTAGGAAAGTTCCTCATAGCGATGTAACACCACAACCGATTGTTGATTTTCCGGGAGAGAGTGAATGGCATCCTGGACAATTTTTTGCAATTCTTTTTTTTCCAGATCTGAATCCTGCTGTTCCTTACTCACCAGCTCGGGCAGCCTGTCTTCCGCGGTCTGGCCTGACTCGTACTGGTGATTCAATGAAAAAAAATTCAGAATTTTCTTCCGGCGATTGAAGTTGAGACAGACATTCACCGTAATTCGGTAAATCCACGTTGATAAAGACGCATCAGGCTTATAACGAGGCGCTGCTTTCAATATTCGAATGAAAACGTCCTGGGCAATGTCCTCTGCATCTTCCCGGTTGCCAACGAATCGGTAGCATAAATTGAGAACAGATAATTTATGCTGTTCAACAATTTCCCGAAAAGCTGATTCGTCGCCGTTCTGGAATCGAAGCATCAAATTTGTGCTGACATCGTCCATGTTAATGTAAAATTAGTTGGTTTAAATATAACTTTTGTTAAAATTATCGCAGAGCGCTCAGCCTGTAACTGATTTACTCGATCTCCCGAATTTTTTCAGAAAATTTTTTTCGATCAAAGAATAAGAGCGATGTTTTGACGACTCCCAGTAAATTGAACACAATTCATCAAAATAACTTGTGGTCTGCACTATCGTTACCGCGGGTTATTGATCTCGATGCTCATTACTGAACGGTGAACCCAAGCACTCGATAGTTGAACTCATAAGCCAGGCTGTTGCTCCATTCCGGGGCGAGAATTGTTTTGAATCGCGTGCCATCTTCCGGGCCCACCGGTTTTCCGTACGAATAGAACCAGTTGACAATGGGACGGCCGGTGAATCCAAGGGCAATCCAGTAGCGACCGGGTGAAATTTTGGGCGCTTCATTGGAAAAATCAAAATCTACCCAATCATATCCCGGTGTGAATTTGACCTGATCCATGCTCATCATCTCACTGGTGGCAATGGTTGCGCCGGGAAGGCCGTTTTCGTCTTTCAGCAGCTCTAACCACAGAAATCCACTGCCGCCAAATTTGTGCAGCACAATGCCCATCTTTCTCACCTGCATGGGTTTTTTCAAAATGAAGACCTGGGCATATTGCGCCTGTTCGGTGACATACTCGGCGGTCTCAACCAGGAAGTTTTTCCTCATTTCAAAATTATTGCCGTCGGTGCGGGTGGCCGGACCACGTACAGCGAGAAAATCCACATTCTTCGGAAATTCCAGATTACCGAACATGTATGGCCTGGAATAGGTGAGTCGTTTTAATTTTGCTTCCGGGATTTTCGGCGGTGGTGGCGGTTCTTTTTCGACCGGTATTGGTTCAAACGTTGCCCGAACCGCGGGCGTTAGCAGCAGCTTGCTGGGACCGTACATCTGCTTTTGTGCCACAAGCTTCACCTGGTCGGCAACAAATGCGGCTTCGATGGATTCTTCGAATTGCGGCGTAGCCAGATCGCCCTTTACCTGGGTCCAGCGAATGAGCCCGTCCTGGGATGTTTCGTTATTGTCCAGTCCCACCTCAACCCGAATGAAGCGATTGCTGACAAAGAGCTGGGTTTGCTGGGGATCGAACGGCACCCAGCCCAGGTCCGGGAAATAGACTTCGATCCACGAATGCCTGCCCTCGGCCATTTTTAATGTTAGGCTTCGGTTTCCCATATCCAGTTTGTAGGGCTGCTTGAGCGTGATTCCGTTCACAATCCGCGCCGGTATTCCCACAGCTCGCATGAGCGCCGCGGATAAATGAGAATAATTCTGGCAATTGCCTTTACCGGTGTTGAACGAATACATGGCCCCGTATTCTTTGGGAACCAGCACGTAATTCATGTGATCGATGACCCAGGTGAGAATTCGCTGCACCGCATCAAATTCCGTTTTCGCGCCGGCAGTCAATTGTTTGGCTTTTGCCACAATAGCCGAATGGGTCGATGGCACCTGTTTTGTAGCGGTTAAATAAGCGCGCGCATCCGCGGACACTGCACCTAATGGAAATTGCGTTTTCGTGGTCAACGGTTTCAGAAACGTTTTGTTCAGCGCTGTAAGTGCAATTTCAGTTTTAATAGTGGAGGTGGGCTTCTTCCAGGAAACTTTGACGACTTTGTTTCCGCGTTCGTCCCTGTATTCTTCCCTGTCATCCGGTTGGGGATAGTATTTGAATTCGAGATTGGAAATCGTTTGATTGTACGTGGGGGACTGGTACGTCACCGGGATGACATAGCTGAGGTAAAGCGTGTGAATGGCCGGGTTTGGTTCAACCGTCTGCACCATCTTGTAGTTAATTTGCGATTCCTGCCCGCCGTTGAGGAGGTAGTTTTCCCCAAAAGACTTGGAGCCGAAAAGCAGAAGTAATGCCATGCTGAGAATGAATTTTTTCATGATGACTCCCGTGATGGATTGTTTGCTTATTCAGGTAATTTGGTGTTGAATAAGAATTTCCGGTTTTGGAATATCCAATATTCATATCTTGCGAACAGGTCCCTACCACTAAATATTGTAAGTGGTAGAGACCAAAAATTATTAATACAAATGGAAGTTACGCCCCAAACTTCGCCAACCGCATCGCATTACCCAAAATAATGGACATCAAATTCTTACTCGGCTGCCGGCCGAGTCCGCCCTGGATGCAGGAGATTTCATCGAATTTTGTCACGTTGTCTTTTCGACAAACCTCAGAGTGCAGCAGCACCGGCACCGGATGCCAGCTATGCGATTTCATCGTGGCTGGTGTGGAATGGTCGGCTGTGATCACCAGTACATCCGGTTCAAGTCCTGTGAGTTTGGGCAGCAGCCTGTCGACTTCTTCAATGACTTTCACTTTCGCGTCGAAATCACCGTCTTCGCCGCGGGAGTCCGTGGCTTTGACATGCACGAAAAAGAAATCATATTTATCGTAATTTTCTTTCACCGCGTCGAATTCTGCTTCAACATCGGCAACGACCGGGTTCAAATCCATGTTGAGCAGAAAGGCTACGCCGCGATACATGGGGTAATTGGCCACAGCCAAACTTTTCAGCTTGTAGCGTTCCCACATGGACTTGTATGGTTTGTGCTTGGCAAATCCGCGCAAAAGAACGGTGTTGGCTTGCTTTTCGTCAGCCAGTGCTTTATGCGCCTGATCCAGAAATCGCCCGGCTAATTCGGCGGTAAATTCACTTTCCTTGTTCAGCGCTTTGGGCTGAAGGTAGGGCACGCCCACTTTCTGGGGATCAGTATCTTCCACATCGCCACCGAGATTGTCGCCGCGAATGAGCAGCGCCGCACGGTGTTCTTTGACCGGTTCGATAATAAACTCTGCATCCGGGGCGAGCGAGACATTATCCCTGATTTTCTGGCAAATTCGTTTATTTGTCTCCGTGTCAATTCTGCCGGCCCGGCGATCCGTAATGTTGCCGTCTTTGTTCGATGTGGCGAAATTGATGCGAATGGCCACATCGCGATCGGTCATGGGCAGATTGATACCGGCGGCCTCCAGCACGCCGCGGCCGATGTTGGCTTCGATGGGATTGTAGCCGAACAGGGAAAAATGAGCCGGTCCGCTGCCCGGGGTAATGCCCGGCAAAATGGGGTCCATCAATCCGCAGATGGATTCGGCTGCAAGTTGATCCAGATTTGGTGTGTGTGCTGACTGAAGTTCAGTTCCCCTGTCCCCGGTATTCAATCCACCAACGCCATCCATTACAAGAAAAATAATTTTCGTCGAATTTTCAATCGTCAAATCATCCACAAAATTATCCATTTTCATTCCTTTCGTGTTTATGCCATAAGGTTCGTTTATGTTTATTTGTTTTGCCTCAAAGCCGCAAAACCTCGAAGTTTTATTCAATCTGTCCTTGAATTCCAAAAAGAAAAATACAAAATCCAAATACACCACAATTTCAATAATTCAATTATCAAAACGTGAAGTCATAAAATGAAATCAACTCATTTTTTTAAGTCAAAAATAATTCGAGCTTTTGCGGGTTGGTGGCAGTATATGTTACCCATCCGTGTTCTCCTGGCCTCAGTGGCAGAGAACAGAAAAATCACGGCCATAGATTCGGATCTTCGCTCAATTTTTTTTCAACATCCAGCATTTTCTGTTTTAAATGCTTCACTGAAAAATTGAGTTGAAATGCCAGTTGAATTAAACATGTTGCCAATTGAAATCTGTCATCCAAAATATTATGGGAGACAATTTCGTCAATCAAGCCCGGGAGCTTTTCTTTTAAAATACAAAAAATATAATTTTGAAGCAATGTTTCATTGATTGTGATTCTGAGATTTCTGGTGATTTCGAGAATCTCATTGATTTCTTTGCAATTCTGAAAGTCCGGATTTTCATATAATTGCTTGATTCTTTTTTCCAAAATCTGATTGAAAATTTTCTGAGGTTTGTCCTTATTCAATTGAAATCCGAAACGATCCGCTTTTTCAACGATGCCCAGCGCAATTTTGTAGAATTTACTGTCGAAATCCTGCTGCGACTTTTCAATTTCCTGAACGAGTTGTGAACTCAATATAGATTCAGCCGGGATTTTCAGTACATCCGGAATGGGAAGTCCAATGTCTTTCATGGTGTACAGCAGATCTTTATTATCCTCATAAAGTTTGGAAAAAACCTGGTGAAACATTTCAGACCTGTCGCTGAAAATAACTTGAAAGAAATCTTCTCTCGCGTCGAACAGCACATTTTTCAGGGAGAATTGGTATTCACCCCAGTGTTCCTGGAGATAGCGGCTGAAATTTTGCCTCTTTTCACAGGCAAGTTTCAGAACATCGGATTTCAATTGATCATATTTTTTCCCGGCCAAAAGCGGTTTTACGTATGAAGTATAGCGCAAATTATCGGCCTTGGACAGTAAATAGGCATAATCGCGCGATTCCCTGGTAATGCCTGAAGTCACCTGAATGCGCCCAATCGCGCATGTTCTCTGATTCGATGTCACATCTGTTTTATCGAATTCCCGGACTTTGAAATGATAAATATTTTGAACGGTCTCGAGTTGTTTCACGCTTGAAAGTATCGCATAGTGATTCACAACTTTTGGGAAGTTGATGATAGAGGGCTTCACCCTCGTTTCATAAATCTTTGCGCCATCCTTGTATTCAGGGATGTTGCTTTTGGCATATTTGAGGCGGGATAGAAATTTTTTTTCTAGTTCATCGTTCCCGAAATGGCGGGCGAGTTCAATGGCGCGGCCGGCATACTGCAGAATCTGAATGGTTTCCAGTCCTGAAATGTCATTGAAAAACCAGCCGCAACTGGTGAACATGAGCATGGACTGACGCTGCATCTCCATTAATTTTAAAATGCATATTTTCTTACTTTCATCGATGGCGCCGGCAGCATGTTGTTCGATAAATTTCTGCATCGTTTCCGGATTCCGCTGCAAAATGACCGGAATAAAATCTTCACGGGCGTCCCATCCGTCTTTCAGACAGGAGGCAGATTCTTCCTCGAAGAGCTCAATCAAATCATCGCGCAGTTGATTGAGCGCTTCCCTGAGATGAAGTCGCCATTTTTGATTCCATTCCATGGGGCCGCCGGTGTGGCAGCCACAGTCTCGATACCATCGGCCAACCCCGTGAAAACAACTCCATGCAGTACCTTCGCCATCCGGTCCCTGTTTGAGTTCAACTTCCCATTTTGGTGGATTTATTTCCAAATATTCGCCGTAGTTGGTTACCTGCATCCCTCTCTTTTCTGCTTCAATGTGAAGAAGATAGGCCAGGCCCATATCGCCAAATGGTTCGTGGTGTCCGTAGGATTCTCCATCGGTGCACACAGAAATGAGCTGGTTTTTGGGTGAACCGGAATTGAATGCGGATTGAATTTTGATGGCGAAATTTTCTGCATCGCGCAGATAGTGTTCGAAACCCACGCCGCGCGAGAGATCGCCATGATAGAAGAAAATGTCGATGTATCTGGATTTGTCTTTGTTGCCTTTTGCGTCCAGTAAAAAACAACGATAGGGCTGACTGGTATCGATGGTGCCGGCGGCGATGTCCAGCCACTGTTCTTTTCTGGACGCCAGTAGTGGCTGCACCCGGTGAGCCTGGTACGGGGAAAGAATGATATATTTGAAATCGAACTGTTCAAGTACGTCCAGAGTAGCAGAATTCACGGCTGTTTCCGGCAGCCAGATGGATTCAGATTTTCGCTGAAAACGATACTCAAAATCAGCGATTCCCCAGTTAATTTGGGTGAATTGGTCGCGGGTGTTGGCAAGCGGTAAAATGATATGATTATATGCCTGGGCAATTGCATTGCCGTGGCCCCCATACAGTTCAAGACTTTGCTTGTCGGCTTTCAGAATTTCCTGGTATGTGTCATTGGCATGTTCCTCCAACCAGCTCAATAACGTTGGGCCATAATTAAAACTGATTTTTCGATAATTGTTGACAATATCCTTTATCCTGAATTCGTAATCGAGAATTCTGGAAAATGCATTGGGAGTATAACATTCCGAGGCGATTTTCTCATTCCAGTCGTGAAAGGGAGTTGCGCTTTCCTGCCGTTCGATTGCTTCTGTCCAGGGATTTTCCCGGGGCGGCTGATAAAAATGTCCATGAATGGTTAGATATTGATTTTGTGCCATTTAAAATTTTCAATAATAATAAATACCGGTATTGAATTATGTTGTTTCAACAAATGAAAAGAGTATCAGTTCCAATTTAAAAAGGATTTATGTGGAAATTGAATATGACTTAAGCATCAGTTCATGAGTGAATTAAACAGGTTTTTCTCGGTCGCGTTATTTATTTCGTCCGAACAAATTCTATTCGGCGATTTGCCGCGCGTCCGGCTCTCGTGGCATTGCTCTCGATTGGATGCAGTTGCCCGTAGCCAACAGCCCGAATGCGGCCAGGTTCAATTCCACGACTGATTAAATACCGCCTGACAGCCTGAGCGCGAAATTCGGATAATTTCATATTTGAATCGAAGTTGCCTGTATTGTCGGTGTGGCCCTGAATTTCAATTTCAATATGAGGAAAATCGATCAACGTATGAAAAACTTCCTCAAGAACTGAAAAAGAAGCGTGCGTTAATGAGGCGCTGCCGGAAGGGAATGTTACTCCCCTCAGCAGAATCTTTTTGCCTTTTTCAATGGGCGCCGGCTTTGGTTTTTCATCCGGGCACCCGTCTTCATCCTGATAATCATTGTAATCCTCCGGCCAGTTCGGGCATTGGTCCAGACTATCAGGAATCCCGTCGTTATCATTGTCTATTTCCGGGCAGCCGTCATGGTCTTCAAATCCATCAAAATCTTCAGGTAGTTGGGGGCATTTATCTTTCAAATCCTCGATTGTATCATTGTCATTATCCGGGTCGGGTACGCCATCATAATCTTCGAAGCCATCCATATCTTCCGGAGTGTTGGGCGCTTTATCGTCGATATCAGGGATCCCGTCGCTGTCGTTATCCGGGTCCGGCGCGCCGTCTGCATCCTGATATCCGTCGAAATCTTCAGGCTCATTCGGCGCCAGATCGAATTTATCTTCAATGCCATCCTGGTCGCGGTCCCTGAAACCACCACAGTAATAGCAGAATCCCAGCCTCAGTTCAGCGATGGCGTTATTCCCGTCATCGCCAAAGCCAATGGTGTCTTCATCTCCCTTGAGCAGGCGATGGTAATTGACCGTTGTGTTGAACACAATGTCCCGGGTAAGGAATATCTCAAAACCCACCCCGCCAATAAGGGTGAACTCCAATTGACTGCCATTTACGCTGCTTCCCCGGGAAAACGTTGAGATGTCGCCGTCAAGTTTTCGAATATCCCAGAGTGTTAAACCGCTTCCTAAATTGAGATAGGGGCGAATCGTTGATTCCGGCAGTAAATTGTAAACAAGATTAACATTTAATGGGATGAGAAATGTTTTGAATCCACCCCCGGCAGCTTCGAAATGCGACCCATTTGGATCTTTCGGATACACCCATCCATAGGCCAAATTGGCATGAATGGCAAGGGCGGGTGAGTAACCATAACAAATCTGAGCGCCTGCCCATTGGTCGATGGTGGATCGGTCGATATCTCCACCCACCATTTTTACCGGTCCTCCCATAAATCCAATTCCAAATCGCTCGGATAAATCCTGTGCCCCGGCACTGGAAAAAGAAATAAAAATAAGAATCAAAAACGAATTTCTGCTCAATCGACCATTACCCATGACACACCTCACAGTTGAAAATCCCCTGTTTTAATTCCATTTAAGCTAAAGAAATATTTTGAAATTGTCAAGGTGTTTTTTAAATATGAAAAAAAGTTTAATCAGGGGGTTTCACCGTGTAATAAAGATCGTCCCTAACTGACTTTCTGTGAATAATTTAAGCCAGATTAACCGGAAATTGCAAAACTCAATAACCAAATAAAAAGCAAATTACAAAACCAAATTCAAAAAAATCAAACTCGAACAGGAGCGTTTCGTTGCACATTTTCGAAGGAACCATGTAAACCGTAATTTTTATTCGGAGTATATTTGGCATCAGCCAAAGGCTTGTGCGTCCTCTGGCGCATTGAATTTTGTTTGTGATTTTCTGCCAAAAATGATCAGAATTTTATTCTTAATATACTACAAAAAGTGAAGATATTGGATTGACGTGACAAAATGCACCGCCATGCCGAAACTGGATTTTGTCATGTCAGGTAAAAAAGTTGTTAAATTTATGATTAATTTCTAAAAAGAAAAATCGCATTTTTATGATATGGCCGGTATTATAAATACAAAACTTAACATGGAACAGGGAAGCAAGGCAATAAATTCAATTGAAATTGTGAATCCCTGCAATTCAGGAAAAAGCGAGTAACAGTGGAGCACATCATAAAAAATGGAAAGGAATTATGAATCGATACAATACTTTTGTTGCGGGATTATTTTTTTGTATGATATCAACTGTTTTTGGAGGAGAGTTTTTTCATGGTGTTCGCGGGCCGATTTATTTATCACCTGCGTGGACGATGGCTCGCGGTGATTTAACACTTCATGGGAATTCCAGATTTTATTTTAACAACAAATCCTACACCAATCCCAATGGATTAAACTCAGCGGTTACATTTTGGGATATTCAGGGTGGTGCAAATATCTATTATGGAATCGCGCAGAATTATCAGATTGGTTTGAGACAAATCATTTATCAGGATAATCACAAGCCGGGAAAGGGATACAATTTGCCGGACGATTTATTCCTCGACTTCAAGGTGGGTTCGTTTCCATTAAAACCTTCGAAAATTCATTATGGGGCAAAACTGATCATGCGTTTTCCTGTGGCGCAGTATCACAATGTTCAACTGGAACCCTATTCAGCCGGCAAGGTGGAGTATGGTGTCATCGGCCTGATGTCTTTTGCATCAAATATAGTTCGGCCCAGTGATGCTTTTAATGCCCACATCAATCTGGGGATTATCGACCATAATGACCATGGAGCAAAAATTGCGGAAGAATATGGTTCAGAGTATGTCAATGCAGGCAGCAGCAGAGAGGTCTATGGCGGTTTAGCCCTGGTATTGCCGACGCCCCGGTTTGATTTTTCAGTGGAACTTTTCGGTAATTATAACATTTCAAAGCCGCCGCCAACGGCATTCAGTCGTCATAATTATGCGTATGTTTCGCCGGGCATTACCTACCAGGCTTCGAATTGGGCATCGTTCGCATTTGGATTCGATTTTCGGTTGACATCGAACAAGACCAATAAAAGTGAACATCTCCCGGATGGCACTACCCAGATGCTGCCAACTTTTCCAACCTGGCGTGTAAATTTCACCGTGAAGATGAATATTGTTTCTAAAGCGAAAAGGATTTTGGCTGAGAAACAAGAGTCAGAATTGGAGAAAACGGATGGCAAGAAAGATGTGTATCAGGAAATTGCTGAAGAACGAAAAAAAGTGGAAAATGCTGAAGCTGAGCTGCAAAAAATCAGGGAAGAAAGACGCCGCATGGATGATATTTTGAAACGATTGAGAAAAGCGCTTGAAAACAAAGAGAACGAGGAGGAAAAGGAAAAGAAAAAATAATAAGAAAAAATCTGATGTTTGAAAATACAGAAAGATTGGGGAGCCGGAACAATTTCATGCGAATTCAATGATTCGTTGTTTCGGTTCTCCAATCTTTTTAATTTTGATCCTCTTTTGGCATCGACAGGTAGGCGTAAGCATTGAAGGCAGCCATCATCTGTTTTGCTTCATCGGATAGGTTAATGATTTTAACATCCCCTTCCCGTGTTCTGACTTTTGCTGTGGCTTCAATCACTGTCGAAATGAAATTTTGAGAGGGATTGTCAATATGGGTCATATCCAGAATCAGTTTGTAATATTTATTTTTGAAGCATTTGTTAAACGCAGCGGTTAAATAGGCAGGCGCCAGTTTTTCGTTTATACATTCGGTAAATCGAATTTTGATTATGGAACCATCGCTTCCCATTTTTTCAAGAATTAATTTTTGTCCTTTTCCCATGGAATTATTTCTCCTTTTCCTCCCAATACCCGTGATAAAAGCTATTCCTCATTTATTTTGAATTATTTGAAAAGTAATGTCTCCCATATTCTACTGGTAAATGTTGAACGGCTTGCCATGTAAGGTGATAAGTATTCTTTTTCTGAAATTAGAAAATACTAAATTATATGGTCCAGGAAAAAACTCAGGATCAGCAGGATGCCGGTGAACAGGTGGTTCATTATCGTGCTTGCATTTGCCGGGACCAGCTTAATAGTATTATCGTAATACTGTTGCGCAATCTTTATTGATTTTAATGCCAGCGGGAAAGTGAGCATGGCGATCAAAGCAAAAGGCGGCAATGTGTCTGTAACAACAGAAATAACGAGTGTAATATAGGTCAGCAGAATTATTGCGATGTATCCGCGAACTGCCTTTTCTTTTCCCAGGCGTACGACCAGGTGATTTTTACCGACTGCTTTGTCTGCTTTGGCATCCGGGAATTCATTGATGTAAAGCACTGCGGAAATGAGCAGCGCCACCGGCAACGAGGCAATAACCGGTATCCACGATAATGATCCGGTCTGTGTATAATAGGCTCCGAGCGTCATTAACACGCCAAAATTAATGCCAATGAGAAATTCTCCAATCCCTCTTCCAACGAGATTGATCCGCGGCGCCACGTAGAGAACCGCCGACAAAACACCGACGATGCCTATGACCAGAATCACCCACCCGAATGTATAGGTGAAATACAACCCGATTAAACTGCCCATGAAAAGCAAAATGATGGCCCCGATGAGAACTTCTCTGGGGCTGAGTAATTTATTTTGAATCATCCGGCTGCCGCCGGTGAACGGCCGCACAAACTCTTCATTGATTTCATCGTTGGACGACAGATGGTCGAAGAAATCATTGATCACATTTGCACCGGCATGCAACAGCACGGCGCCGACCAGGGTGAGTATAAAATGTATCCAGTGAATGGACTGCGTTAAATTGAATGCGATAACTGTACCCAGCACCACCGGGACAATGGATGCAGTGAAAAACGGCGCTCTGACAGCCATGAACCACAGTTTTAATTTATTCATAAAAGTCACTCCACGAGAAATTATTCAAATAATATCGCTTTGATAATGCTTAACATTTTTAATTTGTTCCGAAGAATCGGCCATTTTATTTCATCCTCCTCGTTGATTGTTGAAATGCTATCCCGTTCCATTTTCAGTTCCAGTTCTCGCAAATTATCCAATATAGATTCATCATCGCTGTGGGCATACACCTCGTCGATGCTGTGCATCAGATTTTTTGCCAATTCAATACGGGCGATGATATTGTTCAGCATTTCCCTCGAAATTAATCCGTGTTTGTATTTAATTTCGGATAATCTTTTTCCTGCTTCGTAACTGCCTTCGACGATCTGGTCGCGCGTGAGCCATTTTGTTTCATAACTGAGGAAATACTTCCAGCTTGGTTTCAGCAGCGCTGTCCTGAATTCTTCAAGGGATTTATAAAACAATGTGTACCCAAACTTTTCAGGATTCTCATAGGCAATGCTGCCGGGATCGAGAAATGGCGCCAGGGGAGAGATGAACGGAGCAACCCGGCGTCCGAATCGGGTGAGAAGATGGTCGCAGTATTCCACCGTATCCCGAACGGATTGCGGCGTTTGATGGGGCAGGCCGATCATAAAAAAAATATCGTATTTTTTGCAGCCACGCTCCAGCGCCCATTGAATATTATTTTCTATGCCCTCATTGCTGAAATGCTTGCCGATTTTTTTCCGAACCATGGGATCGTGAGATTCCGGGGAAAATTCAATGTTAAAGTTGGGAACACTGTCCGCCAGTTTATCGAAAAACTCCTTGCTGGCCGGTTCAAAAAATTCGAACACCATTTCGTTTTTTAAATCAAGTTTCTTCAGTCCATCGAGCACATGACCTGCATACTCTTTGCCCGGTTGATTCAGGTCGCCGATGATGAAAACAGGTCCGTTCGTGAATCGGCTGATTTCCCTGACATCGTTGACAATGCGTTCAGCATCGCGATACGATGGCTCGCTGCGGTCGCAATAGAATTTGCCTGAAAATCTGGATCCACCACAGATGATGCAATTATACCGGCAGCCGCGGCACGTCATCACGGCGGTGATGGGATAGCGCCACCAGTCGTGAATTGCAGTCATGCTTTTCGGATCCATGTATTTCACCGCCATTTTGAAAAGATTTTTGTAATTGTTGGTGAAATTATTCAGGGTGGCCGGCAGATATTCGATGGGATTGGATTTGACCGTGCCGTCTGCGTCCAGCCAGGTGAGGTTGGAAATTGTCGAAACATCCCCTTGTTTTTTAATGGTTTGCATGAGCTGTCGCAACGGTTCTTCGGTGGAATCGCCTTTGAGCACAAAATCCACCTGCGGATATTGGACAAGTTGATCGTGAAAATAGGAGGAAGAATAACCGCCAAAAATAACCGGGATTTCCGGATGATACTGTTTGCAGATTTTAGCGATTTCAAGACTGCCCTGCGCATGAACGAGCCAGTGAAGATCGATGCCGAACGCAACAGGCTTCAACCCGGCAATCTTTTTTTCGACATCGAATTTGGGATTATCCAGCATGCGAAACGCTAAGTTGATGATTTGCACGCCAATACCGTGGCGCTCCAGATGTTCGGCGATTGAGGAAAACCCAACCGGGTACATTTCAAATATGGGCGTCGACGGCACGACATCACTGATGGGGCCGAGCAGATTGGGCCGTTTTCGGAAATCATAAATTGCCGGCGCGTGCAGCAGTATTAAATCTGGTTTTTTAAACATAGTATTTCCAAAATCAATCAGTACAAAAAATCGCTATCATCGGAAGACGGCAGGTTTTCCAATTCGTTCAAACGCATATCCACGAAGCGCTGGATGTGCTGGTTCAGTTTGTTCTCAAGGCGTAAGATTTCGAGATCGTTTTTCAACTGTTTGCACGTTTGATGAAGTTCTACTTTTTCAAATTGCTGTTGAAATTTTCTTTGTGAATTGGAGGGAGATGTTCGAGTCCCTGGTGTTTTTCGTCGATGTCTTGGCATGGAGTCCCCTCTGGTTATGTTTTTTCAAAAAATCAAGCCCTTAATATAAACTACGAAATTGATAAATTCAAGGTTTTTGTTGAAAAAAAGTTTTTTCTGTGGATTTGAAAATGCAATTTTGTTAAATGCATAAGAAACGAATTCAACTTTATTCGGAAGAATGATTCTTTCCGTGAGTAATTTTCAATATGGAGTGACGATGTAAAAAAGAAAAGGATTATTTGAGAGTTGAACCTGCAGATGGTGTCAGAAATTCTCGAATAATCCTCTGTCTGAAAGAATGAACAGCTTAGATCGGGGAAATGATCGGGTCATCGACAAACATTTTATTGAATGCGTGCATCGCCTGGTTGAACTGGTTTTCCGGCAGAATGCAGGTAATTCCCTCCTGTGCCATCGATAACGAATCAAATTCAACATTGTACTCGCTGAAGGCGCGCATGATGTCCGATACGAATCGCGTAAGATTTTTAATTTCTTCGCCCAAAATAAACACAAGCGCCAAATCTTTTTTGATTGTGACCTCGGTGGCGCCGATATTATTTCTGTTTTCATTCATCAATTGAAGCGCCTCCTCAGCCTGGTCTTTCGATACCGTAAACGCGATTTCGCCTTTATCAGTAGAATGGACTAAATGCCGAATAGTTAAAATGTTGATGTTTTTCTCAGCGAGGATGTTTGACATTTTAGCAAAAACACCGGGTTTTTCAGGAATGTTGTGTAGAATTATTTTCACAAAGTTTCCAGTGTGCAGAAATTGATATTTATCCATTCAGACCTCCTGTAATTAAAAGTTGAACAAATATAAATAAAAGAAAGAAATATTGCAAGAAAATTTTCTTGCATTTTAGACCTTAAAGTGATATTATTAATCTTGTTTTCTTGCCCTTAGAATTTTATACTGAGAGGATTTTCAACTGCGTGCCCATGAAGAGAAAAAGCCACTGGTGAGCGTTATTATTCCAACCTTTAACCGGGCGCAGTGGCTCGCAAAGGCCATCGGTTCTGTGCTGGAACAAACATACTCCAATTTCGAACTGTTGGTTGTAGACGATGGCTCGACTGATGAAACGTATGATGTTGTTGCACCATATCAGAATCAGGTAAAATATTTCAGGCAACCGAACAAAGGCGTGGCTGCGGCGCGAAATTTCGGGATTAAAAATTCATGCGGACGTCTGCTGGCATTTCTTGATTCCGATGACCAATGGAATAATCGCAAACTGGAAATTCAGGTGAATGCAATGACGGCCGATCCCTCGGTCAAGATTTGCTATACCCGGGAAATCTGGATCAGAAACGGCGCGCGGGTTAATCCAAAACATTATCATCGGAAATATTCCGGCTGGATCTATCAAAAATTCCTGCCCCGCTGCATTGTCAGCGCGTCATCCGTGCTGATTGACCGGGAAGTTTTCAGGAAAATCGGCCTGTTTGATGAAGAAATGACCGTATGCGAGGACTACGATTTCTGGCTGCGCGTCAGTTGTGTTTATCCGATTATTTTGATCGCTCAGCCGCTGATTAAGAAATTCGGCGGTCATCAGGATCAGCTTTCAACAATGTTTTGGGGCATGGACCGATTTCGTGTCAGGTCGCTGGTAAAAATGCTGGAACAAAACCGGCTTTCTTTCGAAGACCACCGGGCCACAGTTGCCATGCTTCGAAAAAAATGTTCGATTCTCGCTCAGGGATTTTTGAAACGGGGCAAAACAGATGAAGCAGACTATTATTTCAGCCTGATAGAAAAGTATGGATGAAAAAGGAGCCAAAAAAGGATGAACGATCCAATTTTAAAGAACGTCCCCATGAATCAGATTGATTTAAGCGATCGAAGTTATATTTTTACCTTTGAACCCCCAATTTCAGAGATGGTTGATTCCATCAAGCAGATTGGATTGCTGAATCCGCCCATTCTGGAGCAGATCGGGCCTGCCGCGTATCGCATCGTGGCCGGTCTGCGACGCATCATTGCGCTCAGGCATTTGGGTACATCAGAACTGGATGCCAAGATTTACTCCGGGGAAAAATCATCCCCGGATGTGTATCTGTTTCTGTTGAACCTGTACGAAAATTTTGCAAATCGGAAGTTCAATGTCATTGAAAAGGCGAATATTCTGGATCGGCTCATCCATCTTTTCAAAAAAAGCAAAACAGAAGTTATGGATGAATTTTTCCCGATGCTCGAACTGGGTGCGAACGCACTCGTCCTGGAACGGTATTTAAAGCTGGTCAAATCGGAAGATTATTTGAAGCTTGCGCTTTTCTCCGAAGAAATGTCAATGGAAACGGTATTGAATCTCAGGGAAATGCCGGCAGACGAGCGCAAATACATATTTCATTTCATTCAAAAATTGAAATTGGGGAAAAATAATCAAAAGGAATTCTTCCGCCTGTTAAACGATATTGCTAAAATGAATGAGACAACAATTCCTGAAATATTGGATCAGCCAGCTATTCAAAAAATACGTGAGGATGAAAAATTAACCCTGCCTGTCCGTGCGCATCGAATCAAAGAAGTACTGAAACAAAAACGATATTCGAGATTGAGTGAAATCGGGAGTCGTTTCGCGGTTTTGAAAAAGGCATTGAAGCTTCCGCCGGCCGTAAACTTGAAATCATCCCCCTTTTTTGAGGGAGATAAATATTTTGTCGAATTCAGTTTCAGAAATAAAACCGAATTTGATCGGGTATTGCGGCGATTAAATACGATTGCTGATAGCAGGGAATTTGAAACATTATCGGAACTGGTTTAGCCTGCATTATTCACAGTATTTTTATAGGAAGCAGGATAACCTGAATTGACGATAATCTGAAAATTTGTCAACAAAACTGGGTTAGATTTTTAATGAAAGCCTATTTTATTAAAATTATATAAATTAAAGTAGTTTAGAAAAAAATTCATGAATAATTCAGGTTAGATATGGCAAGTCAAAAATATTATCCCTTCACAGTTTATGTGGAAGAAAAAATAAGGAATCATGATGTCACCCGGCGAATCCTTTCCAAATTACCCCAAACAGAACAAATTGTCTTTGATGAACTGTCTGAATTTTTAACCCACCGGAATACAACATCGAAAGACGTTCCGGCGTTGCACAAGCCGCTGGTTCTTGCCCATCAGAAATCAGAATTTTTGAAGCGATGTCCCGGCACGCAAAATTATATTTGCTGCGGCTACAAGATTTTAAACCTTGTGAATAATTGTGAGGTAAATTGCAGCTATTGCATTTTGCAGGGATATCTCAGCAGCTCTTACATCATCGTGTATGTCAACATCGAAAATATATTTTCCGAACTGGAGCGCAAACTGGCCTCGAACCAGGAAAGAAAATATCGGATTGGGACCGGCGAACTGGCGGATAGTTTGAGCACCGATCATTTGACCGGGTACTCCGGAGAATTGGTGTCGTTTTTTTCTGATAAAAAAAATGCGGTGATTGAGCTGAAGACCAAAACCACGGCGACTGAAAATTTCATCGGTATAAACCACGGCGGTCGCACCGTTGTGGCCTGGTCGTTGAATACACCATACATCATGGAAGGGGAGGAATCCATGGCGCCAACGCTTGAGGAGCGATTGGCAGCCGCGCAAAAATGTCAGGACGCTGGTTTCAGGCTGGCGTTCCATTTCGATCCCATGATTTATTACGACAACTGGGAGCAGGATTACCGCCAGGTCATCGAAAAACTGTTCTCCACAATTCGTCCTGAAAATATCATCTGGATCAGTCTGGGGGCGTTGCGGTACCCGCCACATCTCGATCAGATTATTCGAACGAACCACCCGGAAAGCCGCATTGTTTACGGCGAACTGGTGCCTGGCAAGGATGGTAAACTGCGCTATTTTCAGCCCATTCGCACAGAGATGTTCAAAAAGATGGTAGAGTGGATCAGAGAGTTCAGACCGGATGTTTTTGTGTATCTGTGCATGGAAAGCCCGGAAGTCTGGCAGCGGGCATTGGGCTGGTCCCCCGGAACAAGCGCCGGTCTGAAACGAAAAATGGATGGGTTGATTTAGGGCCAGATGCAATCAAATAGTGTTGTGATTTTAGCTGATAAATATTCAAAAGATAAAAGAGCGATGTGGATATTCGATATTCGATTGTTAAAAACGAAAATCGATTGTCGATGATCATTTCATTGAGTCGGAGGCACCGTGAAGAGAAAATTAGCGTATTCGACATTCCTGCTGCTGTTTGCTTTTATTTCGTCCGGATACGGACAGGATGATAATCTACTGAAAATTAATGCCTTGGGAAAGATTTTCTCCCAGGCTGAGCCGGTCAATTTGCAGGAGAAGGATCGGGGGATTTGCTATTCATCCAATGGCATATACAGAGGTGAGTATAGTTTCAGCGAGTCCGGTTTCGATTATTTTGAGGTCAAAGAATTTCGATTGTTTGAATATGATTCGTTGATTGCCGTGATTCAAAATCCACGCGGAGTGGGATTCTATATTTCGAACAGTGGAATTGTCGCAGCCGTTGATGTGACAGAATCCCCGAGCGGAAAAGGAGCGGTCACGTTCTATCCGCGTGCCGGCCATGAAATTTTCACCAGCACCGTAAGGCATGCGCACGGATTTAAATTCTCTGAAAATGGCAACTGGTTTGGCGCGGCTGAGCAGGATGGATTGCGTCTCGTTCAGCCAGTGCAAAGAAAAACTTATTCTTTGAGCGGTATGGATAAATTTGATTTCTCAGAAGATGCAGAAATTGTTGCCGGATTCGGAAATGGAAATATTTCCATCTGGGACAGAATGAAAGATCAATTTGTAACTTCTCCAATCGGGACAGAGATGGAATTTGTGCGAAAGATTGCCGTTTCGCCGGACGGGAAGCGCATCGGAATCATTTCAAAGAATCACGCCAGATTAGTCGCTGCGAGTGATCCGAATCATGTGCTTTTTGAACGACAGGCAGACGATGGCCAAAATTATTGTGACATGCGTTTGGAGAACCATCGATTTGCTCTCGGAATCCAACAGAAAACCGATGATCAAGTTTTTGGGCTGCTGGCAATATATGATTTCAGCGGCCGTCGAATTGATTATCTAAAAAGTGAGTCACGGACTATTCCAAAAGTGGAGGATTCACGTTCACTCAAAAAATCACTGAAGCGGGATGAAATTCCCTGGCCGTTCGCGCCATTCGACAGTGTGTACAACATTGGCAACAGCTATGAGGAATACCAGAATTACAGTGGCGAACCCTATCCTCATCCCGGCGTAGATTTGATGGCCGGGCACTACACGCCTGTATACGCGGTGTCGGACGGCATCGTCAAAGCGGTGCTCACCATTTCGGCTAATTACCACTGGCGTGTGGCTGTGGGTGATTCTGCCGGCTCGGAGCGTTGTGAGGGGTGGTTATACGCGCACCTGGATAGAGCGTCCATTGTCGTCAATGAAGGCGATATTGTGTATGCCGGCGATTATCTCGGTCAACTGGTCCCCTGGCCTTCGTACGACTTCACGCATCTTCACTTTGTGAAAATCGAGCAGGCAGGACAAACGTGGACCATGCCGTGGGATGCAGTGGTCAATGCGCTGGAAGTCATGCGCCCCAATACTGATGATTCGGCGCCGATGTTTTTCAACACCAAGGATGAGGATAAATTTGCGTTTTGCTACAATGAATCCAGCATATATTTGCCGCCGGACAATTTGAATGGCGATATCGATATTATCGCGCGTGTGTCCGATTTTATCAATGATGATTACTGGCAATGCGCCGTGTATAAATTAACATATTGGATCAAGCACATTCCCGGCGATACTTTGATTCTAAAACCAAAGCTCGCTGCGGTTATGAATCACAGAATCCCGGATTACACTGCTACCCCGGAATTCGTCTGGACGTTGTATAAGGATGATTTTACCCTGAATACAAAAGGGGATTACAATAACAGAATTTATTATCACATTCTCACCAATAATGATGGGGATTCACTGCTGGAAGAATCAGACAGTGATAAATGTTTCGATACCACACAATTTCCGGATGATCCCTATCGGATTTACGTTCAGGCCGAGGATGCGTACGGCAATATTTCGATTGATAGTATGGATGTTGTGTTCAATAATGGCATAAATGCTGCGGAAAAAGAAAGTTTCGAAAGCAGTCAACCCACTGAATTTCGTCTGTTTCAGAATTATCCCAATCCGTTTAACCGAGCAACGCACATCAAATACCGTCACACAGAAGCCGGGCGTACGAGACTGGTGATTTACAATATCCATGGAAAACAAGTAACTACGCTTGTGGATCGGTTCGAGAGAGCCGGTGAGTTTCAGGTTCACTGGGATGGCAAAGATGCCGCCGGTCAGGCGGTTCCGACCGGCCTGTATTTTTACAAATTGGATACGCCTTCGTTTTCCGAAGTGCAAAAGATGATTATCATTGAATGATGTTTTTGTGTGAATAGGGATCAGGCTTAATCCGCGCCTGATCCTCTAAAATTCATATTTCAATTTATGTGGACGTATATATACGCCCACAACATAACTAACTTTAATAAAAATAATTTACTGAAGATTTCAACTGGTCATCCATATTAAAATAAAACAACCTTGCAAACAATTTCACGCCCGCAAGGTTGGAAAGAATCAATTCCAAATCGAAAAAAAATTATCGCAGCGCCAGTCCTGATTTTTCCGAAGCAAAATCGAAAACGTGTCGTTCATTATTCGCTGCAAATGAAACAGAAATGTCACCTTCCTTTGAAACTTTCATTTGAACGGAATCCCGGATATTTCGAGCGTCCTCCATATTTTCCACCGGCAGAACCAGCGTGGCGATGATCGTCTTTTCCTTCTCAGCCGAAGTGATTGTGCCGAAGTAGGGAATCCACTGAAACTCCGCGTCCTTTTTCACCGGCAGGAACGCGTGCTTCCCATTTCGGAAAAAGAACTCATTTTGAGTGATGGGAATCAGCGCCATGATGCCCTTTTCGCCTCTGAGAAGCGCGATCTGGTTGTGCAGTTCGCTTTCGCAAGCCGTGTGGAAACGGGTTTCAATTTCATCGCCTTTTTCTGCACTGATTTCATCCAGCACCAGCGTGATGACCGGTTTTTCCAGGATAACATGCCGCCGCCAGTTTTTCACGTGGTGCTTTTCATAAGCATTGGTCGGATCCATCAGAGCGTAATCGCGGGTATCACTGGTTCTGAATTCCAGCACCTTGCCGCCAATGCCTTCCCTCCACGGCTGATCTTTGTATTTCGCGCAAATCTGCTTTTCACCGTTGACAAAAACCAGGTTGTGCCCGGAGCTGGAAACCTGGGGATAGTCGAATCGTACATTGTCGAAATATTTTTCATCGTAGGGATACGCTTTGCCGACGTCCTTGATATAAAATTGATCCCGCCATTGCACGACAAACTGGCCCACATCCAAATGACCGTGATGGGGATCGTCGTTCATGCCTGCTTTGCAGGCCACGGACACTTTTTCCGGATCGCCAAAAGCGCTCTGCATAATCACCCAGTCAATGGAGCGGAAGTGTTTTGATTTCCCGGTCGGCTCAATCGGTTGTACGTCGCTGCGCGGCCAGAGAATGTCGAACATGGTTTTTCCGTCGCCAAAAAAGGTTTTGCGATACCATGCGCACAAGGGATCCCCGGTGGCTTCGGTCAATTTATTGAGCTGATACGTTGTGCCGCCTGGGCCGGATGCAACATCGCCAAATTCGGTGTCAATGCCGTACAGGTAAAATGTGGCCGGGTTGTTTTTAATTTTGGGGTGGGCAAAAAGATTGTATTTCCCGTCTGTGACGTTGTTCAATGCATCCAAAAAATAAATGGAATTGTTCATGCCGTATGCCCAGTATTTTGGCCCTTCCTGCCAGCCGCCGTCGATCCCCAACTCCTGATAGATGCGATTCATTCGATTGTAGGCTTCCGCGGCCACGTCCACCAGCTCCGGATTTTCAGTCAGCAACGCCAGCGATGTGACGCCAATGCCGGAGCAGAACAACATGCAATGGTTGCAGGCAAACGCGTTGGCGTCCCACAAATATTGATAATTTTTCCGAACCGGCAAAATCACTTTTTCCAGCAGCGCGCCACGAATGCGGTCGCGCTGGCGTTTGGTGAGAGCGTCGTACGTCCAGTCGTAAACCGCCGAAAGCGCGTGCCCGATGTAGACGCATCGAATATCGAAATTGAACACGACCATATCGTCGTTCACATATTTGGGCCAGACGCGTGTGTAAATGATCGGGAATTCGTGAGCGCGGTATGTCCACGATTGCAAATCACAGATCACATCAGCAAATTCAAATGCTTTTTCCGCATATTTCTTATCGCCGGTCATCTGGTAGATGAAGGCCAGGTGCTGTGCCGCAGTATAATGAAATCTGATATATTTTACCGATTCTCCGCTTGTCCAGAAACGCGGATGCGGGTCGCGCGCCGGCACATTGCGGTCGATGGGCGTGTTCATGAGGCGATTGGCCTCGGCCAGCAGCATGCGCATGATGTCGCTGCATTCCCGGTCGTTTTCAATTCTCGAAAGTATTGCCGGCTTTTGTTCTTCGGTGAAGTAAAGATACGGATGCTGGAGGTTTTTGATGTCAATGGCGTTTCGAATATTTTTTTCAGTGACACCGGCAAAAAGTGAGGGGAGAATCAAAAGCTGAACGAGCCAAAAAAGAAACGTTTTTTTCAATTTCATTGGAATCCCTCCTGAACGATATTGGATTTTGACTTCTGCAAAATTAAGATTTAGTGTGAGAACGAAAACCCTGGTTGTCCGACCAACGGGAGGTCACAGGGTGTTTGAGATTGGCTGATATTATTTGAGTTAAATCCACCCGGTATTTTCGGACAATTTGGTTGAAGGAGCTTTCGTTCAATCACTAATCAGATGTCAAATGTTTTTCGCAAAAACAGAAACGGCCTGGTTAAAATCTGTCTCGCTGTCGATGATCATCCATTCATTGTGATTAGCAAATTTCCTGAGCTTTTCATCCGGGTAAACGGCGATGGGAAACTTCACTGCTTCCAGCAAAAACCGATCATCTCCGTGATTCGCGAGCGCAACAGTCTGGTTCCACCGGCAATCATTTTGACGGAGCCATGTCTGCGCTGCAGCGACTTTTCGTTGTCCCCGGGGATGAATCCCTTTCAATCGGCCGGTATATTTGCCATCCTGCGTTTCCGGTTCCACGCAAATAATTTCAGAGATTCCCAGCGTTTTCATCAGCGGCAGGGCCAGCGGCCGAGGCGTGCCGCTGAGCAGCACCACCCGGTCGCCGCGATTTTGAAACCAGCGAACGATTTTTACAATATCCGATTTAAGGCGCTTGCTCATAACATCGTCCCAGCACATTTCAATCAATTCCTGCGCTGCATCGATTGACAATCCGTTCAAATACATCAGCTTCAACTGAAGCCACTCCCGGGGCGTTGTTTTCAATCCTTTAATCATCAATTTGAAAAACAGCCGCCCGGGCTGAATCTTCCCGGTTCGAACCGCATATCTCAGGAACAATCGCTCCAGGCTTTTTTCGATCAGCGTGCCGTCGATATCAACGAGTATCACCGGGTTCAATTTCTTTGTCCTTTCGATGGATGAGGAGGCTGCCTTCAATGATGACCGGAATGCCCCTGACAAGACACATGATTGCGGTGATCACAGCGATGACCGTGCCGATTTTCAGCCCGGAATGAATGAACTCCGGTGACACAATGGGCCACTTCAAAATAACTTCGTCCAGGACGGAAAAGAGAAGCATCCAGCTAAATGTGAATGCTTTCAAAATTGCATAGGGCGTTCGCATCCAGGGTGAGCCGGTGAGAAAACGCCCGATTGCGGTCCGCATGATGGTTTTTTCCCCAAACGCGGTGAAGCCGAACCGCAGGGCATAGCCGCGAATGCTATCGGTGAGAATATCCCGCGATATCACCACAATGGGAATCCATACCGGCACGAGATCGATATCGGCCAAGACAATCCACAACACACTCTCGATCATGCGGTCGCCGGCAATGTCCAAAACACTGCCGAACATCGTCGACATTTCCAGCTTCCTCGCCAGAAACCCGTCCAGCCAATCCATGACAACAACCAGGATCGCCAGCCCGGCGGCGAGCAATCTGGCCCAGATGTTCTGGTTGTACACCAGAACAACGAGGAAAAACAGCAGGCCAATTCGGGTGACCGTCACCATGTTGGGCCAGGTCATCATTCTTCGCATAAAAGCTCCTGAATTAAATCCGGGTGCAGGTATTTTATTCTTCCAGAAACCGTTCCTCAAACGTCGGTTTTTCGCCGGCCATTTTCAGAAAAATATCCAGCGGAACCAGTTCGAATTCGTCGTTCAAATTGTCCAGAATTCCCTTCACGCGTTTCACATCGCTGGACTCGCGCACGTGCATGAGCAGAAAGTAAGGCCGCTCGTCATTGATGGCCGCCAGTTCGTGCAGATCAGCCACAGCCGCGTCCTGGGGCCGCGTGGGGGAGAGGTAATAATCGTATGAAATGAGCGGCCGCGAATCCCGCTCCGTGAACGTAAATGCCGGGGCATAGCCGTTCACAAATCCGATGGCGCCCGGCATGTTTTTGTAATAGGCGTCTACCACCGCTTCGGTCAGTTCTGTGTTGCCTTCCACAGTGGCGCCCTCGGAATAATCCATAATTTCGAATACGTTCAAATCCAGTTGCTTCATCAAATCGTGCGCGCGACTGATGAGCTTAGGCAGATATTTTGACGGCACAGCCTTGGGATACATGTAACCCGGGCCGGAGAGGCAGCCGATGAAATAATCGTTCGGCGTTGCCAGCGTGTAAAAATATTCCAGCATGCCAGGGGCCAGCCACACGTAATTCATGATCACTTCCCACGCATAGGGAATTTCACCGCGCCCCGGCTTGAGCCATGCGCCAATGCCCAGGCCATCGGTCTGCACGCAGGTAATGTACACCTTTTTCTCCGGTTTGTACGTTTTTCCCGGTTCAATGTGATGATTGTTCTTGATCTTGAATCCCCTGGAAAACGGGATCTGGTTGCTGAAACTGAAATTGGGCAGCGTGTGCAGGCCCTCCACGGTGTGGCCGTAATTCGACGTCAGTTTCACGTGATCGCGCTCCTTGTCCTTGGCATAACTGTGCCAGCCCATCACCAGGGACATGGGTTTCATTTCGCCCAGCAGCTTTTTGGCCAGAGCATATTCTTCGGCATCCTCCGGTTTGGTGGAAAGATCGTTAAAGAACACTTTTTTGTAGATGCCCCAGTCCGCCACGCCCGGTTTCATGACAGCCCCGGCATCGCCGCCCATCCACACGATGAGCTCCTTGTTGCAGCGATCCCAGTACTGGTCGTACGCCCAGGTGTAAATCTGTGCGTCGGTCTGGCCTGTGAATTTGCCCCGGAAATCTTCCACTATTTTCAATCCGGCCTTTTCGGCCATGGGAATTAAATCCTCACTGACGACCACAGCCTTTTCCAGCCCGGCAACCGTGAACGCCACAATGAGCGATGTGCGTTCGTTTTTGTCCCACACCACATAGCCGTTGACATACTGTTTCAGCCTGTCCAGCGCCTGCTGTGCGGATTTCAGTTCGGTGAAGGTGTAATGCCGTTTGTCTTTGTAATAATCGAACACGGACGGCGTGTAATTGAACGCCCAGGTCGGCGGATAAATGAAATAGAGGATGGGCCCGTTGGTATTGGCCACGCCCTGCAAGCTGATGAGAAACGCCTGCTGATCCAGTCCGCCCTTCACTTCCCAGTCATCTTCGAGATGCATGAAAAAGGCGTTTTTCTCGCCTTTGCGTTTCAGCACATATTTGATTTCAGGATCGGAATCGCGCGTGGATCGCCGGATTTCATAATAGAGCAACTCTCCGTATTCTGAAAGCCGGAACGTATGGGTGCTGGAAATTTTAGCTTCGCCCTGGGAACCGCGGATCGTGTACTTTTTCTCCAGTTTCAGGACGCCGCTTTGTTCATCGAAGCCGGCGCTGACTTCCCGCGTTTTTCCCACCGGCATGGACAATCCCATGAACACATTGGTCGGGAACACGCGATCCGTGATGGGATATTTGCGGAATTTGCCGTCCGGCGTCAGTTGCAGCGTGTCTGAAAAACTGCGGCCGCGGCCCCCTGTTTCGATGAGGGTCACCGCCGAAGCTGTGCGCTGAATGTCCACCGAAAGCGTGCGGTACAGGCCGATCTCGCTGCTCTTCTCCGGGATGAGCACCCACGAGCCGTTCAGCGATGCATCGTCCGCAGCAAACAAAAAAGTAGAAAATAAGAGAATGAGAAAAATACAGGAATAACGAGTGAAATATGACATGTTTGCCTCCATTAAAAATTTTGTTTATCTGATTTTCTTTCTCGCTCCCATAGTCTCCGTGGGAGCGGCCGCGCGACGATCCGCGCTGTTTATCTCCCGTGCAAGACGCAGAGCGTCCACAAAATTCGTTCCCGCGCAGACCGTGTGAACGAGAAAAACGAACGTCCGAAGGACGTTATGGTGAGCGGAGTCGAACCATGATGTTCTCTCCTGAAGTCGCTGCAAGAGGAAATACAAAACGTTGAGTCTGCACAAACCCTTTCCCACGCGGAGCGCAGGAACGAGAAATAAAATTAGCTTTTATACACACCCATTATAAAAGGATTCTTTGAAAAATACAAGGGAAAAGTGACAAAATATGTAAAAGCGTTTGGTGACGCAGAATAAAATTTTCAAAAAGGAATGAATCGCAGAAAATTTGATTTTTGTCTTGACATTTTTGTGGGTTTGTTGTATAATTGAATTGTTTATCTTTATTCGCGGACAGTCCATAGTTTTAGTTTTATCTTTCACCAATTGTCAATTCAATTTTTCATATATCTTGGTCTGTAGTAATCGTTTGAGTAAAATATTTCTTCAATAGAATATTTTTCTATTACCTGCTAATAAATGAATGGCTGTATATAGCCATTTTATTCCATTATATAGGAGCAACTTAAATTGCGGGGCAGACTAATAGTATCATGTTAGCTGTTAAAAGGAAAAATAATGTATTTATCAAAAATTGAAATAAAGAATTACAAAGGCATTGAAAAATTAAAAGTAGAATTTTCCGAAGATATTAATATTATCATTGGGGAAAATGGCAAAAATAAAACAGCTCTAATTGATGCTATTAGGATTCTATATAACCTCGGGAAACCACAAAAAGATATTTCCATAAACAATGAAGATTTTTATGTAGATAGTAAAAACAAAACTATCTCTGATTTTTTTGAAATTTCATATACATTTAAAAACTTGTCAGATGATCAAAAAGGTGCTTTTTATGAGTATTTGGTCATCACCAATAATCCAGATGATGATTATGCTAAAATTACAATTAATTACGAAAGAAGAGAAGATAAATATCCATTATTAAGTTTTACTACAGGTATCGGAGATGGACAAAAGGCGGATTATAAAACATTTGAGCTTTTTCAACATTATTATTTAGGAGCTTTGAGAGATAGCACAAGGGATTTGTCAAATACGAGAAATAATTTATTGGGAAAAGTAATAAAACGGATGATATCCAGAAATCAAACTCAGGACAATTTTAAGACAATAATTGAAAATACAAATACAAATTTGTTAAACCAAAATGAAGTAAAAACCACACGAAAGAATATTAATGAGAATTTGGAAGAAATATTTAAAGAATTTTCAGATAATAAAATCGGATTGATAATAGAACAAGCAAATATTGATTATATAGTTAATTCAATCAAACCTTTTTTACCACATAATCGAAAATCTTTAGAAGGTGATGGATTTAATTTATACCAAAACAGTCTTGGTTTTAATAATATGATTTATATAGCAACTGTTTTGAGTGATATAAATGAAAGAATAAAAGATGATAAAATATCTCATTATGCACTTCTAATCGAAGAACCAGAAGCGCATTTACATCCGCAATTACAATTAAATCTTTATAATTTTTTAAAAAACACAAATAAGCAAAAGAACAGCCAATTATTCATCACTTCTCATTCGCCGACACTAACATCGAAAGTGAAATTTGAGAACTTAATTTTATTAGATGAGAGTGCTTATAAGATTGATGAATGTTTTCTAAAAAGAGAAACTGAAGAAATTGTCGAGAATCATGCAAATAATTATAAGTTAAAGGATAAAGATTTTTTAAATAGAAAAAAGCAACTTGAAAGATATATTGATGTTACTAAATCACAATTGTTCTTTGCAAAAGGAGTTTTATTAGTCGAAGGTATTACTGAAGAATTATTAATCCCAGCTTTTTGCAATACACTTGATTTTTCAATTGATGATTATAGAATTGAATTAGTTAATGTAAAAGGTACATCCTTTTATCCATTTTTGCATCTATTTAATTCCGTAAACAAAGAAAAAAGAATTCCTAAAAAAATATCAATACTGACTGACAACGATGAATATCCTGATTCAAAAAAAGCTGATTATTCTTTTAATAATTTAGTTGAAAATGACTATCAAAAATTGGATGAGCTATATACGAATATTACATCTGCTAATGTCAGCAGTCGTATCAATAATTTAAATTTGGTAAAAAATAATATTGATGATATACTTATAAAATCTGCAAAAAAAACTTTTGAGTTTGAGTTATCACTACATAATGTTGGAATTGAAAAAAATAGATTCACAGATAACTTTCTGGTAGCATATCTACAATCAATCTGTGAAGATAAAATCAATCAAATCGAACATTACATATCTCAGATACCTAACGATAGTTTAAATGATAAGCAAAGATTTAAAATTGCATTATTACTATGGAAAATTTTTCCATCAAAAGCAGAATTCGCTCAAGAATTTGCATCATATATTTCAGATCATTTAGACGATGCAAAACAGAAATTAGTCATTCCAGAATATATTGTTGAAGCAATTGATCACCTATTGGGCTAAACATGTTTGAAAGAAATGAAGAAATAGATGCCTATATTGAATCTCGGGGTAAAGTAATTTTAAATGCATGTCCTGGAAGTGGAAAAACTACTTCTATTGCATTTAAATTGCAAAGTCTAATTAAAGAAGTAGAGAAGAAATATAACAAATTTTCTGGTGTTGCCTGTCTTTCTTTTACAAATATAGCGAAAGATGAAATTAATAATAAATTTAAATCATTCTCTGGAAACAGTATTAAATATCCTCATATCGTATCTACGATTGATAGTTTTATTAATCAATATATTGTCTTGCCAAATTATCACTTACTTGTTAAGCAAATTAAGAGACCAAAAATCTTAGATAATTCTAATGATTTAGATGATATTTGGAGAAATAAGTGGAATAGAAAATTTAAAATGAAAAATGGTAAACATATTCATTTTTCTTATCCACCGTCCACAATAGATATAACATTGGACGAGAATTTTTTGTTTAATAGTAATGTCCCTAACTATTCAAATGTTAAGGAAGAGACTTTTAATTTATATTGTAGTGAATTGAAAAAATGGCAATTTGCTAATGGATTTTTAACAAACAATGATGCATCCTTTGTTGCAGTAGAGCTATTAAAAAAGCATCCAAGAGTTGGAGAGACAGTAGCTAAAAGATACCCATTAATTATCCTCGATGAAGCTCAAGACACTTCTGAAATTCATTATGCAATTTTTGACAGACTTATTGAATTGGGTTTGGACAATATTGAAATAGTTGGTGATCCATTTCAAAGCCTTTATGAATGGAGAGAAGCAAGACCAGATTTATTTCTCAATAAATATACTAAAACAGATAGTTGGAATCCTTTAAATTATACTTATTGTAGACGTTCTAATAAGACAATTATTGATAGCTACAATATTTTTCGTAACGATGATATAGAAATAAATTCATCTTTGGCTACTAAAAACCGACCTATTCTTATTATAAAATATCTGGACAACAATGAAAAAGATGTTATTGATTATTATTTGGATTTTGTAAAAGAATTTAAACACAATCAAATTGTTGTTCGTGGGAAAAATTTGCTAAACAAAATTTTAGGATTTGGCAGTTCCAAAATTGAACCTTGGAAATCCAATATTCCATCACAACTTATTTTAGCAAAACGTGAACTATCGATAAATGATATAAAAAATTCAGTAAATAGAATCCGTAAGATTATACCGAAATTAATTCAACCAACTTTAACTTATTCTGAACAAAAAGAAATTGAACTTGAATACAAAAAAGACTATAAATTAAATGCTAAAATATTTTCATTTATTAAAGCGTTGCCTGAGTTCGATCTATCTCTTTCAGATTGGACTATTCAAGCTCAAAATAAATTACATGAAGTTTTTGAATTAAACCAAGTACCAAATTTTGATTTAAAACAAGGAACATGGAGACCAAAACACAATCTATCAATTAACCAACTATTCAACTTTAATGAAGCTGTAGAAAAATTACCTATTTCCACTATACATCAAGTAAAAGGTAAAACTTTTGACACTTTACTTTTATTTTTAAGTCGCAATAGTCAAGGTCAAAATATTTCATTAAACGACATATATAAGCCAGATGGTTTTCCAAACGAAAAACAACGGATGATTTATGTGGCTATGTCGAGACCGAGACATCAGCTTGCTATTGCCATTCCGATTGATATTAAAAATGAAAAGTTGAAAGAATATTTTGGTCAAGATATTATTGTTAAAGAAATTAAAATAACGACTTAACACTATAATAAACAGCTAACCTGTGCGTCAACCTAACTGCTTTGCTCTAGTGCGATTTCTGAAATATTGGTTGTTATTCAAGTTTTGTGCTTTTTTTGAAAATCTGTGCGTAAATTGCGGCAGCAGGTTACGCTTGTTGTTAAAGTACCCTGTGCAAAAGCTCGCAGATGTTTACGCGGCGGTAAGTTACTATCTCAATAATAAGGGCAAGGTTGAGTCTTATCTGGAAGAGCATCAGCAAACTGCGCAAAAAATTCAGTTCAAAATCGAATCACATTTTGAAGTGAATAAAATTCGGGATCGACTTTCAAAGTGTGAAAAAGGGAAAAAGTAAAGGATGATTCATTTTTGGATTCATGAAAAGAAATGATCGGACAACCAGTCCCTAAATCATTTATTAAGACAAAATTTGTATTGGCTCCAATAACCAGAAGCATTGAAAATTTATTTTCGAAACGCCGCTATTATGCGGAGAAAAACGATGGATGATATCAAATCGGAATCCCAACTCCTCCTCTACAAAACCCCTGACGGGCACATCAAAATTGACGTCCGCCTCGAAGATGAAACCGTCTGGCTGACACAAGCCCACCTTTGTGAACTGTTTCAGAAATCAAAGGCAACGACAAGCGAGCATATTAGCAACATTTTTAAGGAAGGAGAACTGACAGAGGATTCAGTTGCTCGGAATTTCCGAACAACTGCCAGTGACGGCAAAAAATATGATTATACGACGTCATCATATCCGTGGGTTACCGGGTAAATCTCAACTTTTGACAAGAATAAAATTCGGGATCAGGATTGTTCCAGATTTCGATATTCATTATTCAAGTATTTTCCACTTTTCTTCACATTATAAAATTTCACCTTGATAATTTCATTTTATTTTTATATTTTTAACTGCAAAAATTTCTTTGCCAAAACTAGTCAAATTTATCGCTCTGCTTAAAAATCAAAAATTAAAACATTAACAAGAAGGCGTTGCTGGTAATGGAATTTTCTATTGATATAACACCTCCACCTTTTGCTCAAGATTCACTGGGAATTATCAGAATCGGTGGAACCCGTATAACATTGGATACGATTATTCATGCGTTCAAAGATGGCGCTGCGTGTGAGGAAATTGTTTATCAGTACCCTGTGCTAAAGCTTGCAGATGTTTACGCGGCTGTAAGTTATTATCTCAACAATAAGGAAAAGATTGAGGAATACCTAAAGGAGCATCAGCAAACTGCGCAGAAAATTCAGTACAAAATCGAATCACATTTTGAAGTGAATAAAATTCGGGAGCGACTTTCAAAGTGAGAGAATGAAAAAGAAATTTATGAAGGCTGAGGAATTCGATAAAAAATTTGATGATGGCGAGGATGTGTCTGAATTTTTGGATACAGATAAAGCCAAACGACCGGGACGGGAACAGAAACGTGTCAATGTGGACTTTCCTGTCTGGATGATTCAATCGCTTGAGAAAGAAGCGAAGAGGTTGGGCGTGGCAAGGCAGTCCATCATCAAAATCTGGATAGCGGAACGTTTGTCGCATAGTTCAACGTAACCTGTTAATAATTTCGGTTTTTTATGGCGCAGGGGTGTTTTGCATTCTACCAATATTTCATCCCTACGGGATGATTTTGAGATTGCTTTTCGGTTTTAAATTCGGTCAGGGATGAAATCATTAACGTAAGCTATATCCGGAAAAATGGAAGTAAATTCACTCAATTATTCAAAATATATTTCCATCGTTCCACTATTCCAATCTTCCCGAAACCATACAATCCTTTGTTCAAAAAAAGAATTCCATTATCGTCAACACGCTGTGCTTGCCGTTACCTCAAAAACATCATCTTGCGGCTCAACACATGGTCCCCGGCAAAAAGCCGGTACACATACACGCCGGAGCTGACCAGTTGCCCGGCGTTGTTTCGGCCGTCCCATTGCGCGGTGTGGAGGCCGGCGGTTCGGGCGCCGCTCACCAGGGTTCGGATTTCTTCGCCCAACAGGTTGTAAATTTTCAGCTCCACCTGCGCCGCCCCCGGCACAGTGAATCCGATGGTCGTTGTGGGATTGAACGGGTTGGGATAGTTCTGCGCCAAAGCGTAGCCTTCAATCACCCCTGACTCATCCGGGGCAATGTCACTTGAGCCTGAGTAGGTGACCAGCCCTTTGATGCAAAAATTGGCCGTGCCATTGGGCCAGGGATGGAGGTCGTAGTCGTACAAATCCTGCCAGTCGCCGCCGTTTTTGTAATAGCTTTCCCCCGGGTATGCAATGGATTCCACGATGGTGGCTTTCATGCTGGAGCCCAACAGCACCGGGATCTCGGAGGTGCGGTCGAATGGATGCCCGCCGTGGGTCAGACTGAGGTAGATGAAAAAATCATCCCCGGCAGTCAGGGCCACCGGCGAGGGCAAATCGACGGTGTGAAAACCTGTGTAATTTATAACGCCGGAGACCGAGGCCAGCTCGTACTGCAACTGGCCGCTTTCGAACCGGTCGTAAATTTTAACGGTGAAGCCTACGTCGTCGGCAGCCGTGAAAAAACTGACCGCTTTGAGCATTTCATCGCTGCCGGCAAGAAACGCGTTAAACGCCTCGACGCAGCCCTGCATGGTATCGCGCCAGCCGTGGTAATCGTGGTAATAAACATAATCGTAGGGAAACGGTTCCACGTTCAGGAACGAGATAGCGCCCATTTCATCGTGGCGGGTCGCATGTTTGTCGTAGTAGGAAATCCAGAAATAGCCGTCATTACCCCATCCCGGGCCCCAGCTATTCTTGCATAGCCATGCACCCGGCTGTGGCGCCTGGGTGAACTTATCGTCGTTCCAGCCCACAATGGCGATGGCATGGTTGGGGTCTTCGGATGTGTTTTCCGGCTGGTAATGGGTGTAACCCGGGGTGTTGATGTATTTATTGCTATAAAACATGCAGGTGCCCATCACGCCCTCGGACATGATTTTGTTTTTGATGAGCGTGATATAATCCTCCCCGGTGGCCGGGCTGTACCACTCGATGTCTCGCGCGTAGTAAATGCGATAGTCCAGGCTGTACCGCTCCGGCGGCGTGTCGAATGACTGACCATCCTGTTCGCGCACAGCGCCCTCGCCGCGGGAAATATAGGCAGAAGTCACGCGATAGTCGCCGCCCATGTGCACTTCCAGTCCACCGGTGGCCGGTGCAATGTCGTCATTGTTGAATTGATTGAATCCGTTCCACCAGTCGAGATGGTATTCGGCCAGGTTGGGTTCCCCGCTATCGCCGGCAGCGATCCAGGTTTTGGTCTTCATTAAATTGCCTTCCATGGCTGCCATGGCGCCGTGGGTCCAGCAGGTTCCGCTGATTTGATCTTTCACAGATGTGACATAACTTCGGCCGCTATCGACCCTCAAGTCGAATCTTTCCGGGGGATCATTTGCGAATACCAGGCTGGCGGAGAGCATGAGTATAATTGTCAGACAAAATATGGATGTTCGTTTCATTGTGTGTGTCCTTCCGGGTCAAAATACAGAGAGAGTTTTTAAAATTCCAAATAGTAAATAAACAAATAACAAATAAATTTCAAAAACAAAAATTAATTGACTAAAAAATATGAATTATTTGAATTTACTATGTCATTCCTGACGGAGCGAAGCGGAGTTCAGGAATCTCCCGACAAAAAGTAAGTATTATAATTGAATGAGGAGATACCTGCATCCGCAGGTATGACATCTTGTTAAGGTTTCGCCAATTTGAGAATTTAAAATAGAGCGAACCTTATTTTCTGATTCCTAACAAATCGAACATAAACGCATACTCCAGCGCGGTTTCTTTGTAACGTTCGAACCTGCCGGATTTGCCGCCGTGGCCGGTCTTCATATCGGTTTTCAGCAGCAGAATATTATCATCGGTTTTCATGTCCCGCAATTTGGCGACCCACTTGGCCGGCTCCCAGTATTGCACCTGGGAATCGTGCAACCCGGTGGTCACCAGCATGGCCGGATATGTTTTGGCTTCCACATTGTCGTACGGCGAATATGAGAGCATGTATTCGTAATATTCCTTGTTGTTGGGATTGCCCCCCCACTCGTCGTATTCGCTGGTGGTCAGCGGAATGCTTTCGTCCAGCATGGTTGTGACAACATCCACCCACGGCACGGCCGCGATGATTCCTTTGAACAGGTCCGGCCGCATATTGACCACGGCGCCCATCAGCAGTCCGCCGGCGCTTCCGCCCATGGCAAACAGTTTGTTCGGATTGGTATATTTTTCCGCAATAAGAAATTCGGCACAATTGATAAAATCTGTAAACGTATTTTTCTTTGTGAGCAATTTACCGTCTTCGTACCAGCCCCGGCCCATTTCCTGGCCGCCACGAATGTGGGCAACGGCGTACACAAATCCCCGGTCCAGCAGGCTCAACCGCACGGAACTGAACGTGGCTTCCATGCTGGCGCCGTAGGAGCCATAGCCATAAAGGAGAAGCGGATTTTGGCCGTTCTTTTCCAGTCCTTTTTTATACACCAATGACACCGGTATTTTGGTTCCATCCGTGGCCGGCGCGTAAATTCGCTTTGATTCATAATCCTTTGGATCGAAGTCGCCCAAAACCTCCTGCTGCTTGAGCAGTGTGCGTTCGCGGGTGCGCATGTTGTAATCGTACGTGGAATTTGGCGTGGTCATGGATGTGTAACTGAACCGCAGCAATTCCGTGTCGAATTCCGGATTGATGCTTGTGTAGGCGAGATACGCCTCGTCCGCAAATTCCAGAGCGTGGGTTCCCCCGCTTTTGTGCTCAATGATTTTTATCTGGCGCAGCCCGTTCTGTCGCTCGCTCACCACCAGGTAATCCTTGAAAATATCGATGCCTTCCAGCAGCACATCTGTGCGATGCGGAATGACTTCTTTCCAGTATCGTTTTGCGGTTTGATTCACATCGGTCTGCATCAGCCGGAAATTTTTGGCCTTCCAGTTTGTGACGATATAAAATGTATCTTCGAAATGGGATATACTGTATTCATGATCTTTCTCCCGTTTCTGAAAGATCTGAAAATCACCGTCCGGCCGGTCTGCGTCCAGAAATCGAAATTCTGAGGATAGCGTGCTGTAGCTGCCGATGAAAATATATTTTTTCGATTTGGATTTATAGACAAACGTTGAAAATGTATTGTCGGCTTCATGATAAATTTCTTTGTCCGCAGAAGATTCTGCACCAAGAACGTGTCTCATAATTTTATGGGATCGAAGCGTGCTGTCTTTGGTGGCGTAAAAAACGGTTTTGTTATCATTGGCCCAGGTGGCGCTGCCGGTGGTATTGGGAATTTTATCCGGCAGGATTTCACCTGTTTCAAGATTTTTGAATTGAAGCGTATACTTTCTTCGGCTGACCGTGTCCACGCCGAACGCCAGCAGCATATTGTCCTCACTCACATTCAGGCCGCGTACCTGGTAAAATGCGTGTCCCTCGGCCATTTCATTGACATTGAGCATGATCTCCTCGTCCGCTTCGAGGCTGCCCTTTTTTCGGCAGTAAATGGGATATTCCTTGCCTTCTTCGTAGCGAGTGTAATAGTAATATTCATTGGTTTTGTATGGCACGGACATGTCGGTCTGTTTAATTCTGCCCACAATTTCTTTGAATAATTTTTTCTGAAATTTCTCAGTGTGCTGCATGACCTTTTTCAGGTACTCGTTTTCAGCTTCCAAATATTCAATCACTTTGGGATTTTCCCGCTCCTGCAACCAGAAGTAATCATCGATTCGGATATCATTGTGGATGGTTAATTCTTTGGGAATTTTTTCCGCGACTGGTGGCATAACATTCTCCAATTTCTTTTGTTCAAGAGAGCAGTTCATAAGCAATGAAATGGTAACAAACGCGACTGTCAAAAAACTCAAAATCTTTACAGACGATTTTTGAAATGTATTCATGGACACCTCCACATCTTGTGAATAATTGTCGATTAAAAAACATCAAGAAATATTATACTTTGCATTGCGCAGTTTTGATTCATTTTTTCGGGTGGATTTTATTGCATCAGAGGAGCGATTAGCTTTCAGCCATCAGCTCAGGAAATATCAAACAGCTAAGATTGACGAAATATTTTAATCTTTTAAATGATGAGTCCACTCTAATCAGGGGTTAAAGCCCGGGATTAACGGGAGAACTCTACTCCCCGACTTAAAAGTCGGGGCTATTGAAAATGTCTAACATGAAAATATTCAATTGAATAGCCACAAATATAGTAACCAAATAATTAAAGCCTTTTAAGACTTTTTAGTGTAGACGCAATGATTATATTTATATATTTATCGTACTATCATTTCTTTTGCTGAGCGCTGATCGCTGTAGGCTGACATCCATTTTAGTTATTGAATGAAATGCCTTCGAGGATGCATCGAAGGCACATGATGCTTTGCAGAGAATATGGAGACAACTTGCATCGATGTCATTGTTTCACGATATAGGTTTCGGCCAGTGCCTGAAATTTTTCGATCGGGTCTTTTTTCCACTTGCGTTTGCGATTGAGCTCCCGGGCCATCAGGTCGGCTACTTTGGAAGCGATTTCCTTGCTGGCGCGCGCGTTGAGCAGCAGCGCCCGCGTCCTTCGGGACAGAAAATCTTCAACGGTTCGGGCCATTTCATGCCGCGCCGCCCAGATGACTTCCCCGGCCACGTATGGCAGGGATGGATGCAGGGGTTCGGAATATTTTGGATTGTCCCGCATCAGATCCATCACTGCAGGCGCGTCCGACCCATAGTTGGCGAGCTTGCCAAATTTTTTCGCGTTTTTGTGGTACCCGTGGATTTGCAGATCGTGGGTGACGCAGGGACTTGGATCGAGCTGTGCCAGTATAGCAGCCTGATCCACGGTGTCTTCGGCCATTTTTCGGTAGGTCGTCCACTTTCCGCCGGTGATGGTCACCAATCCTGAGTGCGAGATGTGAACCACATGATCGCGAGAAATAGCCGCCGTGCTTTCGGATTCACCCACGGAAACGAGCGGCCGCAGCCCGGCGAACGCGCTGAGTACATCGGCCGGCGTGGGGTCTTTGGTCAGGTAGCGGGCTGCGTGCCCGATGAGAAAATCAAGTTCGGATTGCAATGGAACAGGCTCCAGCGGAATTTCGGTCATCTCGGTGTCCGTGGTGCCCACAATCACGCAGTCGTGCCAGGGAATGGCGAACAGCACGCGGCCGTCATCGGTGTGCGGCACCATAATGGCGCTGTCCCCGGGCAAAAATGATTTATCCAGGACGATGTGTATTCCCTGACTCGGGCGAATCATCGGCTTTGAGTTTTCGTCCTCCATTTTTCGAATGGAATCCGCGTATACGCCGGTGGCATTGATGACGCAGCGCGCGCTGAGATGATAGGTGTTATTGCTTTCCATTTCGCGCGCCACAACAACGTCTACAAAATTATTGGTTTTTTTCAGCGATTCCGCCCGCATATAATTGATCATCGTGGCTCCCTGCTCCGCAGCGGTCTGGGTCATGTCGATGACCAGGCGGGCGTCGTCGAATTGTCCGTCGAAATAGAGAACTCCGCCGCGGAGGCCTTCGGTTTCCACGGTGGGGATGTGCTTCAATGTTTGTTCTTTGGAAAGAATTTTGGAGTGACCGAAGCCGTGCTTGCCGGCCAAAATATCGTACAGTTTCAGTCCGATGCCGTAAAACGGGGATTCCCACCAGTCATAATTGGGAACAATGAACGGAAGATTGTGCACGAGGTGCGGCGCGTTTTTCAGCATGAGGCCTCGCTCTTTCAGCGCTTCGAGCACGAACGACACATTGCCCTGCTGCAAATATCGCACGCCGCCGTGTACCAGCTTGGTGCTGCGGCTGGAAGTGCCCTGACCAAAGTCAGCCTGTTCGATGAGGAGCGTCTGGTAGCCGCGCGATGCGGCATCGATGGCAACCCCCACGCCGGTGGCGCCGCCGCCGATAATAATGAAATCCCATTTTTTTGATGTGTCATCGATGCGTTCCAGCATTTCATCGCGATTCATGTATACCTCCATTGTTTAGTCGGGACTCGGATTTCGGTTCTCGGGGTTCGGTTTCGGTTCTCGATGTTAGCTATTCGATATTAGATTTTAACCGAAATTCAGATGCCTGATTATAATTCCCAATTCCCATTTTCAATGTCCCGAATCCCGATCCCCGATTCCCGAAATCTAAAACCGTTGAATATTATCGATCCAGTAATTAATTTTGTCCATCATTCGAACGATGGTTTTGTTCCTGCCCCGCATCAGAAATTCATTGATAATATTGGCGCATTCCGGCGTTCTCAGGTAACCGTAAACTTTATGCGGATTTCTTTCTCCCCGGTACTCATAATCATTGGTCACGATTAAATCGGTCACTTTAATTCGCCGTGAATTGGCCTTGTAATCATCGCCCAAATCGTAATTAAAAGCCACCTTGTCTCCCAGATCGGACAGGTTGTACCAGTGTCGTTTTACACTTTCCGGCGTGGACAAATGCTTAACCGGCGCGTTTCGTATTTTTAACTCGCTTATTGTTTTCCCCATGATGGCCGGAATTCCAAGCGGCGAGCCGATTGTCAGCATTGTGTCGACCGGGATGGCTGGCGAGGTCTGGGTCAGCACATCATACGAAATTATGGAACCCATGGAATGCCCGATGAGCAGAATTTCCTTTTTACGATATTTTTTCAACACCAGCGCCAGATTTTCTCTGAGCACATCCTTCACCGGGCGAACCATGTTTTTTCTATCCTTACAAGTTCCTGAATAATATTTATCAAGGTCAGAAAAAAAATGCTGGATAATGTAATCGGAGATGGATGAAAAATTTATAGACAGATCTTCATTTAAAAAGAGCTTGTCAATTTCTTTTTCCAGATATTTGAGAATTTTCCGACGCCAGTTACTCGGTTTTTTCAAGAGGATTCCTCTGGATTGAGCATACGGTTCTTTCAAGAATGCCGGGTGGTTTTCATCTGTAATACGTGCATCCAGGGGCTGAGAATGAAGAAAGTCGGCCCAGTAGACCAGTTCGAATTTAAAGAATCGAATCGGGTAACCAATGGATTTAAGCCCCTCCCGAATCGACTGTTTCCACCATTTTTTAAGAATTTTCTCAGCAGGTTTTGCTCCGAGTCCGTGAATACCGATAATGATTTTCGACATTCTGTAAAATTTCCTCCGTATCAAACTCGTTATTCATTCTTGTTTATCAACATCGGCAATTCATTTTTAAGCCACTGCGGGCGATCCGAGGTGATTCCATCGATGCCTAAATCATAAAAACGTTTTGCCTCGATGGGATCATTGACGGTCCACACGTAAATTTTTAATTCTTCATTTCGTGCCAATTTTATAAGATTCTCGTTCACAGCGCCGCATGCGAATAAGTCCAGTCCGTCCACGCCGGCACGCTGCGCTACTGAAACAATGTCCTCTGCCCTGGGATTCCAGTGGCCTGTGGTGAAGTCTTTTTCAAAATCATAGATAAAACAGATATCATATTCGGGCATCAAGTTTTGCGCTTTGGTCATCAGCGGCAGGTCGAAGCCAATCAGCGTAATTTGTTCCGGTCGAACCGAAGCACCTTGCAGCGTGTCTTTCAGAATTGGCAGCACCGTATCCTTGCATTTAATTTCGATGAACAGCCGCTTGTTCTTTGGCACAGTGGATAAAACTTCGTCCAATGTGGGAATTCGTTCATTCCGCCATTGCTCGCCCTTCCATTTTCCTACATCCAATTGCCTTAACTCGGCCCACGTCTGATTCACCACGTCTTCATTTTTGCCAGTCGTTTTGCGCGTATTGCCATCGTGAATGACAACGATTTTGTTATCCTTTGATAAATGGATATCAATCTCAACCGCAGCGACATTTTGCTGCCAGGCAAGATTGATGGACGCCAGCGTATTTTCCGGGGCCTCATGCGAAGCGCCGCGATGGGCGATGATAATTGTTTGAGAATGGTCCATGCTTTTTCCTTTGAACCATGGATAACATAAAGTTTATGAATAGAATTGTGGAGTTTTAATAATGAAATACTCTGAAGGTTTGTTATTACATTATAATGCTAATTCGTGAACAATGCAAGGGAAAATTGAAAAGAAAAAAGCAGGTCAAGTTGCCAACTTGACCTACCTCTTTCAATTCTATTTCTTCAAAAAATTCTCTTTGAATGTCGGTTTGGCGCCAGCCATTTTCATGAAAATATCCAGGGGAACCAACTCGAATTCCGAACCCAATTCGTCAAGAATGGCTTTCACGCGGGTGATGTCGCTCCACTGGCGTACATGCATCAATAGAAAGTAGGGACGATTCGAATTGATGGTCGCTAACTCGTTCAGGTCAGCAACAGCATCGGCTTCCGGTCGGCTCGGTGACAGATAATAATCAAATGAGATCAACGGCCGGCCATCTCTGCTGGTAAATGTGTATGCCGGGGCGTAGCCATTGGCAAAACCGATGGCGTCCGGCATGCCCTCGTAATAGGCTTCCACGACCTCTTTGGTCAACTCGGTATTTCCTTCAACAGTTGCGCCTTCAGAATAATCCATGATTTCAAAAACATTGAGATCGAGCTTTTTCATGAGATCGTAGGCAATGTCGATGATTTTTGGCAAGTATTCTTTGGGGATAGCCTTGGGGTACATGTATCCCGGGCCGGACAATGAACCGATGAAAAAATCATTGGGCGTCGCCTGGCTGTAGAAAAATTCCATCATGGCCGGGGACAGCCACGACCAGTTCATGGTGACTTCCCAGGCATAAGGGATTTCACCGCGCCCCGGCTGTGTCCATGCGCCAAGCCCGAGGCAGTCGGTTTGAATGCAGGAAATGTACACCTTGTTTTCCGGCGTGTAAGTTTTACCCTGCACCAGGTTGTGATTATTTTTAAATTTGAATCCCGGCGAGGCCGGCACCTGGCTGCTGAAGCTCATATTGGGCAGTGTGTGCAAACCCTCCACACGCAGCGCGTAGCTGGACGTGAGTTTCACATGGTCGCGCTCTTTGTCCTTTTTGTACGAATGCCAGCCGAACACGAATGATAGCGGTTTCATCTCCGACAAAAGCTTGTTCGCCAGCGCGTATTCCTCGGTATCCGATTCTTTGGTGGACAAATCCTGGAAAAACGCCTGCTTGTAAATTCCCCAGTCGGCCACGCCCGGCTTCATAATTTTGCCGTGTTCGCCGCCCATCCAGACGATGTATTCCTTGCTGCAGCGGCTCCAGTATTTATCAATTGCCCACGAATAAATTTGAGCATCATTCTGGCCTGTGAATTTCCCGCGGAAGTCTGCCACTTTTTTCAATCCCAATTTTTCGGCGATGGGGATCAATTCTTCACTGACCACCACAGCTTTTTCCAACCCTGCCACTGTAAAAGAAACGATGAGCGATGTACGGACATTTTTATCCCACACAACATAGCCGTTCACATTATCTTTGAATGTTTTCAAGGCCTGTTCCGGGGTGTTTAATTTATTGAATGTGTAATTCCGTTCGTCTTTCAAAAATTCGAGAACCGATGGCGTGAAACGGAAATCCCATTTTTCCGGATAAACGAAATACAAATTGGGGCCAGTCGCATTTGCCAGACCCTGCAGGCTGATCAGAAACGCCTGAGCAGGCAGTTTCCCTTCGATTTCCCAGTTGTCTTCCAGTTCCATGTAATACGCTGTTTTAATGCCATCCTTTTTCAGCACATATTTGACTTCCGGGCCGGTTTTGCGCGTGGACCGATTCAAATTATAGGTGATGATTTCTTTATTTTCGGACAGCGTATAAACGTGGCTCACTGTTACCGGGAATTTACCCTGGGAGCCAAGAAGGGTGAATTCCTCATCCAGTTTTAAAAGTTTTCCCTGTTTTTCCCAGGTCGCTTTCATTTTGCGTTTTTCACCCACCGGCATGGAGAGCCCCATAAACACGTTGGACGCAACCACGCGATCCTTAATTTTGAATGAATGAAAATCGCCATCAATTTTCAGTGAAATCGTATCATTGAAGCTTCGGCCGCCGCCCCATTTTTGAATCAATGTGAGTTGATCGCCATTGATTTGAAATTCCACGGAAAGCGTGCCGTAGAGGTCAATCTCCGTGCTTTTTTCTTTGATCAAATTCCATTTGCCGTCAAAGTCATTCGTTCCTGCTTCTGAAATATATGCGCTTAGCAAAAGGAAAATGACCATAATACATACGATTCCGAACAATCTTTTTACCATAAAAATTTCCTTGTTTTAGTTATTATGATGATGTTGCATTTGCTGATTATTTAACACAAAGAACTGCAAGCTTACACAAAGATACTAAGAAAAATAAAATTGAGAAAGTATGAAATTAAAGAATCGAAGAATCACCATGTTCGACGAATTGATTGAGCCAATTTATCCGGTTTTTTTCATGGTTCGACCTGTTTAATTCAATTGAAGGAATTGGGCAAAATTCATCCGGGCTTTCATTCCGGGAATGCGTCCAAAACCTCTGCCAGGAATGTTTTGAAATCCCACGAGGTCGGCTCGATGCTCAGGCCTAATCGTACCACAATTAGGTTGCGCGACGGAACGATAAACACATGCTGACTTTCGTGTCCCCAGCAAAAGAACAAATCCGAAGGAAGATTTGGCATCCATCGGCCATTTGATGTTTCCGGGTTGAGCCAAAAATGTGCGCCGTATTTCCAGTTGCTCGAATTTTTCGTTGGTTTTGTCGTGTATTTTACCCAGCCCTCCGGCAGAATCCGTTCGCCGTTCCATACGCCATCTTTTAGATACAACAGTCCGAACCGTGCCCAGTCGCGGGCCGTGGCGTACATGAACGACGACCCGACAAATGTGCCGGCCGCATCCGGTTCAATCACCGCGCTGGTCATACCAATTTTTTCGAACAACGCCTGTCGCGGGAAATTGAGATAATCGGTATCGCTTTCGGCCAGCGCCTGTTTCATGAGATATGAAATGATATTCGTGGTCCCGCTGGAATAATACCACTTTTTCCCAGGTTCGATTTCCAGCGGTTTGTTCATGGCGTAGCCGGCTGCATCTTTTTCTTTGAAAAGCATGAGCGTCACATCGGTTTTGGGGCTGGTGTATTCTTCGTGAAATTCCAATCCGCTGTTCATGCGCAGCAGGTGATCGAGCGTGATGGCCTGCCGGGGGTCGTCTTTTCCCTGCCAGGCATCGAGCGCGGCCGGCTGATCCACGGATAATTTGCCCTGTCCCACGAGAATTCCCACCAGCGCATTGATCACACTTTTTGTCATGGACCAGCCTAACAGCGGCGTGTCCTTGCTGAATCCCCTGGCGTATTTTTCTGCGACAATGCGACCGTCGTGAACGACCACCACGGCTCGCGTGCGCCGCAAACGTGTGGAATCCGGTTCAGCAAAAGCGTTATCGATGGCTGTTTCAAGTTTTTCCATATCGACTGCCGGGGGAAGCTCGTTCAATTCCACAGCCTCGCCCATTGGCCACATGGCGGCTTCGTCCAGTTTAACTGGAACCGGAAAACTCAGCTTCTCATCCCCGGGATCCGAATTCAGCGTTACCCCCAAACCCTCGCGGAAAACAGCGCGGCTTTTCACCAGGCCAAATAACAAGGATGAGGTGACGGCTTTTTCAGCCGTATCAATTTTGGCGTCGAAATACTCCAGAATCGGATTGGATAAATCTTCTTTGAGAATCGACTCTTCATCGCGCCCGGAAATGAACAGGGCAGACGCAAGAATTTTTGCCTTGTAGCCGGCTCCGATGGCAGCAATTTGATGAACATAATTAAACGCAAAAATCAGTGCGACGAGAATAAGAAAAATGAAAACCGCGATTATCTTTTTGACTGGTTTTCTTTTCATAATAACTCCGGTTGAATAATCATCATCATAAAAGACTGATCCAATCAGCATTTAAACCGATCTATTTCAGTTTCACGCTGTCCTGCCAGTAGCGCACTTTGCCGATACCATCCTGCTCCGGTCCGCCGTCGAATCGCAGTCCATAAGGGATCGGTCGTTTTTCGAATAGCGTCTTGCCGTTGTACAGTAATTTAACGCAGTACACCGATGTATAGTCCAGGGTAGTGCCGTCCACAATGGCGAACAGTTGCTGGGCATCGGTTTCGAACTGTTCGAACTTCACCTTGCCATGGGCATAGTCATATTGGGGCCGCGTGTCCTGGTAATGAATATCCAGCATGCGGTCAAGTTTGGAACACACGAAATAGGTTTTTCCGTTATCGGTTATTTTTACGCCGGTTGCTTTTGGATATTTATCGGTTTGTACCAGTTCAATTTTTTTCATCAGCGCGTTGATGTCCCTGCCTGCATCGTGCGGAACGAGCACGGTGGTGAATGTCGCAACATCCCCGGCAAAATGCCAGCCGGAAATGGTCTGGTGAATGGCAAACTCTGTTTGATAATATCTGTCCTCCTCATCGATCCCAATCATGCGGCCGTCTTTTTCGCCTTCAGGAAAATAGATGAGCAACGATTTGTCTGCGGATAAGGCCACATTCCTGAGGGAATCGTACTGCGTATCAAAATAATTTTCACCCTGACTGAGAATTTTTCGTGTGTGCCAGAAGTTGACGGATGTATAATAATCATTCTCCAGAAATTTGACAACATCGAATACCACAAAAATATTCAGGGGCTTCACCCAGTTGACAATTCGATCGTATTGAAAATGGCGTTTGTCATCAATAACCCGCGAGCGGCTATAGTCGAAATTATCTGTGGTGAGAAAGTCGATCAGTTCGGTTCTTGTGTTGCGGTATGCCCCGGAATTCCTCACAAAATCATAGACATTCTGTCCGGCAAAAGCTTCCTGATCCCGCGTTGAATAGCGCCACTCGCCCTTTTTCTGCCCTTTGAATATTTTATCTTTTCGAACCACCACACGGTTGTGAAAATAATCCGCGCGATACGCGCCAAATGAGCCGCTTGGCATGTAGGTTCGATACCCGCCATCGTGCAGAAGCACGGAGCCATCGACCATGAGCAGGGAAATATCGTTTTCATCGGAGTGGCCGTGCGTCATTTTTTCTTCTTCCACCGGGATTGTTCTGCGCAGATATTCGCGCGACATGAATCCGGCGATTCCCTCATCTTTATAATTGACGAGCATGTAGGTGTCATTCGGGTCGTAGCCGGTTCTGAAAACCACTTTTTTGCCGACGACATCATCCATCACCAGTTCACTTTTGCCGGGCGGCTCTTTCAGCGGAATTGAATCATTGGCCCAGCGGTAACAGTCCGTGGCAATTACAGCCAGCCACATGGATTTTCTCTCAGCGTCCATATCCCACAATTTATTCGCGATCCGACTGGCCGCGTATTTCATTTCCGGATTAGTGTACGCGGTGGCAGCTTTTTCAAAAACAGCGACAAATCGGTGCCAGTTGCTGTACAGGTTGGCATCGCCGAAATCCGGCACCATGCCGTGCGGCGCCAGGAGGTGGGTGTAAAATTCCATGGTATAGCGGGTCACCGGATGCCGGAAAAAAGCGTCTTCATCAAGCAGCTCGATGTGTGAGAACAGGGAATACAGGTAAATGGCGTTGTAATGTGAGGCGTCCTCAATTTCCCATGTACCCCGGCAATCTTTGGTGATGGATTCCGAAATCATTTTCCAGGTGTCAGCGTGGGGATGTTCTTCAAGCGTAACAGCGGCGAGATGATAAACTTCGGCCCGAAGCACGCCGCGATTCATGGCGCCCCATTCATAAAATCGAATGTTGTAATCGCAGCTTTCAGCAATATTTTGTGTGATTATTTTTTTATCTTTTTTCGACAGGAATCCCGTGTCCTTCATCAATCGGAACGCTTTGATGTACATGGGCGTGGTGAAAAAATTCCCCACTGCCGGAACGATATCATTATATCTTGATTGCTTGAGCCAGAAATTTTCAGGATAGTAGTCCCTGAAATCACCAATTTCGACGAGGCATTTTCGGGCGCGTTCAGCATATTTTTTTTCGCCGGTAATGTTGTACAGGTTGGCATTCACATAGGCCTGATAAATGAAATTTGCAGGTGGATTGTAGCTGTTTGCGCGTTTCAGATCAATTCGGTCGGCCCATTTTTTTGCATCGTCGTCATAAGTGTTCCAGTAATCTTCGGCGGCTTCAGTGGCGTATTTCAGATAATCGGAGCGATTGATTTTCTGAATTTGCCCCAACAGTGATGATGAAAAAATAAGAACGAAAACTAAAATATATCTTAAAAAAAACATAGCATTTCCTTAATGATCAGGTTTAATTGACAGCATTTTTTGAATTCTGGTTCACTGCTACATCCGTAGGAATGATCAATAGAGTTCACTAATCCGATTTTTTATGACATCCCGAGTCCGAATAGAACCGATCGGACGCGAATTTTCGTCCGCGTCCGATCTTTAAATGAAGATTTCATCATTCGCTCAATTGACCGGTGACCGGCGATACGCCTGCATCCATTTCGTCCAGCGAATAAAAATCGATTCCCGGCACGCGCCAGATAAAATTGGGATCGACGTATGGTTCGTCGTTTTCGTGCCCCTGCATGAGTTCGATTTTGATCTTCAATAAATCGCCAAAATTTTCACCCAATTGATGCACAGATTCTCCCTGATCAGAGATGAGCATAAAATCCGTTGTGCTGGTTGCCCAAAGCCGCAGCAGCTCTTTGGTGTTTTCAATTTCTGAAAGAACCATATCTTTGAGAAGCGCACGGCATTGTTTTTTCGTGGTTTCATCTGTGGCATTGAGGTAGCCATGCACCCCGGCAATCCACGCCTGGACGTTTCGCTGGGTGATGAACCAGTGTTTCAAACCCCGAAGCCTGTCAGATAAATCCGTGAAAAATCGATGAGCGTCCGGGTCGGTCTTCGCCTTTTCCAGCACAGAAGAGATGAGATTCAGCGCCTGTTCCAGAGGCGGCGTTACATTGGCATCCATGCGATCAACATTTTTCGATGCGGTATCCGGTCCGCCCAGTTCGAAGAGAATATCGCGGTTCAGGTCCACGCGGGTTGGATTGTGCGGTGGCGCCAGTAAATATTTTTCGTAGTAGGCGCGGTCTTCTTCGGCAATGGCTTCAATGTTGGGAATAATGGGACGAATCCACATTCTGTACCAGTTCATTCCCACGAAAGAATACAATCCCACAGTGGGATAGGATCGAACTGCTTCCTGAACCTGTTCCCAAATTTTGTACAGGTCGTCCGTATATTTTTCTCCGACCCATTTTTGAGCGATGGTTTTGAGCGTGGCATCAATATCCAAGTTCGGATCGAGCTGGAACAAACCGACAACTTCGCGATTCACGCACCATGGCGCAAGAGATGGCGGGTGAATGCCACCCTGATTGATGACGTGCTGGGCTCCAACACGGCGCATGGCAGTGAGTTTTTCGTGAATCATCCACGGAAACGGAATGCCTAACAGCGGATCGAAATTGAGGTATGATCCAAAAGAATAAATGGTATGAGCGATAGACCCTTTGCTTTTCATAAAATCTATGAAATCTTTTTCTTCATCTCTGAAAGAAACCTGATGCGCTGTGGACTGCACTGTTTCGTTATCTTCGTAACGTTCGTGTGCGTAGGCAGAGCCATAGCCCCGACTGAGGAATGAGGACCCTTCCACGTCGATTCGTTCGCTGATTTCGTTGAGGATGTGTTCGCGCTCGTCTGCAAAAGGTTCCAGCCGGATCATTACGCGGAAGTCAGGATTGATCTCGGAAGCGGCATCGCGGAGCAGCGTGAAATAGCTCATGGCGTTTTTGGCTGCGGCTTTGGCAACTTCATCCACAGATTTCCATTCGCGAATGAGGTAGGCGCCGCCATTGGCGCCAACGTAAAGCGAGCGTGTGAATTCGAAGCCGGCGCCACTGTCGTTGGTCACCACTGAAATGTACCCCAGTTCCGGCACCTCCTTGAGCAGATTCTGAATCAATTCCTTGTAATGCATGCGCACAAAGGGATGCGCCAGGGCCAGGTTAAAACGTGGTTTCATGCTGCGGAACGGATGATCCACTCGCGCGCCGCGAAGCATGGGGTATTTTTTCAGCAATTCATCCGGGACGTTTCGTGGCTCAAAACTGTGCATGCCGGGAGTCATGCCATATTTTACTGCTTCATTGGCATATTTTTTCAACAGACTTAAGTTGGCATTGAGGTATTCGCGGGGATAGGCGCCATCGTTCAGCTTGCTGCTGACGAATTGATCCGGGGCAGCGCAATAAGTGTAGAACACGGGATAGACTTCATGATCCACGCCGGGTTCGATGCCATGCGCGGTTGAAAGGGAATTCACTTCCACGTGGGAAAAGCCCATTCGCGCGTATTCGCGGATGTGCGCTTGCCAGTCCATGTGACGAGCCGTTCGGTGCAATTGCGTCAGGCAGCAGTCGAACACCGGGCGATTCCACTGAAAGCCGATTTCCAGCAGCTTACCTTTTTTCAATTCGTCAATTTGGTCGTCCATCAAATAATCGAACAAGTGGCACACTGTGGCGAAGAGCAAATGTTTTTTGGCAACGATAATTTCGCCGCTGCCATTTTCATTCAGTTTGATGTAGCTCCAATCCTTATCCGCCGGCGCGTTTAACTTTTTCGCCAGGTCTTCAGGATGCGCCGCGTCCCCGGCAATGAGCAAAAAGAACTGGCCGGGAACTGACCTGGCTTCGGAAGCAAAAGCAATCTTCATTGTTCGGTTCAATCGTGCGCTTATTTCATCGCTAACGGTCTTGTAAACCGGCTTATCATTTTTTGGATGCACAACCGTGTCGATTTTATTCGTAACGTCTTTAATTTTCATAATTCCTGCTCCTTGCAAAAACAATTGATGTAAAATTTTAGTCGTCTAAGCGGTTAGCTTACAGCGATCAGTATTCAGCGTTTATTATTTTTTTTAAGCTGATAGCTAATCGCTCAATTTAGGATTTAATAATTTTCACTCTGAAGTATTTCAAAAACATCACTCCTTTTAACGATTGAGTGCTTTAATCGTTCAACGAATTTTTTGAGTCGGTTCATTTTCTATGGTTCATCAATATTCGGAAAAAATGTGATCCCTTGAGCTGAAGTCTATGTTAAAAAGAAAATGTCACCCCTGAAGGGGTTTTCCTGTTTGTTGGTTCGGCGTTTCTACAAGTGTTTCATCATACGGGATTTATATTTGGTTGATAAATTTCAAAACCGCTTAGGGGTGAAATATTTGCAGTAAATTGTCCAATCATTTTCATTAAACTACGTAGTGGTGAAATATAATGCCATCATATAAAAAAACTGAAACCGACTCTTTTCGTTACTTCCATGGGTTGAATCGATTTGCCAAACGAAAAAGAATTGATATAAAAACCTTCTTTGTGTTCTCGGTGGTCTCGTATATTAAAAAGTAAAGTAAGACATTATCTTTTAAACCTTATTCTTTGTCTTTTATCACCTTAGTAGCCATTAAAAACCAGGATGCCCAAACCTTATTACATTATTTATTCTCAATAAGGTAATAAGGTTTATTATGTCGAATGTTTTTTTTGCTACTAAGGTTTTCTATAAAAAATAAGGTAATTGAAAAACATATTTATCTCAAAAAGTAACAGCCTGCTAATAAACGCTGGTGAAATATCTTTTTATCAAGATTTGGATGAAGTACCATTGGACATTTTTATTGTGTCTGAATGATCCCGGATTTTATCACAAGTATAAATTTAATAGAGCTTCGGGGAATGTTATTTTTAATCCGTTGGAATTTTACTTGACTTTAAACATAATATTTTTATGGGTTTCTATTTTGTCTGAAAACTACCGGGACAAAAGATCGGTTATTAACTCGGACAGCGGCGCTCTGAAAGCTTCCAGCATGAGCACCAGCAAGCCAACGCCAAATCCCAGGATCATCAATTTGTTGAGCCGCTCCCTGTAAATCCAGGTGGTGAGCACCACACCGCCCAGCAGTGAAATTCCCTGGGCCAGCGGATAAACCACAGTGGCCGGCAGACTCATTGCCTTGATGAAAAAAAGCGTTCCTGTCACGCTGAATATTCCAACAAGTATTCCAACTTTGATTTCAGTTGGTCTGGCCAATGGATTGTAATTCCTTTTCAGGGCGATTGTTAAAACAATCGTGGCAGTGACCAGGTAGGCAATGGTTGCAAGTCCCGCTGTGTTGGCATCTCCGAATAAAATGAATTTTAATTTGTTGCCGGTGATGAAAAATCCATTGGCAATAAATACGATGATTAAAAGCGCAATATGACGTTTGTTCGTGCTGTGTGTTGCCGGCCCTGTATTACGCATGCCGAGGGCGAATAGCATCAACATAATGACAAAGAACAAAACGATGAACGGATCGATGAACAACACCGGATCATGGAAAAAAATGGGCGAAATTAAAATTGGCACGAGTAATGACAGATTCAAAATAGTCCAGCTCACCGACGCCGGGCCAATGCGGTTGGCTTCGAGAATAAGCAGCAAGGCCAATGTGAGAAAAATACCCATGGAGATTCCAAGCAACCAGAGCCGAGGGTCGTCCCAATAGGTGGTTTCAGAGAATGAAACAATCAACGATATTACTCCGCCTGTCAGGGAAAAAATAAAAGAGAAAATAACCGGTCGGCATTTCTTGTGCTCAGCAATTTTATAACCCAGCCCCATCAGTGCAAAAAAGAAGCCGGCCACAATGGCATAAACAGTAGCAACTGGCATTCAGGTACTTTCCAAAATAAGTGAGAAACAGATTACTTCCCGGCAGCGCCGCAAAGTCGGACAATTGTGAGATATTCAATTTCAGGTACAATAAATTTACAGAGGTCATTTTCGAACTCGAATTGAATTTCATCGCCGGCCGGTTCGATCAATATTTTGCTGACTTCGGGACAGCGCACTTCGCAGGCAATGTTCTGAACCGGCTCCACGCGCTCGATGCCGGCGATGGCCGATTGCCCGCCCTGGTGGCCCAGCGAATAATGAATGAGATTGAGCAGCCAGTCATTTCCGGCACGCAACAGGTTTGCCTCGATTCTTCCGGATGCGTGAATGTTGTACGGTTGGGATTGATCGACGAATCGCAGCAGCGCTTCAATGAATTGCCGCAGCCAGTGGTGATTGGTTCGCCAGTAAATTTCGAAGATCGACGCGGCGATGTACACGGCCTTTCCGTTCCCGAATGGATTGATGGTGGCGAACGGAAACGGGGAGGGCATTTCAGTTGCCGGCGGGTAATCGTGACGAAATCCTTTTACCGGGGGCTGGGATTCCCCCACCGGGAAAAACAGGTCAGCCAGCGGCTGTGCGGTTTCACACAGTACTTTGAACACATCGCCCCGAACCTGAAGCGGAATGACGTCGGTTTCGCCCCGCACTTCCGGATGGGGCGCGAAATGGGCAACGCTGAAACTCAGCGGTTCCACGTAGCGAATGCCGAACACATCGGCCAGGGGACATTTTCCATCGATAAAAATCGAATTGCCGGCGGCTAAAAGTGTGCCGCCGTTCCGGACATAGTCGCGCAACCGGTCGTCCATGCCCGGCTGGTACGTGGCCGGCTCCGGCAAAATAATGACCGGGTACTTGCTCAAATCTTCCGCCAACACGCTGTACATCAAATCGGTTTGAATGTGACTTTCCACCAGCATTTTGTGGGCGCCGCGCCATTGAGCGGCCATGCCTTTCCAGTTGAGGTTCGGATCGTTCGAGCAGGCGCCGGCGATGAAAGGAAGGTTCGGTTCTGGAACCGGCAGCAGTACAACTGTGTGGCGAACCGGCTCGGTGTCCCGAAGAATTTTTTCCCGCTGCTGGACGAAGCCGAATGAGGTGTCGAACGTGTCGTAAACCGCGGCTTGCAGGGTGCCATCCACATTCACCTGGTCGCCCACATTGGGCCCCATGCCGTTCCCGATGATGGCTGCTAATTCGGTGCGAAGCTGTGGCTCCGGCTTGAGAGACATGTCGCCCCAGCCCTCGTAAAAACGTACGGTCATCACCTGAATGTCGAGAATGTCGTTTCGGCCCAGGCGCGATGAAAAGCTGTGCCCCAAATAATCACCGGGGCGCGGCTGACTTTCCCACACGCCGATTTCGCACAGCTCCTTGATCGGTTTGGATACTGCGGCGGTGCCGACGATGTTCGTGCAAAGCACCAGTTCCGGATTGGTTCGTTCGAAAATATCGCGAATCTGCAAGAGCCAGCTTTCAGCCAGGCGCATATTCAGACGCTGCCGCTCCAGCGGGGAGAGGTCAGTCGTGATTTCAAGATTGAATTCTTTGAGCCATCGCTGCCGGCAGAATTTGCAAAAGCAAAAATAATCCGGCGCGCCCCAGGGAAACGGGATGTCGATGAAAATGCCATCCACCGGGTAATTGGCAGCGATTTCCGCCAACTGGGGCAGGGCCAGTTCGTCTTTGTACGGCGTATTCATGCAGACGGATCCGAAGCGATCGGAGTAGCTGTTTCCCTCGCCATCGGTGTAGCGCCAAGCAGGATTTTCATCGAACGCGCGTTTGTCCACGCAGAGCGAATAGTAGGCCAGCGTTCGGATTCCGCGGCGCCGGCACTCAGTCGCGGTTTCCAGCAGGAAATCCTGTTCCAGACCACTATGTTTGTGCCCGACAATTGTGTCGAAATACGAATTCCCGAAATGGCATTTTGCAAACAACGCAACCATATTCACGCGGCCGCGCTCAAGGTGATCGACAAACGTTTTAGCGTTAAATTTTTTGATGGCCGAACGTGGAAATTCCGGCATGTGAAAATCCATGTGGACCTGTCGGTAGCAATCCCGAAACCAATTGCAGCGCATGGTGCTCCTTAGTAATGTTATATGATTTTTTTTACTTCAACATATTTCCAAATATAATTTTTAATAGTTAGGTGTGACTGGTTCTACAGCCAGGGATTTTAATTAAAATCCGCAATTCAGAATCAAACCTCTAAGCACTCACCAATTCACCCGCCTATTGCTCGACCCAATCCTTAATCGTCAGCGAATTAAAGTCCAGCAGACGTCGGATATTTTTGTACTTCATTTCCAGCATGCGACCGTTTTTCTCGGCGAATAGAAATGGCCCATCGAACAATTTCCAGTTGGCATAATCCACCGGCGTCCCGTTGATGGTTGGAATTTCATCGTACGTAAAGGCCATTTTTGTCCCGTCCAGCGTCGTGAATCGAACGGATGGCTTTGGCGAAGTTTCCGTTTCCAGATTCAGCGCCAGAATCGCCTTTTTGAATTCTTTGAAATTCTTGAAATTACCGGCCGGGGCGACCTGCACCACGGCGCCGTTTTTCAACTGGGTACTGTGGAGCCGCCAGTTGGATTCTTCTTCAATCCATTGATAATTTGCCAGCGGGAAGTAGGCGATGAACGCCTCGCTGCCGTGACAGAAAATCCAGCCGGATTCATCGACTTCACGATTCGAAAGCGATTTTGGGAAAAATCCGTTGATATGCGGGAAGCGAGTGCCTTCCGGAATGTCGTAAAGAACGATGAGCGCATCCTTGTATTGAACCACCTGCTCGTACGGTGAAGCAGATGTCCATTTATCGTGCGAGTCGTACGTGCCTTTGGATTTCACCACAGCCGCTGTCATCAGTTTTTCTTCTTCCGGGAAATACATGGCCAGTTCTTGGCCGGAAGAATATGGATGCACAGTAAAAAGTGTGTTAAATCCTTCCCTCGGATCGTCGATGGCCCAGGTGACATCCCATGTATGCTGCTGAATGGGTTGAAGCAGTCCGCCCTGAAGCGAACCGATTCCGTATTCCTTTCGCATGTAGGTGTATTTGTAAACCGGCGCGTTCTTCATATTGCTGTGGCGTATTCGGTGACGAGTCCGTTTGTATTCTTTGTGCACATAAGGCTCCGAACGATCCGTGGCAATGTGATGGAGAATTTGAGGGGGGGCATACCCGCTGATTGCCAGTATGAATGCTTCTCGCCGCGGCTGAAAGGGCGTATTGCCGAAAAGGAGCCACGAAATGCTGGCAGCGGTGGTTTTCCATTGGTTCAGCACCGGAACAGGATAGGTGCGACTGTGGCCGCCCAGGTACATGCCGTTCAAATTTTCCGCGGAAAAGTCGGCTACCAGATAATCAAGCATCATCGACGCCCGCAACTTCATGGCCGGATCGTCTGCAAATGCGTAGAGCAATGCCATGGGAGCAATGTAAACGCCATAATAATCGGGTGAATCGAACTCGCCCTGACCGATGGTGGTGGTCAAATCCATCCACGAGATCAGATAATCCCTGGCTTCTTTGAAATTCTCCTCGGAACTTCGCCCATTATACCATCGCTCCCCGGGTTCGTTTGGATACATTTGTGTGATCAAATAGAGCGACGTATAATACATGGCCCAGTGATTTTCCGTGTCGCCACGATACGGAGTGTATGTGCGCCAGAGTTCGCGCATTTCTTTTTTTACGCTGTCCGGCAAGAGTTTCCTGCCAGTGTATGTGACCGTGATGAACGGGTACATCCAAAACATATCGCCGCGTGGATTCTGCATCAATGTATCCAGCTTGGGCAGCGCCCAGTCAAGATTGCGATTGCGATACAGACACGCTGCAATTTGACCGTAACCGCCTCTGCGCATATCCGCGAAGTGATCGATGAGCGAATCGCAGCGCGCCTCATACGCTTTGGACAGATCAAACTGAAGCTTCGATTGAAAATTTTTCGGTATTGACTCAACGTCGCTCTGTCCGTCTTTTCCGCTGTCCCCGCAGCCGAAAAAGCCAAACAGTATTATCAGAATAAAAAATGCAAATTTCTTCATGGTTAATCCTCTAAAATAAGCATGTCCCAAATTTCCGCGCCATTTAAACCGGCATAATTCCAGGTTTTTCCCATATCATCCGAAAAATAAACGCCGGCGCCGAGAGTGCCCACCCAAAGCCTGGATGATTTATCCGGGTCAAAGCACAGGGCATGAACATCCAGATTCGGGATATCTTTGGTGAATTGCCGCCAGTCTTTCCCGCCATCGTCGCTGATGAATACGCCGGTTTGAAAGCCGCCGGCAGCCATGCGGTCCGGATTTTTCGAATCCGTGGCCACCGCGTAAATAGTTTTATCGGCGACACTCCCTTCGGCGAATTGCCAGGTGTTCCCGTTGTCGCGGGAGATTAACACGCCCTTGTCCTCAGTCCCAACTAACCACAACTTTGTTTCTTTCGCGTTTTGCTGAATATCCCGCACCGGCACGCCTTTTGGCTCCAGATGCACCCAGTTCATCGCACCGTTCTCCGAAAGATGAAGTCCGGCTTCGCCGCCAACAATGACCCTGTTTTTCATCTTCCTGTCCGGCTCAATCGTTGAGACATAATTTTGAGCCAGTCCGTCACTTGCCGGATGCCAGTTGTCGCCGCGATCTGCTGTGCGCCAGACACCGTACGCTGTAGCAATGAAAACCTCATTCGGATCATGGGGATAGATGGCCACATCCAGCACTTCCGTGACCCGCCAGTCCGTGGTGATTTTCCATGACTCGCCGCCATCCAGCGAGCGCATGGCGCCGTTCCCGCAGGCCAAATAAATATAGTCTTCCTTTCCCGGGAGAATGGATATTCCAAAATTGCGAACATTCTTCCAGCCGGTATGCGTCCACACGGTATCCTTTTCGAATTTATAATTTCCACTGGGATCATTCGCGCGACCGACCACATAATTTTTCGTCGCCAGCACTGAAACATAAAGCTTCTGTTTGGGCTTTGCATTCACCTGAAAAACGAACAGGTGCATCAGCGCCAATAAAATAAGTTTTCGCATAACATACTCCTGAAATCAATATTTCAAAACAATGATTGTGTTTTCAAAATAATTGCGAATTTTGAAATTGAAAAATTCATAACCCAAAATTTCTGAACGGGTTGGATTATCAGGGTCAAATATAGGTAAACGGTGGAAAAATGTCAAGGTATTTATAAATTTGAATCATTAAAATCGATAATTTTATGGCGCTTTAATTAACAGTGTAGGGATTTATGAGAATAAATGAAATAAAACAGGCCTTCATTGAGAAAGATATTGTGTCTTTGCTGCGGATCGAAAAACTAAAGGAGTTTGATAAATTACTTAAAGTGTTAGCGTTACAAAGTGGAAACCTTCTAAATTTTAATGATCTTCAAACAGCGGTTGGAATTAATTATCAAACATTAATTTCATTTTTTAATATTCTCGAGTCGACATATCTCTGGTCGTTGCTGCCTGTTTATACAACAAATAAAATATCGTCGATCAAAAAACGGCCGAAATCGTATTTTGGGGATGTGGGATTGCGTAATTTTTTATCGATGACCTTTAACTTCACACAGATGAAAAAGGAAAAAGGCCCAATAGCTGAAAATTTCATTTTTAGTCAACTAAAAAAATTCAACTCGAGCCATTTAAATAACATGGGGAATTTATACTTTTGGAGAAGTCCAGATGGCAATGAAATTGATTTTATTTTCGAATATGGAAAGTCCATTGTACCAATTGAAGTCAAGTATCAGGATATAAGCAAGATAAAAATAAACAGGGGATTTCAGACTTTTTTAAAGAAGGAAAATTTACGCAATGCGATAATTGTCACAGAAAATCAGTTCGAGCTGGTTCAGCAAAATGGCCTTAATTTTTTTATAATTCCGCTTGTCATGTTCGCTGGGATATGATCAATTAATGACACAGAAGTTAACCTTTGAATAAAAGCCAGAGAACGAAAAAACGGAACGACTATGATAAAAATAATCGTTCCGTTTTTTTTAAATGAAAAGTTTTTGTGTTGCACTTTTTTTTGATGTTTAAGAATTCTACTTTATCTCCAAATAATCCTTATCCGGCAGCTTCGGGAATTTGGCGTGCGGTTCTTTCTGGTACCAGAAGGCCACGGATGAGATGTTGTCCTGCAGCGGCAGGTAGCGGCCGCCGGAGCGCCAGCCCAGGGCCTGCATGGTCACTTTCAAATCTTTTTCGAACCGAACCGGGTCCATGATGTGCCAGCGGTACAGGCCGAATCGCTGCTGGGAATTCCAGAGTCCGTCCGGGCTGAGCACCTGGGGCATGCCGGCAAACGGGGTGGAGTATTCCTTGTATTTATTGTCCGCCACAAAACCATAGGAGCCGCAGAAATAATCCTCAGCGCCGGTGCCGCAAATGGTCGGGAATTCCTTGTCGCCGTCCATGAAGAATTTAATCTCACCTTCGCCCCACCAGCCGCTGTTGTTGGAGCCCCAGCACATGTAAGTACCCACATAATGGCCCCAGCCTTTTACACCGTCCAGAATGGTGTAGACCTCTTTGTACGGCACAGGATTCGTTCGCCGAAACTGGGCGTGAAAATATGCGGCGTCATCCGGCACGTCGGTGAGCGTGTAGTTGATTTGGTAGTACAGCGTCATCTGTTTTTCATCGAGATTTTCCATGGTGATTTTGCATGACTTTCGGAACGGCATCACCCAGTAGCAGTTGAACGCGCTGCCCGGGTTGACGCAGACCGGCAGAGAATTGACCTGGGCGTATTTGCCCCAACCGCAGGCGAAAAAATCACCGACCGGCACTTCCACCGATGGCTCTGTTTCACCGTCCCAGTAAAACCGGATAATGGAGAACCGCCAGTTGCCTGCCAGAGTCATCCATATCTGCTGAATTGCGCCCGGCCCGTCAATTTCAGCCAGCACAAATGTTTCATTGGGCTTGATGTGAATATAGGGCGAAACCTTCCACCCCTGGCCCAAATCGCGCGCGGCTTTGGCGGCCAGACCATCGGTGGACATGCCGCCTTTGCCTTTTTCACCGGTAAAATTTTCCGGACTGATCGATCGCGTTTTGGCATGGGACAATCGCGCCAGATTGCCCATGTTCAAATAAAGCCCATTAAAACCGGATTGAGCAAACAAGGATGCAGCGGAAATTAAAAAAAGAGAACATAAGCTAAAAATGTTGAATTTTTTCATACAATCCTCCTGAATTGGGAACAAAAACGATAGTGAATTGAATACTTTTCCAAACATTATCAATATAAATGAAATATGGTGAATGTCAAGTGTTTCGTGGGAAAAATTTTTATTATTGGCTGAAGTTTTAGCCTTCAGCGGTCAGTTCTCAGCTTTCAGAAAACAGAGGAAATTCCTGATGCCTCTAAATTTCACTTTGCTTTCAAAAGAAAATATTTTTTTCCTTGATTTATTTTTTTAATAACCGTATCTTAACGGTCAATTTTTGGGCGTTAAAATTACTTACTCGCGGAGCGTTCGAATCGGTGTTGCCACGCAGAGCGTAGGAACGAGTAAGCATAGGAGCGAGTAAATCCGACTCCTGTCTTTTAATTGCAGCCGTAGCAGTAAAAATATTGAATCCGATTATATGTGAACTCAAAATACTCCGGAGGGTGCATTCATGTTTAATTCCCGTTTCAACAAAATTCTTTTCTTGTTTGTGAGCCTGGTTTTCATCAGTGCTTCGGTAACGTTTGCACAAAATACTAAAGCGGACTACATGAAAATCATCCGAGAGGCGCTGGATTACAATATGAAAGAATGCCACAATATTATCAATAAATGGAAGTCGAACATCAAGGAGAGCAACCTGTTTGGTTACTCGACCACGAGTTATCCAGCCAATTTTGCCGAATTGCTCGGTTTCATGTATCAGGAGACAGGGGAAGAAAAATATGTGGAAAAGGCTGTGGAAATGTTGCTGGTTTATGAGGAGTTGAAAAAGATATTCCCCAAAGAATTTTACCAGGACAGGATCGAGTTTGCCAAAGGCGTGCCACCCATATCTAATTTCTTCAGTATGTATTCTTACCCCAAAGCCTATTTATATATCAAGGAAAGTAAATCTATTTCCGGGGAAGAAAGAAAAATCATCGAGCGCGGCGTGGCCGATTGCGCCAATTTTTTGATGAACTACCCGGAGTGGGGTCCAATGAACCGGGCCATTCTTCGATCCGAGACATTTTTTTACGCGCAGCTCGGCCTGCCGGATCACCCGGGTGCGCCTAAATGGGAACGAATGGCTCATGTACTCAGCAGCGACAGTTATCAGCGCTGGGAAGAGGAAGACGCGGCCGGTTATCACCCGGTATGGATGCTCTCGCTCATGCGCATGGTTGAAATCACAGGGGATACACATTTTTACCGTTCCGCCATTCCGCGTTACTATTTCGATTATTTTATGAATCTCATCACCCCGGCAGGATTGATCGCCGATTTCGGCGATGGCCGCTGGCCGTCCGACTGGTATCGGTTCATCCCAATTTTTGAAAAAGCGGCTGCAGAATACAACGAGCCCATGTACAAATGGGTGGTCAATCAGATTTGGAATCATGTGAATGAAGCCGGCTATCAGTGGAAAAGTGCCTACACAGCGCTCATGTTTGTGGATGCTTACAAATGGACAGATGAATCCATCTCTCAGGAGGCGCCAGCTTCCGGCAGCCGATTGGTCATGGAGGATATCGTTGGAAAAAAGGTAGTGTTCCGCAATGGGTTTGAAACAAACAGTACATTTTTGTTGTTGAATTATCGCGATGAGGGCGAGGGCGCTTTTGCCGGCCGGGAATTTTTAAGGACCACCATCACGGCGGAAGAGGAAAAAACGCATCACGGCCACTCCGATGAAAACTCCATTGCCGCGCTGTTTTGCAACGGCTCGATCTTGTTGCACGATGGCGGGTATCGGGACAAACTGCCCAGCGGAGAATATGGCCGGTTCCGCGCGGACTATTTTCACAATCGGATTGTCACGCGCAAAAATAAATTCTGGCGACAGCTCGAAGGTGAATACAAAGAACAGTCTCTGTGGGAATTCCTGCGCAATTCCGGCGCCTACCGCCCGGTGGAAACCCAGTTGATCAATTTCCTCACGTTCGATAATGTGGATTATTCGCGCACCCGCTTGCTGGATCGGGAAATGGGCTGCCAGTGGGATCGCGTGATTGCCTATCATAAAAAAGATCAGTTCTTTGTCGTGTTCGATATAATAAAGACTTTGCGCGAAGATTTTTTCACCCATGCCAATTTGTGGCATTCCCGAAAAATTCTGGACAGCGGAGAACAATGGTTTGAGACCACGTACGATTCCATCGGTAATTATGTAAATCCGGGCGACAATAAACTGCTGATTTATTTCCCTGTGCAGGAACCTGTGCGCACATACGGATCTTTCGATTTGCGGCGGCACTGGCAGAATGAAAAAACCATGTACGAAACTGTGTCTGCCTATTTTTATCCCGGAAATATGGAGGTGTTCGTGACTGTCCTCTATCCGCACGATTCCTCGGTCCGGCCGGAATCGCTCATCAAAAAGTTCGAAATTGTGCAAACCGATAAATTTCCCTCAGCCATTGGATTGAAATACACCCATGGCAAAACCGTTGAATATTTTGGTGTAAAGGGCGATTTGCGCATGGACTATCAGCAGCAGGCATTTCGGCCGCGATATGCCTATCGACTGGGCAAAGTGGTGTATGGCCCGTTCGAAACCGATGGTAATTTTTTGCACGTACGACTCCAAGGGGATTCATTGTACTGGGCCTGCTCCAACATGACCAGGGTGATATTTCAGGATCAGGTACTACACGAGAGCATGGAAATGTCGTTTGGTCTGCAAATGGACGGGGCGCCACCACGTCCGGGCCGGGCGAAATGGAGATATTGGGAAGAGGAGATCAAACTGGATGAATAATTTCCGCCGGACAGCCTGATGAAATCTTTCTCTCAGACCCCGGAAATTCAAAAAATTGTGATAAATCTGAATAAAATATCATTAATATTAAAAACTACTTGCTTATTAAATTCAATTTTGCTATCTTTAGTAATTTTGAAAAAATGATTTTTGTTAAATTCATAGTAATAAATAAGAAACATAGCAGGGAGAATCAAAAGTGAAGACATTTTCACCAAAACCGAAAGACATCGATCGGCAATGGTATGTTATTGACGCGAGGAACCAGGTTTTAGGCCGTTTGGCTTCGCAGATCGCTCATGTTCTGCGTGGCAAACACAAACCAACTTTCGCGCCGCACATGGATGTTGGCGATCATGTTGTTGTCATCAATGCGGACAAAGTTCGCATTACCGGACGGAAAGCTCAGCAAAAGAAATACACCCGATACACCGGTTATCCCGGCGGACTTCGGGAGACCGTGTATGAAGACATGCTGAAAACCTATCCGGAAAGAATAATCGAACATGCTGTAAAAGGGATGCTGCCCCATAATCGTTTGGGCCGACAAATGTTCAGGAAATTGAAAGTCTATGCCGGCGAAGAGCATCCGCATCATTCTCAAAATCCCCAGCCAATGGAACTTAAGAAATAAAAGAATTTCCAGGCTGGAAAAAGCACAATTAAATTTTTAAACGAAAATTAGTTAAGAAAATCAGAGGTAGTGTATGAAAGTTGCTGAATATTACGCGACAGGTCGCAGAAAAGGATCGGTCGCCAGGGTCAGGGTAAAGCCAGGCACTGGAAAAATTGAAGTGAATAAAAAATCACTTATCGATCATTTCAAGCGAGAAACATTGAAAATGATCATCGAACAACCGTTGATCAAAACAGAGACAATCGAAAAATTCGACATCGTCGCAGACGTGAACGGTGGTGGATTAACCGGGCAGGCCGGCGCTGTTCGCCTGGGAATTTCCAGAGCGTTGCTGCAATACGACGAAGATTTAAGGCCTGTTTTGCGCGCCAATGGATTTTTAACGCGCGATCCGCGGGAGAAAGAACGGAAGAAATACGGTTTGGCTGGCGCTCGCAAGCGGTATCAGTTCTCCAAACGATAAAATGCATTTATTTTAAAAACACACATCTCTTGACCGCGTCTGGGGTGCCGAAGAAAAAGGAACCGTTCGGTACAGACGTTTTTCAAAAGAGGTGGAGGCAAAACCCCAAATTCAAGGAGATTTATCATGAACATTAATTTGCAAGATTTATTGATGGCAGGAACACATTTCGGACATCTCACCCGGAGATGGAATCCGAAAATGAAAAAATATATTTTCATGGAAAAAAATGGTATTTATATCATTGATATTAAAAAAACCCTTACCTACCTTCAGGAAGCCTGTGAAGAGGTGAAAAATGTTGTGAAAAATGGCGGTAAGGTATTATTTGTCGGAACCAAAAAACAGGCAAAAGACATTATTCGGATTGAAGCTGAACGATGCAATCAGTTTTATGTGAATGAACGATGGTTGGGTGGAACGCTGACCAATTTTGTGACTGTGAAAAAAAGTATCAAACGACTGAAAAATTTCGAAAAAATGATGACCGATGGCACGTATGAAAAACTCACTAAAAAAGAAATTCTCAATATTGAGCGCGAAAAGGAAAAACTGGAGAGAGTGCTTGGTGGAATAAAAGAAATGACCAAATTGCCCGGCATTATTTTTATTGTCGATACAAAAAAAGAATCCATCGGTGTGGCAGAAGCCGATCGTTTAAACATTCCAATCATTGGTTTGATTGATACAAATTCCGATCCTGATTTGATAGATTATCCCATACCGGGAAATGATGATGCATTCAAATCAATTAATCTGATCACACACGCAATCGCTGAGGCCGTAATTGAAGGCGCACAGGCGCAAACGACCATGGCCGCAGAAGAAAAAGGAATTGAAGAAAAAAAGGCTATGGAAAATCAACCTGAAACAGAAGAAAAAGAAGTGAAAAAAGAAGTGAAAAAAGAAGAAAAAGAAGAAGTGAAAGAAAAACAAAAAGAAAATAATTAAAACTTGATATAGAGAGGAGTCCGAAATGTCTGTTAGTGCAAATGATGTGAAAAAACTGCGGGATAGTACCGGCGCCGGTATCATGGACTGTAAGAATGCACTCAAGGAAACAGATGGTGATTTGGAAAAAGCCATTGAATATTTGAGAAAAAAAGGAATTGCAAAAGCAGAGAAAAAAGCGTCTCGTGAAGTAAAAGATGGAATGGTTGAAAGCTATATTCATCCAGAAAAAAAACTGGGCGTTATTCTTGAAATAAATTGTGAAACCGATTTTGTTGCAAAAACCGAAGATTTCAGAGTGTTTGTTAAAAATGTAGCAGCTCATATTGCTGAACATAAACCTGCAAGCATCGATGAATTGGTTGAACAACCTTTGAATGATGGCAAAACAGTCGAAGAAATCCGAAAAGAAGTCGTGGGAAAATTGGGTGAAAATATTTCATTAAAACGATTCGAAATTTTTGATTACAAAAATGGATTGATCGAAAGCTATATTCACCCGGGAAGCAAGCTGGGCGTGCTGGTCGAGATCAACACAGAGAATGATGATACAAGCAACTCGCCTGAATTTAAAAATTTCGTGCATGATATAGCCATGCAGATCGCTGCCAGTAATCCATTGGTGGTGAAACGGGATGAACTTTCCCCGGAAATCATTGATAAAGAAATGAATATTTATAAAACACAGGCCCAGGAGCAAAAGAAACCGGAGCATATCGCTGAAAAAATTGCACAGGGAAAAATGGGCAAATTCTATGAAGAAGTATGTTTGATGGAACAAAGTTTCATCAAGGATCCCAATATTACGGTTCAGGAGTTGCTAAAACAACTGGTCAGCAAACTCGGTGAAAACGTGGTTATCAGTCGTTTTGTTCGCTATCAATTAGGTGAAAATTAATTCGGGGAAATAAAAATGCCGCAACCGGTTTTTAAGCGAGTTCTCCTGAAGTTGAGTGGTGAGGCTTTGATGGGGAACAAAGGTCTCGGGATCGATCCCGAGATTGTTGCCAGCGTGGCTCTTGAACTCAAAGAGATCAGAGATTTGGGGGTTGAAATTGGCATTGTCATTGGAGGCGGCAATATTTTTCGTGGATTGTCAGCCAGCGCCCGTGGAATGGATCGCGTTTCAGCGGATTACATGGGAATGCTCGCCACGGTGATAAACGCGATGGCGCTGCAAGATTATCTCGAAAGAAACGGCGTTTACACCCGCGTTCTCACGGCAATTAAAATGGAAGAGGTTGCAGAACCGTTTATTCGCAGAAGAGCCATTCGACATCTTGAAAAGGGCAGAATCGTTATTTTTGCTGCCGGAACTGGAAATCCGTATTTTACAACTGACACAGCAGCGGCGTTGAGAGCGATTGAGATTGAGGCTGATGCAATTATCAAAGGAACGAAAGTAGATGGGGTCTATGATTCGGATCCGAAAATTAACAAAGACGCGAAAAAATATGACCAGCTCAGTTATCTCAATGTAGTTCAGAAACGTTTAAAGGTGATGGATTCCACTGCGGTTACGCTGTGTATGGAGAATCATCTGCCAATTATGGTGTATAACCTTACCGTAAATGGCAATTTAAAAAAATTAATTCTCGGTGAAAAAATCGGAACTAAAGTTTGTGAGGATCAAAATGATTGAAGAGATTCATAAGCGAGCCAAGGGAAAAATGGAAGACGCGATTGAAAATTTCCATTACGAATTAAATAAAATTCGCACTGGTAAAGCTTCTGCAAGTATTCTCGATGGGATAAAAGTAAATTATTATGGATCGATTGTCCCGCTCAAACAAGCTGCAAGCATTTCCGTACCTGAAATCAGATTGATTACGGTGCAACCATGGGATAAAAGTATGATCAATGAGATCGAAAAGGCGATACTGAAATCTGATATTGGTTTAACCCCGGTCAACGATGGGCACATCATACGACTTCCCATCCCTTCTTTGACTGAAGAGAGACGTAAGGAATTGGTGAAGCAAGCCAAACGGATCGGAGAGGAAGTCAGAGTATCCATCCGGAATGCTCGCAGGGAAGCCAACGATTCTCTTAAAACCGCTGAAAAGGAAAGCAAGATTTCCGAGGACAATTCTTACAACGCACAGGAAACAATTCAGGAACTCACCAACGATTTTATAAAAAAGGTGGACGAGATTCTTGATAAAAAAGAAATAGAGATTATGGAAATTTAACAGGGATTATTCAAACATCTCTGTTGAATATTGTATTGATCCTATCAAAAATTATATTTGAAACAAAATTCCGATGTAAAATGCAAGGAGATTTTGGCGGTAGAATACTGCCGGAATCTCCTTATTTTTTGATGCAGTAATTTTGTTGAACGTGTCAATCGAAAGAGTATTCCATGAATTCAGTCATAATGCAAATCATAAAAGCGCGTCGAAGTATTCGTAAATATAAAGAAAAACCTGTGGAGCGTGAAAAAATTGTGCAGTGCCTCGAAGCGGCGCGACTGGCACCTTCGGCTGAAAATGTGCAGCCGTGGCGGTTTATTGTTGTCGACGATCCTGGATTAAAACAAGAATTATCATTGCATGCGTTTTCCGGCATCTATCGGCCCACGCAGTTTGCTGCCAATGCGCCGGTTATTATTGTCATTCTCGCCAGGCTGGATATTCTGGCCAATCGAATTGGAAAACAGATTCAGGGCATTCATTATTATTTTATTGACACCGGCATTGCCGGCGAACATTTCGCACTTCAGGCCCAGGAACTCGGATTGGGCACATGCTGGATCGGATGGTTTCATTCGAGAAAAGTTAGAAAGGTGCTGAAAATTCCACGCAGTTATAAAATCGTGTCCTTGATGAGTGTGGGGTATCCGGACGGTTCACCCTTGAAAGAGAAAAAAAGGATGACTATCGATGAAATGGCGTGGTTCAATGGTTTTAAAAAAAATCAAAATAGCTGAAATGCGCTGATAATTGGATTTGATAAATTATGAAATTCGAACAACCATTAATTCAGGGCAATCTTGTGCGCCGTTATAAAAGGTTTTTGGCAGATGTTCAATTGAATACTGGCGAGATCATTACGGCCCATTGCCCAAATTCAGGGAGCATGCTCACCTGCAATGTCCCAGGCAGCGAGGTGTTGTTGTCCCTTCACGAAAATCCGAACCGAAAATATCCACATACCTGGGAGTTGGTTCGGGCGAATTCGACCTGGGTGGGCATCAATACCCAGGTTCCCAACCGACTGGTTTACGAATCAGTCCTCGCCTGGCAGATCCCTGAATTTCTGCAATACACTGAATTGAAGAAAGAAATTGTGGTGGCGCCACATAGTCGGCTGGATTTAATGCTCAGAAATGAGAATGAAACGTGTTATGTGGAGATCAAAAACGTAACATTGGTTGAAAACCAGGTGGCGCTTTTTCCTGATGCCGTAACAACACGGGGAACCAAACATCTAATTGAATTAATGAAGCTGCGGGAACAGGGGCACAGGGCAGTGATATTCTTTTTAATTCAGCGGGAAGATGCACTTTCGTTTTCACCCGCTGATAAAATCGATGCTGAATACGGAAAGACACTACGGCAGGCATATCGCAATGGCGTTGAACTTTTGCCCTATCAGGCGGCTGTGACACCCCAGGAAATTCGATTGAAGAAGAAACTGGATTTCAGGCTTTGAATGAAAATTGAAGAGGTCGCGCGGCACAAATAAATTGTGCCGGGATGGTGTTGAATCAATATCCAAACACATAGGTTTGGCGATAACTGATCTCACCCAGTTCGGGATCGCATTCCCCAAAATCGCGCCAACGACTGATGCGGCTCACGATGCAGCGGAGCATGCGGTCGTTATCAATCGTGGATTTGAGAATTTTTACTGCAGAAACATGGCCATTTGGAGCAACCGAAAAACGCACGACAACCTTGCCCTTTGTGTCCTGCGTTTTTTTCAAAACTTGCTTGAAGCAATCCTGTATGGAGCGATTATGGGAATTTACAATTCTTGTCACATGATCTGGTTTGCGCACAAGCCCTTTCTTGGCAGCTTTTGTGATATTGGTGGATGAAATTTCTTCGATGACTGTATTTTTGTTAACGGATTCGAATTCAGCTTTTTCCAGACGCTCGTGCGATGAAATCATATCTTCGACCGGCGATTCACTTTTCGATCCTTTTATCAGGCGATTAATTTCGACTTCCTCGGCTTCAGCGATATCATTGCTGCTGTAACTCGTCAGTTTAATTTTTGTTGCGGACTGCTCGAGAAATTTAGAGTTTTCTTCCCCGCGCTTCAAAATTTCCTGAAGGTTTTCATCATAGTAACTTTCGCCTTCATTGACATAGGCAAGGATTCCCTGAGAACTCAGTTCGTCGGACATATTATTTCTTCGAGCCAATCGGTCCATGCGTCTTTCCACCGAAGTCGATCGCTCTGGTGCATCTGTCTCCATCTCGCTAACATCGCCCGATTTTTGTGCCGCTTCCGGAATTGTTGGAGGCAATGAAGTCTCGCCGGAACGACTGTCCGCAGTCAAAATTGGCTCGGGTTCTGGTTCGACTTCTTCCGGAACGCCGTAGAGGTATGTATCTTGTTGTTCTGAATTGAGAAAGGAAAAGTCGCTTTCGATATTCTTGTCTAAAAGAAGATGTGCATATTGTTTTTGAATGCCGTTGACGTCGATTTCCTCAGCCGAGTTCTTCAGCGATGCAAGACCAATTAAAAGAAGACTCACCTGAATAAAAAACGTGATAAAGAGAATAATTAAGTAGCGCATATCAATCTGTTTCAGCCAATTACGCCTGAATTCCCTCGGGAATTGAAAAATGGCAGGATATTCTTCATACTTTTTATTTTCATGAACAGAATTGGAAAACTGTTCTGAATTTTTTATGTTTTTTTCTTCTATATTCATATCGCGAATCGTTCTTTTGGTAAAAGAGTATCAATTTTACTGTTTTATATTTATATTTTACATTCCGCACCCTTCAAAAAAGAAGGAGATATTTTTCAGTCGTC
>CAZSBG010000012.1:0-88777 GCA_964605145.1 uncultured Cytophagia bacterium | reverse complement strand
TCTCACTTTTTTTTAAATTGAATCGTACAGCAAAAACCTAACCGGACGATGCTGAGTTGAAGTAAAAACTAAAACAGGAGCCCCAACGTATATTCATGAATATTTCCAAGAATTCCAACATTGCGATACGCATATTCAACTTTCAATCCCATATTATTCATCATTCTCAGAGACATTCCGCCGCCAAACGTCATTCCAAATTCTGAATCATCGCTTAAAAACAGCGCTTTCTGGCCGGCCCTGAGATAGAATTCGCCGTATGATGGCAGGGTCAATTGATATTGCGCGCCAATGTTGACCGACTCTGCATTATTGTTCGGATGAAGCGCGTCGACTGCAACAATCAGGCGATGCGGTCCGGCGATGACCGGATTGAATGACATACCAATTCTAAAAATTAGAGGCAACTCCCACGATTGCAAGCTGAACTTGCCTTCCACGTCGCGGTAATTTCCTTCCTTTTCCGGAAGGATATCGATGGGAAATAACAGATCGATCCCGTCATATTTCATTTTGGTGCCGTAATTTGAAATGCTCATCCCGATATTAATGCCATCCTTGCGGTTGCCAGTCGGTGACAGAAAATGGGTGTTCACAATTACCCCTAAATCGACGGCCGCAGCCGAAGCGCTGGTGTGCCATATTTTCGATGAGACGAACTTGGCAGAAGCTCCGAAGGCAAACCATTGGGCAAGGCGGCGCGCATAGGACATACTGAAAGCCAGATCCGAAGCTGCGAAAAGCTCCCCGGTTCCGTCCTGCATGTCCAGATTGGTCACCTTCATATCGCCATATCCCACCTGGATCAAACTCATGGCCACTGTCCCGACGGATTGAAACGTCATGCCCACCCCGATAAACGAAGTGTTAATATCCGCAATCCAGGGTTTGTACGTGAACTGAGCTTCGTTCTGCTCCATGTATGCAAGTCCTGCCGGATTCCAGTATACCGAAGATAAATCCCGGGCAACACTCACATAGGCATCGCCCATGGCGCTTCCTGCACTGCCATAACCAATTTCCAGGAAACCGGCCGCCGTGGTTCCAATGCGATAGGGTTTCTGAGAAAAGCTAATCGAATAGCTCCCGAGAATGACGCCCACGAGCGCTATGAGTATAAACCTGAATTTATTCATTTGAATAACCTCTCTATGATAAAGGATGAAAGAAGTATTTTTGACTGATTTATTCAATATGGTTGCTTTTTTTTCAATTTATTTTATGACAGCAAATTTCCCAATTTTCTCTTCGCCGGTTTTTTCCGATTTGACATAATAAATATACATGCCTGCAGCTATCTCCAATCCCTCTTTGGAAAGCAAATCCCAGTGAACTATGCCCTGGTCAACCGGGTTATCCACATTGATTTCGTCCACGAGTACGCCGCTCACTGTAAATATTTTTATCGTGCATTGCGCCGGTATATGAGTGAACATCAATCGTCTTCTCTGATTTAAATAGAAATTTGCTACAGCCGGCTCCATGGCATTGGTCGCGACGTACGGATTGGGAACCACCTGAATTTTATCCATGCTCTCTTTCAAATCCTCCACATCCAGCAGTGAATCATAGGAGGCGGTTTTGAAGAGAATGGAATCTGTTTCCCAGAACGGACGCCGGAACGTGATTCGATACACATCGTTCGGTTGCGGGAGTTTGGTGCTGTCCAGAAACGTGATGGCAAATGCAGTTCCGGACCAACCTCCTGCTTCCGTTACAGGCCCTACTAAAATCCGATCGCCGACCATATCGAATTGGTCGTTGTCGTTCATGTCGTGGACGATCATATCCATGACTTCATCATTACCCAGGCTGTCCTGAAATATTGTATTCACCACATAAAAATTAAATTTCTGATTCGTCAGGATATCATTTCTCGTCAATCGAGTATTCGTATTATCATATACGCGGCTGGGATTGGTGATTGCCTGGTAAGCGGAATCGCTGGCAGTAAAAACAATATCATAATCCCATGGATAAAGTTGCTGCTCTTTAACCATGGGTGAAATTAATATGGGCGCGCTGCCTGCCAACCAGCCTGAATTTGCGTAATCATACTCTGCGGTTTCAAACGGAATGGTGATGTTTAGTCGAAGTCCGTCAAACACATCGGTTGAAAGCTCTCTCAGTGTGTTGAAATGCCAGACATCCAGCGAATCGCTGTAAACAATATTGGTACCGGAGTATTTGTCCGGTGTTTCCTGAAAGATAAGCGCGTCACCATCGGTTTGATCGAACACGAAAAATCCGGAATTCGTATATTGAATGCCGCGCGGATACGCGCTGGCGACCTGAATGGTATCCATTTGAAATTTGACTTTGTACACATGGTCGGATTTCAATTTGCTCTTGGATAAAATCTCAGGCGTCAACTGGGCGTTGCCAATCAGGTTTGCGTTTTCGAATTGAATAATTTCATCCGGCACATACCCGCCCGCTTTTTGGTGCGGCGTCACGATTTGGATATTCGGTCCCTGCAATCGCACGTCTTCAGATTCATCCAATTCAATGGTATTTATCGTATTCGGCGTGGGTGCAATGCCGGGCCCGAGATCTGGGATTCCATAATCATACGCGATTAATGAATAGTAATAGGTCACACCGTTCTGAACTTCATTATCGATGTAATAATGCTGAATCCCCACATCGTCGCCGAGATAGTACGCAGTGCCTGTTTCATCGATGCCATAGGTAGCGAAACCGGTTCGGTCATCAATCAAATCGCACTGGAATATTGGAATGATAGAGAGCGGGTCGCCATAGCCATCGGTGATGTATGGCGGATCAGATAATTTTTTATCGGTAGTGCGGTATAACTTGTAGCCTTCAAAATCATTGATGTTCCCAAGAAGTGGTTCCCTGGTTTTTGTGTCCGCAACATCGTCCCATGTCAGAATGACGTATCCATCGCCAGGCGTTGCTGACAGTGTGGGCATTTTTGGCTCGGACGCCCAGCGGTAATCTTTTTCATAAATAATTTGAACAATGCTCTTTTTGTTGAATAATGAAGGCGCGCGGTGATCCGGCGCGTTCAGTCCTTCCACCGGGTCGTACGAGTGAATTTCGGACATGGATATCCGCTCAGTTCTACCCTGGAACAATGGAAATGGACCGGAAGCAAAAATTTCAATTAAATTATCTTCCCACTCGAAACTCTCCAAAAGCGTGTCTTTTCCAATTATTTCCCATATGGATCGATCATTTCTGAACCAACGTCGATAAGGTGGTGTATGAACCGGCACGCGAAACAGCAGAAATGAAGTCAATCCAACCATGTCCGACTCACTCACATCGGTTTCCGCAAAATTTGGCTCAGCGCGTCCCTCGCTTCGATCCGGTTTGTGATTACATTCTCCCTCATCCGGACCGTAGTAATTTAATTCTGTCGGACCAACGCCGTCCAGCCCGACATCATCTCCTGCAAACTCATTGGCTTGGTAAATACCATCGTTATTTAAATCGATTCCGTCTTCCCAATCCTGGTCTTCATCGGCGTCCCAATGCTCGCGAAGGTCAGCTTCAGTCAGGTTGTATGTTTCTAAAAAATTTGACAAATTGTAAATTCCATCCGTCGGTCCAACAAGCATTTGAGCGTCATTGTCTCGTTTTTCATCCAACAACCCATCTTGATCATTATCAATTCCATCATAGCCCAGGCCGGGACTTTCCAAATAAGCGAATCCCATGGTACCGGTTCGGAATCCACCCTGCCCTATTCCATCGATATCCCATGAATATGCCAAATCAATTTTTGTATCGAAGTATCCAACCTCATCGTCCTCGCCTGAACCGGCGATAGCGTCGCCAATGGCATTGTCCACCCAATAACCGAACGCGACCTGGGTGAGATCGTAATCCGAAATGTTTGAGATATTGTATTCCCAGAAAATTGCATCGCGAGTTTGGGCGTTATTCCATTGGAATCCCCGCTGCTCCACACGGATGCCAATTCCTCCCCAGGGCTTTCCCTTTTGAATGGTCACATTGGAACGAATATCGCCAATATATCGCCCTGGCCTTGGATAATATTTCACCCGATCTTCAGGCCCCAGGTATTCCTGATCCTGGGCGTCATTGGCGACAAAATAGGTTTCCAGGCTGGCGTATTTAACGCCCCTGCCGAAGCGGCCATTCCATTCTGTATTTCCGGATTGATCCACAAAATCCGGCGCATCCGGCCAGCCGCCGAACGGCCAGGATTCTGACCTGTTGCTCATGGCAGGGTAATCCTGCACCTCATTAAAATAGCCAAAGACAGGATAGAGCCCCCATTCCACGGTGCCGGAAGGATCGGTATCCATTTCTTCGCGATAGCTGGTTTGCAGATAAAATAATGTATCCAGTTTTCCCTGCGCATTTAGCAATTTTATTTGTGTGGAATCAACGACTGGAATGGAGTCATTTTTAATGAACACCATGGCGCCGATGAGCAAGCCAATGCCGTCGAGCATTTTCACGCCGTCGTATGTATTGGGCCATTTGGAAACATCCACTTTAGGCCAGTCGGACAATTCCGTATTATTCTTAAAGTAAAGGAAAACCCGGTTTCCGGTCATATATCCCTCACGCTCAGCCGCTATATCGCCGGCAGGATCGTCCGGGCCATCGTATATTTTCCCCTGCCCGAAAAGACTTGTGGCAAAAAAGAAGGATACTGTTGCGATTAGTAAAACAATATGAATTTTGTTCTTCATTTATTCACCTCTGTCAAATTTATAAATTCCTGAGAAGTTTCTTCTTTCTATCAAAGGAACTGTTCGTTTAAAATACAACGCCAAGTCCCACTTTCACAAGTCGTGGGGCAGAATACATGGAAGGATTTTCAACTATATCATAAACCGTATTGAAATCGCTTCGATGGCTGTTGATGTCTTTCTGTCGGATAATTGCTGTGTACGCGCGTCCGGTTTGGGCGTTGACCCATTCTTCGTTCAACCGATCCAGCAAATTGTAAACATTTAATGACATCCGCATTTGAATATTATTTATCACTTTGAAATCGTAATAACTGTTTAAGTCGACGGTGTAGCGGCTGGGACGCCAGTTGTTATTCGGATATAAATTCACCCGGCTGAGCATACTTTCGCCAATTGGGGCCCACGTATAAGGCGCCCCTGAATTGTAATACCCGGTGAGAGTTAAACCGTAATCGTTTGTATTGTACCCAACCGTTACATTCAAGGTATGGCGCTGATCCCAGCTCAACGGAATGAGCCGATTAATCGGATCGCGGGAATTCCCTGCACGGTCGAAAGTCTGCGTTGGATTGTCCGCATTGGCGCGCGTATATTGCAGCGTGTAATTAATCATCGACGAGAAATTTCTCCACCGGTAATCATATTTCACTTCGAGCCCCTTTACATTGCCATAGTCTTTATTGCTGTACAGGCCGTATTCGATCTGGTTGTAAGTGCTGATGATTCTCGTGCTGAGCAGGTCATAAATATCCCGATAGAACAGCGCCACTTCCAGGCCCATGCCCTCGGCAATTTCCTGCCAGAGACCAATTTCGTATTGCACTGTTTTTTCTGCTTTTATTTCGGCGTTACCCATGGTGGTTGAATAATCGTTAGGCGCTACATTGAAGGAATTATTCTCATAGAGCGCATACATTGGCGGCATCTGGAAAAAATGGCCATAACTGAAATGAAGCAGAGCGCTTCTTCCCAATTGATAGGAAAGTCCAAATCGCGGACTGATTTGCGCCTGGGCCTTCACATTTGGATAGGTGGACATCATGGAATCCGGCAGACTGAGCTGATTGGCCGGGTTTCTTCTGTCCGAAGGCACGACTGTATTTGGATTGAAATAGTCATAGCGAATTCCAATGTTGATGACCATTTCATCAAATTCCATCTTGTCCTGAAGATAGAAAGAGAATTCAGTTGGTTTTACACGGACACTATCGGTGTAAATGGATGAATCAGGGTAAGTAACCGGCGTGTAATTCGGAAAAATCGTTTTATTTTTCTCATAGTCAAAATAGCTTTCGCCCTCTTCATCCTGGCCGGAGTAGATATTTCGGATTTCGGACCAGCGGTTGTCCAGATCGTGATCTGTGTACGAAAATCCGGTTTTAAATGAATGCTGTTTGTTCATCTGCCAGGTGAGATCGAATTTGCTGCTGCGATCAATCATGGTTCGTTCACTGTGGCCTTTTTGCTGACCGCCAGTGAAAAATCCGGGGCCGGAGTTGTTGAAATATGCATCGTGCACATACCCGTCCCAATCCGGCCTGTCTTTAAACACGTACCAGCCATAATAATTGTCCATGTAAGAGAGCTTCAGTTCATAAAACAGCTTCGAAGACAGCATGTGGTTGATGCTCAAGGAATACATATCCGTAAGGCGATGAGTAGCAGCCATGCCGTCCGGATTGTATTTGAACGCATGGTCATATCCCTGCCATTCGTCATCATTGAGCGTGTAAAGCACGGATACTCTGAAATTGCCAAATGGACGTGCACTGAGCTTGCCCATGAAGGACGTATTTTTACTGCCGTTCATCGAAACGAGTTGACTGTCCCCATTGGCTTCCGTATGCCACAAATCGGGATTTTGTGCAGAGTAATCGCTGAAATCATCCACTTCAAATCGGCGAACGCCAGACAGATGATTCATATTGTCCTGGTACCGGACATTGGCGAAAAAAGTAACTTTATCACCCCACACCGGTCCGCTTAACTGGAATTTATAATCCTGGTTTCGTAATAAATCAGGGTCAGCCAATCCGATGAAAATATCGTCGTTGCCGGTGACATATTCTGCCAGACTCGCGGAAAACGATCCTTCGAATTTTTTCTGGCCATCTTTTGTCACTGCATTCACAATGCCGCTCATGGCATTGCCGTACTCGGCATTGAATGTGCCGGTGATAACTTCCAAATCCTGAATTGCTTCTGGTTCCAGATCGACAGCTCTGCCAGATCCGCCAAAAGACTCGGTCACTTCAACGCCATCGATTAAATATGCAACTTCCGTCATCCGGCCGCCGCGGAAATGACCGTTTACCACGCCGGCTTGCATGGCTACAACCTGACCGACATTTTCCACAGGTAAAATTTCCATATCCTCAGACGAAACATTTCTCACAGAACTTGTCTGATCTTTTTTCACGACAACTTTATCCGCCTGAATGACGACCACCTCCCCTTCGATGACAGTCGTTTTCAGGTTCATTTCAGCGGTCGTCGTTCTGTTCACTGAAACCTGGATATTTTCATATTTCAGAGTTTCGTATCCCATCATTCGAACGATGAGCGTATAGGTGCCGGGAGGCACATTGATGATAAAGAATTCACCGTCCAAACCGGTTGCGGCGCCAAGATTTGTTCCTTCAACAATCACATTGGCGCCGGGCAGCGGGTCACCTGTTTCTCCGTCAGTCACGACTCCGGAAATTTTCCCGGTCGTCTGTGAAAGCCCCGTGGCGCAAGATAAGATGATCAGAACGAAAATGAATAGAGATAGATTGACTAACTTTCTCATGATCTTTTTCCTTCAAATGAAATTTAAAATTTTATCATGTTTTTGTAATCTGCTGGTTTTTTTAATCGCATTATTCGCATCTTTTCCAATTGACTTGAGCTAATCGCAACAAAAAATTTGCAAAATAAAACCAGCGCTACCGCAGTAAAACAAGCCGGGTGACTTTTGAAAGCTCATCGAATTTAATTCTGCAAAAATAAATTCCGGATGCCATTTCCTCTGCATTAAATTGAATTTGATGCACCCCGGCAGATTGAGTTTCTTCAACAAGTGTTTTTATGGCACGACCGCACACATCGAACACCTTCAAATTTACGAATCCATTCTCCGGAATTTCATATTTAATGAGCGCCGCTGCGTTGAACGGATTCGGATAACTCGAAAGCGACAGGTATTCGGTCGGTCTCGAATTTAAACTCTGCTCAACTCCGGTTCCGAGTTTTTCAATTGTTATCCCGTTGAGTAAAGCGTTATCTTTTAGCGCTGAAAAATGTATATTAATAATTTCATCATTGATTTCGAGATTGGGCACAGCCACGATGTGGGCTGAGTGTTTTCCTGCAAGGAAATGCAGGTCTAACTGCTGTGAAACTAAATTTCCTTCGACGTAAATATCAAAAACGCGATTGTCCGGCTGGTCAAAATAATTTTCAGCCATCATCATGTTGAGAGTGTACTTTCCGTTTGGCACCCGAATTTTATAGGTCACCAATCCATAGCGTTCGCTTCGATAGATTTCAGGTGTATCCGTATTCTGGATTGCTTGCGATTGTGAAAACCGAGACGCTTGTCCGTCTTCATAGCCGTATTCAACTGTTTCGCTCCAGGGCTGATCCGGCAGGAATCCCTCAAATTCACTGCCGCCAACATTAATTTTCATGGGAAAACTCAGCGGTTCAGGCATGACAATGTTGACCATTTGTGCGAATAGCCGGTTTCGATTCGCAGACACGTCATAAATTCCGGACGCAACCAGACTGTAATTCTGGTCTTCCACCATTCCTGTCACCTCCAACTGAACACTGCGTTTATCATCCCTTAACTTTGCCGATACAATGGTCGCATTGGGAATCGCGTAATTGGACAGGGACTCTGCGCTGGCTTTATCAAGCTCCTCTGTAAATTGAGCGTGTACCCGATTCTCCGATGCCCTCGCCCACAAAATGGAGGGTGAAACATTGTCGACATAACCGGTATTATCACTATCTGTCAAACATAAAATCATGTACCCATTTTTGAACACAATATTTTCAGGCGAAAAGTCACAATTATTTCCTCCAAACGTATGGGTTGCCTTGTCCCATCGGGACTGATCCCATGCGTCAAAATCATCTTTCCATTGAAGGGTAAAGTTATTATTGCTTCCAATGTCCCCGTTTCCCGGCGTGTACGACGCATAACTGACGTAATCATAATATGCAAATTTAGGCAGCGCCTTGTCGTACCAGGGACCTACCCATCCTACAAATCCCGGATTCCAGATATTCATCATTATTTTCTGGGGTTTGATCATGGTGGCGATATGTTCCCCGGTTTGCCGGTACACTTCGACGCTGTCGATGAACCAGGCGATATAACCCGGTGTCCATTCGATAGTGTAGGTATGAAAATCCAGGGACGGATCAAAATTTACATATTGATGCCTGACATGATTGCTCCCATGTTGCGGCGTGATCACGTTGAATTGAACATCATTTGTGTATCGTCCTAAAATTTCAATATCGATTTCATTCCAGCGCGTCAGGGGATCAATATCATTATACGTAAAAAATGTGGATGTGTGCCCGGAACCCGGCGAGGATTTGCAACGAACTTCGAATCTACCGTACAAATATGATTCTTTTGTTCGAAGTTCCCCTCCCTTGTAGTTTTTTGAAAAACAGATAGCTGGAATCAGAAACAGTAATAATAGAATAAATTTTTGATTTAAGCGCATCTTCATAGTTTTTTGATTTAAAAATGTGAAGAATGCGCCGCCTCATGCAGCGCACTCTTCATCAGTCTTTATTTCATGAGAACCATCTTCATAGTTTTTTTGAAGTTATCGGTCTCAATCTGGTAGAAATAAATTCCAGATGGTAAATCTTTTCCGTTCATTTGCAGCGTATAAACGCCGGCAGATTTTTTTTCATCCACCAATGTTTTTACCTTTTGGCCTAACATATTGTAAACCAAAAGCTTCACCTGGCCAGGTTTTGCAATCGAATAGTTGATCGTCGTGGTCGGATTGAACGGATTCGGATAGTTCTGGGACAAATTATATGACTGGACCACCATTTTTACAGGTTCATTTTCAACTGCCGTGGCAACATCGGTTGTATCGCCGATCCACGTGTTCGACCATGCAGTGGGTGTCAAATGTGCATTATCAGTATTCACCGGCGATGTCACCAGATTTCCTTCCCAGCCATTGCCGTCGTTATCATGGAAGGTGATTTCCAACGGAATTCTTTTGCCGCGAACCGGGTAAAATCTTGCATCTGAAGCAGCAAGGATTGAATCCAGAGATATTTTTGTTTCAACAACATAATCTTGACCGCCAAAATTTTCAATATGGTAATTTTCGTGATCCGGTGTGTAAAATGTCTTGCCAACAAAATCTTCACGGCAGGAGTTAGCATCCATGACAAATTTATAATCCGGCTCCTCGCCGCGTTTTGGCGATGAGTGTTTTTTGCCTCGCTGGTCATATAAACCGATGAACAATTCAAATGCATCCTGTTCCCACCAGTTGCCGGCTCCGAAGCTGTAAACATCGTCGTAACAGTCCACAGCGACATACAGGAAATCATCATCCATGGCCAGATACACCGTACCGGTAAGATCGTCGCCATCGGTTACTGTGCCGGCGGAGACGAAATAGTTTTCCGGGCTCATAACATAGGGTTCAATGCCACTGTTTTCCCATTCCGTGAAAACACCATCTGCCATAAAATCAGGGGGCGGCATGTGAGAAATCGTGGGAATGCCTTTGGCTGTATTTGAAACTGGCTGAGCATTGGCGCCAAATGTTAAGCTGATATTGCCTGCCTCGTCCATACAGGTTACTGCATAATAATAGGACACGCTCTGATCGGCGAGCGGGTAAATCAACCAATGAGCGATTGACTGAACATCTTCCAAAACACCGGCAGCCACGACATCCACATTGGGGCTTTCCAGATCAGTGATCGGATCTGAACTGGCATAAACCGTATAGGTTTCTCCTGTTTCGTTGGGAACGTCCTGCCAGAAAACTAAGTTATAAAAGTCACTTGCCAGCGCATCAACACCAGTGGGCGCCTCAGGTGGAGATACATCAATTTCAGGATTACCAGTCCAGAGGTCATCGATAAATATTTCTTTTCCAGCTATTGCAGATGCCTCTGCCATAAATCCAAGCACCGTCACATTGGATGAATCAAAATTTGAGGTGCCGTCCTGATAAACCATCTCGTTCAGTTTAAAAGCATAATCATGCCACTGGTTATCGGCAACCGGCTGAAAAACAGCTCCGACTTTTGCGGCGCCGTCTTCAAACTGAACGCGAATTGCTCCCACACCTTCCTGGGTTTTCATTTTGAATTTCAGACTGTCCATCGACCAAACACCGGACATATTGTACGCTGGGTCGATGTTCATTCCAATGCCAGTCCAGCCATTTCCCCATTCATCGCCCTGAATCCATTTCAATGCGTTTGTGTTTGGAGTAGCGCCTGCGTTTTCTTCAATGCCGAAAGTGGATTGTCCCCACGAGAAGGTGGAGATGCCAGTCGGAACAGTTCTTCCATTGAAGAAAATAAACGGAATAGCTCGGGTACCAAAACGAGTAAAACCGTCAAAAGAGACTTCCAGGGAATCTTCAGGAATGTTTTCAGGATCGGTCCAGCCGCTTGTGATCAGGCCAATATTCCACTCGATTATTTTGTCCCGATCCAGCGTACTGTTATTGTAGGTGAACCCACCCCATATTGTCGGAGCAAGGACAAATCCCTCATCATTGGGTACAGTTGTGCCATCGGTCTCTCGTTCCAGAATTGGGATACGCAGTTCAACCCAGTCTGTAGTCTCATCAATAATCACTGCATTTTCATAGATGTATTGCTCCTTATCGGCGTCAGCAGTCGGTTGATCAGCAAGTTGAATGCGGAAAACCATATATTCCGGCTGTGACGGTGCCATGTGCACTTTAATCCAGATGCTCAATGAATCACTAATACTCCAATCCATCGGCGGTAAAGAATCCGGTAAAGTGTATCCAAATTGCGCAAAACTTCCCCAGGGATGAAACGCGCCAATGGTTGCTTTTACATTTAAAGCTGCCGAACCCTCAATAAAATCCACATCATCGCGAGTGAAATTAATTTTGCTTGGGGCCCCTTCAGTGGATGTCCAATAAATTGAATCAGGTTCAGTCGCATCAAAACTGTCGATGATAACCTGACCAAATGCAAGGTGCACCATTAAAACAATAAAAAATGAAGTCAATAATATTTTCTTCATGGACTCCTCCTAAAAATTTGTGATAAAAAGTTTATCATTATATGAATTAATCCACCCCGCCCAATTTGTATCTTCTTTAAAAAATTTATTTCACCTCCTTTCAAGTCTTTTTTCATTCTGTTTAACATATTATTTATTTCTCAAGAAAAAATAATATAAAATGCAAAAACAGCGAAGACCAAAAATATCGACAAGCCGATATTGACTATTGTCCAATAGGTCTCATTCGTTACATTTGTTTGAACCGAACCGGACTGGAGAGAGGCAGTGGCTGCGACAGTGAATCCAGGTAATTTTTTCTGTAATGTTTTTTCTGTGAGGAGACTCACGATAATGAGCACACTGCCTGAAAGCAAAAACAAAAAGACAGCGAAATGCAGAAAATTCCATTCCACGATAAAGTGCAGTGGAGCGACGTACACATTTCCAATGGCAGTGAGTAATTCCAAGATGAATCGAATCAGACTCATGGCAGCGCCGAATGAAAGCGCCCAGATTGCTCCAGTGCCATTGACCCGCTTCCATAGCAGGCCAACCAGAAAAACAGCAGCAACAGGCGGACTTATATAGGCCTGTGCTTTGAGAAAATAAATATATACATGGGAACTAATATATCGAAGTAATGGCACCCAAAAAATTCCAAGAAAAATGACCGCGACAGTGGCAAGCCGACCGACCAAAACCAGCTCTTTTTCTGTTGAATCTGGACGGAATTGGCGGTAAAAATCCATCGTAAATAATGCAGAACTGCTGTTGAAGCTGCTCGCCAACGCAGATATCAATGCGGCTAATAAACTGGCGATCACAATCCCTTTTACGCCTGAGGGCAACAGATTGCTTGAGATCAGTGCCGGGAGAGCGCGGTCACCAATGAGTGGATCGCGAAAATAAATATAGGCAATAATGCCCGGAAGCACCAAAATAAAAATCATTATAACTTTCAAAAAACCGGCCAGGAGAGTTCCGCTGCGAACATGGTTTTCATCTTTTCCTCCAAGGGCGCGCTGAACAACGTACTGATCGGTAAACCAGTACCAAATGCCAAGGATTGGTAACCCAAAAATAACTCCTGTCCACGGAAAGTTCGGATCCGAGACTGGTTTGAACATGCGATAAAACTCGGCAGGAACTTTATCCTGGATTCCTGAAATACCGCCGATTGCATTTAAACCAAATATGGTCAGGGCTAATGTGCCACCAATAAGAATAATTGTCTGTAAAATATCAACGTGGACGATGGCTTTCAATCCACCTGTGACAGCGTAAATTCCGGCAATGGCAATTAATACAATCGCCGAAACAGCCACGTCCAAACCCAGGATTTCTTTCAATAGCAGGCCACCTGCGTATAATATAATAGAGATTTTGATGAACACATACGCGAAAATGGAAATGCCGGTCAGATACATTCGACTTGATTTATTGAAGCGCTTTTCCCAAAATTCGGGCACAGTCGCAACCCCGGATTTGATATACATGGGCGCGATGATCCAACCAAAAATCAACACGAATATGACAGACAGCCATTCCAGTTGTCCAATTACAAGGCCGCTTGACGATCCCAAACCTGCCAAACCGAAAAAATGTCCGCTTGAAATTGTCGTTACAAACAGCGACGCGCCAATGGCGATCCAGCCGACATTTTTTCCTGCGAGGAAATAATCCGTGCTGCATTTCTCTTTTCTCGAATAGTGAAAACCGATGCCCAGAAGTAGCGTGAAATAAAGGAGAAGCGTAATCAGGTCTGGAGTTGAAAGGTTCTGAAACATAAAAATTTTTCCAATTTAATGTGACCTAACTCTTTGCAAGAAGCATACCAATATTTTATATTTTTTTCCACTTGTTTTTAATGGACTTAAGAGAGTGTTTTTTTCAATAAAAGCAAGTAAATTATTAAAATAATAAATTCTCATTATTAAAATGATAATTTCTCTTCGTTCCATATCATTTCATCAGAACGAGCTTAATTGTTTTTACATCATTCCCGGAGACCATCTTGCAGAGATATACGCCGGACGAAACCAGTTGGCCCTGTTCATCAGTGCCATTCCATAATGCATAATATCGACCAGGTTGCTGTATTTCGTCTCGTATTGTTTTGACAGTGCGACCCAAAAAGTCATAAATTTTCAGTTGAACCATGGCAGGTGAATTCAACGAATATCCAATTCTGGTGCAGGAATTGAATGGATTGGGATAGTTCTGCTTCAACGTGAAATCCGAAAGGCTGTGAGCTTTGGAATTGGTGCTAATCGCGGCAGGTTTGCCGGGTATATTTTCATCCATCCATACAATGCGGCTTTGAATCCATTGCTTCAGGTAACGAATTTCAGCAGAATAGCTGCCACCGATATACGCATTCGGCCAGATATATTCGCTGAGTATTGGCCACCGCTGGAAATTTCGTTTTTGCGCTTCATCAATGTGCATCGTAAGGGAATCGACGAGCGAATCTATCCGATATGTTTCCAAAACATCCGACCGCAACTGAAACCAGCGTTCATTTATTCTATTGACAAAATTGGAATCTGCCATGAGCTTTTGCCACCAAAACGGCATTTGCCAGTAATCGTCTTTCACGCGAAAATTTACCTGCCAACCAGGAATGATAGCGCCATTGTAATAATCCGCATTGCCAAAGGCGAGATTGTAATCCCAGATCGGCCCCATGCTCAGCTTCCCATTTTTGCTGTCGCGATCTTTATGAAAATACGTGCTCAACCGATACCCATCGATATTTTTGCTCATTTCAATGATAATGAAGTTATCCACGAATGTATCGACGTTGAGATAATTGACATACCCGGTTTGGGGATCGGCGTAGATAGGCTCATCCATCAAGCTCTCGAATTTGAACATAAAATTCTGGATGTATTCTTCCTGCACCGGGGTGATGTCATCTTCGTCCGGGTAATGGTATTGATAAAATATCCGTTGCCAGGCGTCGGGAAACGGAAGAAACGAGGATTCCCAGCCATCGATCTCCGCGCCATCCAATTTATCGATTTTGAAAATGTAGCCACCGGTCAGGTCATCGCCGGTTGACTCGTCAGGTTTCAGTTTGGAGATATCCACCCGATTTTTATCCCGCTTTATCTTTTCCATCAACACATACACGCCCATATATTCCCCGTTCAAAACGACCTCGCAAAACTTCGTGCGGCTGGCGTATCGTCCCATGTCGTTTGACAATTTGTACACCAGCGCGTTTCGCATCAACGATTTATCTGAATAGGGCGCGTATAAAATCCAGTCATCTTCCGGCGGAAATCTCAAAAGCGATACTGTGGTATCATTGCCCTGAATATCGCGCGTCTCCACGGCGTATTGTTTCTTGGGAAACGTTTGGGCCGATGAACCACGAATTTCGATTCCAATTTTTCCGCGATAATTGTTGAACGGATCGGTTAAATAATTTCGCACGCCTTCTCCGTTATAGATAATTCCCATATCCGCGTTAATTTTAGGTTCATCCGGGATTTCCTGGCCATGGGTGTCAATTACAACAATTGGAAGGTTCGACGAGGTGAACTCCATCCGTTCTTCTGCATTTATTCCATGCAGCATTAATGCGAAAAGAAAAAAACAGATCAATCGAATGATGCATTTTTCGTTATACACAATTGAATATCCTTTTTCTTTTAATTGCGGAAAATAGTTCATTTCAACATGCATTTGTTAATCCCTGCTCACTTTAAAAATAACATTTTTTTCGATGATAAAGTAGTTTTGTTATTCGACTGTGCTTCGACCTGATAAAAATAAACGCCGCTGGAAACATTTGAAGCAAGCACGCTTTGATCGTCCACATGCCAGGTTGCCTGGTGCCAGCCAGATTCTTTTTGGCTGTTTTCCACGGTGGATACAAACTGTCCATTGCTGTTATAAACTTCGATACGAACGAATGCATCTTCCGGAAGGCCATACCAGAAATTGGTTTGTGCATTGAAGGGATTGGGGTAATTCTGTTTCAGGGTCAGTTTTGCTGGAATTCCCGGATGCGGCATACTGCCTGTTGAAGAAGAATCTTTGCTGAATCGTATGGAATTGATATTGAATCCGCTCTGATGAAAAAATAGTTTTAGACTTTGTTCTCCAGCCGGCATATCGACATTTTCGATGGTAAACGTTTGCCAGTCGTACCAGCCCCCGGTATTGGGCACAGAAACAATGGACGTCAGCGCTTGTTCATTCAGCAATAATTGCAGCCTGCCATTGGAATTCGGAGAGGCAACCCGAAAATGAATATCATATTTCCCTGATTCATGCACTGTAACAGCGTATTTCATCCATTCGCCGGTATCGATCCATCCGATGCTGTACAATGCGCCCTGGGTGTCATTGCTTAATTCAATATCCACACCGTCATTGCGAAATTTTCCGCCCCGGTTCCACTGGTCACCGCTGCCCAATCCGTGGGTATTCTGATAATCTGCGTCGTGATAGCCGACATCCTGCCGTCCAAAATCGTAATCCGCGCAATTGATGATGCAGGGAATTTGATGATCTGTGTATGGCGTCGGTTGCTGGCCGAATTCATCCTTCATGAGTGCTTTCACCACGCCCGGCCTGAATTCACAATTTTCTGTTTTTAAATTCTCAGCCATCTCGAACATGGCGTTTTTGGAGAACTCCAGACTTGGTTCATTCCTGAGGCCATTCCAGTAATCCAGAATTATCTGATAATTGGCAGAAATCGGAGAAGAAAACGGACTGGTCGTTGTTTCGATTTTTTTTTGGGTCCACCAGTTCCAGCCAATTTCATTGTCTTCAAATAAACGAATGGCATCATTAAACCATGTATTCGAATTTTCTCCGGATTCTCCCATCCAAAGTGGCACTTTATAGCTATTCCGAATATTGATATAGCTTTGTATAGATGCATAAGTATTTTCATTCCAATATTTATGGAAACTATATACAAGATTGCCATCAAATGGCGGAGTGAGCGATGTGAAGTCTGTTGCGTACCAATTTCCTTCAATAAAAATGATATGATTTGTATCTACCTCGCGAATTGCCTGAGTTATTTTCATGTACAACAAACGTAACTCTGAAGAGGAATGTCCCGATGGCAGAACAGGCTCGTTGATCAAATCGTAACCGCCGATCCATTCCTCCTCAGCGTATCGCTCGGCGATCTTCTTCCAGATTTCGATAGTTCGCGTTTGATTTTCCGGCTCGGTCCAGAGGCGAGCCTCCATTCCATCTGAATCACTAATATTAGCGCTGTTTTGCCCACCGGGTGCACAATGCATGTCCAGTATCAAATAGAGCTGATTTTTCTCGCACCATTCCAGCACTCTATCCATGAGCTGAAAACCTTCTTCGAGATAAACGCCCGGCTGATCTTTTGGCGTTAAAAGCTGATAACTGAAGGGAAGCCGGATGGAATTAAATCCCCAGGACGCGATTTTCTCGATGTCGCCTTCGGTGGTGTAATTGTTCACGTAACGCCGGTAAAATTCCTCAGTATTTTCCTCGCCGATTAAATCAGTAATTTTGTTTCGGATTGAAGTCGGCGAGCCAAATCCAGGAATATGTAATTGATAACCTTCCTGCACCAGCCATCCGCCCAATCCGAACCCGCGCAGCACTATCTCCTGATCATCCGAATCGACAATGATCTTGCCTTTGGTTTTGAGATAGCATTTTCCCTCGGTTGTGAAAAGTGCGAACGAGAAAAAAAATGTAATGGAAAAAATTATCAAACGAGAAAATAAATGTTTTTTGTTCATTTCAATATCTTTTCTTTAAAATACCTATTTGGAAAAGTAGAACTAATTACGCTCATCGGTAAACAACGGAGTCATTTTATATTTTTGAATATCTGCCTGCATTATTTCATCTTTGGGCAGTTCATGAAATTTTTCCGCAGCCTCTAATACCTTCGGCAGCAAATGGATATCTCCCACACTATTAAAAAATACTTCTGGATTTCCCAAAACCCAGGAAACCGCATGTTCAATGGCGGCTTTTTCTTCAAGGGGATCATACCAAACCGCATATTTATCAGACTCATCAAGTGAGGGACCTCGTGCAATCGATTTTATGGTTTGTACCGCCACATTTCGAGAAGTGCATTTTGACAACAATTTATTAAATTCTTTTGCATAGTTATGATTTTGTATCATCAGATAATTATAAGGTAACAGAACAGAATCAAAATCATACACTTCCAAACCGCGGTTATGCATTGTCGGAGCAGACAGTCCGTGCCCTGTTATTCCAACGAAACGGGCTAATCCTTGCTCCTTCGCTTCAATGAACGCTTCCAAAGCACCACCTGGACTCAATGCAGTTTTCCAATCCACAGGATCAACCAGATTGTGCATTTGCCACAAATCAACATGATCGACTTTTAAACGATCGAGGGAACGATGTAATTCATCCTTTGCTTCACGATAGGTTCGCTTTTCAGTTTTCGTGGCAAGAAAGAAATCATTTCTATGCTCCTTCATCCAATGCCTGATGCGCAGTTCCGAATTACCATAACTTGCAGCAGTGTCAATGTGATTTATTTTATATCTTATCAATAGTTCAAAAATTCGATTCGCCTCGCCCTGGCTCACTGAACTCAGTGAAACCGCCCCAAAAATAACACGACTGCTGTGGTGACCGGTACGACCGAATTCTTTTAGATTAATCATATTCAATTCCTATTCGATAATTTTGTCACATGCGGATTCACATTTCAATCACTTTTTCCTCTACCAGCGTTGATGAACCAAAGCCCGTATATAATTGTCATAAACTTTTTCAATATTTTTCATGAGATCATCTGGTAAATTTTCAATATCCGATGCCTTGGCATTTTCTTCAACCTGGGAGACACGTTTGGCTCCCGGTATTGCACAGGTTACCGCATCATGCATTAATATCCAGGCTAAGGCAAGCTGGGTCAATGTCATATTTTGGGGACAGATTTTATTGATTTCAGCGACCGCTTTTAATCCTGTCTCGTAATCAACCCCGGAAAACGTTTCACCGCGGTCGAACGCTTCCCCATTGCGATTGAAGGCGCGATGATCATCACTTTCAAAATTACTCGATTTCGTCATCTTTCCGGTTAGCAATCCTGAAGCCAGGGGAACACGGGCAAGAATACCCACCCGGCGTTTTTTTGCCTGCTCAAAAAATAGTTCTGCTGGCCGGTGGCGGAACATGTTAAAGATAATCTGAATTGTTTGTACGTTAGGATACTCTATCGCCTTCAATGCTTCCTCAACACGTTCAACGCTGACCCCATAATGCTGAATTTTTCCTTCTTTGACCAGATCATCCATCGCATCAAAAACTTCAGGCGTGTAATACACATCAGTTGGCGGACAATGAAGTTGTACTAAATCGAGGCTATCTGTCTGCAAGTTTTTCAAGCTTCGGTCAACAAAAGCTGAGAGATTCTTCTTATTGTAACCTTCAGTGGTATGGGGATTTAACCTTCGTCCTGCTTTTGTCGTAATCCATATCTGATTATTATGATCCTTTTTCAACTGAGCGAGTAAACGTTCGCTTCGGCCGTCGCCATAGACATCGGCGGTATCAAAAAAATTGACGCCAAGTTCTACCGCCCGATGTAAGGCAGCCATTGATTCTTTGTCATCAACCTTGCCCCATGTGCCGCCAATTGCCCAGGCGCCAAAGCTGATTGTGGAGACATTCCATCCGGTTCTTCCAAGCTCTCGATATTGCATATTAAGACTCCATATTTCTATGAACAAACTGATAAATAAAATTCAAACTCAAAGGAATATCCGCTAATTTATAATTTAGACGACTCGAATTTAACATCGATTCTTTTTATACTCCCGTCCCGCTCAAAAATGGAAGCGCTCGTTTGCGCATCGATCACCAGACCATTGATCTGCTCGGATGAACCGTCATTTTTCGTCACGATCACTTCATTTTTTTCGGCGCATGTATAAATGACGGGTATCTGGCAATAGGTGAATCCAAGCGATTTCTTTTCTAAATCGATGCTCTTTTCTAAACCTCCGACTTCATAAAAATTAAAGGAAGCAGGTCCTGTTAAAAATTCATCCCGATTCAAAAGATCGGGCCGGAAATGAATTTTTGCATCTTTCACAAAAATTCCCAACTCACCAAATCGTGAAAGAATGTCTTCTTTCACTTGCCCGGTCATGCCCGGCTGCTGAACTCCTGCATGCGCTGGCGTGTGCGAATAGGGATCAGTCGGAAATGCGCCGTACACATCAGGCGATTTGGTGACGCCAATGCCAATCTGAACATCTCTGTAATGGTCAATCAATCGAGCGACAACTATTGCGTCCTCTCCATTTTCGATGGCGTGGAAGATATTTTCCTGAACAGCTAACAATAATTTGGAAACCATGTGCCAGTAAATGCTGCCCAGTCCTTCGTATTTGAAAAAAGTGCCAGAGCGCCCTGTGAATGACTGATGATCGAATATCTTTTCATAAAGATCCAGAATTTGCGCTTTTTCTTTTTCGACCAGCATTTTAAATTCGGGTTCTAAAGCGTCAATTGCTTCTTCGAGAACGCGGGCGTTGCGCATGGTTCCATTGAAATGCGCGTTGCTTTCGGTGTCCTGAATTACAATTTTCCGATCACCTTTTTCAACGAAAATTTTCAACAACTCTGATTTTTCAAAATCTTCCCTGAAAATGAAATTCTTTTCAATGAATTTGGGCAGCCGCCTGTTAGGATAGAGAATATAACTATGCTGATCTTCTCTGAACAAAGCGCTGTTTCGAAGCGCATCCAAAACTTCCAGCGATTCCTTTGCCGAGAGATACCCGGAACTCAGCACAGCCACCTGTCCTTCCAGCATCTCATAAAGCCGCCGAATTGAAATTCCGTTGCCATCTTTGAGCTTCATTAAATTATACGCGTGAAACAGGTTATCATTCCGCTTATTCGCTTTGATAGTAAAATCGATGTGCTTGAGCGCAAGGTCGCAGAACGCGATTAAGTCCTCAAACGAGATCGTTTTTTTCTCGCCCGAAAAACCAGCCGCATAAATTTGCTTCCGGTAAACGCTACCAGATTCGCCCAATTCATCTAAAATTTTCTTTCGGGTTTGATCCGAAATAGTATTTTTGAGTTGACTAACATAATTTTGCAATGTCAGAGAAATCGAATTCATAAATTCAGCCAATTCTGTCGTAATTTCAGCCTCAGCAACAGGCGCTGTTCGAAATAATTCTTTGGCGAAACCGAGGAACCGGCGCAGGTAATACAACGTCACCATGGATACGCCGAAACCAACCAACGCGTTATTGGCGTCGTTCCATTCCGGGCGCTGGGTGTTCATCCAGATGCCGGCTTCAGGGATGAAATTGGAAAGCCGCGTCAGGGCTGAAAGAAGCAGTTTTTCAGTCAGATTCACATGAAAAATGGTGCCATCGTTATCCCAAATAAACCGTCCATCCGAACCTATTAATTGAACCCGCTTTTCAATTTCCTCATGAAGACCAGCGTCGAAATCGATGGTGTCGTGTGGATTTTTGAGCATATCCTGATATAATTTAATTCGATATGGAACATTGGCAAAAGCAAAAATATCTTTTGTTAAAAATGATTCCAATTTATTGGGATGATAGCGCCTCGAAAGTTCAAGCAACCGCAGCAGGTAAATGACCTGATGATCGCCCCAATAGCCAATGTATGACCATGGATCGGTCGGATCGAGAATTTCCCAATCGAAGCCATCCCGCGTGACGCGATAGGGATTGTAGCCGTCCGCTGTGGAAGCGTTCAAAAATTTGCTGATGGCGCTTTCGATATAGCCGGGGAACGAAATTAGCAGCGCTTCCCAGTTTTGAAAAATATCCCGCCAGTTGCCCTGGTAATTGAGGATTTTTTCGCCACGTTCGTTCTTGATTTCAATGGCAAAATGGTTCCACGGCCGACTGGGATCGCCATGCCGCCGGCTGAATGTCAACGGCAAATAATCGTATCCCAATCTTTCCAGGTCACGATTCCCGAAAGATTCGATCTGCTTTAACAACTGTGAATGATGAATCTTCTCTGGCAGTCTTTGCAGGAACGACGAATGTTTTTCAACGATTTGACGATTCGTGTTTTTCAGGTAAGAAATAAAATCATTTTTTGAAATTGAATAATCATCATCAAAAATACCACCGCGCATAACATTGAACAGCACATTGGAAAAATGCCGGGCTGAGAACAGTGTTTGTTCTGAAAATTGAACGCCATCGGCATTGGCCAAAATACGCCTCAGATTTTGGCAGCCACTAGCAACGTCAGTGAAGACATGTTGCTTCGGATTTTTCTCCTGTTTGAGGAAAGTTGATAACTGAACGACATCAGCAATATCCTGGTTGATTTCACAGATAAACAGCCAATCCTTTTCAGCCTTGCGCTCCAATTCGAAATGAGAATAAACGAAATAAGCGCCGCGGCGCGCGCTGACTTCGGTTTCCTGTTCGACTGGAAATCCATTGCAGAAATTATTGATTTGCTGCTCTGAAAGCAGAATTTTTGTTTCATGCAATCCGGTCGACCAGACAGTTGTCGATTTCAGTGCTTCGCTGGGTTCTGCTTTATCGATTGGAATTGAGCTGAGTGAAAAAATACCCAATTTGGTTTCTTCCAAAAGCTCGCTCTTTTTATACGCATCACCCAACGTGCTGTATTCCATTTGAAATCTGCGAGTAATGCCGTAGGGAAGCAAATTCTGTAAGCCATCCAAAATTTCGATTGAAACCGAAGCAGAATTTTGATTGATGATTTGCGATGTTTTGATGATCCCGAATTTTTCGCTGTTCATCCAGCCGTATTGAAACGCAAGCGATAAATCTTCATTTATTTCCTCGAAAATGATTTTATTGCCCAATGAATTTTTATAGAGATTCCTTTCAATGCGGTACACACCGCTATATCTTTCTGAAAATGGTTCCCAGAGATATTTTTTGTCATCTTTTTCGGCGCGTGCGTAGGTTTTACTTCCGGTATGATGCGCTGAATCGAATATCTTATCATCCGGGTCATAAGGAAACAGCGCATTGTCCGAATCGCGCCTGCCGGCAGTGATTCCGCCGTTGCTGGAAAGGAACATCCAGTGATCGGAATCGCTGACAATGCTCATAAAATACGGCTGCATTTTATCGTAGTTGGAAATTTTGTAAAATGTTTCTCCGTCGAAGTCTGTAAATTCTCCCTGAACCGTTTTTACTTCTGATTTTAATATGGAATTTCCAATTTGGAGCGGAACTTTCGTCATTCAAAAAATCTCCTGGTGTTTTATTATTTTGACAACATATATTTCTTTTTATAAAAATAGTAAGTTATGGTTTCGACATCCCCCTAAATCCCCCTTCAAAGGGGGACTTTTAGACTTCTACTCATCATAAGACGGCGAAGTCGGGCCGTCCGGCATCAATTCCGGGTAAAGTTCCTGCATAGCTGGTTTGGCTTTTCGTTCTTCGGTAAAAAGTCCCCAATGTCCTTCGGTGCCGGTGCCTTTCCAGGGCTCATCGAACGCTTCAAAGAAGAAGACGATCACGTTATTTTCTTTGGCCCAGTTCATCAACTGGTTGAAATAGATTTTCTGTTTCTGTTCGTCGCCAGCCTTTGGCGCGTGAAGCTCCCCAACTGTGTACGTTGCCCATCCAGCCTCGCCGATAACGATTTTTTTATCTGGCAGCGCGTTTTTCACACTTTCATAATGTTCTATGGTCACCTCTAACCCGGTATCAATATCTCGTCCTCCCCAAATGGGATAGGTATGCATGGTGACGAAATCCACTTCTTCGGCTAATTTTGCGCCGCGTTCTCGCCAAAATGTAAAATCGTCCGCCACGGTCACTGGAACGGACACAGCTTGTTTCACCCGCCTTACGTATTCAATGGCCTTTTCTTCCGTGATTTTGTGATCGGACCAATCCACTAAAATTTCATTGCCCACATTCACCGCAATGACGATATCTTGATAATTATTCGCCAGTTCAATCCCTTTTTGAATCTGTGCTTGATTATCCGCTTCATACTCTGGCTCGCCGTCGATCCAGATTCCGAGCATCACATTCAGGTTGATTTTCTCCTGTCGAATCACCTCCAGCACATCGGAACTGTGCTGGTCGGAACCGTAAACTCGAATAAGGCGCCAATTTTTCTCCAATATTTTTAAATCTTCCTTCACCTGTTCCTGTGTCGGATAGATATATTTTTGAGGATTTTGTCCTTCGCGATAGCCGGAATATGAAATTGCGTAGCCGGGCCAGTCATCGCTTAAAATATCGACCTTTTGTGAAGATTCAGTTTTATTTTGATTACAGGAAAAAATAGTAAATAAAACAAATAAAATGAATAAACTAAATTGTATGATTTTTTTCATAGATACTCCATTTTTTTTGGGGGGAGAAGAGAATAAAAACGGTAATGTGTGACTTCTAAAAACATCTCCCCATTCCCCCCTTCAAGGGGGGCTTTTATTGATGTATTCAGGTTACTTAACAACCTCAAACTCTCCCCTTAAACCACTTTCCGAATCCGCAGCGATCCAGATGTGAAACATGCCGGGCTCCGTGACCAGATTCATTCTCTGATTGTAGAAGGCTAAATCATCCGTGGATAATTCGAATGCCACTGATCTTTCCTCGCCCGGCTGCAACAGGATTCGCTGGAAACGCTTCAGCTCTTTCACCGGTCGGGTTCTGTCGCCCACTAAATCCCGGGTGTAGAGTTGCACAACTTCTTCGGCTTCCACGTTGCCGGTATTTCTAATGGTAGCCGAGAATGTAATCTTGTCTCCCAACTTGATTTTCTTTGAAGAAAGCTTCAAATCGCTGTACTCAAATTGCGTGTACGACAGCCCAAAGCCAAACGGGAAGAGTGGCGTGTAGCCGGCGTCTAAATAATGGGACTCATTGCCCAGCGATGTCTGCCAGGGCCGAACAGGGATGTCATCGATATGCACCCACGAATCCGCGCGCGGCGGCCGGCCGGTATTTTTGTGATTGTAATAGATGGGAATTTGGCCGACCATTTTCGGGAATGTCACCGGCAACTTGCCTGAAGGCGATTCCATGCCAAACAGCAAATCGACAATTGCCGGACCGCCCATGGTTCCCGGGTGAAATGCATAAAGCACAGCATCCACTTTATCTAAAACCGATCCGATTGTCAACGGTCGCCCGGCCATAACAACGAGCACCGTGGGTTTGCCAATCTTATGAATTTCTTCGATCAACTGCTCCTGCGCGCCGGGCAGGTCGATCTCTGCGCGGCAATGGGCTTCGCCGGAAAGAATCGCTTCCTCGCCAAGAAACAGCAGCGCCACATCAGATTTTTTTACAGCCTCGATAACCTTTCCAAATTCGTCCGTGCTTTTTGTTCGCGAGGTTTCCAGCGTCTTCACGTAATTAATTTTAGCTGAACCGCCCATGAATTCCCGAAGCGCCCGCAGCGGTGTTTGCGTATCATCGATATTTTTATCAAAAGACCAGGTGCCCAATTGCTCAAAATTATCATCAGCAAGAGGTCCAATAACCGCAATGTGCTTCACATCTTTTGAAAGCGGCAGAACCTGATTATCATTTTTGAGCATCACGATACTCTGAATAGCTGTTTCTTTAGCACATTCCAAATTTTCCGAATTTGCAATGGCTGGAAATTTCGAAAAATCGGTGTAAGGATTTTCAAATAATCCCAATTTGAATTTAATACGGAGAATATTCCGAACCGATTCATCAATCATTGCCATACTGATCTTTTTTTCTGCCAAAAGCTGATTGATAAATTTCTGGTATGCATCGGTCGCCATTTCCATATCCACGCCGGCATTGATCGCTTTTAGCGCTGCATCCCTCTCATCAGCACAAAATCCGTGCGAAATCATTTGCGTAATGGACGCCCAGTCGCTCACCACAAAGCCATCAAATTTCCATTCATCCCGTAACACGTTTTTCAGCAGAAATATATTGCCTGTTGCCGGAATTCCGTTGATTTCATGAAAACCGGCCATGATGGTGGCAACGCCGGCATTCACGCTGGCCTGGAACGGTCTGAGATACACCTCGCGCATGAGCCCTTCCGGAATGTAAGTCGTATTATAATCGCGCCCGCCTTCAGCCGCTCCATATCCGACATAATGTTTCGCGCACGCAGCAATGGCATCCGGTCGTGACAGATCGTTCGTCTGAAATCCCTGCACCATTGCCACGGACATCTCGGACGTGAGATAATGATCCTCGCCAAAACTTTCGGCGATCCTGCCCCAACGGGCGTCGCGGGAAATATCCATCATGGGGCCAAACGTCCAGCGAATGCCGACCGAAGCTGCTTCAACCGCTGAAATCCGCGCTCCTTTTTTCACAAGCTCGGGATTCCACGTGGCAGCCAATCCCAACGGAATTGGGAAAATTGTGCGAAAGCCATGAATCACGTCGCGACCGATGAGAATTGGTATTCCCAGGCGGCTTTCTTCGACTGCAATGCGCTGAATCTTGTTGATCTTCTTCGTGTCCATCTCGTTCAAAATCGAACCGATCAAGCCTCTTCGAGCAGCGTCTTCCCTGCCATCAGCGCCATTGCGCTGATTCATCTGTCCAATTTTTTCATCAATGGTCATTTTTTCGATGAGCTGGTCAATCCGTTTTTCAATTTCCGGCGTGCTCAATAACTGGCTGTAAAGACTCATTTGAGCGCCGAATAAAATATAAATTGTCACTGCATACGTCAAAATATTCTTCATCATTTCGTTTCGTTCCTTCAATTTGCTGTACTGATTAATGCTGTTTTTGATAAATTTTGTTTCTATTTTTTCCTCTTCTGAAGATCCAGTTCTATTTGTTTCATGGTTTTATCATCGAGTTCATAGAACAACGCAACGAAGGTTGCCGCGATACTTCCAATGGCAGGAATAAAACTCATCATAAGCTTAATCCCGTTGAGTGTATCCGGTGCCTGTTGTACATTTGGTTGAAATCTGAACATAGCAAGCAGCCAGCCGGCAATTCCACCGCCAAGGGCCATTCCGAATTTTTGTGCGAAGGTTGCCGCTGAAAAGACAAGCCCGGTGGCTCGTCTTTTATTTTTCCATTCTGAGTAATCAGCCGTATCCGCGTACATTGCCCATAATAGGGGTGCTTGAGGCGCCATGACAAACTGTATGATGATATTTACGGCAAAGACCAAAACAATCTGTTCTTTTGGAATGAAGTAGAAGATCATGGTAAGCAGACTCGAAAGAGCCATAACAATGATGTACAATTTTTTCTTTCCAAAAATCCTCGATAAAAAACCGGTACAGGCAACACCGGCTATTACAGCAAGTGTTCCCGTTACCATAAAAAGTGAAGCCAGCAGTTCATTCTCAATATAGTATTTGAAATAGTACATTATAGTGCCGACACGGATGATAATATAGCCTAATGAGAAGATGCCCATAAAGAGCAACATCATCCATGGACGGTTTCGAATCAGATCTTTCAAATCATTTTTTAAGGAGGACTGTTGTTCTGTTGGCGGCTGGACACGTTCTTTGGTCCAGGCAAAGGTAAAGTAGAACAAAATACAGGCAAGAATGCCAAATATTACCAGTGTAAACTGGAATCCCTTTGCAACATCTACCTTTTTTACAGCAAAGGATACCGCATCGCCATCGAGATCCTGAAACACGTCTGATATATCGATCGCATATTCATTAAATCCCATGGCCAGTTCAACATTATCAACTCCCTTGTAAATAGACGGGGGATCATTCTCCTTAGATCGGCATTTTACAAAAAAGGTATCCCGGGCTACACCGCCTTTTAAATCATCCGCAGTCAAGACAATCTCGGATATACCCACCTTATTCAGTTTAAATTCCAGCTCTGTGCCGAGCGCTGCAGCGGATATGGCAGCACCATTTTTCGAATAGACAGTATAATTGAGATCATCACCGTTTGCATCATTAAAAACACTGTCGATAGGCAGGCGATGCGTTTCATTTTCGATATCAACAACCTGGTCCTGAAGAGGATTGATTCTCTGGGGCCGCTGATTATTCGCTTCATTAACATATACCGAAAAATTTGTATTTTTCTGTCCATAATTTGTATCATTGGCGATCAGTGAGATCTCGGAATGGCCAATATTCTTTTCAATTATATTGAGTGTCTGATTGGTGATATTTACATCCACAGCATCACCGTCGTTCACTTTTGTTGCAAATAAAAGTTTATCTTTATCGGGATCGGAAAAAACATTGGATAAGTCGATGGCTTCTGATCCAAATCCTTCCTGAAGGACGATTTCAGCAAGCGGATTTTTCACAACTGGTGGCCGCTCACCTTCTTTTTTTATATTGATCAAAAATTCAGTTTCCGTTTCCGAAATTCCGTCATTCGCCGTTACAATATACCTGGATGTTTTATTATCCACCTCTTTTATTAAAAGGGTATTGTTCGAGAGCGCAAATCCCTGAGGGTCGTTTCCGGTTGTATAAACCAACGGAAGCGTTGCGCCCTGCACGACCAGGGCACCGACAAAGGCCAGGACAAAACGGTAGGTGGATGCACTCGTTCTCTCTTGGCTATCGGAAGAAAGTACACCCAGAAGTGCTGAATAAGGAATATTAATGGCAGTGTAAGCCATCATCATCAGTATATAGGTAACATAAGCATAGGCGATTTTACCCTGCACACTCAGATTTGGAGTCGTAAACATTAGAACACCGATGACGGCAAGCGGACCCATAATCCAGAGCAGATAGGGACGAAATTTACCCCATTTTGTATTGGTCCGGTCTGCGATGATACCCATCATAGGATCATTAACCGCATCCCAAAAACGGGATAACATAAAGAGTGTACCAGCCGCTGCAGCCGGAATTCCGAAAACATCGGTATAAAAGAAAAGAAGAAAGTTGATATACATCTGGAAATACAAATTCGACGCTGTATCCCCCAGTCCGTAACCAACTTTTTCCTTGAAAGTTAATTTGATCTGTTCTACGCTCACGCTTGTCCTCCAGGGTATTAATGTAAAAGAATGGTTTGAAGTGCATTCTCGGGAATGGTAAATTCTTTGATTCTGCCTTCGATAATTAGATGAAAAGCCACTGGCTTTTCGTGCTGATTCAATATTTCAACGGCTATGCTTTTATCCGGATTCTTACATGCGGTGACCATCAATTCTCCCAGATCAGTTTCAACACCGATTCTTTGAGCCCCCGGCTGAATGTATTTGCTGAAATGACACATGGTGTAAAAAAGTGGAGTGTAGTATACGCTGTCGCTGGCAGCGTCCACCAGCACAGGCGCGACGCACCAGTTTTCGGCATGATTAGGCCCACCTTTTGTATCGAGAACGATATTCCAGTCAATCCAGCCGGTTAGCCAGCTATTCAGTCCGCCGATAATATCCCGCGCGTACCGGTAAACAGGCCCATATTTCGGATGATTTTTCTTGTCCGCTTCGGCAGCCCAATAGTATCCCCAGTCCGTTGCTTCCCTGCGCCAATACCAGTCATCCGTCAGCCAAATGCCGGCCGGTTCGTCGTTGCCCACATTGTCGATGCAACCCTCCGTGTGCAGAAGGTGTTTATCCGGATATCTTTTATGAACTTCGTTCAGCTCATCCGGGTACCAATCGATGGTGCTGCTGTACCAGTGCACAGCGGTTCCCCACACATATTTCGCCACATCGGGATCGGATAAAATTGGTTGTGTCCACTCCAATAATTCATCCCGATTCTGATCATAGGATAAAATTTTAACGTCCAATCCATCATTTTCAAATTGCGGTCCCAAATAATTTTGAATGAAATCCGCCATAGTTTCCGGCGTGTAAATCATGCTCTCCCACTGTCCGCCATTGCCCAGCGGCTCATTTTCCACAGTGATTCCCCAGATCGGCACACCATTTTCCGCATACGCATTGATGTATTTTGAGAAGTACAACGCCCACGTCCGATAATATTCTTTTTTCAGCGAGCCGCCATTCCAGTCATTGTTATCTTTCATCCACGGCGGCGCAGTCCAGGGCGAAGCTATCAATTTGAAATCAGCGCCGGGCACGGCAAGCGCACCCCTGATTAGCGGAAGCAAATCGTCCGCGTCTTCTTCGATTGAAAAATGGATGAGATTCGTATCGTTGGGGACTGGGGAATATGAATACTTCGACAGGGAAAAATCACAACTGTTGATATGCGTACGCATTAGACTATATGCGGCGCCGGAATTGCTGAAATAATTTTCGAGCACTTCCGCTCTTTTGGCATCGCTCAATTGCTTCAAAACATAAGCCGAAGACTCTGTGAATGCGCCGCCAAAACCTGTAATTGTCTGATATGTATTTTCAGGATGAAGGCTGATGTTATGATTCGTCGTATTTTTTTGAAACGACAGAATACCATTTTCTTTTACAATTAGCTTATCACCGGATTTTGAGCTTTGAATGACTGTATACGAGGAATACCGTGAATGCTGACAACTAAAATTAATATAGATGCAGCTGAGGATTAATAAAACAAGAAGGCAAATATATTTATCCATTTATTTTCTTTCTTTAACGTAATCCTTGTTTGTTGCTGTTGAAATTACAAAAATTACGCCAACGAAATGATAGTACCGTAAAAATATATTTTTAATATTCTTATAAGGTTTTAAAAAGTGATGAAAAAATAATTGAGAATTATCAAATTAATAATATAATTATCAAATTAATAATTGAGGGCAGAAAATTCAATTTTTGAGTGGTGAAAATAGTGAACTTTAGAAATGATAACAGTTTATTTCAACCCCAATTCCTTACACATACGATAATAATTCGGCGGCGCCAAACCCAACAGGCGGGCCGCCTCCGCATCCGAGGTTGCATTGTTCCGAACAAACTCAAAATATTCCAGCTTGATCTTTTTCTCCATGTCCCGCCAGGGCACCACTTCATCCGGCGAGAACTGGAAATGTTTGCCATAGGCTTTGAGCGATTTGTTTTCCATCTGAAGTCCCAACGCCATTTGAACATGCGATGCAGTCAATGATTTCTCGCCATAGAAAAGCAATCGTTCAACAACATTTTGGAGTTCTCGCACATTTCCGGGCCAGAAATAATTGACCAGAATTTCCATGCCAGGCACTTCGATGACTGGAATTTCCCGGTTCATATCCGTGCTGAACTTTTTTAAAAAATGATTCACCAAAAGCAGGATGTCTTCCCGGCGTTCGCGCAATAACGGAACATGTATAGGAACCACGTTCAATCGATAATATAAATCCTCGCGGAAATTTCGTTTTTGTACCTCTTCTTTCAGATTTTTGTTAGTGGCAGCAATGATTCGAACATCCACATTCACCTTGCGCGTCCGACCGATTTTATCAATTTCCCCTTCCTGAATCACACGAAGCAAAACCGATTGTGTGGCCAGCGGAAGTTCGGAGATTTCGTCCAAAAATATGGTTCCCTGGTGGGCCAGTTCAAAAAGGCCGGGTTTATTGGCTTCCGCGCCGGTGAATGAACCGCGTTCAAAGCCAAACAGTTCGCTCTCGATTAAATTATCCGGCAGGCTCCCGCAATTGATGGGGACAAAGTTTTCAAATTTTCGTTTTCCCCGGAAATGAATATTTGCGGCAACCAATTCCTTGCCTGTGCCGGAGGAACCGGTGATTAAAATATTGCTGTCAGATTCGGCGCTTTTTTCAATTTGTTCTCTCAATTTTTTTATAACACCTGTTTCCCCGATGATCTGTTTTTTCAGCAAAATATCATCGATATTTTTGGTGAGTTTCTTATTGGATTTCGCCCGGTCTTCTTCGAGTTTTTTCTTTTCAAATGCATTGACAATACTCAAAATGAAATCCGTGGGCTGATAAATGTATTCTTCAATATCAACCGGATATTTTGTACAGTACCACGTGGCGCCGGCTTCCAGCAATTGATTGGCAAATTCATAATCCGTCATGTTGATGGTCATTTTGGTCACAACAATCACCTGAATCGTCGGGTTGATATGCTTGATTTTCTGGATCAGCTTTTCTCCCATAATTCCCCCGGCGATCTGGAAGTCCATGATTACCACATCGTAGCCGTTTCGGTCATCTTCGAGCAATTCCAGGGCAACTCGTCCGTTTGAAACGATTTCCTTGATTGTTATTCTATTGGAGAATGGATTCAGCGTTTTTTGAATGCGCTTCACATCAAATTCTTCATCTTCGATGATCAGGACTGAAATTTTCCGGCTCGTTCTCATGGTTCTCCCTTTTTTAATAATGCGGAATTGTGATTGTAAATTGACATCCCTTTTCTGGCAAATTTTCAGCTTCGATCATCCAGCCGCATCGTTCCGTGGCAATTTCGTAAGCGATGTAACAGCCGTATCCCGACTTCCTGGTCTGGGGTTTGGTCGAAACATTTTCCAGAAAGATATTTTTCACGCCGACTTCACTTTCTTGCAATAACTCCGGACTGATGCCTTTTCCATTATCTGAGACAATAACCTTTGAGCGTTGTTGCGTTGAATCGTAATGCGTTCGAATTGTCACTGTAATCTTCTCATCATCGGAATGATCGATACTGTTTTGAATGAGCGGCTCAAAAATTTCCCAGATGACGAACTCATTGACTGGCAATTTGGGCATATTTTCATCCAGTTCCAGTTTGAAAACATTTTGGTCCCTGTTTTTTGAAATTCTCAGAAAAATATTGTCGACAATAAATTTTATCAAATCATTCAAATCCGTTTGAAAAATAGGATTTCGGATCGCATGAATCGGTGGATCGAACCATTTCATATCATAAATAACGCGTGAGATAAAATTTGCATATTTTGTCACGCGATATTTGATTGCTGAAATGTTATCTGCGGCAAGCGCTGCCAGATCCTCTTTGATAAATCCCATAATTTTTTCTGCTTTGTGATGCGTATGATAAATTCGTTTGGTGAACAAGGATTCCTTTTGAAGGTGAATATTTTCTTTAATTTTTCGTTCCCGTTCCTGAAAAAGGAGCTCCTGGGCTTCATTTCGTTCCTGAAGCGTATAGGACGAAATATAAAACATGGCCAACAAGCCGAACAAAATTAAACCGGTCGAGATGAGGCTGATTTCGTTATACCCGGAAATGATGCCGCTGGTAATCAACGTAAATTCAGGGTTGCTTTTCATATATACAGCGCCGGCATACTCCCCTTTGGGCACAAAAGGAACAAACACGTGGAATGTCTGTTTGCCTTCAAGAACACTGTAAATTTGCTCTGAAGCTTCAATTTCTTCCATTATATTTTTATACATGTCAATGACGCGGGAGTGTGCCGTGTCAGTCGGAGGGGCAGATTGGTAATGATTAAAAAAGTATGAAAACAAATCCTGGCCGTTATCGGTCGCAATAATATTTTCTCCTCTGGTGGACAGCACCACGCACACTTCTTCGACATGGTGCTGTAATAGTTGCTGACTGAGGATAATATTAAATGCCTGTACAATTTTTTTTACTTCAACTTTTTCATAGCTCTGGTTATGGGCTGAGGTTTCCAGTAGCATTTCCAGAGAAGTCGCTGTAAGATTGGCGATACGTTCAGCAAAATCCTGTTGATACCATTCCTGGGTTTCGAAAAGGAATCGCCGCATGGACATTTTTTGGATGAATGACGCCAATATTTGAAACATTAACAAAATAATCAGCAGGATCAACAGATGTTTCAACTGGAAATGATAGCTTTTTACTTTCTCAACCAATTGAGTTTTTTTATTTTTGGTCATTTGCGGCACTCTTCTATTTGATGAGAATATGATTGGCATTTATGAGAGTGGTAGCTTTCTGAAGGGCTTCAGCGACCGATATATCCTTTTTGATCGCCAGGTGCACATAATATGAAATGATGTCAGAAATTTTCGTATATTCAACCAAATAGGGACGATGAATTCCATGTTCCATGAGGCTTCGGTAAAAGTACAAATCAGGTTCGTTTGCGCAGTAGGCTGTATCCTCGTAAACTGATTGAATGACCGGCAAATATCCACCAATGCTGTAGAAAAATTTCTGATTGTCTTCACGGAGTAAAAATTTCAGAAATTTCACGGCCTCCTCCTTTTTGTCCGAATATTTAGAGACCATCAAATTCCAGCCGCCAAAAACAAATGCAGGATCGCCTCCCCTGAAATGAGGCAGAGGCGCTTTTTTGATGTACTTTGTTTCTTCAATTCCTTCAAAAATATCTTTATAATGTCTCAGGAATCCAGGCCAACCACGAAAGAAAATTGCATCATTTTCTAAGGCATGCACGTAGCAATCAAACTCATCGAACTTCGTAACAACACCCGGTGTCAGTTCGTGCTTATGAACCATGTCAACAAGAAGCTGAACCATCTGCCTGCTTTTTGGCGTATCTAATTGCAGACTATCTCCCTGAAAAAGATTCTGATGCATGCCAAGCAATCCTTCAATATAGCTGCAAATGAGCCCTTCAAAATTATCTGCGGCGAACAGGTAAAAGGGTTTCGAGTACCTGGCGAACCGCTGACCTAATTGAATGAACTCTTCCCAGGTAATAGATCGTTGCAATTTTTGTTCAATCTCCCCGGCATTCGAAAGGCGCCCAAGAATATCACTTCGATAGTACATCATTCCAATGTCGTTATAATGCGGGATCGCATATAGATTGCCGTCAAAATAGCAGGAGGTTAAAATTTCTTTGATGACAAGATCAAGTTCGTGTTGGTTAAAATACGTGTTGAGCGGTTCGCTCCACCTCGCAAAGCGCGGCACCCAGATCACATCGACCGAAAAAACATCGATTCGATTGCTTTTACTGCGCAATGACCGGGCGAGAAGCTCTTTCCGTTCATTCGTGCTGAATTTTGTGAATGGCAGGTCTACCGGGATAACTTCGATTTTCCCTTTATATTCCCGGTTAAATTTTTCAATTACTCTTTGGTGTGCTATGGAGATATTGTCAGCGTAGTAAATGCGTGTGGTGCGGTCGAATGAATTAAATTTATAACTAACCGGCATCAACGAAAAGATGAAAAACATAACAATAATCAGGACAATTGCTATTATCCAAAAATAGGAACTATTCACAATCGATTTGGGGTTTCTCAACGATAAATTTCTCAATTAAATGAATTCTTCCATTAATTGTTCAGCAGGCAATTCAGCGAAAAAGAGATCATTACCTTTCTCCTTCATTTCTAACATATAAAATAATTACGAGAAAATCAAATATTTTTTTATACCATTGTCCCTTCGAGTTCAATATCAGTTTAGTATTTTCACTACATATTCCTTTCATTGAGAGGTTCAAGAATCAATTTCTACAAAAAAAAAGAGTGATGTTAATTTTTCCGATCACTCTTTAAATTATCGATATTCATTTTCCAACAAAATGGCTGGTAAAACACTACTTTTCCTCCTTTTCCACAGCCGGCTTTATCAAAACAATTTTCACAGCAATTACCCGCTTTTCGCTTGCTTTTTCCACAATGATTTTGCAGTTCTCCAGTTCGATGCCCTCTTTTGGCTCAGGGATGGTGCCAAGCGTTTCAATTACAAATCCACCGATGGACGTGTAATCTCCTTCCGGGATTCGAATTTTGAATTTGTCATTGATCTCATCAATCTCCGCCCGGGCATCCATGATTATTGTTGTTGGATTCAACCTGTAATACATGTGCTTGTGGTCAATGTCAAATTCATCATAAATTTCACCGAACAATTCTTCGATCACATCTTCAAGGGTCACAAGCCCGGCGGTTCCACCGTACTCATCCAGGGCAATGGCAATACTGTTCTTGTTGTGACGAAATTCCTGGAGCAATTCATACGCAGATTTTGTTTCCGGTACAAATCGAATTTCCTGGATGATTTCATCAAGCTTTTTGGGAAAATGAAATAGGTCTTTTGCATATACAACGCCAATAATCGAATCGATATTACCCTCATATACCGGCAGTCGTGAAAAACCGGACTGGTAAATTAATTTTCGCAATTTTGTTATAGACAAGTTTTTTTCAACCGCCATAATTTCGGTTCTGGGCACCATGGTTTCCTTGACCCGCTTCTTATTGAGGTCAAAAATTTTTGAGATGATCTTATGTTCTGAAGATTCGATTATTCCGTGAATCTCGCCTTCTCGAATAATTCGCTTCACATCTCTCCGAGTTAAAATATTTTCCATTTTCTGCTCATTGGGAAGTCGAAATATTCTGAACAAAAAATTTGAAAAAGAGATGAAAAAAACACTCACTGGATAAAAAATAAAATAGAAGATCTTCAAAATAAATGAGATGTGCAATATCATGTGATCAGCGGATTCACGTGCAATAACTTTGGGAATTATTTCTGCAAAAATAAGCACGGTCAGCGAGGAAATTAATACGATTAGTGACTCCTCCATGGACTCCCGCAGCACCAGCACGATAAAAGAAGAAAATAATACATTGGATAAGTTATTACCGATTAAAGTCGTTACAATGAACTTTTCCGAATTGGTAATAAAATCATAAATATATTTAATGCCCCTGGCCTTTCTGCGGAAAAGCACCTCGATACGAATTTTGTTCGCGGTAAGATAGGCTGTTTCCGAACCGGAGAAAAATGCACTTAAGATTAACGCAATTATAATTAATAGTATTTCCATTATCAAACTCTGTTTCATCAGTGAAACAAAATATTGCCGGCAGTTTTTTCTGTAAGCTGTTGTTTAAATTCATCGAAAAGGCTTTGACGAATGGCCAGGTTCAGGGCTGTCTGGCTCCCATAGCTTGATTCAAGTATTTTTGCGTCGTACAAATTTACCACATGCATCACTGCGCCGGTAAAATCGTAATTGAATTTTAGAGTGAAATTATGATAAATATATTTATGAACAATCGAACACTGTTCGAGCACTCTTCCGGCGCACTCTGAGTAAGCGTGTACCAATCCTCCCTTTCCAAGTTTGGTACCACCGAAATAACGTGTTACCACAACTGCGACATTTGTCAAGTTTTTACCCTCTATTACGTTCAGAATTGGTTGACCGGCAGTTCCCGAAGGTTCACCATCATCATTAAATCGAGTGATGACCGATGGCTTCAGTCCGACTGCATACGCGTAACAGTTATGAGTTGCATTGTAATATCGGCTTGAAATGGAATGAATGAATTCAGCGGCTTGTTTTTCGGAAGATGCAGATTGAGCTGTTCCAATAAAGCGAGAACCTTTGATCTTAATTTCTGCTTGTTTCAGCTTTTGACCTATTGTAAGATATTCGTCCTCTTTCATCGTATTATTCAAAATACAGATTGTGCACCTAAACAAAAGGGCTATCATTTCAGATAGCCCTCTTATTTTATTTAGCGGGGCCGACGGGACTCGAACCCGCGACCTTCGGCTTGACAGGCCGATGTGCTAACCAAACTGCACCACGACCCCGTTAATATTCTTTTCAATTTCATTTGTGGGCGATACTGGACTTGAACCAGTGACCTCCTGCTTGTAAGGCAGGCGCTCTAAACCACCTGAGCTAATCGCCCTCAGGCATTTTCATTTAGCTCACGCTGTGGCTTTCGTTTTCGGTAAATAATTGAAAACGGTATAATTAAACAATAACCAGTCACTAATAAAATTGGAGCCAACGTTAACGACCAAAAGCTATCTGCCGGCCCCTGTGATAATGAAATATATCCAAGCACCAAAACCAGTAACCCAATGAGAAAGATGATATAGTTCTCTCGATCAAAGGATAACGGTTGATTGGGTTTCTTTTTTATTTTTCTTTTTGTCTTCTGATTTTTCATAACGGGCATAAATATAACCAAAATGATTGTAAGAGTCAAGAAAAATATTCCTGAATATGAAAAATTTATTCCTCATTTAGGATACAAATCACCTGATGCGTACAAAGAATTCAAAGAAAAACTTGATTTTGAACAAGAAAATACTTATTTTTCACTTTGTTATTGCCAGATGCTGTCGAAGCAAAGCACCTGTTTTAATACAGTTTCAATTAAACCAACAACCAAAATTGAATTAACATCTAAAATACAAGGAGTAATGTATGGCTTCAATTTCAAACTTTCGTCGTGGAATGACGGTAAATTACAACGATGACATTTACGTCATCACCGAATTTCAGCATGTTACCCAGAGCCGCGGCCGGGCAATGATTAAAACCAAGTTAAAAAATGTAAAAACCGGGCGCGTTATTGAAAATACATTTCGCACAACCGACAAAGTAGAAGAAATACGACTTGATGACAAAGAGATGCAATATCTGTATGCCGATGGAGAAAATTTCTATTTCATGAATATGGAAAATTACGACCAGGTCCAAATATCCTCAGACATTGTTGGTGATTACCACAAATTCTTGAAAGAGGGCATGATGGTTAAATTGCTCTTCCATGAAAACACCCCTATTAATATTGAAATGCCAACCACAGTCGATCTTGTCGTGACAGAAGCTGAACCGGCCATAAAAGGAGATACCGCAGGCAATTTGACCAAATGGGTGACCCTCGAAACTCAAGCCCGCATTGAAGTGCCACCGTTTATTAAAGAGGGTGAAACCATTCGTATCGACACGCGCAGCGGCGAGTATGTTTCACGCGTAAATTAATGGAATCTGTTAGTTTGAGCTGCCGGACGAAAAAACGTTATTGAATAACCACAGACTGCTACAGAAAACCATTAATAATGAGATCATGAAAATTCACTGGATCAAAAATATTTTTTTTTCTTGATCCACGTATTTCTTTGAATTATGGATGACACGTCTGTCCACTTCGTTGTTTTTTAATCATCGGCATAATGGCAATCGTTTCGCGATACTGGAACCAGATTCGAGAAACGAACGCTTCGCTGGAAATCATTTTTTTATACCTTTGTCTCGTTTATATCACTAACCAATCCGGACTGAACAACTATTCTCCTGCGGATAGCATTGTCATCATTATTTTGCTTTTTGGATTCCTGATTTTTTTCAAAAAAATGAATCGGAAAACCCTGTTTTTAGCAAAAGGAAATACTAAAGGTCTCATTGGCTGGTCAGTGTTGTTTGCACTTTTTTCCACCCTGGGACTGGCCACATGGTTTTATTTTCAGGAAGGCAGTCCATACGCTCGGCTGATGCCTGAAGCTCCAATTCCGTTATTAATTCTATTGGGAATTGGTTTTGCCCTCATCAATGCTGCTTTTGAAGAAGGGCTCTTCAGAAGCATTTTTTTCGTTCATTTTTCAGAAATACTGGGAAGTGTTCCGGCCATCATAAGGCAGGCGATTTGGTTCAGCTTACTGCATTATCAGAGTGGCTTTCCTTCAGGAATCGTCGGCATTCTGCTTACTTTTTTATTCGGTTCACTGATGGTATATCTTATGCATCGCAGCAGGAGAATTTTAATTTTAGTTGTCATTCATACTTTTGCAGATTTTTTTAATTTTGATGAGAATAAATAATTTAATTTACGCTTTACAACAACCAAGAGAATACTATGATACCAGAATACCCGGAAACAACTGAAATAACGCTCGATATCAGGGAACATATTCATCCGCTTTTTCAAAATTTGCCTGAGGGAATTTCAGAATTTTCTTTTGCAAATATCTATCTTTTCAGAAAAACTCACAATTATAAAATATCCAAATTCAACGATGACCAGATCATTATTATTGGAAATGAAGGGGATCATTATTTTTTCATGCTTCCGTTAGGTTTGCCGAAAAAAAACGTTCTGGAAACCCTTTTTAAAGATTTCCATTTGATGAAAGCAGTTGCTGAACATCAGGTTTCAAAGCTGGAAACTATGGGCTATTCCGTTGTCGAAGATCGCGACAATTTCGATTATCTATATTCCAGGGAAGATCTGGCCAAACTGGCCGGGCGAAAATTTCACAAGAAAAAAAATCTCGTGAATGCATTCATTAATAAATATTCTTATGAGGGAAAACCACTATTAGAGGAAAATATTGATGATGCGTTGAAAGTGCTCGAACAATGGCGAGAACAGCGGGATAATCCAGGAGATTATGAGGCGAACAAGGAAGCCCTTGAAAAATCTGAAGAATTGCAACTCTGCGGCGGGATTTATTATGTCGAAGGTGTGCCGGCTGCTTTTACGCTGGGTGAGGAGCTTGCACAGGGTAATAGTTTTGTCATTCATTTCGAAAAAGGTCTGGGACAATTCAAAGGCATCTATCAGTTTCTCAACAAATGTTTCGCTACAATTCTTCCGGAAAAATATGCATACATCAATCGGGAACAGGATCTCGGCAACGAAGGTTTGAGGCAGGCAAAAATGAGTTATCGCCCGGTGGGATTCGTGAAGAAATATCGGGTATTGAAATAACGAATAAACGATGAGGTACCAATGAAAAGAATTCAAATTATGGTGATGGGTTTTGTCCTCCTTTTCGCGGTTTCAGTTACGGCTTCGGAAAATGTGAAAAAGGAAGCCATAGACATTCCCATCGAGAAATGGCTAAAAGCAGGTCCCATTCTTGCGCATCTTCCTGTTTTTCACAAAACAGCCAATGTCAAGGGCAAGAAATTTGAACTGGCCGATTTATTAGCAGAGACTCACGGTGATGTAAAAGATGTGTGGCCAGAAAAAGGCGATCTTTTACAATGGAATAAATCCGTCTCATTCAATTGGACAAATTTAACCATTGACACTTCCGGTTTCATCCACCTGGTTTCGATGGATAAGACGAAACCGGAAATAACATTTTTGGCGACTTACCTAAAAACAGATCGATGGATGAAGTCCAGCCTGGAAATTACCAGTCCACATTTGCTGCAAGTCTATTTTGATGGGCAACCGGTTGCCACGAAGAAAACCAGCGAAAATGAAGATAAGGAGGCAGGAAGTCTCACAAAAGAATTGACACTGGAGACCGGCAAGCATATTCTGCTCATCAAAGCCCTGAAGGATCCTCAAGCAGGGCGCGACTGGAACTTGAAAGCCTGTTTGAAATTATCGTCCGAATATGACGCGGCAAGTCTCACTTCGACAACCTCTTCGGAACAAACGATGACGATCAAACACCTGCTGGATGGCCCAAAAGTCAGAAATGCGTCAATTTCGCCGGATGGCGAGCTCATTGCTCTTTCCCTCAACAAATCGTTACCGCCAAGTGATAAGTCAGAATCCTGGATCGAATTGCGAACCGCAAAAGATGGAAAATTGCAGCACACATATCGGGGGGGCATGAAACTCGGTCGTGTGAGCTGGGCCCCGGTTGGTAAAAAATATGCATATACCACGCGAGAAAAAGATGGCGCCACGCTGTGGATCGTCGATCTAAATGCAGGCACCTCCACCCCATTGCTGAAAAATCAAAAGGAGTTTGGAGGATTTTTCTGGGCGCCGAATGGTTCATTTATTATTTACAGCAAAACAGAAAAACCGGAGCCAGATAAAACAGGACTCAAAAAATTAAGAGGCATGCCGGATCGCTGGCCCGGCTGGCGAAACAGAAGTTTTTTATACCTGGTCAATGTTCCCGAAGGCACGCAACGCAAATTAACGCACGGAAGCCTATCCACAGCCCTCAACAGCATCAGCCATGATTCGAAAAGTATAATTTTCAGCCGGTCCATGGAAGACTATTCAACGCGGCCCTATTCGAAAACCGAATTCTGGGTGCTAAATCTAAACACCATGGATATGGATTCCCTGTGGTCAACCCATTGGAGTGGTTCGGTGCAGTGGTCGCCGGACGACAGCAAACTGCTTGTGACCAGCGGACCTTCCGCATTTGGCGATATTGGAAAAAACGTACCTGAGGGCGCCATTCCCAATGACTACGATACCCAGGCATATATTTATGATATTTCCTCCAAATCAATAGAGGCAATTTCCAAAAGTTTCAAACCGTCAATTAACAGCGCATTTTGGAGTCAAATAGAAAATTGTATTTATTTCACCACAACGGACAAATCGTATCAACACTTATATCGTTATGATCTAAAAAAGAATAATTTCAAACTCATAGACACGGGCATCGAAGTGCTCAGCAACATCGATTTTGCTGCGAACAAAGCCGCAGCGGTTTACACAGGAACCAGTGCAACAGTGCCGCCAAAAGCCTATTTTCTGAACCTGAAAAATAACAAATACCGGCTCATTGCTGATCCGGGCAAAACTGATTTTGAGCACGTGAACTTTGCCGATGTTCAGCGCTGGACGTTTCAAAACGAACGCGGTGTGGAAATTGAAGGACGAATTTATTTCCCGCCACATTTCGACAGCGCCCAAAAATATCCATGCATTGTGTACTACTACGGCGGCACCAGCCCGGTCACACGTAATTTTGGCGGACGCTACCCGAAAAATCTCTATGCCGCGCAGGGGTATATTGTTTACGTGCTCCAACCCAGCGGCGCCACAGGATTCGGTCAGGAATTTTCAGCGCAACATGTGAACGACTGGGGTATTATTGTCGCTGATGAAATTATCGATGGTGTGAAAAAATTTCTGCAAGCTCATCCTTTTGTGGACAGGAACAGATTGGGCTGCATTGGCGCCTCATACGGTGGATTCATGACCATGCTTTTGCAGACACGTACAGATATTTTTGCAACTGCAATTGCCCATGCCGGAATCAGCTCTCTATCCAGCTATTGGGGCGAGGGATATTGGGGATATCTCTACAGCGCCGTGGCCACAGCCAATAGCTTTCCCTGGAATCGGAAAGACATTTACGTGGATCAAAGTGCATTATTCAACGCGGATAAAATTAACACACCGCTTCTGCTGCTCCACGGAGCTGTGGACACCAATGTGCCGCCCGGCGAAAGCATTCAGCTTTACACGGCTCTCAAATTATTGGGAAAAGAGGTTGAATTCATCGAAGTGGCGGGGCAGAATCACCACATCATGCAATATAATAAACGCATTTGCTGGACCAAAACCATAATGGCCTGGTTCGATAAATGGCTTAAAGGTCAGCCGCAGTGGTGGAATGATATGTACCCTGAAAATTAAATTGAAACAAAAGCCTCCCAAAGTGGTTATTAATTTGGGAGCTTTTTTCTGTAAATGTCCCATTCCTGACTCATTCATTCTCTCGAAAAATAATGCGTTTTCAATTTTTTTAGCCGATAATTTCATTGAACAAACTCAACAACAACCAAAAAACCTTGACGAGTAAAACAGCCACATATAGAAGCATTTTATGGATCGTCCTTTTTATTTTAATTATTATTTTCGGACTTTATCTGAAATATCCGAACAAGATGATCACCTCATCCAATACCATAAAATCGCTGATAAAAAATCGAATCAGGCAAAATGGCCCTCCAACCTGGCAAAACATCGGTGACGGCGTTGACATGCTCACATTGACAGGAGAAAGTGAAAACATCCCATCCGGAACCAATTTATTTTTTGTTCGTTTCAATCCTGAAAAAATAAGGACTTTTGTCCTCCACGATAAAAGCCTGACAACAGCGCAGCGATTTGCTGAAGACACCAAAGCATTGGCTGTCATCAATGCAAGTTTTTTCAGCCCGGAAGGAAAACCGATTGGGCTCATGATTCAGGAAGGGAAAATTACCAACCGACTTCCGGAACGAGGCATGCTGGATTCCGGAATTTTTTGCATCAGAAATGGGCGCCCGATGATATTTCATCGAAACTATTTTCAACCGGCCGGTGTCAGCGAAGCGATTCAAAGCTTTCCCAGACTCATTCAAAACAGAGAGCGCATCCTGGAAATTTCAGAAAGGGACAAACGCAAACGCAGGTCTGGGATTGCCATTGATTTTACGGGCCGAATCATTATTTTTATTACCGATACCAATCTGGGGGGGGTGAGCTTCAGAGAAATCCAGAATATTCTTTTGAAACCGCAATTGAAAGTCCGGTCCGCGCTGGCTCTCGATGGCGGGGGTTCCAGCCAGCTTTTCATAAAACACAATGATTTCACCAAAATTATCTACGGCCTGTCTGAAGTGCCGGTTTTTCTGGGGTTCTTCCCAAAATAGGAGCTATTTATGAACAGAATATTCATCGTCATTTACATAATATCGATATTTTCATTTCTCCATTCACCCTTGCTTGGGCAGGATTCCTCACCCACGATGGAGTACGCAACGATTGATGTGCTGGTCGTTTTTTACACCAATACAGCCGGTGCAAAAATGTCAGCGCAGGAAATTAAGCAATTGAAAAAAGGAATCAGCCTCAGTCGTGAATTTTACTGGCGCAACTCCGGCTGTCAACTTCACCTGAATATCTCTTACATGGAAATAGAGGATTTCAAGTCAAAAAAATTCTTCCCGGAAGACGGACTGCTGTGGCCAAAATTTGTCGAACAGGATTTTCGGGACAACGGGATCAAAGATAATCAATACGGTGTTATCGTGCTTGTTTACGGCCCCCCGGCAGGAGGTGGCAATTATGGCGGCATGAAAATTCTGGGAGAAACAGGGTATTCTTTTTTCCGGTTTCCCTGTAAAACATCGGTGCTCTATCCCGGCGAAGACGAGCAAGTCAATTATAAGGCCACATGGCTGTTTACGCACGAATTACAGCATTCGCTCGACCTGATCTGTTATCAAAACAGCGGCGCTGAATTCATGTGGCATGGAGATAAACCATTGGATTTCGCCATCCAGGCCGGCGAACAGTTCAGCTATCAGGCGGAGATTTTCCGCCAGTTCAAAGATTATCTCCGCATCAAATCGCCCTGGGGCAAGATTGATCGTACAGGCGACAATGACCGCGATGGCATCCCGGATAACAATGCGCGCCTTCCTTTTGATGAAGCCCGATTCGGCAGCGATTCGACGCTCAGCGATACGGATGGCGATGGTTTAGACGACCTCGCCGAATTGATGGCCGGCATTTATTGCGGCAGCGACCCAAATAACATCGACACCGACCACGACGGATTTAGCGACAGCTCCGACGATTTCCCCCTCCACACCATTCACAGCAAAATCCCGGAAATTACCCCCTATTTTGATGGAGATTGGAGCACATGGTTTCCGGGCAGTGATACGCTGGCATTTTCTTCATCCAAATTTCTTTTGGGGAATCCGCTGAAAGCACAATTTTACATGAACTGGGACAGCAACTTTGTCTACATTGGCTGTGAAATGAACGCGCCGGCAGAATTGCATATCGACATGGACATGATGAATAATGGCTGGTGGCATGGAAGCGACAATTACCGATTCGTTGTGGATCCATATTCCAGTCGGTTCAGCCAGATTCGGGTCATGGACACCTCGGATGAAGTCAGGCAGTACCGCGATTCGCTCGGCAATGGGCCATACGAAATGTGGGATGACGATCCTCAATACATCAACAAATTTGGAAAAATTCTTGAAGAAACATCCGTGGAGCTAATCACAGAAGTTTTTGAAGATAATTATTTGATCAAAATAAAAATCCCCAAAAACGATCGAATAAATTTTTACCCGAAAAAAGCCCACAAAATTGGAATGCGGGTGTATTTCACCGCCCCGGATATTGGATCCATAAATTCATGGGCGACATTATACGATCTTTATGAATTTTTCGATATCAGCCTGGAATAAAAAATGAGCTGGAAGAATCTGAAATCCTTGCTGACAGCATTCAGAAATGAATTGACATTCGGCGATAAATTACTCATCGGCGCTATTTTGGTCGTTGGATTTTTAAGCCTTTATGTCGTGAATCAATTGAAAAATCCCGGCGCAATACTCAGGATTGAGGTCGAAGGAAAGACAACTCACGTTTTGGAATTAAATCAAAGTCAAACCATTGAAGTCACAGGCCCGATTGGCAGGACTTCTGTTGAAATAAAGCATGGAAATGCCCGGGTGAACTATTCAGATTGTCCGGAAAAAATATGTGTCAACACTGGCAAAATTCATCGTGCCGGCGACCTGATTGTATGCGTTCCCAATAAAGTGGTTGTTGCAATTGAAAATCCCAAAAAATCCAATTTCGATGTTATCACCCAATAATCAATTTCGCAAAAGCGGCAATTCCAGAACGGTCCGCCTTTCCCTGCTCATTGGGCTGGGACTCATTCTGTTCTTATTTGAATCTCTCATTCCGAGGCCTCTCCCGTGGATGAAACCGGGCCTGGCGCACATTGCCACGCTTCTCGCCCTCTATCTCTTTGGTGATTGGGAAGCATTGCTGGTGGTGGTTTTCCGGGTAATTGCCGGTTCGCTGATATTGGGTACGCTTTTCAATCCTGCGTTTGTCCTGGCTATCAGTGGCGGTATTGCGGCCACACTAAGCATGATTTATGGGAAACGATTTTTTTCGAATATTTTCAGTATTTACGGCATCAGTATTTTAGGTGCGCTGGTTCATAGCCTCACCCAATTAGGGCTTGTGAATTTCTTGCTCGTTCATCGATTGGAATTATTTTATCTGATCCCCATTATGGCGCTAACCTCGGTAATCGCCGGTTTTGTCATCGCCTTTACCACGAACTTAATTCTCACAAAAGGCCACATTATTTCAAATTAAATTGAATTTGATGACATGAAAAACATATCATTCAAAACAGCGCTTTTCACCGCTGCAATAATATTTTTTCCTCTGCAGAATATCTTTGCACAAGATGATTTCACATCTTTTATCCGAAAAGTACAGGCAAAGAGTCAGCAAAGTTATGAAAGCATCGAGTCGGTCACATTTAAAGGTCGTTCCAAAACTTATGCGTACTTTGGCTACCGGCCGTTCGACATTAAGGTGGTGCCATTTCTACATGAATACTATTTTGACGGATTCTGGCAAAAACCGGATTCCGTTCGTCTGGTTATTACGGCCGAACGCGAAGTGAATCCGGATTCTGCAAACATCAAAATTGGCGAAATAATGCCGCTGCCAAATCCATTTCAATTTCTTTACGACCCATCCGCGTTCGGTTTTAAGGATTCTTTAACCAATAAAAACGAACCAAATTTTTGGCCAGTCTATCCGTTTGCCGTCGGCGCTGATTCAATTTACTCCTATCGGAAAGTCAATAAGATTGGGTTTGGGGAAAATAAAATTGTAACGGTTGCCGTCACTTCAAAACATGAAAACATCCCGGCAGTGAATGGCACATTTCAAATTGATGCCGACAAACTGGAGGTTGTCGGATCCAATGTTATTTTCAATGAAGCCGCTTCGTTCACCAATCCTGATCTCCAGAAGAACAAAAATCGATTGACGCTGAGCATCACCGGCTCGGAAAACCACACTGTCAAAACCGAGAAAGCGTTACTCTACGGTTCATACTGGTTGCCCGGATTTATCGAAGAAGAATTTGAAATCCACATTTTAGGCATGAAAATTCACCTGCACCGTGTCATTGAATTCGATTCCTATGTCGTGAATCCTGAACTATCGAAAACAGTCCGTGATAGTGTTCCCAAAATATCGCATCGTATCGAACCTGAATTGCAGTCAAAATTGACAACGAATTCAGAACATCCGAATAAACTGTCGCCGGAAGAACAGGATCGAATCATCCGAAAAATCGAGGATAAATTGTCTTCAATGGATTTGTATTCTGATCTCATTGAATCGGATGAAATTGCCAGGGAAGCACTCAAAATGGGACTCGAACAACGCATGGGGCCATATTTCAACTTAGCTCAGCGTCTGAGTCGCGTACTCATTTTCAATCGGGTTGAAGGACTGCGCCTGAATTACGGTTTCACGTTTTCCAATGTTATTTTGCCACATTCAGCAGCAACGCTGCAAGCCGGCTATGGTTTTATGGATAAACGCTGGAAGGCAGAGGCGGGATTTCTGTATCATCTGGATAAAAATAAAAAGACGTTCATCGAAACAAATGCATACAAGACCACCGGCTATGAAGAAGAACCAAAACTTATTTCCACAGGGAAAAATACGTTCACAAGCTTGCTCTACAAGGGGTATTATCGGGACTATTATTACAAAACCGGGGGCTCCATTGGTCTGGGCTTTCGGCTGACGGACCATCTTGCCATGAAGCTATCCTACGTCCATCAGAAAGAAGAAAATGCAGTCAATGAAACGAAAATCAGCCTGTTCAATTACAACGATCCATTTCGGCTCAATCCCGAAATTGTCGAAGGAATATTCAGGGGGCTGCATAGCGCGTTATTTTATAGGAAACACCGATTGGATTTTCGACTACACGCTGAATACACGGACAAACAATATCTTCACAGCGATTTCTCGTTTGGTTTGATCAAGGCGAGCGTGGCCCGACAATTTCGGAGCGGTCGTTATGATCAGATTCATCTGTTTCTTTTTGGAGCCGCTTCAACCGGTAAACTCAGTCCCCAGCGCTGGTTCGATTTTGGTGGAAAGACTTTCCTCAACTTTTACGGGAATTTGCGCAGTGTCGATTACAAAACATTTACAGGCGACCGCGCTGCTTATGGATCAGCGGAATATGTTTTATATGGGAATACTCTATACGACTTGGGCTGGAATAAAAAGATACTCAAAGGATTGAAACTGACTGCCTGGACAGGATTTGGCTGGAGCGAACTGTCTTCGGAGAGTAACTCCCTGGCCCGGGCGATTAACACGCCGATCAAAACAACGGACGGAATTTTCACAGAAATTGGATTGGGTTTCGGTGACAGATTCAATATTCTGCGTTTCGATTTTGCATGGAACCGTGTTTCGAAACACAAATTATTATTCAGCGTGAATCTGCTTCGTTAGCATAATTGCCAACTGGCAAGACAAAGAACATATTTCTCATAAAAAAGGACTTTCAGCATAATAACTCAAAAGTCCTTTTTTTATTTACTCAGTACTCTTCATGTTTAACTTTGCAAATCATTTCTTTTCATGAAAAACATCTGCCGAGAATATTTTTATTTTTGTGCTGTCTTTTTTCCAGGCGTTCGGTGGCAATCCGGCTTTTTGACAAGTGTGCTCCAAAAACGTTTCTCTGTCCCAGCCATAATCCGTGGCAACCTGAGGCAGCAACAAGCCGCTGTTTCCGCCTCGTTCAATGATGATACCGTGAGTGCCCACTTCAATTTGCTCGATGTTTTCAATTTCCTGTATGGGGGTAAGCACAGAAATTTCAATTTCTAATTCGGAAACCTCGTCTTTTGTCACAGGCGGGAATCTCGGATCACGAAAAGCTGCTGCCTGGGCCATTTCCACAATGGTTTCATCAAGTGGCAGCACCGCAATGATGTAGCCAATACAACCGCGAAGCATGCCATTCTTCGTGAGTGTCACAAATCCGCCGCGTTTTTCTTTCAGGACAGGGAATTCATGTTTCAATTTTGGTGTTTTTTTATTCTGAACTGATTTTTCAATGGTCTGTCGTGCGATCTTCAAAAGATATTGCTTTTCCTCATCCTTCAAGCCGGTGTCCACGCCGACCTTCTCCGAATCACCTTGCTGATTTTGTCTGTATACGGCTACAGCACCATACCCAACGACGTAATCATTCTTTACCCCAGTCACATCACCAGAATTTGTTTGCATGATGATTTTTGCTTTATCAGCGCCCAGCTTCATTGCAGACATTTCTGCGACTAAAATTCCACCCGCGCCGCATGCCATGAGATTTTCGCTTTTAAAACCTTCGTACAACTTTTTGGGATTTAATTCTTCCACTAATTCCAGTGTTTTTGTATCAGTTTTTATGCACTCCTCATATTCATAGCCATGGTACAAATCGCTGCTGGCAACGAACAGCACTTTTTTATCCTTAACGACCTTTACGATAGCTTCGGCCAGCCGCTCACAGTTTTCCCAGGAATGATCCCAAAAAACTATCGGCACAATTTTCAGGTCAGGGATCGCAACCTGCAAAAAGGGCAATTGTATTTCCAGCGAGTGCTCTTCCCGATGACCTTGCCAACTAAATTTTATTTCTTCCGATTGTTCAATCAGTGCATCAGCAATTTCTTTGTGAACAGGTACAACACCGAGGGGGGTCTCATAGCCTTCTTTATTGAAAACAGAGACGCCATGAAACGCCTCACGATGACTTGGTGCGAGTACAATCACAGCGTCATACCGCTCATTTAGAACTTGTTTATATGCATGCCCGGCCACTGCGCCAGAATATGCATACCCGGCATGGGGTGAAATTAGCGCCAATATTTCTCCTTGAATATCCGCATTTTCGGCATTCTCAAGAAAAGAAGTGATTTCCCGTTTAAGTTTAACCGGATTCCCGGTATACCAACTTCCCGCGATAACAGGTTTTCTAATTTCTTGCGCGTTCATAGACGTTTTTTCAACCTCCTTTTTAGGTTGAGCGTTACAATTAATCAGGAAAAAGAGAAGAAACAATTCGAGAATAGATATTTTATTCATCATTATTCCCAAATCTCCAATCATTCGTGTTATTTTGTTTTAAAAATCATGGAATTGAGGCCGTCTACGTCCAGATTCCAGCAATTGGGTGGCCGCAATTGCCGCATGTCCCGGTCTTCGAAATTGATTTTGATACGATGGTGTATCCCACTCGACGAATCAACAGTTCATGACAATTGGGACAAAAGGTATTTTCACCTTCGTGACCGGGCACATTCCCAATATAGGCAAAATTCAGACCGGAATCAAGGGCAATTTCCCGGGCAGTAACCAACGTCTTAATTGGTGTTCTCGGCAAATTCTTCAATCGATATTGCGGATAGAATCGTGAAAAATGAATGGGAACGTCAGGGCCCAGTTCATTTTTTATCCAGGTGCACATTTGCCGCAATTCTTCAGGATTATCATTCAGTGTTGGGATGATTAAATAAACAATTTCAAGCCACACTTTTTGTTTTTTCACCAGCACCAGCGTATCGAGCACCGGCTGCAATTCACCATTCACCATTTTTTCATAAAAATCTTCGGTAAATGCTTTCAGGTCGACTTTCACTGCGTCAAGCACCCGACATAAATCTTTCATGGGTTCAGGATTAATATAGCCGTTGCTTATCATCACGCTTTTTACATTCTTTCCATGGCCGGCTTGTGCGCTGTCGTGCATGTATTCTGAAAAAATTACCGGCTCGGAATATGTATATGCGATGGAAGCGCATTTATTTTTTTGGGCGATGGCAGCAACCTTTTCGGGCGGCATGTCCATACTCGGAACCTGATCCGGGCGAGCCTGGGATATCTGCCAGTTCTGACAGAATTTGCAAAGCACATTGCATCCGACGGTTGCGATAGAAAAAGCATCCGTGCCCGGCAGGAAATGAAACAAGGGTTTCTTTTCAACAGGATCGATATGTGCGGTACACGGTTTGCCATAAACAAGCGTGTAATAGGCGCCGCCAAGGTTTTCCCGCACTCCACAATAGCCTGTTTCCTGGTCATCGATGACGCATTCCCTTGGGCAGAGCAGGCAGCGAATTTTTCGGTTGGGTAATTTTTCGTAATATCGAGCCTCTGTCAGGTTCTTCCGATCGATTTGCCGCGGGAAAGCGTCACCGGACAACATCAGATAGGCGGAACAAGCAGCACATGCCTGCGCCCCTTGTTTGAAAAATTTTCGGCGCGATATTTTATTTTCTGTGTCCATGGTTAAATCCGTTCAGCATCAATTTTATTTAAATCATTGCAGCCCAGTTGATGATTTCCATCCGCTGCAGTTGCAATGTAGGTCGGTTCTCTGCCGGCCTCTTTGAGAGAAGGCAAGCCATGTTCTTTACGCTTCTTTTCAATAATTTCCCAACCGAGGCTGTCCAGCGCGACTGGATCTGTTCCCACGAGCAGCGAATTCATTGGCCATGCCCACTGCGGCATAAAGGGTGGCCCTCCCTCGTATTGAGCGGTAAGTGCATCACTGATAGTAATTCGGGTCTTTGAGCGAATGGCGTGCAACATATTCACATCCGCGATGTATGGATCACCGGCATTATCATGGTACTTATTCGGATTATGGATAGCGCCAAAAAAATTTTTCAACGCGTTGGTAATTCCAACAATACCGTGATCTTTTAAAATCGGCACATTGATAACCGCAGTAATCTGCTTCAGTAGAATATTACTGAGACAACTTCCCACTTCACCATATTCAAATACTTCATAGCTGTAGCCGGGACGGTCATGGCCATAACATCTAACGTGATTTAAATCGGTTTGAATTTTATAGCCGGCTTTCTCCAAATCACGATCTGCCCGGTCCCAGATAATTATGTGTCGATCCGGGATGCCGGCGTTCCGGAGACTCTCGACAATGGCATCCACCAGTTCAATGCTGGTCGACATGCCTCGGCCTGCCAAACAATTGACTTTTATGCCCACCACATCATTTTTTTTGATGATTCTTTGCCAGGCAGCTTCAGATTTTGAAACCCGGAAATAATGCTGCATGGCCCTATCGAGTAATTTGTGAACCTGCCCTGAAATCAGTTTTCCCTGGGCATCTTTCACAAAGTTACTTTGAGCGACTACGATCCTGGAAGAATTTGATATTTTCACTGGAATTGATTCTTTACCTATTCCTGTTTTTCCAGGAAAAAATCCCAGCGATAATCCCCCAATTGCCTGCACTGCCTTATTCAAAAAGCTGCGTCGTTTCATGAAGTCAGATAGCCTCTTCAAAAGAAATATCTCAGTTTATATTGCCAATAATAGTATATCAATTTTGTTCTTCACTGTCAAGAGAAATTTTCGTTTTTGCAAGAATGGAATCGCCGAATATATTGCCGATGAATTTGTCAGCTTAAAGATTGAGCGTTATCAAGTTTGCATGCGATGGGAAATTTGTTACCAAAATTTAATCAAACATTTCGTGTAATCCACTGCTAATACCTGTTATATGGCCAAGAATTTGCACGTTAATCAATAATTTCAAACCAATAAAGCATTTTTTTCTCGTAAATATCAGTAATTATTACAATAATTTTTTAATCACAGTGTATTTATTTTAAACACAGTATCAAAAATAAACAATAATAGTCCAGGACTGGAGTCAAATTTCGAATTAAAGTTTTTGTAACATTTGCCGATATTTTAAGTTGAGAAATTATAGGAAATTATAAAAGAGATTATTCAGTATACTTCATATTTTTAATAAGTTGAAAAATAATTTAGTTTGTAAATAAGTGAACAAAAACAATACACCTGATTAGAAGGAGAAAGGAAAGGTTTATGGTGAAATATCGTTCTCTAATTTTTCTTTTGATTTTTAGTTTGATCTTTTTCACCAATGAGGTGTGGGCTCAAACCTGGTCGGAAGAAATTTCGGTGGAGCTCCCGGGCCAATACATGACAACAACCCCGGATTTTGACATCGACCCTGTTACCGGTCATCTGCATATTGTAACGATGATAAACCCTGAAGGCGTTCTTTATACTGAAATGGATAATGTTGGCAATATCCTGCAGCAAACACCCATTGGGGTGGCAAGCCAGGATGAAGCTTCCGGTGGAATTTATTTTGGCGCATCCATTTCAGTCGATTCGGAAGGCAGGCCTCATGTTGTGTATCGGGATTTAATCGTAAGGTCTTCAAAGGAATTCACATCCTATTACACTTACTGGAATGGCTCCAACTGGACATCACCGGTCGTGTTGTCGGAGCGTGTTGTGAGAGGTAACATGGTCCGAATCGATGTGGATGACAGCGGAAAAGCCCATGTGGCTCGCGGTTCTGCCGCAGAAGACGAAAATGATCCCACGGGTAATTTATTGGCAGGGCCGGTTAAATATTTCCGTCTCACCAATGGTTCCAAAGACATTGTTTTAGACGACATCGAACGGTACACGGCTGATGATCGGCTGGAAATCGACGCATCTTATGAAAATCAGGTGCACCTCATTTTAAGCTGCTCAGATTATGAGCCTCCGGGGCCGGTCTGGTATTGGCGTTCATTCGACGGAGGTGTCAATTGGTTCAACTCTGAAATTCGTTCATCAAATGCGAGAGGTCAAAATGGTTCCTCCGACATTTTTGTAGATGATGCAGGGAACGTTCACATCGTCTACGGTTCTGAACAAGATATGCAAGCCGGTAATGAACCATCAGTACGTTATACCCGATTCGAAGGCAACAACCACATGTTCGACATCAAAGTGACTGATCAGGGTGAAATCCCACACCGCACTCACTCACCGCAAGGTATGGGCTCTGTCGCCGCGAGCTCGGATGGAAGCATCGTTATGGTTGCCTATGCTGAGGGATTTGGCGAACGACTCTGGGTGCGACGCTCCGATGATGGAGGGCAGACTTTCGGAGAACCCTTCGAATTAGCGCCTGAAAGCGTTGGTGCGGATGGACGGAACAAACATCTGATTCGAGCCTATAAAAGCAATTTTTATGTTCTTTATCCCAGTCCAACCGGGGTTAAACTCCGTTATTTGAAATTATCCGTCAATGAATTGCCAGTTGCAGATGCTGGAGGTCCTTATCAAACCAATGAGGGGACATCGATTACATTTGATGCATCAGGTTCATACGATCCGGATGGTTCCATTATGCAGTATGAATGGGACTTCCAGAATGATGGAACGTATGACCAAACCACAACCAATCCCACCATCAATTACACGTATTTTGATGATTTCAACGGACAGGTAAAATTGCGCGTCACTGACAATGAGTATGAATCATCGACTACAACCCAGACAGTGATTGTTTCCAATGTAGCGCCAACAGCAGAGGCAGGTGGTCCATATTCCGGAGAAAAAAATGTGTTGATTCAATTGAATGGCAGTTCCACTGATCCCGGCAATGATACGCCGATTTACAGTTGGGACCTGGATAATGATGGCATTTTCGAAACTCAAGGCCAATCGCCCCAGGTGACATTCTCCACAGGCGGCACCCATGTGGTCACGCTGAAAGTCATAGACGGTGATGGCGGCGAAGACACGGATGACGCCAATGTTGCCATTTCCAATGAGCCACCGGTAGTGACACAAATTCCGGGCCAGACCATCAATGAAGGCGCAAGCTTCACCACCATTCCGCTGGATAATTATGTGGCCGATCCGGATAATCCGGACGATCAGATAAGCTGGTCTGTTAGCGGAGATAACAACTTGCAGGTTACCATTACTAATCGGGTGGCAACAATAACACCGAAAGATTCTGAATGGAATGGAAGTGAAACCCTGACATTTACTGCTACCGACCCGGGCGGTCTATCTGATAACTGTCAAACCACATTTACCGTTTTAGCGGTGAACGATGAACCGGTAGTTAGTCAGATTCCGGACCAAACCATCCTGGAAGGTGGTTCGTTCAACTCCATCAATCTGGATGATTATGTCACCGACCCGGACAATTCGGACAGTGAGATCACCTGGACGGCAACCGGGCAATCCCAGCTCATCGTTACCATCACCAATCGTGTCGCGACCATTCAAACGCCAAATGCGGACTGGTTCGGCAGTGAAGCCATTACATTCAAAGCCACCGATCCGGGCGGGAAATTCGACAGCAAAAGCGCGGTATTCACAGTAACATCGGTGAACGATGCGCCGGTCGTCACCCAGATTCCCAATCAGACAATTAATCAGGGCAGTCCCTTTGAACCAATTTCCCTGAATGATTATGTCAGCGACGTCGATCACAGTGACAGTGAAATCACCTGGTCGCATAATGCAACTCAATTAAACGTTGACATTAACAATTCCACAAAAGTGGCAACGATAACCGTACCGTACGACACCTGGTCTGGCAGCGAGATAATAACATTCACCGCAACCGATCCGCTTGGCGGCACAGATGAAACCTCTGCCACATTTACAGTGGGTGATTTCAATGAACCGCCGGTGGTTGTTCAAATCCCGGACCAGACCATCAATGAAAATGGTACGTTCAGCGCCATTTATCTGGATTATCATGTCAATGATCCGAATAATGATGATTCTGAGATCAACTGGTCATGGCGGGGCAATGAATCGCTTTTATTTCAGAACAATCACCGAATTCTGACCATTGCTGTGCCAGACTCAGAATGGGCGGGCACTGAAATCGTAACATTTATCGCTACCGATCCGGGCGGGAAAAAGGATAGCTGTATTACCATTTTCAAAGTAATTCCCATCAACGATCCGCCGCAGTTTAAAACCATTTCCGATTTTTATTTCGCGGAAGATGAGACGCTGCGCGTTCGCCGTTCGGAATTATTGTCCATGGTGGAAGATATAGACAGCCCGCTTGAAAGCCTTCAGTTCCAGTTCACCAATATGATATATGTTCATTATTATATTGAACAGGCAACAAACGATTTAATGCTTTATGCTGATCCGAACTGGTTCGGCACTGAAAGCACCATTTTTCAGGTTATCGATGACAAAGGCGGCGCGGATTTTAAAAATGTGAATATGATTGTCCAGTCGTCGCCGGATAGTCCACAACCTTTCAATTTAATATCTCCCATTGGACTTCTATTTCCGGAAAATCCGGATTCCATACAATTCATGTGGGGAAAATCCAATGACCCGGATCCGGGCGAAACTGCGACTTACCAGTGGAGTCTGAGCCAGGACGTGCTGTTCAACCATGTTATGGATCAATATAATAATTTAACGGATTCAGTATTTGTGTTCAGACCAAATAGTCTGGCCAATGGCACTTATTACTGGCGGGTTATTGCCCAGGACCCAACCGGGCGATTCACTCAGTGCAGCAATGTGGGGGTGTTCAGCGTGGGCACTTCAAGCGTAGCAAGCCTCGATGGACAGAATCCGAATGAATACGCGCTGCTGCCCAACTTCCCAAATCCGTTCAATCCTGAGACGCGAATCACGTTTCAGATTCCGAAGAATTGTCACGTGAGATTATCCATTTACAATAGCCTCGGTCAATTGATTAATACGCTGTTCGATGGAGAACTTTCTGCAGGCAGGTACACTAAAATATGGCATGCCATCGATCAGCAGGGAAAACAGGTGACCAGCGGTGTGTATATCTTTCAACTGGAAACTGAGGAATACTCCGAAGTGAGAAAGATGCTGTATATTCGATAACATTTATTTAATAGAATCAAAAAAAGGCATAGATTTTTGCGGTCTATGCCTTTTTTTTTGGTAGATAATTTTGGAATTGACTAATGCGCATACTCAAAATAATTCTTGCAAAACTCCACAGCCTGCAAGGGATATTTTCCAATGGCGGTCTCGTCGGAAAGGACAAGACCGATGAAACCGTTTTCGATCAGGTAGCCCAGGTGTGCAATTTCTGACCGGGACGGATACGATTGGGACACCATATTTTCCAGCACCTGTCCGGCGATGAGCGCTGGTGTCTTCATCAAGGCCATATTTCGGATAAACTTCTTTTCGTAATGAAAAAGCTCATAAATTGTTCCATCCACGCCCAAATCACCTCGGCATAGCCAGAGCATGTCGGATACGCGGGCAATATTTCTCAAATGGTCGAATGCTTTTTGTCGCTCAATTTTAGCCACAAGAGGACGGTCGCCAGTGATTTCGCGAAATCGCTCCATCTCTTTCTCCGATTGAATATAGGAGATGGCATAACCGACAAATTTTAAATGGCGGGTTTCTTCAATGAACGACACATCCCGCAGCGAAGGTCGGGCAATGTCCTGATTTTTATTCCGAACCACCACGCCTTTGTAAGAACTTAGCTCGCCAAAATTAATCACCTCTGCGCTGAAATAGCCATTGAAGGATTTTTCCACCCTCAGTTCTATTTTGCCGTCATCCAATAGAATCTCATCGCCTGGCTGAATTCTTCGAAATAGTTCGGCGTGAGGCAATGGAATTTCATCGGAAACCTGGCTGTAACTATTCTTGAATGTCAATCTCTTGCCCCGCTCCAGTATGAGCACTTTTGCCAGCTTGCCAATCCGCATTTTCGATCCCTGCAAATCCAGCCAGACCGGCATGGCATCGCCGCGCAGTCGGAACGCCTGCTCCAGCTCAATCAACCAGCGGGAAATCGCTTCCAGCGTGAGATGCGAGCAATTCAATCGGAAACCGGTGACACCGTTTTCAATGAGCTGCCGCACGCAATTTTTCACCGCGGGACCGAGTGTGGCAATGATTTGGTAATTTTGTTGTTTGTAACTCATCGCTGTTTTCGTTGCACCTTAAATATTTCGCGTATGCGCAAAAATGTTTTATTGTAATCGCCGCCCTTAAAATCAGGGAAACTCCACGGATAAGGATAAAAATCTCCTTTTTCATAGCGAAGGGTGAGATCTGCATAAATGCCGTAATCCAGATACACTTTCTGCCCGTTGTATTTTGCTGAAGCCAAAACGATTTTGTCGTAATCCATGTAGCCGGGATCAAGATTGATTTTTCGTTTGCCACGAACGGCCAGGGCATTTTCAATATCATTGCATTCAATTTTAATTTTTGCAATTTGTTTCGGATTGATCAACGGATCGAACGTCCAGAAAAGACGAAAAATGGGCCACCCCATTTCTGGGCGATAATATTCAGAAATAGTGAATTCGAATGTATCACTCTCAAAATCGATTGAACCATAATACTCTTCAAGCGCTGCTTTTGTCCGTTGCAGCAATTTTTCATCGGTATATAAAACGCCGGTGAATAGTTTTACCAGCCCGACTTCTTCAGGTTTCATATTTGATTATTTTTTTTCAAATGAAAATTCCTTCGCCAATACTGGTCTTGCATGATAAATAAAGGCGGGATTTAAATTGCATACGTGCAGAAATATGTTAAAAAAAGAAGTTAAAATCAAGGGAAAAATGTTTCTTTTTACATGAAAGAAAATATGTAGTTTTTTTGTGAAATATAATATCATGTATGTAGAATTATGTGCAACCTAACAAAGTAATATGAATCATCCAACTATTGCAAAAGCACCGCTTTTATAACTTCTCTGCCCAGGCCTCTAATTTCAAAAGAAATTAAATAGATACCGCTGGCCAATTTCTTCCCCGAAGAATTTCTGCCATGCCAAATGACACTGTAATCGCCCATCCCTTTCAATTCATCCACAAGAACAGCCACTTGCTGACCCACAGAATTGAAGATTTTCAAGGTTACATGCGCTTCTCCCGACAGAACCGAATAATCGATCCTCGTCTCGCTGTTAAATGGATTGGGATAGTTGCGAATCAATGAGTGCGTTTGGGCCAGCTTTCTTTCGTTTAAAAATTCGGGAATGCCTGTCGATATCTCCGTGTATTTGAATAATCCATCTTCTGTGCCTGCGTACAGCACGGTTGGTTTTGCCGGACTTGCGCTGAGACAGGTCACATTTTTCAATGTCGTTTCCTCATTGAATTTCCGCCAGTTGTACCCTGGCGCCCGCGTTCCAAAAACGCCTCGTGCTGAATCCGCCAAGTAAAAATAAGGAGGCTCTCCATTAAATGGATAGGTGACGATAAAATCCGAACAATGAATCCAGTAACACCACACGCGCCAGGATTTCCCATTGTCTTCGCTGGCGTAAATGCCATCGGAACGCGTCTGGCCAAAGGTTGAAACAAGTATCAGGTCTTCGTAAAAATCAATGGCAGAAATGGTAAAATAATTCAGTGTTTCGGTCCAGGACATTCCTCCATCAGTACTAAAAAAAAGGCCATGGTCGCTGCCAACATAGACTGCATTGGTGTCCTTTGGATTCACCTCGATGCAATTTACTCTGATGAGCCGGCTGTCTGCGGGCTCAGGCAGTATTTTTGTCCATGCTGTATCACTGCTCAGCTTAAACAATCCCCACTGATAATAAAATGGATTGTAGCTCGATGCGTATGCTGTTTTCGGGTTCGCATGATTCAATCCAACGGCAGTGACAGCCTTATCCGGGAACTTTGTGTCCTCCCATTCTTCCCCATCGATCCAGCTTCGGACAACGCGTCCCTTGCGATCTTCCGGAATCATTGTGTATTCTTCTGTGCCCAGGTAAATGACTTCACAGAGACAATCGACCCACGGATTGGGGGCACCAGCCAAAGCGGTTACATTTAAATTCTGCTCCGTCCCAATCTCTATTCTCTGCCAGGCCTCTCCCCCATCGGACGATTTGAAAGCGCCGCCACGTGTTGCAGCGTAAACCGTATCAGTAAAAGCAAAATGTGCATGCACATCATGAATATACTGATCAGGGAAACCCTGGCTAACCTTTTTCCAATTGCCTTCCGGGATTTCATCCGGAATTGTATAAAAGATAATAATCCATTCCGCTGTCGCAGGATCAGCGACTCCAAGCGAGAAGTAATGAAGATATGCCAGCACCCCAAAATGCTCATCATTGAACTTTGATAACGGAGCCAATTCCATGGCCATTCGCCAGGCAGAATCGGCCCGCAGCCAATCCGTTTCGACGAAGAAAAAACTGGTGTCAAAATCGACAAACTGAAGGTTGCGATTTTCAGTTGAATCAGTTTCGAAAATCTCATATTCGGAAGGCGGGAAAATGTGCTGGCCCGTGCCCATCCAGATGGTTTTCGCGTAATAAACAACTTCTCCTGTTGTCCGGCAACGGATTGTTGTCTCGCCAAAATCGCCGGCTGGTACAATGTGCACAAACATATCATGATGAATGGATTCCTCATCTGCCGGAAAAATTGCCTGATACGGCTGCTCAAAATAATAAAGGTGTTTTAAATCGTAGGTTGAATAATCCATTCGCGATACGAGAAATTTAACTGGATCGATATTGGCGTTCACGTTTGTTGTCAACACCATAATTAGGATGAAAACAATTGCAATTTTTTTCATCGGAGACCTCCCGATTGATGACTGTTTTTTTTAGGGAAACAAATTCAGTCCAATCCACCATTGAAAATCACTTAATTCTGGACCGTTATAACTGTCTTTAAATTTGGGATTAACAAGAAACAGAACATTGAATAGTTTGGCAAAATTTCCAATGCCAAAGGGATTGATGTTATTCGGAACAAAAAAGAAATCCGTATGCTCGAACGATTTTTCAAGCACACCCTCGCTCCAGTATTGGCACGACGCGTCTTCCACAGGTGCTCCCAACAAGATCATTACATAAATTATTGCTACAGATATACGCTGCTGTCTCATATTTGTTAACCCTTTCAATTCGCAGTAATTGGAATTAGCGCACAAAAATCAATTTGGAGGTCTTCACAGCGCCGCTCACATTAAACTGGCAGAAATAAACGCCGTTAGCGACGAAAGCACCGTATGAATATCTTCCATCCCATTCAACTGAATAACTGCCGCCGGTTTGGTATTCGCGGCGCAGTGTTTTAACCAACGCTCCCATTGAATTATAAATGTGAATTTTCACATAGTACCAGCGCCCCCGCTCCGGAAGCGAATATGGAATGGTGGTCACTTCGCGAAACGGATTGGGAAAGTTCCGATGAAGTAGAAAATCTTCAGGCAAAGGCGGCTCTTCTTCAATCCAGACGTTGATGGAATCCGTTGAAAAAACTTTGCCGTAAACCGTTGACCATTTTTCCATCCACACAACAACGAAACCGCTGTCACCGTGTGCAATCACTGACGGATAATTATGCCTTAAATCTTCCCAGGAAATGGCGTTCACCTTAATTCCTCTCCCACCTTTTCCGTGGCCTCGTTTCATATTTTTCACTGTGGATTTGGATTCACAATTTTCCCGATGAAAATTATACTGCCGGAATGATTATCCCGAATGGCAAAAATGAACGGTCGATTTATAGTCATGTTGAATCCGCTATTGGCAGATGTTTCTCTTATTTCAACCAGAGTTACAGCGGCAGCTTCGGTGCCTTCTTCATTCACTTCCACAAACGATTTATGAATGACGCGACTGATGTAAAGTCCGCTTGGCTCATACATACTGGTGAAATCGGCCATGCCGGAAAATGCGATGCCCATGCCAAGGGCTTTCAACGCATCGTTCATCAAAATTTTGTATTCAAGTTTGAATCGCGGCAGATGCACGGTTCCGTTCTGTTTTTCGAAGCGCCCCAACCAGCCATTCCAGGAATCCTGGTCCAATTCCAGGATCAAATCATCCACATTCACTTCCGGCTTGGGAAGCACAACAACCATGCTGAACATGCCGTCGCCATAGGGCAAATCGATTGCCTCCACCCTGTCATCCGAGAAATAATTAAAATCATTGGTTTGCTGCATCATTTTACAGCTCTGCTGGGTGTTATCCGGCAACGTGAAGTTGGCGTCGTACGTATTCGTTTCCTCGAACTGGAACGTCCAGATTCCTTTGAAATAAATGGCATTGATTAAAAACATGACAACGTTCGGATCAATTTTGTCGATGATTTCTTTTATTTTGCCATTGGTCTTTTCTTCAACCCAGCCATTGATGATGTTCACCGAAGCCGGATCGCTGAAATTCAGTCCATTCACTTCGGCGTCGAAATATTCTTTGCTCACATCGAAGAAAGTCTGTTTGAACGTGTAAGTATTTTTGTACCAGATTGAATTGGCAATTTGAAAAACAACTTTCGGATCGAGATTCAACAGCAGTTCCATCAAATCGCGGTACGATTTGTTGATTTGCTCCTCGGTCAACCCGGCGAATTCCAGTGTGGATTTCATGGCTTCGTACGTGTCGCCATTGGCCCCGTTGAGAGTCATGCCCAGCGCAATGGAAACGCTCAGCGGCGAGATGAAAATATTCTTCTCCCCTTCTTGCGTGTTGATTTCCCGGAAAAGCTTCAATCCGAATTTATTGTCTGAATCGACAATCGACTTTTCGGCTGACGTCAATTCACGGGGCAATGTGGTGTCCGGCGCCGTAGGCGACTTCGAACAATTGGGAAGCAACACGAGAACCATTAAGGCCATCAGAATAGATTTTATTTTCAACATGATGTTCACCTTTCCTTTCATATTTATCGTAACAGGAACATTTTGTTAGCTTCGGAATAATCGCCGGCTCGCATGGTGCACAGATAAATGCCACTGGCAACAGTTCGCCCGAATTCATCGCGGCCATCCCATTGCGCTGTATAAACGCCGGCCAATTGAAGTTCTGATATCAGTGTGCGAATTTTCTGTCCATTGATGTTATAAATATCGATTCGGACGAACGACGTTTTATCCAACTCGTAACGAATGGTTGTTGCCGGATTGAATGGATTCGGATAGTTCTGAAGCAGCCGTGTGGTTTTGGGCGCGACATTCGTGTTAATCCTGTCAACCTTCAAAAACAGGTGATGAAAAAGATTGTCCGGCGAATACTCGCTGAACGGTGGCTGGGCTTCGTTTAAATCCATAAAAATAGACGCCCATTCCGGCATTTCAGGCGGAGTTTGGCTCACCAGCATTTCCCGCCATTTTTCGTCTGTCAGCCGATCTTCGATAGGTTGCGTGAATTCATAATAGGAAAAAATCGCGCCGCGCGTCAAGCGAATTTGCCCGCCTTCATTGACAATGACGTAAATTTCCAACGGATAACCCTCACCTTCTTCGAGACAGTAATCCGAATTGGAATCGGTGTGCACATCGGCCACGACCGCCATGTCGTCGGCTTCCACTTCGTATGGATTATTGGGATCTATTGGCACGGAAACAAGGTTCTGCATGACTCGTCCGAAACAGTAAATATTCTCATAATCCGTGTCGGTGAGCGGAATATTTTCCAATTCTTTGAGTGAAATATCTTTCAAAAAGAAAAGCAGCTTTTCGAATACATCAAGTTTGGTTTCGAAGTCTTTTAGCAGCAAGTTTCGCGACGAAAGTCCGTCCTTTGTAAATTGAACGAGGCTGGCCAATCGCGCGTAAAGATGCGGATTCGGCTCCACATAACTCCGCGGCGGTCCCGGCGTTACGCCGCACGGCGACATGCTTTGCTTCGCGTAAAGAATGGTGTCGTGCCTGAGTTCCGCCCATGAGGCCAGGGCTGTGAGCAGCTCTTTATCGGCCCAGGCCATGGTTTGCATGAACATGGGATACCCGGCGCCTTTTTCGTACAGCATCGGCATCAGGCAGTAAAGCCAGTTCCAGTAAAGATTTTGCGCCCATTGCTCGCTTTCGATGTTTGCAAATTCATCCTTGAAATTTTTGATTTGATCTGCATAACCGCCAAATTGCGTCTCGTGATAGACTGAATCCGCCAGCGTATACGCGCGTTCCGAACCCAAAATGGCCATGATGTCCAGCCCTTTGGGGAAGTAGCGAAACTGCACAAACGGATCGATGAGATGCGCCATCATGTACGAGTCAGGAATGAACCGCTGTCCCATGAAACGGAAGCCCTTGTACGTGATGAACGTTCCATAAATCCAGTTGGGAATTTTCGGTTCCGGCAGGGTTTGCGCCTGTCCCATGAACGCATCCAACTGGACTTCGTTGGCCAGGCTGTCCGCAGAAAGGTTCAAAAAATCAAGGCCATAAATTTGTTCGGCAATGGCTCTGTAATCTCGGATATTTGGATCATCTGTTCGCCCCACAAAGAAAACCGTTGGTTCATAAATATCGTCCCACATTGTTGTGAGAGATATGCTTTCAGCGCTCAGGGTATAAATCATTTGAACCATCATCAGCGCTTGCAGCGTGTGCCGATTCGCGAGCTCGCCAAAAAACTGAGGCTCCATGGTAAAAATCGTCCAGCCGTACCACATCATTGATTTGAAATAGGCTTTGAGCGTTTCACTTTTTGTGTAGTGCCCGCGCGGATTGAATTGACTGTAATCCAGTTTGGAAAATTCACCAAAGATTGGGGAGAAGAAAAATCCTTCGTGCGCGTCGATGAGCGCCAGTTCGGCATTCACCAAATCCGAAACAGTCGCCGGGACCGTCAATCCGTTGCCGTTGAGCAACTTCTTCGCAACATAAAAATAGGCCAGGTTTCGTCGCGCCGCTTCCTGGGCTTCAGGTTCGGATAAATTATTGATTTCGGATTCGGTGTAATCGATCAGCGCGTCCGTCATTGTATCTAATGTTTCAACAAATTTTTGGACTTCAATTTCGGAGAGAAAATAATCGAACAACACGTGGTAAGTGTGCAGCACTGCGTCAGTCGTTATAAAAATTGGCGTTCCATTCCAGGTACATTCATTATAAATATCATAAAGTTGCTTGAACTGACTCTTCTTCACGGTAAAATAATTTTGAAGCAGCGAAGTTGAATCGGATGAGTTGAAGCGCCATTTCAAATATTCGTAATTGCTGACATTGCCAAAATCACTTTCCAGATAGAATTCCGGCACCGCCGGTGTGAATTCTACCTGAATTGGGTGATAGGTTCCAAAACTGGTTTCCACATCATTGGAAATTGTGGCAATCATTTGAGAATGCACCGGGATGAAAAATCCCAAAACAATTCCCAAGATAAGTGCAAAAACACTGAGTTTGTTTTTCATTTTGATCCTCACTTTCCGTTCTCCCACACTGGAACACTCCAATGTTCGGGGATAGAAATAAATTTTGGATATGCTACGATAGTTAAAAGCAATTTGTATGCCATGCCACAACTTTTTTTGAGGGATGAAATTAACGCGCATGTCGTGGTTTGAAGCTCCGGCCTGAAAATTTATGGGAAGGAACATCATCTAAACTATCAAAATTTTGATGGTGCTATCAAATATTTGATAATCAGAACAGGTATTCGAGGCAGATGGAAGACAATGATTTCTGATAGTAACGTCCAGGAATCGGGGATTCATTATTGTACCACGAGCCGCGCAACAAGACATTCATGGATGGAGAAATGTTTTTAGAAAAATCCACGATTAGAAAATTGCTGTTTTCGCGTTCGGTATCAAGCTCAGTGAGAATAATTCGATTTAAAGGCTCTGCATATTCCTTTCGCTGAAGCACGCCGAATAACCGGATCAGAACTCCATTTTTTAACGGCAGTGCCGCCGAAAGAATAAGTCGATGTTTATGAAAGGAAAATCCATAGCTGTTTGAAGCGTTCTCTAAAAATACATATTCCAGGGAGCATAACATCCTTTTTTGATATGAAATTTTAACCCCTCCGAAATTGCTGACATCCTTTTGCAAAAAATCAGAATACAGCGGCGAATCCAGGAATGGCTTAAACTCCAGAGCGCGGCGTTCGTAATTACGAATCTGCTGGCCGCCTTTGAGCTGAAGCCGAACATTGGGCTTCAATCGTTTTGAAGCAGAGACATTGATCGTGTGCGATACATAATTGAACAGGTCATAGTTGAAATAACTTAGTTGCTCCCGATTATAAGCCAGAATGAAACGCAGATGAAACAGTGTGATTCCCATAAATGGTTCAGCATTGGACAGGTTGTAATGCCAGTCATACCCGTGAAAATATTTAAAACGCATCTGAGCCTGTCCGCCGAGGCTGAACCGGTTATCCTGAGATGAATACATGAAATGAGACTGCAGGTCATTCGCCAGTTTGTTTTCCGAAGGGGTGAAAAAATACCGCTGAAAACCACCGTGATATTGAACCTGTCCGGCCCAGCCTTTGGCAGAAAATTTCGCCCGCGAGTTCAAAATGATTTTATACAGCGCATCTCTATCTGAGTTTTCCCTGGATTCAAATTTATTGTTATCATATTCGAGTCCATGTTGAACGCGCGTTTTAAACAGCCACGCATTTTGACTGATCTGTGCGCGAGGGATTGATGGTGCCACCACAATCATTAAAAAGATTAAGATGAAGTTCAATTTAAAAGATTGGATCACTTCCTTTCATCCTTGCGTTTTTTCTCAGCGGACTGGTCGAATTTTTCAGCCTTCAATTTGAGGCTGTCAGCAGAGCGAGCCAGGTTGGAGATCATTGCATTTAAATTTTTCATGTAGAATTCCAGGTCAACTGCCGAAAATTCACTCACGTCTGAATTTATAAGATTATCATAATTAGACATCAGGATTTCCAATTCCGGCGAAATTTCGGTATTGTAAACGCCCTCCTGAACGTCCGTCATTCTACCCTTTTCAGTTGGCGCGGTTGCAATAAAAGTCTCTGACTGGTGCTCCATCAAATAGGTGTCTGAAATCAATTCGTTCATTTTGCGTCGAAGCATTAATTCATTTTCCGCCTCTTTTGCATGTTTTTTGAAAAGAGCTAACTGCTTTCTCACCTTATCTTCCTGGTCTTTGACCAGATCAGCCTTCTGAATTATTTTATCATAGGAATCGGACTCCTGGATTTCTATTGAAGTATTCAGCCATGCCGGCGGCGATTGTGGTTGTAATCTTCGGCTGTACTCTTTTCTGCTCTCTTTGAATTGAATTAATTCTTGAAATCGTTTTTGCTTTTCTTCAGTATTCAATTTATTATTTTCAACAGAAGCCAGCAGCTTTTGAATTTTGAGGTCGTACCAGGCAATTGCCTCACCCAGAAATTCCTGATAATCCTGTTGAATTTTTGCCAAACCTTGCCGTTTCTCGCTTAAACGAATATCCAGTTTTTGGGATTCTTTGAGAAGTTGCTCCAGGCGCTGGCGTTCGAAAATATTGAAATCTTTATCGGTTTTCAATTCCTGGATTATAAAAGCCAGCGAATCAATTTGTTTTTGCAGGGCAACTGAACTGCGCTCCTCCGAACGGATTTTCGCCTCAAATTCACGATTTTTCGGCTCGATTGCAGATTCATTCATTTCCTGGGAAAAGACAAACGAGCAATAAAGCAGAAAAATTGTAATTCCAAACAAAAAGCGTTTCATATTCATTTTTCTTTATATAATTAATGATCTTTCGCTTAATCTAACAACCAACTTCTAATTGCTAACAACTGCCTTCAAATCATTCCAAATTTTTCTAATTTATAATACAAAAGATTTGTTTTTATTCCAAGCAATTTTGCCGCGCGGGATTTATTTCCCTCAGCCTTTTCCATAGCCCGCTCCAGCAATTGTTTTTCCACCGCGTAGAGTGTGTCGTTCAAATTCATTTGAAAGCGATCCAGAATATCTCCGGGCAGGGACTGCGATTGTACAGAATTGAGCACGGGCAAGTCTTCGCTCGAAATCATGTCTGTTTCGCAGAGCACAAGCGCACGCTCGAGCACATTCTCCAGTTCACGCACATTTCCGGGCCAGGGATAAGCGGTTAATTTTTCGACAGCTTCGCGACTGATGGAAATCGACTTCCGATTGAGCTCCGTCCCAATCGTATCGAGGAAATGGTCAATTAAAATCGGAATATCGTCTTTACGATCGCGAAGCGCCGGCAAATAAATGGGAATAATGTGCAGCCGATAATACAAGTCCTCGCGAAATGCGCCCTGTTGAACGCGATCCGCAAGTTTTTTATTGGTTGCTGCCAGCACCCTCACATCCACCTGAATGGTCTCCTCGCTGCCCACGCGCTCAAATTCTTTTTCCTGTAACACGCGCAAAAGTTTCAATTGCATTTTGGGAGAAATATCGCCAATCTCATCGAGGAAAATGCTGCCGCTATCGGCCAGTTCGAACCGGCCTTTCTTTCGCTTGATCGCCCCGGAGAACGCACCGCGCTCATGCCCGAACAACTCCGATTCCAGCAAAGTCTCGGCCAGGGCGCCGCAATTCACCCGGATAAAAGGCTTATCTCTACGCGGGCTGGTTTTGTGAATGGCTCTTGCCACCAGTTCCTTGCCTGTTCCGCTCTCTCCGTAGATGAGCACCGACGAGTCGGTCGCAGCGACTTTCTCAATGGTGCGATACACATTGCGTATGGCTTCAGATTGACCGATGATGTCCCCGTAATTGAAATGCTCATCCAATTCCTGCCGAAGATAGGCGTTTTCCTCGGTAATGCGGGACATCTCCTTGCGCTCATGGATTCTTTGAAAGATGCGCTCCACTTTCATCTGGAATTCATCGTGAGAAAACGGCTTGGTGATAAAATCGACGGCGCCGGCCTTCATCGCTTCCACGGCCAGTTCGATAGTTCCGTAAGCAGTGATGATCAAGACTTCCGTGGACGGGCTCTGCTGCTTGATGTGTTTCAAAATTTCCAGCCCGTTCTTCCCTTCCATTTTATAATCGCTCACCACGAATTCATAGGCGCCGCCATTCAATTTTTCGATGGCAATATTCCCGTTTTCCGCTTCATCGCAGGAATAGCCCATGCGCTCAACGATTGTCACCATGGCCTCTCTCATGGTGGCATTATCTTCGATGATCAATATTTCAGACAATTTTTCTCCACTTTCATGAAATCATAAAAACTTCACTCTTCGAATTTGATTATTGATTTTTATTTGTTTTTTGTCTTCTTATAATTGGAATTTTCGATTCAACTTCTCATCAGTTCAACTGGAAAAGAAATTACAAAACAAGCTCCTCCTTCTCCGCCATCCTGATAATGAATCACGCCGCCGTTTTCTTCCACGAGATTTTTTACGACGGCTAATCCGAGACCGGTGCCTTTCTCCCGAGTTGTGAAAAACGGTTCAAAAATCTGGCTCTGAAATTCGGTTGGAATTCCGGGCCCTGAATCGGAAAAATTTATTTTCACCTGATCGTCCACTCGTTCTATTTCAACAAAAATCGTTCCATTACTTTTTAGCACGGCCAGGGAATTTTTCACCAGGTTCAAAAACACCTGTTTCAAATGCCGGGGATCGACAAATATGGAACCGACGTCATCTTTCTGCCGGAAGGTGATTTTTGCGCCCTCCACTTCTCCAGCAAGCAAGAACAGCGCTTCATCCCAGACTGTTTTAATTTCCGTTTGCATTTTATTGGCAGGAACCGGACGCGCATAATCTAAAAATCCCTGAATGATTGCTTTTAAATTTTGCACTTCCGCCAATATTTTCCGCGCGTATTTTTTCAAATCATCTTCTTTTATTTCTTTGGCCAACAGCCCGGCAAACAGCTCGATGCCTCCCAATGGATTTCGAATTTCATGCGCCACCCCGGCGAGCATTGCCTGCTGGCGCTTATCGCGGGTTAAAATATTTTCGCGCATCTGTTCCATGGTTTTGCTGAGAAAACCCACTTCGTCTTTTCCGAAATCAGGTATGTGCTGATGAAAGTATCCCTGGCTAATTTTTTGAGATGCTCGCTGCAACTTTTTCAGCGGGGTTGTGATGCGACTCGCGACAATCCACCCCAAAACGATTGACCCCATAATGACAAGCAGTCCCAACAGAAACAAATCGTTTTGTATCGAGGTAACCGCATCCAACAGTTCCGCGCTACCCACCACCGCCAGACCGGCGACCACCGTATCTTTTTGAAATATCGGGGCAAAACCGGTTTTGTAAAATTTTCCACCAACTCCTTTGAACAACACCGAGCTCGCTGTTGCCCCGTCAAATACCCGCTCAATTTCCTGTTGATTGTAATTCAATTGAGTGTACCTCAGCCCGATTCGAACCATAGAATCAGAATCGACAATGCTTCTGCCATCAACGTCAAACAGGTAAATGCGATTGATCCCGGCAATTCCCTGAAAGCGATGGAGTTGATTTTTCAGATTTCGGTAGGTTCGGGACTCTTCATCGCCGGGCTGGATAAACGTGATAAAGGCACCATCAATTTGCAGCGCAAAACTGGCTGCTAATTTTTCTACATTTTGTCCAAGTGATCTGTCGAGCGTCGCTCGTATTTGCCAGTTCAAATAGTAACCGGCAATGGCAAAAATGGATGTGGTAGAAATGAAAAAGAGAAGTATTAACCGGGTTCGAATGCTGTTTTTCAGGAAAGAGAATTTTGATCGTAGTCGAATTTTCATGGGAATTTGCCTGCGAGATTTTGCATTTTATTACTGAATATTAAACCTCGCAGGCATTTTTTAGTTCAACTCAATGGGATTCATAGCCTTTAAGTCCACCCTTTGGAGCGATGAATTTAAAATTATCCGGCACGAGTGGATACATTTTATCGCCAACTTCTATGGCCTCAACACCATCCGTTTCGTCGATTCGAATATTCGAAAGCTGAAAAACCTTTATTGCCGTATCTTTGAACGCTTGCCATTCTTCCTGGGAAAATATTTTCTGAATTCCGTGAACATATTGTGCAGGAATGAGCCTGTTTTCCGGATCGAAGAAAATAAAATCACCGCGGGAAGCGCCGCCCAACATTTTCGTTCCCAGATATGGCCTCTCGTTGAAGCAGAGATTTCCCTTCACATCAAAATGCAGCCCGGCGAAGAAAAACTTGCCGCCCATGAGTGATTCGCCGGCGTATTTTGTCGCGGAGCCCAGAATCATCACCTCCAAATCCTGGCAGCGGGAATCATTCACCGAATTAGTCCAGCAGCGATCCACCACATTGCCCATGATAAACACTTTTCCACCTTTGGAAGCATAACCGCATACTTTTCCAGCGTTGCCGTAAATATACAACTCCCCATGATGCATGCACATCCCGGCAAAATTCTGGGCATTGCCATGGAGTCGCAGAATGCCCCCCTGCATAAACGCGCCAAAATATTCGCCCACAGAACCGTAAACATCCATCACCACATCATCCGCATCTCCGTTGCCAACGGAGGCTGTTGAAATGAGCCGCTGCCCTGATGTTCGGTACAAAACGAATCGTCTCCAGCCCAGTCCGTACGCTTGCGACAGAAATGCTGCCAATGAAAATTCAGGGTCGGTGCCCTCGGCCAGGAATTTCTCAGCATCAATGACCAGCGTCTGATTCTCACTTGCGGATGTATTGAATGCGGCGGCTACTTCCTGAGAGCACCAAACATAATCCGTGAAAATTTCATCGTTTGCACGATCCAGCAGCGCATTGATGCAATACTGGGTGATATCGATCAGTGAACTTTGCGCCTTATCGCCGCAGTTCAGTGTACGCAAATAATCGCGCAGCCAGGTGAGAATGTCAAGTGCCCCTGCAAACGCCTGATTATCCGATGCATTCTCCACGAGTTCATGCAAAAGCCATCTGAATTCTTGGAATTCAATATCTGCCAGGCGCTCGCTGAAGAATCGCCGGTAATCTGCCTTCCAGTCCCCAAAATCGCTGCTATCCTGAATCTGCTGTACTTTTTCCTTGCGCACGCTGTAATGCGCGCCAACATCGGACAGTTGAATTGACCTGCCATAGCGATCAATAAAACTGTAATCTGTAATGTTATTCTTTTCATCGAAATGATAGCGGCTTATCATGCCTGAATTGACAAATGTTTGATCTGCTACACAGCCGGTGACAATGTCCTCCTGATCCAACAATTTCAACATGGTATTAATGGCCTGCTCTTCGGAAGCGATAATGCTGAACACCCGGTTTTCGCCATTGGCCATGTCTCTCCAGAACGCGGTCACATTGGGACGAAGGTCGGCAGGATCTTTTAAATCAACTCGTTCCGTTATTTTGGTATACGGATTATGTCGGAGACACAGATACTGATACGGGCCGTCCGGCGAACTGGTAAATTCCACGCGCTGTACCTGTTCCAGTTGCGGTCGGATTGATTCGTCCACCAAATGCAGGTCGTCCCCGGTCGTGGGCGAAAAACTCTCGAAAAGAGCCCAGTCCGGGTATTCCCATTCATCTGCCGTCAGGTGGAATTTCAGGGACGCCACTTCGGTGTCCGTGCTGGCCAGTGGCGACAAATTGAATTGCTCCACGCGTTGTTTCAATGCTTCGTAATTTGTTGTTTCCCCGTTGTGTGTCAGGGCGGTGTGCAGTTTGGCAAACGGATGCGAGTTCATCTGCTCGACCACCGAACCGGTGGCCAACCTCACGTGGATGATGTTGTTGGGCGCATCCGGCGTCTGCCAGGGAATTTCGCGGCCGGCGGTTTTCCACACCGCAAAATTTTTCCCGCACGACATCACCGCAGCGATTTTATTATTCCGAATTCCGTACCGATGCTTATGATGTTCGAACGGATGTGCCAGCATGAAATCCCGCAGAAGCGTTAAATAGGTCTCGCAATCTTTTTCCTTCATATCCGTTAATACAAACTCTTCGCCAGCCTGGGAAAATTTATTCAGGATGATTTTTTTGCCGGCGAATTTTTCCAGTTCATGGGGCAGCACGGATGACACATAAAGAATTCGCGTTAAATTATGCGAGTGATGCAAAATAAACAGATCCTCTGCTTTTTGCAGGAACAGTTCATTCGATTTGTAATTATGCGGTGTAATTTCAGGGAACAATTGCTCCAGAAATCTCGGCCTCCCACTGCGCAGCAATTCATTTTCGATGAAGTGAAAAAGAACCTCCTCCCTGACCCGGACGAAAAACCGAAATACGTCCCCGGGATCGGTGTTCGGATTCCCGAATTCTTCATAATCCCGTTCTTCTCCGGAATCGTTGAATTTGTACAGTTCTCGGCTTTTGGACACGTCGCTTTTTCCAACAAAATCGAAATAAGGATCGATAAATATGGACTTTATTTTCTTCATTAAATTCACGCGCATGTTCAACGTTTTTACGCGCGCTTCTTTTTTCACTTTTCCTGCATCATATTTTTTGTTTTTCCTTGCCATCTCTTGAATTATTTCACGTTCAACGTCCTTTTGGAGCCGGCCTTTCACCATAATGCGATAGGCATACTCATCCGGATTCTCAGGGAAACAGAGCGTTTTGGCGATTCCCACTCCATCCATACCTCGGTTCCGCATGGATTGCAGCGTTTCATCGAGGATATGGCCGGGAATTGCCGCGGTGCCATTGATTGCCGCCACACCACAATTCGTCTGAGCCGTAGCGCGGGCCATTCGCTCCTCAAAAAGCTGTTCATCTTTTTCAATTTCTTTGATCACTTCTTTGCGAACACGATACCGATGGTCGACGCGTTCCTTCAATCCCAGCCAGTGAATTTTATCGAACCGCCCCCGAAGCTCTCGAATATCGCTCAAACCCAGCGCAGCAATGGCCCGGATGCACTGCATCTGAATCATGGTGAACGCATTGATGATCTGCTGCGTGTTCACCTCCACATCGCGCAGCTTCTGAAGCTTCAAATTACTGGTGGCAATTCCGCGCGAACATCCATCGTGACAATTCCGATTTCGATCGCAGCCAATGGCCACGAGCGGCGCCGTTCCCCAGACAACTCCATCAGCGCCAAGCGCGATTGATTTGATCACATCTTCATACGTTCGAATTCCGCCGGAAATCATAAATTTCACATAATTCCTCAATCCATCCTTGACAAGACGATAATGAATCAACGGGATGGCATATTCCAGATGCATCCCCATCTGCCCCTTGATGATATTGGGCGAAGCGCCGGTGCCGCCGCGCGGACCGTCTAACCAGATTTCTATTTTCATACCGAATTTTTTAGCATACTCGGCCATTTCAGCAGAGAATTTTTCGTGCTTCTTTCGCCACGTATCGAATTTGGCGGTTAAAATTTCTTCGGTGTTATCCCGTGCAATTCGTCCCAGGCCGGTCGCAATAAATTCAATGTCAATCGAAGGCGACACTTTGATGGCGACCACGGCATTGGGATTGATCATCCGCACCACGTCGATGAACGCCTTTACATCTTCGATGGAATAACAGTTGTGAAACGGAAACGGCGAAATGATGCTGCTGTATGAATAATCAATAATTTCCTCGCATAATCGAAGAATATTTTTGAATTCAAGGGGATCAATTCCATTTTGCGCGTGTAAATTGTAAACACACTCCTGAATCTGCCATAAGGCGTTTTTGAATTCCTCTGACGCATTTTGTAACTGCTCTGCGTTGTCGAAAACTTCCATATTGGCAATTGCAAGTTCGTTCAACGGGTGATCTTTCTTCTTGCCGATTTTTTGAAGTTTTTTGAAAAGCTGTTCCACTTTATCCGTCTCAATCTGCTCAAGACCTTCCACGCCGCGCATATACGAAACCAGCTTGTTCACTTTTTGCGCGAGAATGTGTCCGCCAATCCCCATTTTTGCTCCCTGACTGTATGCGATGACAACCCGACGCGCTTTTTTAATTGTGGTTTTTGAAACACCAAACAATCCTGTTTTCAATTCCGTTGAAACAAAGGGCTGATCTTCCTCATCGACAACCACCAGAAAACGAAATGGCTTCAGCGATGGGAACTGTTTCAGCTTCTGATAGAGCTCCGGATTATTCTTTTCAGTTATGCCCTTTGAGGCCAGAATTTCTTGAATTTGTTCAATCGTATAATCACTGCCGGATTCAAAATAGGGCTTAATCAACTGGATTTCATTTTCCGTAAAAAACAGCGGTTCGCCCTTTGAATTCAAGAAGAAGCTGGTGGGATAACCGCCCTCGCCTGTGTCGTATTGAATACCCAATTCTCGTGACGCAGTGACATGCGCCTTCCACGTATCCAGACCAATGGAACCCACCGATTTCCCGCCGAACATCCACGGCGCTTCGAGCACAACATCTTTATCCAGCGGCAGGGCCGTGGAAACATGCTCGAGCTCGGATTCGTGAACATCCATTGGATCTTTGTTATACAAAATTTTCATCACATCGAAACCGTCGCCCAGCAGACCTGTTTTTTTCACATTGTTGAAATCCAGCATGGATAAATCGCCGGTGGCCATGCGCCCCATGGATTCGATCAATGCGCCGGGCCAGACGAAATCGCGCTTGTAAAGCACCTGGTTCACTTCGCCCAGATTGTAAAAATCGTGCGGAGCCGGCATGGTTTGGAGCTTCGATTTGAGGGAACTGTATGAGCGCCTGCTCGATCCCGGAATTTCTTCAGTGGCGATGAGATCTGAATTACAATCAGCATATTCCTGCAACAATTTTTCATCTTCAAAAATAGTGCGCTGTATTCGGTTTTCCAGTTTATGAAAATCGATGAGCCGCCCCTCTTCTCCCACTGTCTTTTTCAAATCCTTGAATCCAGCGGCACCCAGCACTTCCAGAATTTGCACCTTCCTCGATTCAGCCTGATTGTTCAATCGATTTATAGCCCAATCCACATCCAGGCTGAGCAATTTTTCCGTGGTGGTTTTGTTTTCGATAATTGCACGGTACGCTGATGGATCCAGGGCCAGCAGGGCTGCGAAGTCGACGAGCGTTGCTTCAGCGCCACGCTGAATGGTTTTTTGCGTATCTGACGCAAGACGGATGCCCCCGGAAGCCAGGATGCTGACTTCATGCCGGCGACCGATGCGCATCAAATAATGGTGCAGCGCGCGCGCAGCTCGCGACGTGACAAAGTATTCGTCCTTATTTCTCAGGCCACGAATGTGCAGAATATCCACTTTTTGATCCAGAAAATGGTTGACTCGTTCCTTAACATCCGTTGTCAAACTCAACGAACCGATGAGGTCGTATTCGGAAATTTCCAGATAACCGCTGATGAGCGCCCGCTCTTTCTCGCTGCCGGCAATGGAATCGCGGATGTACGTGAGCGTCCGCCCGATATTGGGATGATATTCCACCTCAAAGACCGGCATACGCCAGAGATCAGTTAAAAAATCGCGGTTTGTGTGTGGATTCACAATCAACCGATCGATCAATTCATGATCGACCCGAGGAATAATGACCGGCGGCAGATGGTCATATCCGCCGTTTTTGAGGATGTAATGATGATGTTCCAGCAGACGTTCAAGCGGCACCACGACCAGGCTTTTCTGTTGTTCCGCTACTTTGATGAGAACCAGTTCAACATTTCCGTTGCTTTCCAGCGGAATTGCATTATAGAGAATCGGGGTCATTAATTTTATATTGGCATGCAGGGGATTTATTAGTTTACCCTCGCGGTCGAACTTGCAGAAATCCTCCCGCTTGCCCAAAATCACAGCCAGCTCCTCTGCCGGGTCGCCTTCGTGCAATCGGTTTTGTGCCGGGCCAACAATGTGGAAATGCGCGAATCGTTCGGCGTCAAAGCCAATCCCCATGTGCCGGTCTCCCTGGCCGGAACCGGACACCGGTATTTTCCCGGTGGAGGCTTCTTTATCGATTTCCATGATGATTTCTTCAGTGACGTAGCGATCGGCCATCTCTGTCAGGTGCGTGGATCGCTCCACGGTCGTTGTATCGTGGACACGGCTTTGCTGTTTGGTCCAATAGCGTTTTTCCTCCAAATCAACAGCATGGTGAATCAATTTTTCAAACTGCAAACGGGTTCGCTGCATAATTTTATTTTGCGGACAGAAATTGACGCAGGCATTGCAGAGCGCACAATTCTCGTGAATCAGCTCGGGTATTTCCCGCGGATGACTTGCCCGGGCCGCGTACATACAGGCATTTTCATTGCTGCACATACCGCAGTGAATGCATGTCGTCGGATCGATAAACAGTTCGCTGTAGGCAAAACCCTTGTCGTAGAGGATTTTAAGTCCATGGGCCAGATGTGATTTTTCTTCTTTTTGAACCGCTAACGTATGATCGATATAGAGCGGACTTTCCTTCATGATCTGCCAGAAACGGTCGACAAAATCTTCCTTTTCCCCGTTCACAAATCCGAGCACATCATTGAATTTTCGATTTTCCTCAACAATATCAAATAATTTTGTGAGATCAATATCCGTGGGACAAATGTCCGTGCAATTGTCGCAGCGTGTGCAGGCGAGAAATCCAAGCGCTTCTTGTCGGCTGATCTTCTCACCCCCGATCAGCCGGTGAGCGGTGTGACGCCGCGTGATGGGCGTTGCCGGCCCGTAAAGCCCGAACACATCGGAGGTCGGGCACACTCGCTCGCACGAATCGCATTCCGCGCATACGGAAATCAATTGCTCAATGGGATTATGTTCACCGGCTTTCAGCCATGGCGGCACCATGCGGGGAAAAATGAATCGGGTGACATGCCACACCAATTTTTCAAATGGATAAGATAACACCATTTTTTTGTTATGCAAACGCTTGTCATAGGTCGAGACAAACCAGTTATTGAAACGCGGTGTCACAATTTTGAACAGCTTGAAAAACAATGTCTGGCGTTTCGGGTTTAAAAATTTGCCCTGGTTAATTTGTCCACGTCCATCCGATTCTTTCTTATACGCAATCATGGCATCTGCTTTTTCCTGATGCACGCTTCGCCATTTTCTCAGCGAAGGATAATTCCACAATCCAATGCCGTAAGGTTTGGCGCCAAAATAATACGCGACTTGCGTCATCAGTGGAATCAACGAAAAATACAATTTATGCCGAAAGGTTCGGGTATCTGCCAGAAACAAAGCCTGCACCAGTATTTCCCCATTCTGGAGCAGATGAGCCTCCAGCTTGAGCTCGATATTCAACAACCGTCCAAGCACTTTTTCCATCATATTCTGAAAATCAAAAAATGCGGATGTGGGAAGTACAGTTTCACTCACAAGAACAGATGGACCGTTCTGCTTAATTTGAACAGGAAGGAAGCGGTGATCCCAGAAGATGTGCGCCAATTCCGTCGTCAACTGAAAGAAACTGATATGATTCACCCTGCGCTGCTCCCCGCTCACACCGAAAAATCTTGATTTCAACGCCTGCTGATAATCCACATTCTCATCAAAATGAAAAACAACAATATGATGATATTTTTTCATGTCCTCCACAAGATCGCGATCTTCCCGGGTTTCCTTCAGCCGCGTTTGATCGTTATTATCCAACGCTTGTTTAATGCGTTCCTCAATATGCTTCTTTTCGATTTTATAAGTTTCTGCAATGTAGGTCTTGCTGAAATAAATCACTGATGTTGGCTTTAAATTGGTCTTTTCCACCATCTGAATAAAGTTGAATACATCCGTGAAATTATCGAACGAAAACGCATAGGGTTTGATCACATAAGATTCCCTGCGCACTTTGATGGATGCACCGGCAATGATACCAAACTGGCCCTCACTGCCGAAATATTTTGAGAAATGTTCATCTTCAGGTGTAACTGTTAAAAACTCTCCGGAAGGAGTGACAATGAAAAGCAGCACAACCGAACTGCTGACATGACCATATTTATAACTGCCAAGACCGATTCCGCCGGTAGCCAGCCAGCCGGCGAGCGTGCCGCTGCCTGGATTTGAAATTTCCTGCTTCAATGAAAATTCACGATCCTGCAAAAACTTTCGGGCCTGGGGGAACACCACACCGGCGCCAAATGTGAATATTCCTTCCTCTCCATCCAGGTGCATATAGTTGAGATACGAAAGATCCACAACTACATCGCCACTGACTGGCACGCTTCCGCCAAACGGCCAGGTGCCTGCGCCGCGTATGGTGTAATGCACTTTATTTTCATAGGCCCACCTGGCAAATATTCGCAAATCTTGCATACAAGCGGGACGAAACACAAACCCCAGTTTGATATTCACCAATAATTTCTTGAAGAATGAGGGAACGATATGCGTGCCGGTATCTGCATGATAAATTTCCTGTTGAACTGCATCCGGGTAAAAAATATCCGACGCTTCTGAAACCAAATCACGCAATTCAGAACCGCCCTGCAAATCAGGACCCGCCCCATTTGATTCAAATTTCTCCCCCTGAAACAACAGTTCGCTCGCCCTTCTCTGTTCTGAAACACGCCTGAGAGAAGACTGAGCCGTTAAAAAATTCACATAGGTCTTAAGTTTTTCGTCACCCATTCTGATTCATTCCCAATCTTTAAAATGCAGTTTGTTATCAATCAGCCTGAAAATATTCTTGCTTATCATTTAAAATATCGTATCATTTGATATTTTAATCAATTAGATAACAAATTTTTAAATTAAATGATTGCAACAAGCGGACAGATTCTGGCAGGTCGATGTAAGTGAATTCAACAGATTTTCATTCTACCTGGCACCCAACAAGACATCCCACTCCATATAAGTTACATTAAATCCGATTCAAGATAACGAGTCCAGGGGGTTCCTGAAAATTTTTCCAGAAAATATTGCGGGACAGGAGGTTCACTGACAATTTCACCTGTCGATAACTTCATATTTCGCAGTGCATCGTAACGTTCATGTTGAATAAATGCATTTGCATGAATTGTAAAAATATGATGCCCAAAATTAACAATTCTCTGTCTGGACGCTGTATCAAAATAATTTGCCTGAAGATAGATGATGTCCTCATTTTTTAGTTCGTAATAGTTATCATTCGGATCGAGCAATTCATTGGATATCGTTAAGTTTTCGGCTCCAACTGAATGAATCCTGAAACCCTTTATTACGAATTCACCATCCGGGACATTTGCAATATAAAAATATCCATTTTCATCGGTGATGGACCATTCTCCGAATTTTTTCAGTTCACCCTTTTCCACGTAATTACCGACAATGGCGATTTCGATATTTTCACGAACGGTTAAATATTTATCATTATAGCCATTTACATCGAACAGAATTGAGCCGATCAACAGGTTCTTTTTCTCCATCGGTTCCGGCAGCATTTTAACAGAGCCGGCGCAGGATATAATCAGCAGCGAAATGATAATTAATATGGGGATTTTTCTTTTCATGATATCATCCTCAAATTCTGAATTTTAATTCAATTCAATCTATCAATTTTTTCATAAAAATCAAGTGAAAAATGTTTTTTCTGTAGTGTGCCCCTTGAAAAAAATACGGATTTATGAAATCGATGAAGCAGGATTGGGTCTGGAACTTCACATTATATGCATTCAAAGTGATTCGGGATTTTATTTTTTTTGAATTTTCTGAAAGCTAACCGCGGCTGGTTGAAGGCAATTTTAAATGAATTGAAGAATAGTGGGTAAAATAAAAGTAACCAGAGACCATCAAATAAAAGTTGGGGGGCAAAATTTATGTTGATAGTGTCCCTGGTTACTAAATTGAGTGGGCTTAAATTTTCTATGAAAATATAACAATATTACAAAACTATAATGTGACCGAAAGCACTTTTCACTTTTTTCTTATTGAAATAATAGCATGCTCTTTGCCTCGAAGATTCATCTATAGGGTAGGATTGATTTTTTTATCGTAATCGTACTCATAATCATAATCTTAATCTTCTTTGTAACTTTCAAGAAACTTGAATTTTTTCCCGCCGTCATTCCCGCACGCCTGCAAAGTTTCATTATATTTTTAGATGAATGCAGACTTTGCTTTTCGTCGCAGATCCGCCATCTTTTTGGAGGACGGGAATCTCCTCGTGATTTAGAATGAGATTCCTGTAAAAAACATACAGGCGACCGAAGGCGACCAACGGAAGTACCCCGGGTAAAGTCCAGAGGAAATGACAGAAAAAAGGTAATCTGACTATGTAGTAATAGTAACAAAAGATAAAAACTAAACTCAGCGTTTAACTAACGTTAGTTCACTTCAACTCGCATTAGTCGCACAGATCGTTCCGGAGTTTTCTCCGGATCGGATGATCAACTCGGAAGTTCGTCCGTGAAGCGATATTGCTGTACAATAAATAAGGTACTGAAAACAAGTTCAACCTTTAAACAACTTTAGTTCACTTTAGATCACTTAAGACACTTTATGAACTCTGGAACACTTTAGTCACTTATAACTTCAAGCTATACATTAAACCGAATACTCAGCGTATCACCGTCTTTCACGATGTAATCCCTGCCTTCGAGGCGGAATAATCCCTTTTCCTTCACGGCTTTTTCCGAGCCGTATTTCAGCAGGTCTCCGTACGTAAAGCACTCGGCGCGAATGAAACCGCGGGTCAGGTCCGTGTGAATGGCGCCAGCCGCTTCCACAGCGGTTTGTCCCCTGCGAATACTCCACGCCCGAACCTCGTCGGAGCCGACAGTAAAAAAGCTGATGTAACCCAAAATGCTGTATAGAAAACCGGTGAGCCGCGTCCTTGCCGACTGCTGTATGCCCATGTCCTGCATGAACATGGCCGCGTCTTCGGGACTCAGTTGCGCAAGCTCCATTTCGAAATTGCCGGCAAATTCGATGGTGTTGTATTTTTTCTGAATCGCAGCGATCAGTTCTTCGTTTTTGCCGAACCGCGCCTCATCCGAATTGAAAATGACCAGGAGCGGCTTTTTCGTGAGGAACTGAAAACCGCGAATGATTTTTTCTTCCTCATCGGTCATCACGAGAGTTCGGATTGGCTCGTTGTTGTTCAACTGCTCCAAAATTCTGCGCAATACTTTTTCTTCAAGCTGCATGGCGACCGTCTTTTTATTGCGCGTGTAATTCCACTCGAGGCGCTCCAACCGCGTTTCCGTCAAAATCAGGTCGGCCAGGATCAACTCGGTGTCGATGTGCTCGATGTCTTCGAGGGGCGTTGGCGCGTCGCCCAGGCTGTCCGTGAAATTCCGCACGACCAGGGCCAACGCGTCCATATTTTTGATGAGCGCCATCAGCTCCGCCGAAAAGCTTCCGTTTTTGGCCGCGCCCTCGTTCATGCCGGCAAAGTCCACAAGCTCCACGGTGGCGTACGTGGTTTTCTTCGGGGAATAAAGCTCGGATAATTTATCGATGCGCTCGTCGCCAACATCCACCACGGCCAGGTTCGGTTCGGCCTTTCCGCTGGAGAATGCGGTCACCTCAGCCCTGGAATTGCTGAGCGCGTTGAAGATGGTCGTTTTGCCTGAATTCTGCAATCCAATCAAACCTAATTTCATTGCTGTTTCCTCTTCAATAAATGTTGCTCAAATTGTTCGTCTATTCCAATCGTTTTTCCATATTATATTTGGACGAAAGCGAATAATATGCACAATCAAACGATTTTGCAGAAAATTTGTTCCGGAATTTTTATCCAGGTTTACACGTTGTTAGATGGCAATTCGCACAATTACCGCGACGCAATATTTTTTTCATTAAATAAAATATCACTTGCCTTCTATCATTCTTTAATATAAATTATCATTGGAAAAGCTAACCAGAGCCGAAGAATGGTTTTAAAGACCGGTGAAAATTTTTGAAGAACGCTTTTTTTTGCTGTTAAAATCATTTAGAAATAATAACTCGCACATTAGCTTTAAAGACAATAATTGGGAGAAAATTAATATGAGAATTAAACAGTTCCTTTTCGTTTTTTTCTTAACACTTCCATACTTCTTTCTATTTTGCGAGGGTATTTTTAATCCAAAAGATGATGAATCATTTATTACCAAAAATGGATTTCATATCCGCAAGGGCTTTATGGACCCTCTTCGCGAGTATAAATTTGAAAATACACCAATTGATGTCAAATTCGTTCCATCATTCCCTTTAGAGAGTATTCAACAAGAAATACCGCCAGAGGTACTAAACGTTATCGATTTTGAATATTGGATATTCACTTCGGTCGATGATGCTGAGCTTTCGATGGTAGAAAGACTTGATATGAGTACATTGGCATTGAAAAATATCATTGATTTTCCTTTAGCAGAAGGCAAAATTGGCCACAATTGCTGGTACCAACTTGATCAAGTGGGTATTGTTACGTTCATACGAAATAATGTTCTAATGATGGTCTGGTTTAATGGGAATGGCGCTTACGATCCAAAAATGATTGAATCGGTCTCCAGGAAAATGGATAGTATTCTAGTAGAGACCGGAAATGGATCAAAAAATAATATCCCGGCTCCTACTATCAATTCTGTAAAAATCACCTCTGAATTGCCCGAAAACTGGGAACAACCTGTCGAGTTGACTATCGATGCGCAAGATCCAAACAATCTAAAGTTACGCTATCGAAAATATGCGTCAGGTTTTGGCAATATTTCTGAAACCGGAGTGTTAACAGTTTATCCGTTTAAACCTGTCGACGAATCCGATGATCCCCAAAAAGCCAGGGTTAAAATATGGGTTTGGAATGAAAATTATATAATCACATCTGTAATAAAAATAATTCCTTTTAGATAACGTATTGAGTTCTTTTTTTTCTAAAATAACAAACGGAAGGTTAATTCCGATATGAATAAAAAGAGTTCTCTTTTTCTAAAAAATTTATTCTCAATAGCTTTTTCAATAATGCTTTTATGCTTCTTTCTATTTTGCGAGGGTATTTTTAATCCAAAAGATGATGAATCATTTATTACCAAAATTGGCGTAGAAGGCATAGCAAAAAAATATCTACCAGAGTTTGAATTTATAAGAAAACGCGCTCAGTGGAATCGAGGCAGGGAATTCGTTTATCAGAAACCTGATGACCAGGTATCTGTATTTCTAACTGTAGGAATATATCAATCACATGAAGATGCAGTAAAAACTGCCCTGGCATATCTGAAAAGTATTAGCGGGATTATGCAGGAAGGTCCAATACAGGGAGTATCTATCGGGGATGAATTATGGTGGTCGTCACCAAATTCTGATTCTACCAACGTAACAGATATATTGTTTATTCGGAGAAATGCTCTCTTTAGAATTAACTCTCGCAGTTATGGAAAAGTAATAGATTTAGCCAAAGCAATTGATGCTGACATATTGAAAAAAGAATCATACATATCAATTGAAAATTCTATCACACTTCCAAAGATAAATTCGATTACGACGAGTAAAAGTAGTTTGAAAGAGGGAGAATCTATAAAAATAACCGTAAATGCAATTGATCCTCGGAATGAATCATTGGAATATCAATCTCTTCCTGGCTTATTCAATGTCGAGAGCGATCCTGAGAATGTGTTTACCTTTATCGCCTCCCGAGATTATGTGCCCGAACCCTTTCTTGGTTCACATACAATACAATTTGTTGTAATAAACAATAGTAATGTTGTGTCTCGTATATCAGAGATTGCAGTAAATATTATTCCATAATGACATGGATAGGATTTTTTCTTTTAATAGACACCAATTCGCGATTTGAAGAAAAGTAGTATTAATAGCCAAAATTATCTGATGGCAGATATTGGTTAGGCAATGTTCGCTCCGATTTCTTTGAGATTGATGTAGAATAATGCCAGGTGATTGAAGTATTCTCTTATTTAAAAGTTCGAAACTCAGCCGCCGAAAGGCCTGCCACGTACCCGGTGGAAAACGCAGCCTGCAAATTATACCCCCCGGTATCCGCATCCACATTTAGCACTTCGCCGGCAAAGTAAAGTCCGTTGAGAATCCGCGATTCCAAAGTGCGGGGATAAACGTCGCTCAAATCCACGCCGCCGGCTGTAACCAGCGCTTCGGAAAACGGGCGATACCCGGTTACTAACAACGTGAAATTATGCAGCCAACGCCTCAATCGCTTCCGTTCCTCCGCAGAGATTTGGCTGCACGGCTTTTGCGGCAAAATTTGTACAGCATCGAGGCAGACGGGAATCAATCGTGCCGGGAGCAGCGCCGTCAATATTTTTTGGAATTCGTTCTTGCCATTGCTGTCCAGTTCCCTGAGCAGGCGGGCGTCCAACTTTTCCGCGTCCAGCGCCGGCTTCAAATTGATGGAGAGAGTGACATTTCGTTTCTCGCTGATGGCATCGACAACGAAACGGCTGAGCGAAAGGATAATCGGGCCGGTGACGCCGTATTCCTCAAATTCCATTTCGCCAAATTCCCGGCCTATCATTTTTTCTTCAGTAAAAACAGTCACCTCCACATTTCGGAGGGTCAGCCCCTTCAATCGGGGGCAACTCTTCCCGGCGATTTCCAGCGGAACCAGCGCCGGCAGGACAGGAACAATGGTGTGCCCGACCGATTTTGCCAATCGATAGCCATCCCCGGTGGAGCCGGTTCCCGGGTACGATTTTCCCCCGGCAGCAATGATAATCGCATCGGCCTCGTATTGGGCGGTTTGCTTTGTCTTCATATCGAATACGTTCAGGCCGACAAGCCGATTCTCCCTGACGATCAATTCTTCCGCCCTGGCTCCAGTGATAATGCGAACGCCGCTTTCCCTGACCCATGCCAAAAGCGCCGCGGCAACCTCCGGCGCGCTTCCGCTTGCAGGGAACACACGCCCTCCCCGCTCGACAACTGTTTCCACGCCCAGGTGATTGAAAAATTCAATTAATTCCTCGCTGAAGAACCGGGAAAAAACCTGGCGGAGGAATTTGCCGTTCCTGCCGAAATGTTCGATGAAATCAGGTATCGGCGCCACATTGGTCAGGTTGCAGCGCCCCTTGCCGGTGATTCTCAGCTTGCGCCCGGTCTGGTTCATTTTTTCGAACAGAATCGTCTCGGCGCCATTTCGGGCGGCCTGGCCGGCAGCCATCAATCCGGCTGGTCCGCCGCCAATGACAATCACTTTTTTGGGGGATGAATTTTCAGTCATTTCGTCACTTCATCGAAATACGAATGCAGCAGGCTTTCGTCGTACGCAGCGCGGCGACCGGGACAGCCTTCGCGGGGACACAACTGGCAGTTTTCGAACGTCACGTCACGCGGGAAATAGATGCCGGACACCGATTTGTTGGGGATCATCAAACAACTGTCCGTGAGCCTCACGCCGATGAGCGATTCCACATCGCCGAACAGCGAAAAAAGCTGCTTTTGCTGTTCGATGGGCCATGTGTCTGCTTTGCCGGAACCGGGACTCATGGAGGAAATTTTTGTGAGGGCAAATTTTTCTTTCAAATGATTTTTGAGAAATTGCGAGCTGGTTTCCAGCGCGAAATATTTGATGGTATCGATCCAGAAAATTTCCAGCATGTCATCGCACGATTTTTCGAACTCTTCCATCTCGGCTCCGCACGTGGCAACGAACGGGAAAACGCGCTCCACCTTCTCCACGTTGGCGCTCAGCACGCGGCTCGTGAACCGAACGCCGTCCAGCACAATCGAATCCGCGTTTTTTTCTTCGATGTAGGAAACGCTAAAAACAACCTTCGGCCGCACCACCGGCGCGACTTTTTCGATGAGCCGACTGATTTCGCTGTAATAGTCGCTCGACTTAGCAATTCTCAGTTTCTTCAGTAATTTTTCTTCATCAATCTGAAAGGGAATTTTATCCAAAATTTCCATTTATTTTCTCCGTTAACCGTTTTAATAAAAAAACAAGCACAGCATAAAATGAACTACTCGAAAATTCCTACTTTTCTGAGTGATGTTTCTTCAATAATTCCAGCATCCCATTCGGATAAAGCGGGAGGCTATTCTCGCCGAACTCACTGAGATGCTTCCACACCGCTTTGATTTTCTGGCCATTAGCTTCCATGCCATCCACCCTGGATTTTCCGTAAACCGATTTGTCTTTAAATTCCCCGTCGAACACCATTACAATTTCATGCTTGTGCTCGCCCTCGTGAAAAAATATATTTTCGAGGTAGCCCAAAAGCTTCACGTTTTCAATGTCTTCAGACAGTTCTTCCTGAATTTCCCGATGGACCGCCTTCTCTCCCGGCTCCGAAAATTCGATGCCCCCGCCCAGGGGACGGTAAAATCTTTCCTTGCTGATGCGATCCTGGAATTCACCAACCAAAATTCTGCCATTATTTCTGAATAAACATAAAGCGATGGGACGGATTTTTTTCATTTTGAACTTCCTTTTTTTACAAAGCAAAGATAACAATTCCAAACCAAAAATGCAAAATAAATTTTCCAGAGATTTACATTCCAGCCATAAACTGAAAAACTGTGTCCGCGTGGCCGGGCAATTCTTCATGGCCAAAATCCGGATAAATGGCCAGGGATTTCTTCGATTTGATTTTATTATACGCCGCGAACTGCGTCGATGGCGGGCAAATGGTGTCCATCAGTCCCACGCCCATGAGCACTTCGCCTTTGATTCGCGGGCAGAGATGCTGAATATCGATGTAACCCAATTTAGTGAATATCTCCTCCTCGCGTTGGTGGAGTGGATCGAATTTACGAAAATGCTCTTTCAATTCAGCGTAGGCATGCTCGGCCAAATCCAGTTGCCAGACGCGTTTGTAATCGGAGAGAAAAGGGAACACCGGCGCTGCCCGGTTTAATCGCGGCTCCAGCGCGGCGCAGGCTAATGTCAATGCACCGCCCTGACTGGCACCCAGAGCGCCGACACGGTGTTCGTCCACATCCGGGATATCCATCACAATGCCGGCCAATTGCGCCGTATCCAGCATGATGTGCCTGAATAGCAATTTCTCGGGAGTATCATCCAGGCCGCGGATAATGTGGCCATTGAGCGTGTGGCCGAACACACCTCCCTTGTCTTCGGATTTACCGCCCTGGCCGCGGCAGTCCAGTGCCGCCACCGAAAAACCCATTGCCGCGTATCCAAGTTTGGCGGTCCAATCGCCGGCATTTCCGGTGTAGCCATGAAACATCAGCACCGCAGGATGCGGCTCATGCGTATTTTGGGGACGAATAAATTTGGCATGAATTCTTGCTCCGTCGACCCCCGTGAAATATAAATCGAAACATTCTGCAAATGGCGTATGAAAATCAGCCTTCACGAGTTCCATTCCGGGATCGATGGATTTCATCTCACTCAATCCGCTTTCCCAGTAATCGTCAAAATTTTTGGGACGAGGATTGCAGCCGGTATAGGTGGTCAACTGGTCAAGTGGCATATCGAATAAAAGTGGCATCGTGGTTTTCTCCTCTTGATTTACAATGTGAGATTTCTGAAAAATAAGTTCTTTTAAACCCGAAGCTCCGGGAAAGCAATCTGTATATCAATCAAATCCATTACCAGAATAGAATGTAGAATCCAATCACCGTCGCGATGACAACGCCGGCCAATGCGGCGAATATAAATCCCCGCAGCCCGGCAGGGATCAGGTTGCGAATGAGCATGGGATAGGCTTTGTCCGGTGTAACCAGTTGATCCCCGTAAAGCTGCACTGCCATAATGCCCGGAAAAACGATGGCAAACAGAACGAGAAGCCACATTGAAGCAGCGAAAATGATGCCCAAATGTCCCTGCCTGAGATTTTGCGCGGCCAGTGTGCGCTGAACAATGAACTGGTTCAGGCTGCAATAATAAAAGTTCGGAATCCACAGCCCGATGACCAGGGCTGCACAGGGAAGGTTCATAAAGTATTTCCAAAACTTTGAGTCATCGAAACGGGAATTCAAACGACGTAATCCACCACTTTTTTATCTGAACGAATATTTTGAATAAATTCTTTAAATGCGATATGATTTGGGTGATCCTGATATGTTTTTAAATCATATAGATTTTCAAATTCTGAATAGAGAACAATATCGTACGCGTCTGGCGAGGGATTGATATTTATGCCAACTTCCATCGATTTGATCTCCGAAATGGCTTCTTTTAACGCTTCCAGTCGTGATTTCATCCTTTCAGCATTTTCAGCCTTCGAAAATCCTTCAGCCTCAATAAAAAGTTTCCACATCACGATATGCTTGACCATGATTTCTCCATGACTTTGAAACAACGATTCATTAATTCGATTTAAAATTGAGAATTATCTGATCAAAAAGATATTAATTTGAATAATCAGAAGCAACGACAAAATTTGCTTATCAAGAAAAATTTGTGATTATTCAGCCTCCAAGCTTGCTATATTATAGATGCCGTTAATAAAAAAAATGGCTA